>CBFIGX010000004.1:104536-131239 GCA_965662265.1 Flavobacteriales bacterium
TAGATTTAGAAATATCTTTTTGAATTTTAACATCTTGAATAGTATACCAAGGTGAGGTTTCAGCTCTGTTAAATTTTTCTTCGTAACTCGGTAATTTCATCGAACCAATAATTCGACCTGTATAGTCAATTTTTAAACCGTAATTTGGCCATTGGTAGCCCAGCGAAAATACTCCAGAAAATTCTGGGACAAATAGTTCATCATCAGGATTGCTATTATTTACTGAATAAACATCTAGGTAAGTACCGCCAAAAGAAATGCTTAACGGTCTTTTAAAATTTTGATTGATTTGGAAGGACATTCCTTTAGAAATAGAATATCCCTCAAGATTATTATAGTAAATAAATGAAGGATCACTGTCATAGTCAGGAACTATTTTATTATTGAAATGAGTGTAAAATAAATCGAAATCGATACTAGTATTGTGGCCGCGAGTATTAAACCAATGGTTAATATTTAGATTAATATTAGTAGACTCTTCAGGTTGAAGTGCTTCATTAATTATAACTTCTCTAGACCCAGTTAAGGCTGCATGATCTTCGGTAAACAAATGAACAACTCTAAAACCCGTTCCGGTATTTAGTCGTATGTTAAGATTATCTTTAACGGACCATTTTAAATTAAATCTTGGTGCAAGTATTGAGCCATGGTCTTTATGTTCATCCCAACGCATCCCAATAAGTACATTCCACCGATCTGTAATTGTAATTTCGTTTTGAATAAAAGCACCGGGGATCCAACTTTTTTCGGCACTATTTGTTGCAGGGGTATTATCATTGTATTGATCATATTTTAAAGCTAAACCACTAGTTATCTGATGCTTTAACCCAATATTCTTATGCCATACTAACTGATTGAAGAAAGTGTTTTGTCTTGCTTTATAGTGCGAAGCACCATAGTAACTATCTTGATCATGATAATTATATGAAAATTGATATTGTATGTCTTCATTGCCATCAAATGCATATTTAGAACTTATCTCCCACCTGTGTGTGAATATCGACTCCCCATATATGGAATCCGATCCTCTAAAATCTTCTGTCCAATTTTTCACACCCCCAAATCGATCTTCATGATAGTATTTCATACTCAGGTCAAAGTCTTTTTCGCTTTTTCTGTGAAAGTTCCATTTGTTAAAAATTGAAGCCCTTTGACTGAGTACTTCATCTGAAAAACCATCATTATTATCGTCAAGAAATTGATTCATTTCAAAAATATTAGCACTCAATAACATATCAGTATTCTGCCATTTAGGACTCCATGAAATATCTAGATTTTTTTCTAAATCAGAGCTTATAAATGTGGCCACTTCCAATTTGTCGATGTCAGATGCGTTTTTAGTAATTACATTAATAACGCCGGCTACTGCTTCAGTTCCATAAAGTGTTGAGCTAGGTCCTTTTATAATTTCTATTTGCTTTATAAGTGATGTTGGTATGCCATTTAGTCCGTAAACTGTAGAGAGTGAACTCATAATAGGCATTCCATCAATTAATACAAGAGAGTAGGGCCCTTCCATACCATTAATGTGTATATCAGAAGTTCCACAGACACCACAGTTTATTTTTTTTTGAACACCATTAACGTTCTCAATTATTTCCATTATGTTATTACTAGGCGTCTTTTGTAATAAAGTTTTGGAGATAACTTCAACCTTAACTGGAGATGATTTAATGAACGTCTCCTTTAATGTTCCAGTCACAACAACTTGGTCTAGATTTAAGTGATTTTTTGCTAGTACAACATTTAAAATCATTGACTCATTAGCCTTAACTTTGATTTTCTTTTGGTAACTATGATATCCTAAAGCTGATACATTTAGAACATATTCGCCAGGATTTAATGGTATTTTATAAAAACCATCTATATCACTTGATGTACCATTTTTATTTGACTCTAGATATATATTAGCAAAAGGAATAGCCTCATCTTTTGAGCTAATCATACCACTAATCGATGTTTGACCTAATACGTTTATATGTACTAGTAGTATGAGTGTTAAGGTAATTTTATTCATCAAAATTATTTGTAATTCGATGCAAATTTAATATAAATTTAGATAAGTCTAAAAATTAGTTTTATAATATATTATTATATATTTTTGTGTTTCTAAAATACTGTTAAATGCTAAGTCAAGTAGAAGAAAACTATATTAAGGCGATATATAAATTGTCGGCAACTGATGATGAAATGGTTTCTACAAACTCTATTGCAGATGTATTGCAAACAAAAGCTTCATCTGTATCCGATATGTTAAAACGTCTTTCTGAAAAAAAAATGATTCATTATGTTAAGTACCAAGGCGTTTCACTAACAGATAATGGGCAAAAGATGGCTATTGGTGTTGTTCGAAAACATCGACTTTGGGAGGTTTTTTTAGTCAGTAATTTAGGATTTAATTGGGATGAAGTTCATGATATTGCAGAGCAATTAGAGCATGTCAGATCACCTATATTAGTAGATAAATTAGATGCTTATCTAAATTATCCTAAATACGACCCTCATGGGGATCCCATTCCTAATTCTATGGGTCATTTTCCCAAATCAACAGCATTGGCACTGAGTCATTTAAAATTACATGAAAAAGGAACAGTTGTTGGTGTCGTAATAGACGAGCCCAACTTTTTAAAGTACCTAGATAAGTTGTCCATTTCTCTTGGAGCATCTATAGTTTTGATCGAAACAAATGAGTTTGACCAATCATTAGATGTTTTGATAAATGGGAAAAAAAATCATTTGAGTTTTGATGTAGCTAATAATATTTTAATAAGTGTAAGTTATGATGGATAGTATTATTGAATTTTTTGCGGGAATAGATCCAGTGTTAGGGGCATTACTAGCTACATTATTTACTTGGGGTTTAACTGCTTTAGGAGCCTCAACTGTATTTTTTGTCAAAACCTTAAATCGTCAATTGTTAGATGGGTTGCTGGGATTTACTGGTGGAGTTATGATAGCCGCTTCTTACTGGTCTCTTTTGGCTCCTGCAATCGAAATGAGCCCACAGGTTGCACCTCATCTACCGGAATGGTTACCTGCTGCTGTTGGTTTTTTAATGGGGGCTTTTTTTCTATATGGACTGGATAAGTACATGCCACACCTTCATATTAATTTTGACAAATCAAAAGCAGAAGGTGTTAAAACAGATTGGCAACGTACAACACTTTTAGTTCTCGCTATAACGATTCATAATATTCCTGAAGGTTTAGCAGTAGGAGTATTGTTTGGTGCTGTTGCACATGGCATGCCGGGGGCAGATATAGCTGGTGCAGTTGTTTTAGCGATGGGTATAGGTTTGCAAAATTTCCCGGAAGGTATCGCAGTATCAATGCCTTTAAGACGTCAAGGTGTTAGTAGATTCCGTAGTTTTTGGTTTGGCCAGCTTTCTGCTATTGTTGAGCCTATTGCTGCTGTTGTTGGTGCTGTAATGGTTATTTATGCGATGCCTATATTACCATATGCGCTTGCTTTTGCTGCTGGTGCTATGATATACGTGGTTATAGAAGAAGTAGTACCAGAAACACAACAAGACAAGTATACCGACACCTCTACAATTGGATTTATTATTGGGTTCGTAGTTATGATGATTTTAGATGTATCTCTAGGATAAACATTTATTTGCCTATTCAACACGTTCGTAAGCACCTATGTCAGGACCTTCGTCAGAAAACCTGTAAGTACCTTGTAAATCGTAAGGATATTGATTAGCCACATTTGTAGCCGCAATATTCTGTGCAGCTGAGAGTGTGTCTAATTGATAATCATACTCCCATCCGCTTATTGTTTTTACAAAAAGAGGATCTTCATTATAGATGTTGTTGGTGAAGTGTGTGCTATTAGATAGATCAAAATTTGACTCTTTAATTTTTAATAAACAGTTGTTAAATTTATAGTTGAATATTGTGTTTTCTGACATTTCGAGACCTATCTCACTTTCTATTCTACCATATATGATACAATTTTCAAAATCAGCTTTTTCCATTGGCCTTAGTTGTTCATTACCGTTAATGTCTTCATAAAAATTACTCATCCTAACAGAAGGACTTTGGTGTCCTGGGTTGTAATTAGCAAAAGTACAATGACTAAATCTGTAATCCCCCCCGGCAAACAAATATATATCATGTGCACCGTTATCTGTTATTTGGCAGTTTACCGCTTCAATTCGGCTAGAGTAGGTAAAAATTCCATAGCTACTGTGGTTAGCAATAATACTATTTTCTAATCTCAATGCTGGATTAAAATTACTTCTAACAGTATCTAATTGAAGACCAATTGTTCCGTTTTTTATAGTTGTATTTTTGATAGAATTATCTGCACTATTAGCTGTAAGCCAAATTCTTCCCCACTGGCCTGGTAAGTCACTGTAATAATCATCTAGCCTGTCGGAAGTAATTAATACTGGCTCTCCAAGTGTACCTTGGATGTCTATACTGCTTGTGTTTGCATATAAACTATCAATCTTACCAACTATAATATTTGAATTTTTATGGAGATAGACAGACGTTCCAGCATTAATTGTTAATGTAGAGTTTCCTTCGATAATTACTGTACCGTAAATCACATGAGGTTTATCATTCGTCCATGTTGTATTTTGATTGATGCTGTAATAGAATAATGTATCACTATCGCCAAATAAAATATAATTTTCACCACTAGGACTATAGAAATGAGCATCTTGTCCCCAAGCTACAAGGTCTACATCTTGAACAGAACCATTAGTGGAAAATATTATAGAATCTCTGTGTATAAAAGGGTCGTTACTATTATTGGGGTCTATTGTTACTTCAACAAAAATGTGAAGACTGTCTTTTGCTCTTAAAATAACATCACTGGTGGAATTACTTTGGAGGCCATCGATATTTAGTCTATAAGGAGAATTTTCTTGTCCTGCTAAATTAATATGATCAATGACAAGGTCTTCATTAAGTGTGTTATATACTTTAATACGTTTTGTAATTGATCCTACTGTAGTAAATACTGTATCAAAAACCAGAGTGTCTTCAGAGAAGCTTAGTTTTGCTTCTCCTTGAAAGTAATTTTCTGGTTTTTTACAGGCACTAAAAAGAATAATTACTACGAGACTTAATTTGATAAAGTTTTTCATAAAAAAATATATTGTGCGTCAAAGATAGGAAACGAAATGAAAATAATTTTATTGAGAAAAAATGTGTTACTGTTTTAGGTTTTTATAAAAATCCCTACATTTGCAATCCAAAAATTAAAGAGATCATTCATATGAAGGCAGGAATACATCCAGAAAATTATAGATTAGTAGCTGTTAAAGACATGTCTAATGGAGAAACTTTCATAACTAAGTCGTGTGCTGATACTAAAGACACCATTACTATTGATGGTACAGATTATCCATTAATAAAGCGTGAAATCACAAACACTTCTCATCCTTTTTACACTGGAAAGATGAAACTAGTAGACACTGCTGGTCGTATTGATAAATTTAAAAACCGTTATTCAAAATTTTCTAAGTAAGCATTTAGTATGCTATATACCAAAAGGAGCTCTTAAATAGAGCTCCTTTTTTATTTTATAATGCTTATTTTTTGTGTCGGAATTACAGTTAGATATTATATATTGCTTGTGTTAAATATGAGTTATGAGATACGTATTATTCGATGATGACAAAAGAGAAAATCTTTTGCCTTTAGCATATACAAGGCCGATTTCTGAATTTAGAATAGGAATATTAACAATTCGAGAAAAATGGAGTAAGCAATTGGGAGATGGTTATGAATTTGTTGGAGTTAAAACAGAAGATTACTTACAGCATAAATATCAAATAGATGAAAGTAATGTTCAATTATGGATTAATTCTTCAGTTTGCCCTAATAAAGAAATCATATCAGAGATAAAGTCACTGCGTTCTAATCATGGACTCTATTCAGACGACGGATCCGTAATTGCTTTTAAAGCAAATAGTTTTCATCAGCTGTTAGAGTGTGTTAGAGTGAAAGTTATTTCCGATTTCATTCAAATAAAACAACTTTGGGATTTGTTTAGTAAAAATGGGTCTGAATTAGAGTCTGATTATAAGCTGTTTACCAAAGGTAGGGTGTCTCAAACTCTTAATGATACCAACACAGTTATTGCTCCTGAAAATGTTTTTATTGAAGAAGGAGCCATTGTAAATGCTGCTATAATTAATGCTAGTTTAGGGCCAGTTTATATTGGTGCAAATGCTCAAGTAATGGAGGGTTCTATTATACGAGGACCATTTGCATTATGTAAGTATTCTCAAACAAAGTTAGGAGCTAAGATATATGGACCAACTACAATTGGCCCTTATTCTAAGGTTGGTGGCGAGCTAAATAATGTTGTAATTTTTGGATATTCTAATAAAGGACATGATGGCTTCTTAGGAAATTCAGTTCTGGGAGAGTGGTGTAATATAGGTGCTGATTCCAATAATTCTAATTTAAAGAATAATTATGCAGAAGTAAAATTGTGGAATTATACTACTGAGAGATTTACATCTACTGGCCTTCAGTTTTGTGGATTAATAATGGGAGATCACTCAAAATGTGGCATTAACACCATGTTTAATACTGGAACTGTTGTTGGTGTAAGTGCTAATATTTTTGGTGCCGGTTTTCCCAGAAACTTTATTCCGTCTTTTTCATGGGGTGGTCCAAAAGGTCAATCAACATTTCAAATATCTAAAGCAATTGAAACGACTGAAAAGGTTATGGAGAGAAGGCAAATACATTTAAACGATATTGATAAGTCTATACTGACAAAAGTTTTTGAGTTGTCTGAAAAGTATAGAAGATAAACCGCCATATCAGACCTTTTGTCAGTTATTTCATTTGGCATAACAGTTGCCATAACTATGGTAATACTACTTTTTTTAAAATAAATAGACTTAGGTCTTTAACTCTATGGATACAAAAATTAAATTATTAGATGAGATTTCTCTTTCTAAAGTTTTAGATCAAGAAGCAGAATTGATACCTCTAATGACAGAAGAAGATGAGGAGCGATTAAATTCTGAGGCTTTACCTGACGAGTTATCAATTTTACCACTTAGAAATACTGTTTTATTTCCTGGCGTAGTAATTCCTATTACAGTAGGGAGAGATAAATCGATTAAACTGATTAAAGAAGCGAATGATGGAAATAAAATCATTGGCGTGGTTGCTCAAAAAGATGCTTCGGTAGAGGATCCTAGGCTAGATGATTTAAATATTACAGGAACAGTTGCTAAAATACTCAGAACATTTCGAATGCCTGACGGAAATACTACTGTTATTATTCAAGGTCAAAAACGATTTGACATTAAGGAATTCACACAAGAGGAGCCATTTTTTAAAGCATATGTATCCTCTTTTGTAGAGACAAAGCCATCTAAAGGGGATAAAGAATTTAAAGCCTTGGTAGAAAGTGTTAAAGACGTTGCACTACAAATCATAAAAGACTCTCCAAACATACCTTCAGAAGCTTCATTTGCCATTAAGAATATAGAAAGTGATTCTTTTCTAGTCAATTTTGTAGCATCGAATATGAATATA
Organism: Flavobacteriales bacterium; assembly: GCA_965662265.1. Lineage (GTDB taxonomy): Bacteria > Bacteroidota > Bacteroidia > Flavobacteriales > UBA7430 > CBFIGX01. Next base: position 112,060 of record CBFIGX010000004.1, read on the forward strand.
GATGTAAAAGATAAACAAAAGTTGCTAGAACAGCCGAACCTTGAAGAGCGAACCAAAACATCTTTAATTCATTTAAATCATGAAATGAACATGATTAAGATGAAAAATGAAATTCAAAATAAGGTTCGCGTAGATATTGATGAGCAACAACGAGAGTATTTCTTAAATCAGCAATTAAAACAAATTCAAGAAGAGCTCGGTGGTAATTCACATCAACAAGAAGTAGATGAGATGCGAACCAGAGCCACTAAAAAACAATGGCCTAAAGAAATTTCTGAACAGGTAGAAAAAGATTTAAAAAAGTTATCAAGGTTGAACCCACAAGTTCCAGACTATTCTATTCAAAGGAATTATATTGAAACAGTTCTAGACCTTCCTTGGGAACATTATTCAAAGGATAAATTTGATTTAAATAGAGCAGAGAAAATATTAGATAAGGATCATTACGGTTTAGAAAAAGTAAAAGAGCGAATAATTGAGCATATAGCTGTCTTAAAGCTCAAAGGAGACATGAAGTCTCCAATACTTTGTTTGTATGGCCCTCCTGGTGTAGGAAAAACTTCATTGGGTAAATCAATTGCAGCTTCTTTGGGAAGAGAATATGTCAGGATGAGCCTTGGGGGTTTAAGAGATGAGTCTGAAATTCGAGGACATCGAAAAACATATATTGGCGCTATGCCAGGTCGCATAATACAGTCCATTAAAAAAGCTGGCACATCCAATCCTGTATTTGTGTTAGATGAAATTGATAAGCTTGCTATTGGCTCACAAGGTGATCCTTCTTCGGCTTTGTTAGAAGTTTTAGATCCAGAGCAAAATTCTAGTTTTTATGACAATTACCTTGAAATGGGTTACGACTTGTCAAAAGTCATGTTTATTGCAACAGCAAATTCTCTTAGCACAATACAGCCCGCGCTTAGAGATCGGATGGAAATCATTGATATTAGTGGTTACACATTAGAGGAGAAGGTTCAAATATCAAAAAAACATTTACTTATTAAGCAGTTAAATGAGCACGGCTTAGAATCAGATGCAATAAAACTAGGTAAAAATGAAATAGAGCAAGTTATCGAAGGATATACTAGTGAGTCTGGTGTGAGAGGCCTAGATAAAAAGCTAGCTAAGCTCGTCCGTTACGCTGCTAAAAATAAAGCTATGAATTTAGCTTACGATCAGAAACTAAGTAAAACTAAAATTATTGAAATATTAGGAGCTCATAGATATAGCAAAGATAAATATAAAAATAATGCAGTTGCAGGAGTAGTAACCGGATTGGCATGGACTTCGGTTGGTGGTAGCATTTTATTTATTGAGTCTAGCCTCAGTCCTGGTAGTGGAAAGTTAAGCTTAACTGGTAATCTGGGGAAGGTAATGAAGGAATCTGCAACACTTGCATTAGAATTTATTAAATCAAATCATGATAAATTTGGGATAACTCCAGAGGTGTTTAATAAGTGGGATATTCATATTCATGTTCCTGAAGGTGCTGTTCCAAAAGACGGACCATCAGCTGGTATAACAATGTTAACATCGCTAGCATCATTATTTTCTCAAGAAAAAGTAAAAAAGAGTATAGCAATGTCAGGCGAAATTACACTCAGAGGTAAGGTGCTTCCTGTTGGTGGCATAAAAGAGAAAATTTTAGCTGCTAAACGTGCAGGCATAAAAGAAATTATTTTGTGTAAGGAAAATAAAAAAGATGTTACAGAGATTAAGCCAGTATATCTTAAAGGACTTACTTTTTGTTATGTAGATGATATGATGGAAGTTGTAGAGAATGCCTTAACAAAACAAAAAGTTAAAGAACCTAAGGTTCTGTTGTGATACTTTAAACTGCATAAAAAAAGCCACATATTATTTGTGGCTTTTTTTGTGACTTATTTTTAATACTTAGTTGTTTAGCATTACTGGCATCACTAGCATTAAAATATTTTCTCCCTCGCTAGAATTCCCTTCTGGTAATAAAATTCCTGCACGATTAGGTGCTGACATCTCAAGGTGTATTTGTTCTGTTTCAAGATTTGATATCATTTCCATTAAGAAACGTGAATTAAATCCGATTTCAATATCTGAGCCTTCGTATTGGCATGAAAGTCTTTCGTCTGCCTTGTTGGAGAAATCAATATCTTCTGCTGATATATGTATTTCATTACCAGCAATTTTTAAGCGTATTTGATGCGTTGTTTTATTTGAAAATATAGAAACTCTTTTTACAGAATTCAAGAATGACAATCGGTCAATTGTTAGCTTGTTAGGATTTTCTTGAGGAATAACAGCATTGTAATTAGGATATTTCCCATCTATAAGCCTGCATGTTAATACAATTGAGTTAAAGCTAAACTTAGCATTTGTTTCATTGTATTCAATTTTTACTTCTTCTTGCAACGAACTTAAAATACCTTTCAGAATATTAAGAGGTTTTTTAGGAATAATAAACTCCGCTGATTCATCGCTAGTTACATCATGACGCGAATAGCGAACTAATTTGTGTGCATCTGTAGAAACTAATGTAAGACCACTGTCGCTAAATTTGCAAAAAACACCAGACATAACTGGTCTTAAGTCATCATTTCCAGTAGCAAATATGGTTTTATGAATTCCAGAAGAAATAATGTCAGAATGAATTATCGCAGTACTGGCAGCTTCTATTGCAGGAGCTTTAGGAAATTCATTTCCATTTTGATAAGCTAGTGCGTATTTACCTTGATCTGAACTTATTTCGATGTTATTCTTCGATCTATCAACTAGAAAAGTTAGAGGCTGTTCTGGAAATGTTTTTAATGTGTCAAGTAATAATTTTGCAGGAATAGCTAAATTACCACCTTGATCTGCTTCAACACCTAGAGTAGTAGACATGGTAGTTTCTAAATCTGAGGCAGAGATTGTTAAGCTATTATCGGTAATTTCAAAAAGGATATTATCCAATATAGGTAGCGTATTACTAGAATTGATAACCCCACTAATGGTTTGTAATTGTTTTAAAAGCTTTGTGCTGGAAACAATAAACTTCATAAAGTACTTGTATTTAATTTCAATGAATCAAATATAGTTTTATAATACAAAGCGAATTAAATAGCTCGATATGGTTTATTCACAATTCGAATGTACTTTTTAACAATAAACCTAGATTTGTGGATTAAATAAAATGACGAATCTGTTTATTTCTTATTTAGTTTATCTAGGGTGTTAAATACCTTCTTGAATTTTTGCTTCTGAATGACATACCAATCACTTTTATTGACAAATGCATACATGCTTTCAGGATCTCTCATGGTTACATCCCCATTGACTTGAGCCCCTGGAGCCGCTTTTTTAGAATAAAATAGAATTTCAGTTTGTTTATTTGTATTTGTTTTTACACGAAGGCTAATAAGTGGTGTCCGTGACATTAAAGAGTCGGTATTTAAGGTGCCTGAAACAAACGAAATAGCAAAAAGATTTCTAAAAGCCGCTTTATAAGTTTCAATTGCAAATGTGTCTGCATCAAATTCATAATTATCCCAGTTTGATAGCTTTATTGAACTATCTGATACTGATAAGCGAAAGGAGTCATCTGATTGATTTTTAGAATGATATTGCATGTCTACCTCCATTACTTCTTTATTATCATAAGACATAATTGTCTTGTCTCGCCATAAATATTCTTGTGTGAAAAATCTAGTGGATAAGTATCCATTAAATCCAGGTATATGAACAGCATAAGGATCTAATGCACCTTGCAACAACATGAATGTTGCTGTGAGTTCGTTGTTTTCTCCACCAACATAAAATATTTTTTCTTCTCCATTTTCTGAGTATACCTCCACCTTTATGCCATAGGTTTGAAGATTTCCAATAACATTATCTCTCATGTTTATGGCTACTGGATGAGCAACTTTCATGCGATTTAGAGTTTGTAATAAATAAAATATTTTAGATTTTGAAGCCCTATATTGTTTGTTAACCAACCATTTGTCTCCAACTCTTTCAAGGACAGCTTTACTTGGAACTTTATCGCTAATTATAATCTTAGTAACTTTACTAGTGTCTGATATGGCAAAATTTGTGAGATGCTGTCTGTTAAGTGATTCGTCTGATTTAGAAAGAAAAAAAACGACGACACTCAGTAAAATGACAAGTAGCCCAAGTAAGGTATTTTTATGTTTCATTGGTGTATTTATTTATTCTTTTTTTGTGTTTAAACCAACCTAAAATTAATATTATTACAACTGGAAATAGTATGTTAAAGATTTGCCAAAATGTTTTTTCTTTGCTTACTTTTTGAGCATCTAATAGACGCATTTTCACATCTCTATTTCTAATATTGATAAGCTCATTTTCTTCAAGAAGATAATTAACGGCATTTAACAAGAAGTTTTTATTTCCGTATTGTTTTTTTTCATAATTATCATAGCCAAGGGGGAGAGCTATACCTCTAGTTACAGAGTTCCTAGCTACATCTCCATCTGCAATAACCAAAAGTTTGGTTTCAACACTAGAGTTCTTAAATGGTAACTCAGTTGTTAATTGAGCTAATCTATTTTTAAATACAGATTCAAATTTACCCTCTAGCAATACTGCTATGGGTTGTTCTTTGCTATTAAATTTTTCTTGGATAGGAGCCTCTAAAGCTTCTTGCAAACTAATTTCATATGGTGTATTAACCAACTTCGTATATGGTGAACTATTTAATAAGATTGTTTTTTTTATGCTAGCTGATGAGTTAACAGTATCTATATTAGCTGCAAATTCAAATTTAATAGCATTCAAATTATTTGTTATAGGGTGTGCAAGCGTTGGTATTATAATTGGAAAGTACCTCCAAGGTCTTAATTCCCATTGAGGCATGTCACCAATAAAACTTGTTGGAACAGGAATTTTAGAGGATGAAACATCTTCAATAATAGTACTATTTATCCTAATGCCATATTTAAAAAGCATATCGTTTAGGTTGAGTTCACGAATCGGAGTTGCTAAAAAAGTACCTTTGTTACTTAGTGAATCCATATCTGCATTTGTTGGATCCATCATCCACAAGGTTTTTCCACCATTCATAATAAACTGATCAATGAAATATTTATCGAGATTTTGAAATTTATATATTGGCTTAGCAATTATTAAAAGCTCTTGTTGATTGATTTCGTTTAGTTTCTTCCCAAGATCAGGATTGCCTTTAGCATCAACCTCAAATGTTCTTAGATCAATTTTTTTTACTTGATATTGTTCTCTCAGACTATTTTTAAAATCTTCAATTTCTATACCGTTAAGTTCGCCATGACCTTCAATAAATGCTACACTAGGCTTAATTTGTGTTCTTAATTGAATAATTGCATTAGTAAACTCATATTCCAGTTCTTGTATAGAACGTTCTATATTTTCTTGCGGGCTAGAAGAAATAATATTCTTCAATAAATTTACAGGTAGTTCTTTTGCACCATATTTTATAATTGCTCCGGGAATAATAACCTTTTCTGTATAAGAGTTAGCTTCTTTAACTTGAAGGTTTGTTGGTGCTAAACCTTTCTCATAGAGTTGTTTTAAAATTTCATTTCTAGTTTGTTCGTCAGGGCTCTCTGTAGGGTTAATAAAATTGTATTGTATAAGGTCATTTACCGATTTGAACTCATTTAATATCTGTTCAGTTTCCTTGCTTAGTCTTTCAATCCCTGCAGGAAAATCTCCTTTTAAATAAACTTCAACGTATATGTAATCATCCAATTCAGTTAATAACTCTTTGGTTGTATTAGACAATGAATAGCGTCCTTCTTTGGTTAAGTCAACTCGAAAATGCGCAAATGAACTAATTATGTTTATCAATAGTACAATAGCTACTATACTTATAAACTGTATTATATTTTGTTTTTTAATATGCTTTACCATTTTCTACTTTCGATTGATAATTTACTTGCAAAAATAAAAACAGCACTAAGGCTAATAAAATAAATGAAATCACGACTATCAAGTACACCTCTACTAATAGCTTCATAATGATAGTTAAGACCAAGTTTATTTATCTGAAGCTCCAGGCCTGTATGAATAAACATTGAAGAAAGTAAATCAAAGCCAATATAAATAAAAAACGATAAGAAAAGTGCTAAGATGAATGACACAATTTGATTGTCAGACAAACTTGAGGTAAAAACACCTATTGATACGTAAACTGAAGCTAACAGTAGGAGTCCAAAATAAGAGCCACTTATGGCTGCCCAATCCATGTTGCCTTGAGGTTGTCCTAAGTAATAAATACTAACACAATAAATTAAAGTAGTTGTAAGTGCAATTATACAAAGACAAATTCCAGCTAAATATTTAGCCAGAACGAGTTTTAATTCAGTAATAGGTTTTGTTAGGAGTAATTCTATAGTCCCTGTTTTTAACTCGTCGGAAAAAAAGCGCATTGTAAGTGCCGGAATTAAGAAAAGAAATATCCATGGGGCTAAGAAAAAGAATCCATCTAACCCAGAGTATCCCGAGTCAAGAATATTAAATGAACCAGGGAATACCCATAAGAAAAGTCCATTTAAAATCAAGAATATTAGAATCACCAGGTGCCCTGTTAAAGAGGTCAAGAAATTATTTATTTCTTTTTTAAAAATACTAATCATATTGTTTCATTTATGTTTATTGTACTCCAAGCCTCAGGCTTATGATTAAACAATACCTTTAACTGTTCCCAAATGCCTTTGAACAGGTCTGATTGTCTGTATGCATTTAAATCTGCTTCAGTATCCCAATAGCTGTAGGTAAAGAAAACGCCTTTTTTATTAATATCTTTTAATAACTGGACTTTATGACAACCTTTTTGAGCAATTATTTTATCTTTATTTTGATCAAATAATGACTCGAATAAACCGGTGTTATATGTGTGAAAACTTAATTTAACAACTCTTATAATCATGTAAATTCGATACTTATCCTATCTTTAATTTTAATACCCAATAACCCGCTAGCGCCATTGCTAGAATTAGAGTCACATTTGTTAATCGCGATTTCTAGATGGCGAGCAGAGTTAAACAATGCTATAATAGTCGTTTCTGGAACTTCACTGTAACTAGTATGTAATTTTGAGATACTATATTTCCTAGGCAAATTTATTTTAAATGAATTGCTAATATAACATTGCTTAAAAAATTTTTCTGTTATGTTAGTTATCACATTTCCGTAATGATCTATGTATATAACTTGTCCGTTAATTGTTTTTCTGTCTGTTGATTGTGTAGGTTGAAATCCTTTAACCTCTTTAATTTGTTCTAGTCGTCGGCCAATTACACCAATAGTTCCTCCTCGATTAATATGAGACGCAGCTTTTACAAAAACATCTTTCATTGGAAATAATTTATTGTCAGATTCTTGAGTAATATTTAATTCTATAATTTGTTCTGCTTTAATATCTGGAAACATTAAAGAGAAAATACCAGAATCTGCACCTATAAAGAAGTGATTTTCGTACATACAAATAATATGTACTTTACTTTTAGTGGCCTCTGTATCAACACCAATTAAATGTATTGTTCCTGGTGGGAAGTGGTGGTATGCATTTTTTAAAATATATGCTGCTTCTTGAATGTTGAATGCTGAAATATCATGACTAATATCAACTATTTGTGCATTTGGAATTTCTGAATATAGTGCTCCTTTAACTGCTGCTTTAAAGTAGTCTTTATTGCCGTAATCGCTTGTTATTGTTATGATTGCCATGGTGCTGAAAAACAGCTGATTTTACTTGAAATAAACAGATGAAATTTGTTATTTTGTGGACTAAAATTAAGCAAATAATCTTAGTTGAAACGAATTTAAATAAAATTCGTGTTAACTAAATAAATATCAACTAATTGGTAGAGAAAAAGTTCACATTAACCCAAATAGAACCTATAGAATTATATGGCTCACGAAATTCCAAATTAGATTTAATTAGATCATATTACCCTAAGTTAAAGCTTATTGCTCGTGGTTCTCAAATAATAGCATTGGGTGATGAAGAAGTAATTGAACAGTTCGAGACTAAATTAGAAATGTTTATACAACATTACAATAAGTACAATTGTCTTACCGAAAGTAATATTGAACGATTAATAGTAGAAGATCATAATGTTGTTTTAGAATTAGATGATGATGTTATCGTCCATGGTACTCATGGTAAATTGATTAAAGCTAGAACAGCTAATCAACGTAAGATGGTTGAATCAGCAAAGCAAAAAGATATGATTTTTGCTATAGGACCTGCTGGAACAGGTAAAACATACACTGCTGTTGCTCTTGCCGTAAGAGCTTTAAAAAATAAAGAAGTTAAACGTATCATCTTAACTAGACCAGCTGTAGAAGCAGGGGAAAATTTAGGTTTTTTACCAGGAGATATGAAGGAGAAATTAGATCCTTACATGCAGCCATTATATGACGCCTTAAATGATATGATACCCGCAGAGAAGCTAAAAGCGTTAATTGATGAGCGTATCATTCAAATTGCTCCCCTTGCTTTCATGAGAGGCCGAACTTTAGATAATGCATTTGTTATATTAGATGAGTCACAGAATACTACAATTCAACAAATGAAAATGTTTCTCACACGGATGGGTAAGTCTGCCAAGTTTATTGTTACTGGTGATATGACACAGGTTGATTTACCCTACAAACAAAAATCTGGTTTAAGACATTCGTTGCAGATATTAAAGTCAGTAAAGGGTATAGGAACTATTTTTCTAGATGAAAAAGATGTAATACGCCACAAATTGGTGCAGTCTATAATTAAAGCATATAAACAAGAACAACTAAACGAAAATGGAAAACACAATTCTAAAAACTGATTTCAACTTCCCCGGTCAAACAAAAGTTTACCATGGAAAAGTACGTGAAGTTTATACAATTAATGATGATTTATTGGTAATGATTGTTTCAGATCGTATTTCAGCATTTGATGTTGTTATGCCTAAAGGAATACCATACAAGGGGCAAGTACTAAATCAAATTGCCGCAAAATTTTTAGATGCGACTAAAGATATTGTTCCTAACTGGAAAATAGCTATGCCAGATCCAATGGTAACAGTAGGTAAAAATTGCGAACCTTTCAAGGTTGAAATGGTTATTAGAGGTTATCTATCTGGTCACGCATGGAGAGAGTATCGTGATGGTAAACGTGAGTTATGCGGTGTTTCTATGCCTGATGGTATGAAAGAGAATGATAAATTTCCAACACCTATCATTACACCAACTACAAAAGCAGATGTTGGACACGACGAAGATATTTCAAGAGAAGAGATTTTATCTCAAGGACTGGTTTCTGAGAATGACTATGTGATGCTTGAAAAATATACCAAAGAAATCTTCCAGAGAGGAACTGATATAGCCGCTGATATGGGGTTGATTTTAGTTGATACTAAATACGAATTCGGTAAAGACAAAGAAGGTAACATAACTCTAATTGATGAGATTCATACGCCAGATTCATCTCGTTATTTCTATCAGGAAGGTTATCAAGAACGTCAAGATGCTGATCAGCCTCAGAAACAATTGTCTAAAGAATTCGTTCGACAATGGCTTATTACTAACGGATTCCAGGGGCAAGACGGTCAATCGATACCTGATATGGACAATGAATTTATTAACTCTGTTTCTGAAAGGTATATTGAGTTATTCGAAAATATAACAGGTGATTCGTTTAAAAAAGCAGATGTTTCTGATGTGTTAAATAGAGTTGAGAAAAATATTACCGAATATCTATTAAATAATTAATTCTTAATTGACTACTATAAAAAAAGGCTACCTCTTGGGTAGCCTTTTTTTAGAAATTAGGTTTCAACTTAAAATCTTTGTAGAAGTCGTTAATGATTTTTAATACTTCTTCTGGGGTGTCAACTATAGAAATTAAATCTAAGTCAATTGAGGATATAGTTCCCTCTGGTATAAGAGTGTTTTTCATCCAATCTATGAGGATTACCCAAAAAGATGTACCTACCAAAATAATCGGGAATTGATCTATTTTTTTTGTTTGGATTAAGGTAATCGCCTCAAATAACTCGTCAAGAGTACCCATTCCACCTGGCATAACAACAAATGCTTGAGAGTATTTCACAAATATAACTTTACGCACAAAAAAATAATCAAACTCTAGGTTTTTATCTAAATCAATAAATTTATTACTCTGAGCTTCAAACGGTAAATCTATATTTAATCCTACTGATGCTGAGCCTCCTTGCTTAGCACCTTTATTTGCTGCTTCCATAATACCTGGACCACCACCTGTAATTATCCCATAGCCGTGTTTTGATAGTTTTTGACTGATTTTTTCTGCCAATTGATAGTATGTATTCTTTTTATCGGTCCTGGCAGAACCAAAAATTGTAACACAGGGTCCTATACGACTCATTTTTTCGAAACCATTAACAAACTCCGACATCATTTTAAAGATTTGCCAAGAATCTTTGGTTTTAATTTCATTCCAAGTTTTTTGCTTACCAGAATTATTTGATTGGTTATCGGTCATCTTAAAGTTTATATTTTTTAATCTTGTGAATATTTTAATCAAAAAAGCTCTCATAAAATGAGAGCTTTTTTTGATTAGTAGTTCATTGGTCTTCGAACATTTGAAATGTATTTTGCAAGCCTCATTACTTGTCGAGAATAACCATATTCATTATCATACCAAACATATAAAACCACACTTTTACCATCTTTAGAAACAATTGTCGCTGGGCTATCAAATATGGATGCTGCATTATTGCCAACAATATCTGTAGAAACAAGCTCTTGTGATATAGAGTAATTAATTTGTTCAACTAATGCGCCCTCTAAAGCAGCTGACTTAATAATTTTATTAATGCTATCTATGGATGTAGAGTTATTTAATGTAAGGTTTAGAATTGCTAGTGAGCCATTAGGTGTAGGAACTCTAACAGCATTGGCTGTAAGTTTTCCTGACAGCTCAGGAATTACCTTTACTACCGCATTTCCGGCTCCAGTATTAGTTATAACCATATTAAGAGCTGCAGCACGCCCTCGACGTTCTTTTTTGTGCATATTATCGACCAAATTTTGATCATTTGTATAAGCATGTATAGTTTCAATATGCCCTTTATCTATACCTAATTGATTATTTATGATTTTTAAAACTGGAGTAATAGCATTTGTTGTACACGAAGCAGCTGAGAAAATATCTGTACTGTTGATGTTGAACTCTAGATGGTTAGCACCAAATACTATATTTGGAATTTCCTTACCTGGTGCTGTAAGCAATACTTTAGATACACCTTTTGCTTTAAGATGTCGGCTTAATTCGATCTTATCTCTAAAAACACCAGTATTATCAATGATTAATGCATTTTGTATACCAAATGAAGTGTAGTCTGCATCTTCAGGTTGAGATGCTTGTATGAGTTGAACTGATTGTCCATTAATAATCAAAGCTTTGTTTTCAACATCTTCAACTACTGTCCCCGGAAATTTGCCATGAACCGAGTCTGTACGTAACAAGGAAGCTCTCTTGATAATATTTTTTTCATCATTATTCCTAAGAACAATAGCTCTCAATCTCAGTTGCTCACCTTTTCCTTCTTGAGCCATTAGCTCTCTGGCGAGTAATCGCCCTATTCGCCCAAACCCATATAAAACAACATCTTTTGGTTGTGCAGAATTATTTTCTTTTTTTATAAAATTTAATTTAGTTGAAACAAAATCTTCAATATTAGAGTTGTTAGTCTTTTCGTTAATCCACTCGAATGTTAATTTCCCTAAATCAATTTTTGAAGGGGGCAGATTTAAATATGAAATGACTTTAGCTATAGAAAGAGTTTCAAAAATAGTAATAGGTTTAAGAACAAAATTCTTTGCATACTCGTGAAGATTTAAGATTTCGCTGGATCTTTTATCGATTAATTGATTTCTAAATATGATCAATTCTATAGAACGTTCGAAAGATAAATCACTAGTGATTTTAATTAGTTCAATTGCTGCTCTTTCTTCAGCAATTCGCGCATTTAATTCTTCTTGGTAGTTACTCATTTTATGTGTCTATTTAACAGCTTTTGTTACTTTACGAAAGTACTTTATTTTATATTCATAGCCTTGAAAAAAATAGTATTTATTGATGATGTATTAGTGTCTTGATTACACTAAAATTGGGAGTTGTACCATTAATTAGACTATTTTTTGATAGGTATTTCACTTTATAATAACTAAAGAGATAATAATGTATTATTTTCGTCTGTAAATTCTTTTATGAATATTATTTTTCAAAAATATCAAGGTGCAGGTAATGATTTTATTATGATTGATAATCGTGATAAAAGTATTTATTTAGATCAAGCTAATATTGTAAAATTATGTCATAGAAACTATGGGATAGGAGCGGATGGTTTGATAATGATTGAGAAAGATGAAAGTGCTGATTTTTGCATGCGTTATTACAACGCAGATGGTAAATTAGGATCTATGTGTGGAAACGGCGCCAGGTGTGCTGTAGCATATTCCAGAGCGTTAGGATTTATTTCCAGTGAAGGACAATTCAAAGCTTATGATGGGATACACTTTTTTAGAATTATCTCGAATCATCAAATATCTATTAGCATGAAGAATGTGAATAATGTATTTCAAACTAAGCATGGATTTGAGATAAATACAGGATCACCACATTTAATTCTATTTAAGCCAAAGGTTTTATCAATTAATGTAAAAATAGAAGGAGCAAAAATCAGAAATAATCCTAAATACAGAGAAGAAGGCATCAATGTTAACTTTGTTGAGCATAGTAGAAATTCACTTCTTTTAAGAACTTTTGAGAGAGGTGTAGAAGACGAAACACTTGCATGTGGAAGTGGGGCCACTGCTGCTGCAATTGCAGCGTTCGAATCTGGTATAATTAATTCAAACAAAATGGAAGTAAAAGCTTTAGGAGGTTTGTTAAAGGTATCGTTTGATAAAAATGGAAAATCGTATCAAAATATATTTCTTACAGGACCTGCAATGTTTTCATTTAAAGGAGAAATAGATGTGTAAAGTTAGAGTTAAATTTAGAGCTCTAGAACCAGAAGATATAAATTTGATTTATCGCTGGGAGAACAATCAAGATGTTTCAGAATTTAGTTATTCTAATATACCTTATTCAAAGTATATCTTAAAGCATTATATTAAGCATGCAAAAATGGATATTCAAGAGTCAGGACAGTGTAGGTTTATCATTGAAAACTCTGATGATAATGCGATTGGGTGCATAGACTTACATGACTATAATGCTACCCACAGACGTGCAGGTGTTGGGATACTTATTGATGATGAATACAGATCAAGGGGCTATGCTTTTGAAGCACTTGAACTATTGAAATCATTTGCTTTTGATACGCTTGGATTACGCCAACTTTATTGTTCAATTGCAGTTTCTAATACACATAGCATTAAATTGTTTGAAAGCGCTCATTTTATCAGGGTAGGTGTTAGAAAAGATTGGAAGTTTGAAAGAGGTTCATTTATAGATGTTGCAGAATATCAACTTATAAATCCTCACTAAGTGTATAAAAAGGGATACATATATTTGATTGTAAGCATAGTGTTATGCCTTAATTACGCTTGTGTTCGTGAACATAATGATCAAGTTTATCGTAACCTATCTGATACTGTAGGCTATGTTGGCGTTGAAACATGTAAAGCTTGTCACTATGATAAGTGGGAGACTTATTCGAATACGGGCATGGGGCAGTCTTTTGGAATGGCAACCAAGACAAAGTCCGCATCTAATATTCATAAAGACTCCATTTTATATGATAGCTATCATGACTTTTATTATCACCCTCACTGGGATTCTGACACTTTAAAATTACTAGAATATAGGATTGAAAATAACGACACGACACATAAAAGAATTCAAAATATTGATTATATAATTGGCTCAGGACACCACACTAATTCACATCTTATAAATACTAATGGATATGTCAATCAAGTTCCATTTACCTATTATACTCAGGAGGGACGATTTGACTTGCCTCCTGGCTATGAAGGAGGGCATAATACAAGATTTGACAGAAAGATTGGTCTAGAGTGTATGTCTTGTCACAACTCTTTACCCGACATGGTTATGGGTTCTCAAAATAAATACAACACGGTGCATATGGGTATCTCTTGTGAACGATGTCACGGTCCTGGAGAGTTACATGTAAAGGAGAAAATAGAAGGTAAGACTGTTGATACATCAAAATTTATTGATTATTCGATAGTTAATCCAGCTGATTTGACAGCAGAACTTCAATTTGATTTGTGCTCTAGATGTCATTTGCAAGGGAATGCTGTTCTTCATGATGATAAATCATTCTTTGACTTCAAACCGGGAATGCATCTAGAAGAAGTAATGGATATATATCTACCAAAATATTCAAATGATGATGAGTTTATTATGGCATCTCATGTTGATCGATTAAAAATGAGTCAATGTTTTATACAATCTAATGGTGATTTAACATGCTTAACTTGTCATAATCCTCATTTAAGTATTAGACAAACACCAAATGATGTTTTTAACAAAGCCTGTATTGATTGCCATGGCGAGACTATTCAACATAAAACTCAGATTTCATCTGACTGTGTTTCATGTCATATGCCACCTTCTGGGTCTATAGATATTCCACACGTAACAGTTTCAGATCACAAGATCGCAATTCATACTGAAACTAAACCATATGAAACCGACATTGATAAGATATTTAAAGGTTTATATGCTATTAATAATGATAATCCCACTCTTAAAAGTAAATTAAATAGTTACTTGCAACAGTTTGAAAAATTTGAACAAGAAGACAATTATTTAGATTCCGCCTATTTGTACCTAAACACTCTTAATCAAGAGGACTGTTATAACGAATGGGTACAGTATTATTTTTTTAGACTCGATTATGAAGGACTAGTATCGTGGTTTGAAAGCATATCATACAAGAGTTTTGAATCTCAAATATCTATTAAGTCTTTCGATAATAAGCACGCTTGGACTTGGTATAGAATTGCAGAATCCTATTATATCTTAGGAGATATTTCTAGTTCTATAAAATATTACATCAAGGCCGCAGCATTAGCTCCTTATCATCTTGACATACAAAATAAGTATGCCATAGCACTCATGAAAGCAGGAAAGCTACAGCCAGCTAAAGAAATATTTGAATTTATTATTTCAGAAAATCCTATTTTTGAAAAAGTGTACCCTAGTTATGGCTACCTATTAACTATTATGGGATTTCAGGAACTCGGAGCAAGACAATATGAAAAAGCTATAAAACTAAATCCTGACCTTCTATATGCATGGCTAAATTATGCTGCATACTATTTAAATCGTGGCGAGCTAGACAAAGTGAAGAGTTGTTTAAATGAAGTGTTAAGAATTGACCCAGAGCATATGAAGGCCAAACAATTACTAAGTGATATTAATGAAAAAGTTATTAATTAGAACATTTACCTTACTTTTTGTAGTTACCTGTGCAGGGACATACTTTGTATATCAACAATTATTTGGCGCATTAATAACCCAAGATAAATTAGTGTTTTTGCCTAGTGGAAGTACCTATAATCAAGTGAAAGATTCACTTAGAGTTAATGGATTATTAGACAATGAATTCGTATTTGATATGGTTTGTTCTAAAAAAAAATACGTCACTATTCATCCTGGTAGGTATAGGTTTACAGCTGGTATTAATCTTAATGAATCAATAAATATACTCCGTTTGGGGCAACAAGAACCCCTGTCAATTATTTTTAATAATGTATCTACGATTCAGTCTTTAGCAGGTAAGATTTCTAAACAAATTGAATCAGATTCTATATCACTGTTAAATGCGTTTGCAAATGTTGAATTTTATGAAAAATATAGTTTTGATGAAGCCTCTGTTCGAAAGATATTTATTCCTAATACTTATGAGGTTTATTGGACTATTTCGCCCTCAGAATTTCTTTCGCGAATGCAAAAAGAATTTGATAAATTCTGGACTGCTGATCGACTAAAATTAGCCAAATCTAAAGGCTTAACTCCTCATGAAGTGTCAGTGCTAGCATCTATTGTTCAAAAAGAAAGTTCTAAAATAGATGAGCAACCAATTATAGCAGGTCTATACATGAACCGTTTAAATAAGAATATGAAATTACAATCAGACCCAACAGTTATTTATGCTTTGAAAGATCGAGATGGTTTTGATGCAATGATTAAGCGAGTGCTAAAAAAAGATTTAACTATTGATTCTCCATATAATACATATAAATACAAGGGGTTGCCACCAAATCCAATTTGTATCCCAGAAATGTCTGCTTTGAATTCCGTGTTGTATGCAACAGATCATGAGTATATTTATATGTGTGCAAAAGATGATTTTTCTGGTTATCACAATTTTACAAAGTCTTGGATTCAGCATAAAAAAAATGCTAATGAATTTCAAAGAGCTTTAACTCGAAAAGGAGTAATGCGTTGATGATGTTTAAAAAAGGAAATAAAGTAGCTTTTATCAATGAACCTTTGAAAGGTGTTGTTATAGAGTCTATTAACGACTCTTATGTACGCATTAATTGCGATGGTATTGAAATGGATGTTCATCACACAGAACTTATAGTGATACAACATATTCCTAAGATTGATGGTAAACATAAATTCCCAATACAGAAAGCAGATAAGAGAATTGATGATATGCCTGACATATCATCAATAACAACTAATAATAGCCCTCTTTCATTGGGTGATGAGGTCATGTTTATGTCTGATAATTCTAGAGGAATAATTCGATCAATTATTTCAAATGACCAATATGAAGTAGAAATTGATAAAGATTTTTGTATACCAGTTCATCGGATTGAAATTGAAAAAATTAAGATGAATAAAATCAACATTAATGACAAGCAATTAAAGCAAAAGCTACAAAATATCGTTCATAAAAAGTCGGTAAAAAATTCTAAGCCTCACAAAGAATCCGAATCTGATAGTTTATACTACGAATTAGATTTACATATTGAGAAACTTACTAATTCTTGGAAAGACTTAAGTAATTTTGAAATAGTATCCATACAATTAGATTATTTTCAAAAAAGATTATTTGAAGCACTAAAAGATAATGAGCCTTCTTTTGTAGTAATTCATGGTATTGGTCGTGGAGTCCTAAAAGATGAAATTCAAAAACTCTTACTACAATTCCCAAATATTTCTATGAAACCTGCTAGTTCCAAGAACTATGGAATGGGTGCAAGCGAAATAATAATTAGTTAATTTTATTTTTAACAGATAATCCGTTGTAAATTTGTTTTGGAAAAGCTCCTGACTCTATCGCTTTCAATTGAAAGAGGAAAGTCCGGACAACGCAGAGCAACATACTAGCTAACAGCTAGGCATTTATAAAATGACAGCTAGTGCAGCAGAAAATAACCGCCAAGTTGGTAAGGGTGAAAAGGTGAGGTAAGAGCTCACCAGTACTCTGAGAGATTAGAGTAGCTGTGTAAACCTTATGTGTTGAAAGGTCATGTATACCAGGAATTTCATTGGAATAAGAGTGGCTCGCTCGACCCTGGAGGGTAGACCGATAAAGATATGAAGTGATTCATATTTTAGATAAATGATAGAGCCTCGTGAGAGTGAACAGAATCCGGCTTATGATGGAGCTTTTCTTTTTTTAATTTTATAGTCATATTTATACTTTTGGACCTCTTGAGTTTTTTGTGCACTAGTTTTTGCTTCTACTTTTTCAAACAAAACGTTTATTCCATCAAGACTTTTTAGGATGTCTGCTTCTATCTCCCAAGAGTATCTTTTCCTTTGAGGTCCTTCATCTTTATAAAATAGAGCCCAAAAGAACCCGCTGATTCCCCCAAACAAATGACCTTCCCATGAAATTTTTTGTTCATTCGGAAATATCCCCCATATTAAACCACCATAAAGAAAAGCTACAAATAATGATAGAGCCATTAATGGCCTGTGTTTTCTTATCAAACCACTCAGGAATAGAAAAGCAGCTAGAGCATAAACTAAGCCACTTGCTCCAATATGATAGGATGGCCTAGCGCCAAGCCAAACTAAAAACCCAGTAAAGAACACCGAATAAATGATAACCTTATTGGCAATAGATTTGTAAAAATAATATAAGGCAGAGCCTAATACAAATAGAGGCACAGTGTTATTAAATAAGTGTTTCCATGATCCGTGAATAAAAGGCATGCTGAAAATACCATAAAGCCCTTTGCTTGTTCTTGGATATACTCCCCAATTACTTAGTTTTACACCTGTATATTCAACGTAGCTGTGAATAACAAAAAGAGTTAAGATAAAGAGACTAGGGATTAATATCGATATTTTCAGTTTTTTATCCATACTTAGAAACCTATTTTTTTCTTAATATCTTTATCAGTAGTCATTACATTTATACCTAATTCTCTTGCAATAATATCGTGCATATGTTTTTCTGTTTCGTTAAATCGTCCATCAGCAACAGCTATGTCACGTATATCAGAAAGAAATGTTTTTTTATTTTCAAAAGTTATATCTTCTAACTGATTAATTGCCTTAGCCACTTCTAGTAAAGTATTTAAGTGATTATCTTCACTAAGACCATTATACCAACTATAGGTTTCTTGAATAATACGATTGAATTCTACAATATTAGTTGGATCTACCGACATCCATTGAGCAACTTTACGTTCTATTTCTTCAATCACATTTTTCGTGATTTTTTCATTAGTTAAGTCTGCAAACCCAATATAAACAAAGCAAAAAAGATGATATGAGGTTAGTTGATTCTTGTTCATTTTTTAGATTTTATTTGTATTGCTTAAATGTAGGAAAAAGATAATTTTAATTATATTTATTGCTGGTCAAAATAATTTAAGCATGAATCATCATGAAGTAATGACACCATTTAGTGATCAATGGTGTGTGTGGAATTTGTCTACGATGTTATCAATTGCAATATTGATTTTAATTGGAAAAAATACATCTAAAGAATACAATTCAAAATTAGCCTTATACTTAGCTATATTTTTTGGTGCTGAAATAATCTTTATTCAGTTCTATTATCTTTTCATCGATGTTTGGTCTATCACTGAATCATTACCCTTTCATTTGTGTAGAATAATGTGGTTTCTCTCTTTATTTGCTCTGGTTAAAAGGAATCAATGGGCCTTTGAAATGCTATTATTTATCGGTATGATTGGAGGGTTTCATTCTTTACTAACACCAGAGTTAACTCATGGCATAGATCAACTTATG
>CBFIGX010000004.1:131287-179374 GCA_965662265.1 Flavobacteriales bacterium
TACTGTTTATTTGTTTTTGGAATGCGTCCCAGAAAATATGCCTGGATAAGATCTTTCTTGTACCTGCAAATATTTGTTATAATAGTAGGTGTTTTCAACTATTTTTACGACGCTAACTATATGTATCTAATGCAAAAACCCATGGTTTCTAACCCTCTTTTAATAGGTGAGTGGCCAACATATATATTAGGGTTAGAATTAGCAGCTTTACTTCATGCTTTCCTAGTTAACATTCCATTTTACAGACTAAAAGCATATTTGAAATAATAATATGGTATTAATTATAGAAAGTGGTTCTACAAAAGCGGATTGGCGTATTATTGATAACATGGAACTTGTTGAATCCTTTCAAACTAATGGATGGAACCCACTTTTAACAACCCAAAAGCACCTTAGTTTTCGATTACATTCAAACGATAAACTTAGTTCTTACAAAACAAAAATAAAGCAACTTTTTTTTTATGGTCCAGCAACAAGTCATTCTGATACAAGCGATATTTTAATTAAGGTCTTACAATTGTACTTTACACGTGCAAAAATCTTCATCTCTAGCGATATGATGGCTGCTGCCAGAGCCTCTTATACTGGCAAGCCTACCTTGGTGTCAATAATTGGTACCGGCTCTAATACTGCATTTTATGATGGTGTTACCTTAGAACAAACTTCACCCTCACTTGGGTTTATATTAGGAGATCAGGGGTCAGGTGCGGCACTAGGAAAAAGCCTTTTGAAGTCTGTAATTTATAAAGAAATCCCAAATCATTTATACTTAAAATTCAAAGAGTCCTATAATATTACAACCAATAGTGTTCTTAGTTCTGTGTACAAGGAGCCTAATGCCAATTCATATCTAGCATCGTTTGTTCCCTTTTTGGTGGCAAACAAAGGGGATAAATTTATACTCGATATTGTCAAAAATGAATTTAAAAGTTATGTTAATCAATGCTTAAAAGCAAATATATATTACAATGACTTCCCTATTACATTTGTCGGCTCTGTAGCTTTTTATTTCTCTGATTTAATAAGAGAGTTAATTCTTGACAAAGAACTTTCTTCAATCCAATTTATTAAATCTCCTATTGATAACTTAGTTAAGTTTCATCAAAAAGATCATAAATAAACTCAATATAAACAATAGGGAATAATTATTGTTAATCATGTAATGGCAAGTATTTGTATCTTGCGATATATTTTTAATTATTCAGTGTGTTATGAAAAACATATTACTTTCTCTAACCGTAGTTTTTACAGTTTTATATTTATCTATAGATAAGCCAAAGTATGCACATACTAATTCTAGTGGTGCTCCAATAAGTAAAACTGGATCCCCAGGTGATAATGGTCAAACTTGTACCAGCTGTCATATGCAAACAATACCTTCTGAAGGTAATAATTTAGTCATAAGTGAATTGACTGGCACTGAATTCTTTGAACCAGGTGTTACCTACACATTCCAAGTTTCGGTTGAGGGAACGGTGAGTACAATGTTTGGTTTCGAAGCTACGGTAGAAAACGAATTTGGTCAAAAAATTGGACAGTTAGGCGTTGTTGAAAACACCACACAATTGATTGGCTCGGGTAATTTTATTACACATACTTCTTCTGGAACAATGGGTGAAGGAAACACCTTATTTTGGGTGTTTGATTGGCAAGCACCAGATGATTATGAAGGTACAGCAATTTTATATGCCGCAGCCTTAGCCGCTAATGGAAATGGCATGAATTCAGGCGATATAACACTTACCAACCAATATATTATGGACTTTAACTCCATATCAATTGATGTTTTTGGTTGTACCGACTTTAGTGCAAGTAACTTTAATCCTTTGGCTACAATTGATGATGGCTCTTGCCAATATGACGATTGTACTTCTATTTCTGTTCAAATAGATTTGTCGTTATATCCTGAAGAAACATCATGGGATATAGTTAACGGACTTGATGAAATAATCCTATCAGGAGCAGGTGTATCTACTATAGAAGAAGCTTGTTTGCCATACGGAGTATATACTTTTAATGCCTACGATGATTATGGAGACGGATGGAATTCAGGTGTATATGAAGTTTCAACTATTTGCAACGATATTTTAATTCTTGCTAATCTTAACGGTACATCTCCAACAGGTTCTGGTTCTTCAGAACAATTTCTTGTCGAAGAGTGTACACCCTGCACAGGTTTTGAAGTTGAAGTAGTAAGTACTTATGAATCTGAAGAAAACGCCTCTGATGCTAGTGCAAGCCTTAACATAACACTTGGGACCGCTCCATATGACTTTGATTGGTCAATAGGGACATCATCAAACCCTACTACTGACACTGTTAATGGCTTAACATCAGGTAATTACACACTTGTGGTTACTGATGTTCTTGGTTGTGAGGAAATTGTCAATTTTGATATTCAAGTAGACCCGGGTGAATATTTAATTAATGATTACATTGATCTTAGTTGCTTGTAATGGATTATTTTATGACACAGGTGGTCCTACAGGGAATACAAGTTCCACTGATAATGAGATTATTAGAATATGTCCTGATGAAGAGGGCTATTACTCTCAGTTAGAATTTCTTCAATTTGACATAGGATGGTCTGGGACAATGACTATTTATGATGGAATGGGTACATCAAACACTGTTTTAGCCATTGGTAACAGTACTAATCTATTGGGCCAAGTCATTACAGCTACACTAGAAAATTCGTCGGGATGTTTGACAGTAACCTTTACCGGAGGTATTTTTACTGGTACTGGATGGGAAGCCTTATTATCTTGTTATGATTACATTATTTATGGTTGTACAGATTTAGAAGCATTTAATTATGATAATTCTGCAGAAGAAGATGATGGTTCTTGTTATTACCAGCCAGGATGTACAGATGATACCTTTGTTGAATATTACACTCAAGGTTTTATAGCTGATTTTGATAATGGCGATTGTCAAGAACTCCTTGTTGACGATTGTATGAATCAAGAAGCTTTAAATTACAATCCTAATGCTACTTTTAATTTAGATTCAGATCCTTGTATTTACGACCTTGAAGACTGGAATTGCGGCATGCATTATAATGATTTTAGAGATTTAAATACATACCCAACGATATTAATAAATAACGTATGTTGGATGGCAGAAAATCTTCGCTACTTGCCTGATGGTTTGGATGTTATTGCATTGAACCAAGGTGGAGTTGGATCTCAATTAAGTGATGGTTACGTTTACACAGGAGAAAATGACTATAACATAAGTGAAAACGGTCGATATTATTCATGGTTATCAGCTAGCGATGCAGTTCCATATGCCTGGCACATACCAACAAAAATAGAAATGGAAAGCCTAATAGAGGCTCCGGAAAATGGTTTATCTCTTCAGATTGGAGGAAATTCAGGTTTTGAGGCTGTTATGTCTGGTGGAGCAACACTAACCACCGGCGACATAACCTTCACAAATATTGGAACTACAGCCTGGTATTGGACATCTAATGAAGAAGATAATCAGTTAGCCTATGTTGCAACTTTAATACAAGGCGAACCATCATTTCAAGTCTCGCCAATGCCAAAAGAGTTTGGTGTGTCTGTTCGAGCAGTTTTTGGTTTTCCAGAAGATGCTATTTTAGGTTGTACTGATATAGATTATGTTGAATATAGCTCAGAAGCAAATTATGATGATGGCTCCTGTGAGACCTTGATTTTATTAGGTTGTACTGATGAGTTAGCTTTGAATTATGATTCAACAGCAACTGTCGATGATAATTCTTGTATTCCTAATATTGAAGGATGTACCGATGATGGTTTTATTGAATACAACGAAATGGCTACAGTGGATGACGGTTCGTGTGAAGTTATTGTTATTCTTGGCTGTACAGATGCTAACTCTCAAAACTATGAAGAGAGTGCTAATACAGATGATGGTAGTTGTATTGCCCATATTTTAGGTTGTACAGACCCAGATTATGCAGAATTTGACTTAAATGCTACATTAGATGATGGTTCTTGTTTAATAACAGCAGTATTTGGATGTATGGATAATACAGCTTTTAACTATAATGATGCTGCTAATGTTGACGATGGTTCCTGTATTAGTTACATACAAGGTTGTACTGATTCAAACTACGTAGAATTTAATAGTCTTGCTAATACAGATGATGGCTCTTGCATGACACAAGTTATACTTGGTTGTACAATTGATTATGCACTTAACTTTGACCCTTTAGCAAATACGGATGATGGTTCATGTAGTGTAGAAGGGTGTACTAATGATCAATATGTTGAATATGACGAAAATGCTACCATTGATAACGGTACGTGTATAATTATAGCCATTTTAGGTTGTATGGACCAGTTGTATATAGAGTATTATCCTCCAGCAAATATGGATGACGGCTCATGTCAAGAACTCATAGTTGAAGGATGCACAAATGAAATGTATCTTGAGTTTTTACCTGAAGCTAATATAGATGATGGCTCCTGTACTAACCTTGCTATTGTAGGTTGTATAGATTCGAATTATGTAGAATATAATCCAGAGGCAACTATAGATGATAATTCTTGTGCTGAACTCATAATAGAAGGATGTACAAATACCAATTATTTAGAGTTTAATTCTGATGCAAACACTCACAATGAGGCAATGTGTCAAAATGTGATTGTGTATGGATGTACAGATCCAGACTTTATAGAGTATAGTGAAGATGCAAACCTAGATGATGGCTCATGTGTTACAGTTGTTTTATATGGTTGTACGGATTCTACTTTTACACAATACAATACACTTGCAAATATTGATGACGGTTCGTGCGAGACCCTCGTTGTACTAGGTTGTATAGATGCTTTAGCAATAAATTATAACCCATCTGCGAATACAGATGATGGCACATGTATCCCTGAGTTAGTCGGTTGTATGGATGATAACTTTATTGAATATAATGAAGAGGCTAACATCAGCGATAATAGTTTATGTATTACACCAGTTGTATTTGGGTGTACTGATATGAATGGATTCAATTTCGATCCAGAGGCGAATACTGACGATGGGTCATGTATACTTCAATTTGTAGTTATTGAATATGAACAGTTTGCTAATGGAATTGTTGAATTTACTCCAATAATAACAGGTCTTGGTCCAGACTACTTTGTTATGTGGGATTTTGGGGATGGTTTGTTCTCTAATGATGAGATTTCAACCCATCAATTTTCTTATAATGATTTATTTGAAGTAACAGTTCAAGTTTCAAACAATGATATAAATGTTCAGGCATCCATAGAAATAGAGATACTAAACTCTACCTTTAGTATTGATGATTTGTCTTCACAAAAAACAATCGAAAGCATAACATTCTATGATCTTATGGGTAGAATTGTACTTCCATTGTCTAGAGTTAAGAGTCAGATATATTTGAAGAAAATTGTATATGATGATGGCACAACAATTTATTTAAAAACGATATTTTAAATAATAAGTTTAATAAAAAAAGCACTCTATATAGAGTGCTTTTTTTATTAAGATTTAAAGTATACCACAGAGTTTCATACAAGACTTCATTTTTTGGAAGGTTCTATGAATATCGTTATCTATACCAATAGAGATTCTTACCATTCCTTCAGAAAGTCCTATAATTAATTGTTCATCTTCTGGTATTTCTGATGAAGTACTTGTTCCAGGAGCAGAAAATAGAGTCTTGTAAAAGCCAAGACTAACGGCTAAATAGCCTACATTATCATTTTGCATTGCTTCCATAAATGCATAAGCATTTTCTTTAGTCTTTACATCCAAAACAAACATCCCTCCATAGCCAAACTCAGGGTTGTATGTTTGAGTCATTAACTTGTGCTGTGGATGATTTAATGTTTCAGGATAAAAAGCCTTGATACCTTCTTTTGTAAACTCATTAACGATATATGATGCATTATGGCTATGTTGTTTCATTCTTATGTGGAGCGTTCGCATATTTTTTAGAATGCTAGCAGCCCTTAAACTGTCCATAACTGGGCCTAATAACATGCCCGCACCAGAATTCACGTCAAGCATAGCAGTAATGAATTCTAAATCAGCACATACAACACCGCCTACAGCATCAGAAGCACCATTAATAAATTTTGTTAGTGAATGTATAACAATATCAGCGCCTAATTGTTTGGGTGAAAATATTAATGGTGTAAACGTATTGTCAACCACTAATTGTATATCAGTATTTTTTGTAAGACTTGATAATGATGGAATATCTGCTATTTCTATTAAAGGATTACTCATAGTTTCACAGTACACCATTTTGGTATTTTTGTTTATGAGCGCTTTTACTTGTTCTACTTTCGTGATATCTACAAAATGAACTTTTATACCTAATTGAGGTAAAAAGTTTTTAAAGAACGCATATGTACCTCCATAAATAGTTCTGCTGGCAATGATTTCGTCTCCACTCTTACAAATCTGAAGTGTACATGCTGTAATTGCACCCATACCTGAAGCTGCAACATATGCGGCTTCTGTATTTTCCATTCTAGCTAGAGCTTCACACAAATAGCTGGTGCTTGGGTTTGTGTGCCTAGAGTATAGGTGACAACCTTCTTGCTCGCCTTCAAAAACAGACTGCATAGTTGAGGCATTGAGATATGTAAATGTTGAAGAGTCTGCAATAGATGGATTCACGCCTCCATATTCACCAAAATTCTGGAGATCTTGAATTTCATCGGCTGGTTTATGTGTCATAGTTGTATCTTGTTTAATATTGTAAAGTTACATTTTCCTAATGAAACAATAGATATAACAATAAAGAGATACTTTAACAGAGATTCCCTGTTAAACTTTTGTCATCCAATTTGATGAATTTTTAGGCATGGCTTGGTCTGTATGAAAAGTTATTTATCTCAAAAAATCTTTAAATACAAACAGTAAAAATGTTGCGATTATTATAAGCGCAAAAAATAAATAAAAGCCTTTGTAGTGTATTTGGTGAGTCTTAGAGTCTTTCCTGTATGCAAGAATCATAAAAAGTATAAAAACAAATGCGAATACAGCTGCAAATATCCAGTGACCATCGGTTACATTTTCCATATTATAACGATTTTAACATTACTTGTATTGTAAATTCATTGTATATTAAATCATCACCAAGAGCATCAAAAAATGAACCCGATCCGTATTTAATATCAAAAAGTGTTCTATCAATTCTCATTTTAGCATTAGCGATAAAAACAGAGTCTTTACTATTAAATTGAGCTGGAAATGAAATCTCTTTGACTACACCTTTTATATTAGCCTTACCATTAACAATATAGCTTATTCCGTCATAAATTACAGAACTAATATCAAACGTTGATGTTTTGTGTTTACTAATATTGAAGAAATCGTCGTCTTTAAGATGATTTTCTAATTTTAAAGCATAATCTGGGTTTTCAATGTCAGTACATTCAATAGTAGACATGTCGATGATAAAACGACCACCAACAATTTGATCTTTTTCAATAATGAAATAAGCATTATCTAGTTGTATGGTGCCGTAATGTGCGCCAGTAACTTTTTCTCCTCTCCAATATACAAAGCTATTCTCAAGGTCAATTTTTATTGTGTCTTGTGCAGCTGTTAGATAAACGCTAATCATGCTGACAATTGTTAATAAAATGAACTTTCTCATAAAGGGAGTATTTCGTTTCTTTACTTTTCAAAATTAAGTAAATATTATTCAATCATTATTCTCATATCATGAAAAAACAATTGAATTTGGTAGCAAAGTTTCACGATGTATTTCAAATTGGTAACGAAGAACATCCTAAATCTGATATTGACAAAGACTTATACACTTTGAGGTATAATCTAATGAAGGAAGAAAACGATGAGTATCTAGAGGCCTGTAAAAATGGAGATTTAACAGAAATTGCTGATGCATTAGGCGATCAAATGTATATTCTTTGTGGAACGATTTTAAAACATGGTCTTCAACATAAAATAGAAGAAATTTTCGATGAAATTCAAAAATCCAATATGTCTAAGTTAGATCATAATGGACAGCCAATTTTTAGACATGATGGTAAAATACTAAAAGGCGAAAATTATTTTAAACCCGATATTGCATCTATACTTAACAAATCTTAATAGTATTACTATTTATTGAGTATTATTGGTTTTATCTAACATAGATGAAATATCATTTTTTTTAGATAATTACTGTCCATTGAAAGGGATCATCAGCTCTTCTGTATTGAATGTCTTGCAGTTCTTTTTTTAGTCTAGCAGCAAAAGAGTTTTCCACTGCTGGTAATTCATGTTTGTTGCCTCTCCAGCTAATAGACTTAATAGGTGCAATTGTAGCAGCCGTTCCTGTCCCAAATGCTTCTGTAATTTCTCCGCTTTCCATGCCTTGTATGATATCCTTTATTGATATTTTTTTTTCTTTACATTCAATACCAATATATTGGCAAAGTTTTATAATACTATCTCTCGTTATACCCGGTAAAATACTATCTGTGAGTTGAGGACAAATTAGACTGTCTTTATGTCTAAAAAAAATGTTCATGGTACCAGATTCTTCAATATAGTTGTGTTCTCGCCCATCTGTCCATATTAATTGGTCAAATCCTTCTTTTTTAGCTTTACTTGCCGGATAGAATGAGGCTGCATAATTCCCCGCTGCTTTAACACCTCCAGTTCCTCCAGAATTTGCTCGCGTATAATTTTCTTCAATTTTTACATGAACATCATTAGTGTAATAAGCTGAAACAGGAGAGCATATAATAGCAAATATGTAATTTTCAGAAGGTGCAGCCTTTATGAATTTAGATGATGCAAACATAAAGGGTCTAATATATAAAGCTGACTTAGGGTTGTTCGGAACCCAGTTTTGATCAATTGAGACTAGCTTTTTAATACCATCAATAAAATAATTTTCTGGAACCGAAGGCATACACATTCTTTGAGCAGATTTATTAAATCGAAGATAATTTTCTTTAGGTCTAAAAAGACTTAGTTCGTTATTTAGAGATTTAAAAGCTTTTAGACCTTCGAAAATTGATTGTCCATAATGAATTGCATGCAGGGAAGGATTAATATTTATTGGTCCATATGGCTTAATATGTGCATCTTTCCATTGGCCGTTTTCATATTCTGCAATAAGCATATGGTCAGAAAATATAGAGCCAAAGTCTTGATTTTTTGTGTTAATGTCTTCGAGTCGACTTTTATTAATTTTTTCTATATGTATCATTTTAAGTATCTAAAATCTTGATTAGGTTTGATAGTAATTAAGCAATTATAAATCAAATCTATTACTCGTTTAACGTCTTCCATACTAGCAGTTTCTACTGTGGTATGCATGTATCGTAAAGGTAACGATATAAGAGCTGATGCTACACCACCGTTAGCAAAAGCAAATGCATCAGTATCCGTGCCTGTCGATCTAGAAGCAGCTAATCGTTGGAAAGGAATATTGTTCTTAATTGCAGTCTCCATTATAAGCTTTAACAGATTGTTTTGTACGGCTGGACCATAGCTTAACACTGGACCATTACCACATTTTAAGTCTCCTTGTTTAATTTTATTAATCATAGGGGTACTTGTGTCATGACATACATCTGTTACGATCGCCACATCAGGCTTAATTGTTTCAACAATCATTTTTGCGCCGTGTAAACCTACTTCTTCTTGGACGGCATTTGTAATATACAAACCAAATGGTAATTTATTTTTGTTTTTGAATAACATGCGAGCAACTTCAGCAATTATAAAACCTCCAATTCTATTATCTAAAGCTCTACCTACAAAATACTTATTGTTCATAATCATAAACTCGTCTTCGTAAGTAACTACGCAGCCTACATGAATTCCAAGTTTTTCAACCTCTTCTTTAGAACGTGCGCCACAGTCAAGAAATATCGTGTCAAGTTGTGGACTTTTTTCATCTTTTCCTTGCCGTGTGTGTATGGCAGGCCAGCCAAACACAGCTTTAATAAAGCCTTTTTCTGTGTGAATATTAACGCGTTTTGAAGGAGCAATCTGATGATCTGAGCCTCCATTGCGTCTAAGATATATAAATCCGTCTTTGGTGATGTAATGAACAAACCATGAAATTTCATCAGCGTGAGCTTCAATAACAACTTTATAATTTGCATCTGGATTAATTACGCCTACTACAGTACCATATGTATCTACAATATGCTTGTCAATATATGGCTTGATGTATTCTAACCAAAGTTTTTGTCCATTTTTTTCAAAACCTGTAGGGGAGGGATTATTAATATAGTTTTCTAAAAATGTTAATGATTTTTTTTCGAAAATATTGCTTTTCATTTTGAACTATTTAATTCGCTTAAATATACTAATGAATCTTCGAGTATAATAGAAATATAAGACATAATTTTAATCACATATTCTTAAGTTAAATAGGAATAATCATTAGTTTTGCATAGTATGAATCAATTTGACTTTTCGGACTTAAAGAAAGAACTTTCTTCTGATCCTAATATATTAATTACTTCTCACAGGGGCCCTGACGGAGATGCTATCGGCTCTTGTCTAGCATTATATCAGATATTTAAAATATTAGGATATCAGGTGTCAATTGTTGTGCCTAACGCCTATCCAGATTTCCTTCATTGGTTGCCTTTTAACGATATAATTATTGAATATGAGTCAAACACTAACATTGCTCAAAAGGAAATTGATCGTTCGGATATTATTTTTTGCTTAGATTTTAATGATTTAAAGCGTACAGATATGATGCATGATTCGCTTAGTGATTCTCATGCAAAATTTGTAATGATAGATCACCATCAAGATCCAAGTGATTTTGCTCATTATATATACTCTGTTCCAACAGTATGCTCAACAGCACAACTTATATACGAATTTATTGAAGTAATGGGCTGGATGAAATATATGACAGTTGATATTGCAAAATGTATATATACTGGAATAGTTACTGACACAGGATCTTTCAAATTTTCTTCTGTAGACTCGAAAACACACGAAATAGCGTCTCATTTCATGAGGCTAGGTATAGATCAAACTTCAATTCATCAAAAATTATTTGATAACAATAAATCAAATAGGTTAAAGCTACTAGGTTATTGCTTGAGTGATAAAATGGAGTTGATTCCAGAGCTTAATACAGCTATAATTAGTTTAAATTCAGAGGAGCTTGACAATTTTTTTTACGAGAAAGGCGACACAGAAGGCTTTGTTAATTACCCTTTAAGTATCAAAAACATCATTTTTGCTGCTTTTTTTGTTCAATTTGGTGATCTTGTAAAAATTTCTTTCAGGAGTCAAAACCATTTTAGAGCAAATGATTTTTCTAAAGAACATTTTAATGGTGGCGGACACATCAATGCTGCTGGTGGGGTTTTTCATGGCACTGTTAATGATGCTATTTTGAAATTTAAACAAGTATTGCCTGATTTTAAAGATGAGTTATTATCTAATTGCTAAACTTTGTTAATCATAAGTTTCAAAAATTTAATTGATGTATATTCACGCTCGAAATTTACCACTTAAACAGAATAAAAAATGAAAAAAGTATTTTTAGCATGTGCCTTATTATTTGGACTAGTGGCTCAGTCATGCGCATCAAAATCTGATCAAACACTTACGTCTAGTGAAACTAAAGTAGACTACCTCAACCCTACATCTATTGATGATAAAGGAATGTTTGCAAAGATAAAAACAAACAAAGGATGGATTAATCTAGTTTTGGAATTTCAACGAACACCATTAACAGTTGCTAATTTTGTTGGATTAGCTGAGGGAGACTTAGAAAATGATGAAAAAGAAATTGGAACGCCATATTATGATGGTTTAATTTTTCATCGAGTAATTAATGATTTTATGATTCAAGGTGGTTGTCCACAAGGAAATGGATCAGGTGATCCTGGTTATTCTTTTACTGATGAATTTCATGAAGATTTAAGACATGATGGACCAGGTGTTCTTTCAATGGCAAATTCTGGACCCGCAACAAACGGATCACAATTCTTCATTACTCATAAAGAAACACCTTGGTTAGATCAAAAGCATTCTATTTTCGGCCATGTAATAGATTCACTTTCTCAGGATGTTGTTAATACTATAGAAAAAGGAGATACCATTATTTCTGTTGAAATAGTTCGTAATGGTAGACTTGCAAAGAAATTTGATGCGATTAAAATTTTCAAGGAAAAACAAGAAGAAGCCATTCGATTAGCGGCAGAAAAAGAAGCACAAAAACAGGCTAAATTAGCTGAGTTGACAAAACAGGCTACAACCTCCACTTCTGGTTTAATGTACATTATCCATAAACAAGGAGAAGGAGGGAAACCTAAAGCTTCAGAAACTGTAAAAGTGCACTACGAAGGCAAACTTCTTGATGATACTGTGTTTGATTCTTCATACAAACGCAATCAACCTATAGAGTTTCCAATTGGTGTAGGACGAGTTATTCCTGGCTGGGATGAAGGAATAGCAATGCTATCAGAAGGTGGTAAAGCTACATTAATAATACCTCCCTATTTAGCTTATGGTGAAAGAGGTGCTGGAGGCGGTGTTATTCCTCCAAATGCAACTTTAGTATTCGAGGTTGAACTTATTGAAATTGTGAATAACCACAACCACGATCATGACCACGACCACGACCACGGTCACGACCACGATCATCAACACTAAAAAATACAATAATGGAAGATGGATTATACGCAAATATTCAAACCAACAAAGGGGATATTGTTTTGTCACTTGAGTTTGAAAAATGCCCTATGACTGTTGCAAATTTTGTGGGATTAGCTCTTGGCAAAATTCCTAATAAAGAAAAAGATAAAGGAACCCCGTATTATGACGGTCTAAAGTTTCATAGGGTTATCGACAATTTTATGATACAGGGAGGTTGCCCAAAAGGATCTGGTGTTGGTGGACCTGGATATAATTTTCCTGACGAATTTCATCCTGAGTTAACACATTCAGGACCAGGTATTTTATCTATGGCAAATGCTGGGCCTGGAACAAATGGATCTCAGTTTTTTATAACTCATATTGCCACTGATTGGTTGGATAATAAACATACTGTGTTTGGTGCAGTAGTTGAAGGTATGGATGTTGTTAATTCTGTAAGCCAAGATGATTACATAGAAAAAATAACGATAAACAAAATTGGAGAAAAGGCCAAAGAATTTGATTCACCAACGGTTTTCGCTAATGAAGTCAAAAATTTTGAAGAAAATCTAAAAATTAAAGAGAAAGAAACTGCCTTGGCTCAAGAAAAGATGATTTCAGAAAAATATCCAAACGCTCGGAGAACCGAATCTGGATTATTGATTGCCAACGAGGTAGAGGGTACTGGGATGAATGCTATTGTTGGTAAAACTGTTTCTGTACATTACACCGGTAGACTGATGGATGGATCTGTTTTTGATTCTTCTATTGAGCGAGGAGAGCCAATAGACTTTTCTTTAGGAGCTGGAAAAGTAATTAAAGGTTGGGATGAAGGAATTTCTCTATTAAAAGTAGGTGGTAAGTGTACTCTTATTATACCATTTCATTTGGCTTATGGTGAAAGAGGTTATCCACCTGTAATACCTCCTAAGGCAACATTAGAATTTGATGTTGAACTCGTTAATGTTAAATAAACATAGTAGCCAATAAAACCCCACTATTTTGTGGGGTTTTTCCATACGCACAATTTGCATATATTTACGCTTTGGTAAAAAAATAACTTGAACCATGATTAGACATCTATTTTTATTGATTTCAGTTGCATTACTAGCCTCTGTTAGCTCTTTAGCGCAAAAAAAGAAACACACTAATGATGCGCAAAAATTAATCGCAGGACCGATGTTGTCATACATTGACAATTACCACGCTCAAATGTGGATGCTTGTCTCTAACCAAACAAAACAAGTTACTATCAAACTAGAGAACTTTGATGAAGATAGGAATCAAGAGTTAGTTTTTGACCTAACGGATCCAAAGAGTTATAACAATTCTAGGTGGTTTGATTTTTTTGTTTCCGATTATAACAATGGAGATGAAATACCTGTTGTTCTTACACTTGAAGAGCTGTTGCCAGATTCAGAGTACCATGTAGAAGTGTATTTAGATTCGGTTTTAGTTGAAGAAGAAATGGATATTTATACTCCAAGAAATTATCTAGCTGATACATATTTTTTGTTAGGTCATAGTTTAAACTTAAATGATAGGGATGACAATGGCGATTTAATACTTGACGCAATGTCAGATGTAGAATCTGATTTTATGGTTTGGATGGGTAACAATGTATACTTTAATGATAAAGATGTTAACTCATTTAAGCAGATGCTTGATAAATACAAGACTATAAGAAAACGTCCGCACATAAATCAATTTATGAAGACGATGCCACATATTGCTAAATGGGCTCGAATGGATTACGGTTTAAACTCATCTGACAATAGATTTGCTTTAAAGGATTCATCATTAATGGCTTTTAATTTATTTTGGCCTAACGCACCTAAAAAAATATACAATTACACATTTAGAGATCACGGCACTTATAAAAGGTATGATTATGAAGATATAGAAATATTTTTGTTAGATAATAGGATGTTCAGATCAACGCTTTCGGATGATGCCCCTCAACAACTAGGTCCAAATCAAATGAATAGATTTATTAATGAAATTATGGCTTCGGATGCTTCATTTAAGTTTGTTGTGAGTGAGAGTAGTATTCTCTCTGAAGGTGAAGATGAAGAATCTTTTAAGTTTTATACAAGTGAGCACTCAGAATTAATGAAGAGATTACACTTATCTCGAATTGACGGTGTTATTTTTATTACTGGAGACACTTATGAAAGTAAACTGTTAAAAGAAGACAGATCTAATGCTTACCCACTATACGAGTTGAAATTTCCAGGATTGAGTGTAGATGGAATGTTCGGCGGAAACTTCGCTAGAGTAAAAGTTGAAGGTGATTATGGAAAGAGAATATGTTCTCTTGAAGTATATGATGAAACAGGAGACGCTATCTTCAGAAAGAAAATCCATCAAAGTGAATTATCATACTGATAAAAAAAGCTCTAATTTATTAGAGTTTTTTTTATTTCAAAAAAAGAAAATACTTCTAAATATGAAAAATATAATTGGGATACTATTGGTGTTAGGCTTAGCTGTTTATTTAAAGGATATTATTCTTACTAACCCTAGCAACGAGTCTATTGAACACGCTATAAATACCAAGCGATCGAAAAAGAAAATTAGAGTTTCAGGAATGGGTATAGGGGCATCTAATGACCCAAACAATAGAAGAAACTGGACAGCACGTAGATTGGTAAATCCAACTACTGGAAAAACACCAACAAATATGCGAGCAAGAGAGTTAAATTTTGCATCTCAAATTCCTGCAAATACAAGTATTCAAACAGAATGGCTCTCAAGAGGTCCTTTTAATGTAGGTGGAAGAACCAGAGCAATGGTTGTTGATGTAAGAGATGAGAATACTATTATGGCTGGTGGTGTGTCAGGAGGTATTTGGAGATCAGTGGACTCAGGAATTTCGTGGACGAAGCTAACTAGCCCTGATATGGTTCATAATGTAACTTGTTTAAAGCAAGACCAACGTGAAGGCCACAGAGATACATGGTATTACGGCAGTGGAGAAGCTTACGGTAACTCAGCCTCAGGGAATGATGCTTATTTCTTTGGAAATGGTTTATATAAATCTGTTGACAATGGCGAAACATGGTTTTCACTTGAAAGTACAGCATCTAATTCACCAGTAGATTTTGATGAAATTTGGGACCTTGTTTGGGATATTGAAATAGATCATTCGAATATGAATTCTGACATTATATATGCGGCTACCTACGGTGCTATTCATAGGTCTGATGATGGTGGTGAATCGTGGAATATTGTATTAGGATCTAATAATAGCAGTTATTATTTTTCTGAAGTCGAGGTTACTTCAACCGGGGTAGTATATGCTGCACTAAGCTCTGACGGATCACAAAAAGGAGTTTGGAGATCAGAGAATGGTATAGATTGGGTAAATATATTACCAAATGATTGGGCTGCTGTATTCGACAGAATAAGAATGGCAGTTAACCCTTCAAATGAAAATGAAGTTTATGTGATAGCTGTTACACCTAATGAAGGTCAAGCTTCAACTACTTTCCTAAATGAGATTGAACATTGCAGTTTATGGAAGTATACTTATAATCCAGAAGATACAACCGCTCAGTTAGGGTCTTGGGAAGATAAGTCTATGAATATACCATCAGGGCTAGGTTCTACTTTTGATAATTTTTACGCTCAAGGCTCGTACAACTTAATGATAGAAGTAAGCCCTCATAATCCAGATCACATACTCCTTGGAGGTACTAATTTGTATGTTTCAACAGATGGATTTAACAGCTTAGAAAATATCAATCAGATTGGTGGTTATCAAAAAGGTACTACATTCCCTGACTTTCAAATATATGATAATCATCATCCTGATCAGCATGAAGTTTTATTTTCACCCACTAACAGTAAAAGTTTAATTAGCGCTAATGATGGTGGTATTTTTGAGACTACTGATTATCTTGCTGATGATGTGGCGTGGCGTAGTTTAAATAATGGTTACTATACTACGCAGCTGTATACAGCAACTATAAATGAAACTAACCCCACAAAAAGTCTTTTAGGGGGCTTTCAGGATAATGGTAATTTTTACACCCGTTCAGAAGATATTCAAGATGCATGGGTTATGCCTTTGAATGGTGACGGTTCATTTGCCCATTTCGTTGCTGATGAAACGACATCTTACATGTCTATTCAAAATGGTAAAGTTTTTAAAATACAAATGGATGAAGATGGTCATAGAATTGCTCATAGACGTATTGATCCAGCTGGTGCTGAGGATCAATTATTTATCCACCCTTTTGTTGTAGATCCTAGTTCTGATAGTATTATGTACTATCCTGGGGTTTCGAATATATGGAGAAATAAAAATCTTAATCAAATTGATCTTACTAATGAGTGGGATTCAATTTCTTATGGTTGGGAACAATTGATGGATTTAAATCTAGCTTCAGATCAATCTATTAGCTCTATTAGTGTTAGTTATGACAATCCAACAAACAGGCTATATGTAGGAACTAACAAGAAAGAAATTTATAGAATAGATAATGCCAACAGTTCAAACCCAGAAATTATTGATGTTACCTCAAATTACTCGCCTGGGCAGGGCATGATGTCTGGAGATTTTTTTAGTGCTAATGCTTATGTAAATCATATCGCAATTCACCCAACAGATGCTGATGTGGCAATGGCAGTTTTTTCTAATTATGAGGTATACAGTTTGTATTATACAACCAATGGAGGTGCTACTTGGCAACGCGCTGGAGGTAATTTAGAACAAAATACATCTGGGGCTGGAGACGGCCCTTCGTGTAGATGGGCATCCATTATGCCATTTGGCCAAGACACACTCTATTTTGTTGCTACAAGTACAGGATTATATGCTACAGAAAAAATTGAAGGTGACGCAACTTCTTGGATGCAGATGGGAGCTAATACTATAGGAAATGTCGTGTGTGAACAAGTGAAAACTAGATCTGCAGACTCCTTAGTCGTTCTAGCAACTCACGGAAATGGTATTTATACAACTAAAATTCAATCTGTTGATGACGTAATCTCTATTTCAGAGTTTAATAAGGTTGTTGATTTGAAGGTATATCCTAATCCTAGTTCAAAAATGATAACTATTAATAGTTACGCTAAAGAAACTTGTTTTATATATAGTCTGTCAGGTAAATTAATGTTACAAGAGGCATTAGGTCAAGGAACCAATATGATAGATGTTTCAAAGTTAAGTTCAGGGACATACGTTGTCAAATTAGGTGAAAGATCAACAAAGTTTATAAAGAATTAATACGTTTTCCAAAAAAAATAAAACGAGCCCAAGGGCTCGTTTTTTGGCAACTTTAATATCAGTCTACGCTATTTATTCTTCGTCAAACTCTGAAGTAAAATAGAATTTAATACTCGGGAATTTTTGTTCTGCCATCTGTATTGTAAAAGCAGAGTCAGCTAAGAATACATCTCTTCCAAATTTATCTATAGCCATCGAGCGATATTTAACTTTTTTAAACTCTTCAAGTTCTGTTTTATTTGAAGAAGTTATCCAACAAGCTTTAAATACATTGTGATTTTCATAGGTACATGATGCTCCGTATTCGTGCTGAAGTCTATACTGGATAACTTCAAATTGAAGAGCCCCAACAGTACCAATAAGTTTACGACCATTAGTTTTCATTGTAAACAATTGAGCAACACCTTCGTCCATAAGTTGATCTATTCCTTTAGCTAATTGTTTGGATTTCATAGGGTCAGCATTATTCACATAACGAAACATTTCAGGTGAGAAGCTTGGGATCCCCTTGTAATGAATCGTTTCTCCTTCTGTTAATGTGTCACCAATTTTGAAGTTTCCGGTATCATGTAAACCCACAATATCTCCTGGAAATGCTTCTTCTACAATAGATTTTTTTTCTGCCATAAAGGCGGTTGGACTCGCAAATTTTAGATTTCTATCTAAACGTATATGCTTGTAATTTGTATTTCGTTTGAATTTCCCAGAAACTATTTTAACAAAGGCCAATCGATTTCTGTGTTTAGGATCCATATTAGCATGAATCTTAAATATAAAACCAGTAAACTTTTCTTCATCAGGTAATACAATTCGTTCTTCTGCCTCTTTAGCTAATGGAGATGGGGCAATATCTAAAAAGCAATGCAATAATTCTTGTACACCAAAAGTGTTAATTGCTGATCCAAAAAATACTGGAGAGACATTACCTTCTAGATATGTAGTTTTATTGAAGTCTGGGTATACTGATTCGACCAATTCTACTTCTTCGCGTAAAGTTTTAGCATTTTCATCACCAATTTGATTATCTAACTCATTGTCTTCTATATCCGAAATTGCAACTGTTTCTGATACTCTTTCAGTAGAGTTTGGGGTGTATAAAATTAAATTTTTCTCGTAAAGATTATATACTCCTTTTAGGTCAGGGCCCATACCTATAGGCCAGGTTAAGGGTCTTACTTTTATACCTAATTTACTTTCAATTTCATCAAGTAGATCGAATGCATCCTTCCCAATTCTATCTAGCTTGTTTACAAAAACTATAATTGGAGTTTTACGCATTCTGCAAACTTTTACAAGTTTTTCAGTTTGAGGTTCAACACCTTTAGCAACATCAATAACAACAATAACAGAGTCGGCAGCGGTGAGAGTTCTAAAAGTATCTTCAGCAAAGTCTTGGTGTCCTGGTGTGTCTAGAATATTGATTTTCTTCCCTAAATATTCAAAACCCATTACAGATGTAGCAACAGATATACCTCTTTGTCGTTCAATTTCCATAAAGTCGGAAGTAGCGGTTTTTTTAATCTTATTAGATTTCACTGCTCCTGCAACATTTATAGCACCACCATAAAGCAACAGTTTTTCAGTAAGAGTTGTTTTACCAGCATCAGGATGAGATATAATGGCGAATGTCCGCCTACGTTTAATTTCTTCTTCAAATTTCATTTAACAGATTTTAATCTGATTGTCCATAAATTGAATAATGTCACCTTTTCGTAGTTTTAATCTTTTTCGAGTATCGACCTTGCCATTGTATAGAACATAGCCATCACTGATTAGGGCATTTGCTTGTCCGCCACTTTCAACTAACGATAGTATTTTAAGTAATTTGTTTAATGGTATAAACTCGGCCTCAAGTGTGAAATTTATTTGTTGCATGATCTTGCATTAAGTTATGCAAAGATAGCCAAATGATAGTAGGAGCGAAGTCCTATAGTTCTAAAGTTAATATACAGATATTTTACTCTAATCTAAATACACTTAATTAAATTATATATACTTTTATTTAAAATTTATCTTTGTTTGAATTTGTAATTTTTAATCAATGAGAATACTAGGTTTTCTTATCTCAATTATTTGTTTTACCGGATCTGTTTCAGCTCAAGAATATTCTATTTTTGGAAAGGTTGAAGGGATACCTGATGGAGATGTACTATTGGGTTATTATTATGGTAATAAGCAATATGTTAAAGATACCGTTCAGTCACATCATGGGTTTTTCCATTTTAAGGGAGATAAAGAGTTAGAAAGCGGCATGTATTTTATCTTGCTTCCAAACCAACAATACTTTCAGTTAATAGTTGATCAAACTCGTAATTTTAGCTTTGAAACATCGACTGCAAATATGATTGGTGATATGGAGGTTCAAGGCTCTAAAGAGAATGAGTTGTTTTATGACTATCAAAAATTCACTCAATCTAAAGGTCTGGAAGCTGAACCTATTAAAAACCTATTAAAAACTTTAGATAAGAATTCTAAAAAATATCAAAAAGAACAGCAAAAGCTTCAAGATTTAACCAACCAGGTGAACGCTTATAAGTTAAGGTATATGCAGGATCACCCAAAAACATTTTTTGTAAAACTTCTTTACGCTATGGAGCCAATAAGTATTCCAACAGCTCCTATATTAGAAGACGGCACGCTAGATTCTACTTTCCAATATATTTATTATAAAAATCATTTCTGGGATCACTTTGATTTAACTGATGATAGGATGATTCGTACTCCTATATTTCACGATAAGATGGAAAAGTTTATTGTTGAGTATACTCCTCAAGTTGCCGATTCTATCATTAAATATGTTGATATTTTAATTGAGAAAACAAGACCTAGTGATGCATTATTTAAATATGTAGTTAACTGGTCTACACATCATTATGAATCATCAAAAATTATGGGACATGATGCAGTTTTTGTTCATTTGGTATTTAACTACTTTGTAACCAGACAGACTCCTTGGGTTGATGAAGTTCAACTAACTAATATTATAGATAAGGCAATGCGTATTAGCCCTAATTTGATAGGAACTACCGCTCCCTATTTAAAAATTCCTAATGATAAAGGTGTCGAAAAAGACTTACATAAAGTAGAAGCACCTTTTACTATTTTATTCTTTTACGATCCTGATTGTGGACACTGTAAAAAAGAGGTTCCCCTTGTGAAAGAGACTTTAGAGAAGTACAAAGACAAAGAAGTAAAAGTTTATGCGGTTTGTACTGAGTTCGATCAAGATATGTGGCTAGATTTTATAGATGAACAAGGTATTGATCAATGGATTAACGTTATTGATTTAGATAATATATCAAATTTCAGAGGCAAATATAATATCATGGGAACACCAAGACTGTTTGTGTTAGACAGCAAGAAAAAAATAATTGCTAAACAAATCGATGCGGAAGCTTTAGATTCTATATTAGAAAATGAGTTTAGAAAATTAGAAAACAATTAGTATGTAATAAAAAAAACCACTACTAGCGGTTTTTTATTTTTAAACTCCTACACCAGGATCTGCAGCAGAAGTAACAGTTATTTGACTGATGTCTCTATCAAAAAGATAAAGACCTGCTTTATCTGATCCAATCAGTTTTAGCTTGTCAAGAATTGTTCTTGCTAAAGCTTCTTCTTCAATCTGTTCAGAAACATACCACTGTAAAAAGTTATGGGTTGTATAGTCTCTATTCTCTAGACAAGTGTGAACCAATTCATTAATTAATCGTGAAACTTCAACCTCATGGTTTAAGAAGTCTTGAAATACGTGTGTTAAACAGTCAAACATCTTTAAAGGCTCTTCAATTGCAGGTATATGTGCTTGTCCTCCTCTTTCATTTACATATTTTACAAGTTTTAGCATATGTTGTCTCTCTTCATTAGATTGACTGTAAAAAAAGTTCGAGATACCTTCATAACCTTGAGTTTCTGCCCATGAAGCCATGGCTAAATATAGTTGGGAAGAATTTGCTTCTGCTCCTATTTGCTTGTTTAAAGCTGCTTCTATTTCTTTATGTATCATAATCGATTTCTTTTATTATTTACAAATTTACAATTAAAAGACATAGAATAATGAACTACTTGATAATTTAGACTTGTTCTTAGGTGATTATTCGTCTAGAATTTTTAGAATAATTGAGCAGGCTTTTCGAAGCTCTGATTCAGAAATTATTAGAGGTGGACTTAATCTTACAGCTGTATCTGTAAATAAAAAGAAAAAAGTGATTATTCCTAACTCCATGCCTTTGCTTACAACTTTTTGACAGATCGTGCTTTCGTTAAACTCAAGAGCTAGCATCAACCCTTTCCCTCTTATCTCTTTAATCTTAGTATGTACTAAAAGCTCTCGAATTAATTTTTCTTTACTCTGTACTTCTTTCATTATATCGGAGTCATTTAAATAGTTAAGTGTAGCTAGTGAAGCTTCACATGAAATCGGATGACCACCGAATGTAGTAATATGACCAAGCATTGGATTTTCTTTTAATACATGCATTATTTCAGTAGAACATGTAAATGATCCTATGGGTAATCCGCCCCCCATTCCTTTAGCCATACATAATATGTCTGGAACAACATTGAATTGTTCAAATCCAAACATGGTACCTGTTCTACCAAAGCAGGTTTGAATTTCATCAAACACTAGCAACGCTCCAGTTTCATTACACTTTAATCGAACAGCATTCATAAACTCTTGACTCCCCACAATAAAACCAGTAGCACCCTGAATAGGCTCAAGGATTACAGCAGCAGTTTTTTCAGTTATAGCTGATAGGCTATTTATATCATTAAACACGATATGAGTACAATCTGGTAGAAGAGGTCGGTACTTTTGTTTATAGGTTTCAGTTCCCATAATGCTCAAGGCACCATGAGTACTTCCATGATAAGAATCTTTACATGAAATCATTTGACTTCTTCCTGTGAAGCGTTTAGCCAGTTTCATTGATGCTTCAATAGCCTCTACACCAGAATTAACAAAATATGTGCTATTTAAGGTCTTTGGAAGTACTTCAGATAATAGCCTTGCTAATTTTAATTGAGGTTTTTGAATGAATTCCCCATAAACCATTATGTGCATGTATTTGCTTGCCTGTTTAGTAACAGCCTCTAGGATAATAGGGTGGCAATGTCCTAGTGTACATGCTGAAACTCCTGCAATAAGATCGATATATTGTTTTCCTTGTATATCAGTTATTGTACTTCCGCTTGCAGCATCAACCTCCAAACACGATGGGTACGGACTAGTTTGCCCTTGGTGCTTAATAAAAAGCTCTTTTGTATTCACTTATGTTTAAAATAAACCGTTTATCTCAGCATTGACTTTATCTATGATAAGACCCAAATCTTCAGGGTTTTGGGTAAAATCAATATCATCTGTATCTATGATTAGTAGTTTTCCTTTCTCATATTTTGATATCCAAGCCTCATAACGTTCATTTAGTCGCGTAAGATAATCAATACGGATGCTTGATTCATAGTCTCTACCTCTTGCCTGAATTTGCTTTACAAGTGTTGGTACAGAAGCTCTAAGATATATAAGTAGATCTGGAGCTTTAACAAAAGAAGACATTAGGTCAAATAAGGTTGTGTAGTTTTCAAAATCTCTAGTAGTAATCAAACCCATAGAGTGAAGGTTGGGCGCAAATATATGAGCATCTTCATAAATGGTTCTGTCTTGAATGACATTCTTGCCACTAGATTGAATTTCTTTAAGTTGATTAAATCGACTATTTAAAAAGTAAACTTGTAAGTTAAACGCCCAGCGTTGCATGTCTGTATAGAAATCATCGAGATATGGGTTTTTATCTACCAACTCGTAGTGTGGTTCCCAATTAAAGTTTTTGGCTAGTAATTCTGTGAGTGTGGTTTTTCCAACCCCAATATTCCCCGCAACAGCTATATGCATAATGGTTTACAATTTTTGAGTTTCTAAAAGTACAATTTTCAATGAAATCAGCAACTACATTTTTTGGTTTTAGAACACTAGTAATGTGAAGCAATAGTTGCTTATAGATTAAGAGCTTTTAATATTTAGTTTTAGGTGAATTCTAGTTCAATTTTCTTTCACCTTAATTATTTTTAAGAGAAAATTGAGCTTGACTATTAGATTGTTTTTATCTACCAGTCAATTGATGAAAAATTTATAGTAGGGCGTTTATCTCAAGTAATTGATCTAAGTATTTGCGGTTGTTAGACAAGCGAGGAACTTTATTTTGACCACCTAGTTTTCCACGTTTTTTCATCCACATGAAAAATAGTTTATGTTTAGCAATGTGA
Source organism: Flavobacteriales bacterium (assembly GCA_965662265.1). GTDB lineage: Bacteria > Bacteroidota > Bacteroidia > Flavobacteriales > UBA7430 > CBFIGX01. The sequence goes on from CBFIGX010000004.1 coordinate 155,385, forward strand.
ACTTTAGGCATTTTTAAGACCATATTATTATACCTTTTAGCCTCATAATCGGAGTTTAAAGATTTTAAGGCATTATCTAATTGATAAGTAAAATTATCAATGTCTTTTGGCATTGCTCTAAATTCTATAATCCATTCGTGGTAAGCATGATTTCCGTCTTTAAGATGCATAGGTGCAGCAGTAAAATCAATAACCTCGCAATTGCTTAGTTTACAAGCTTGTTGTATTGCTTCTTCTGCGTTGTGAACCATTAGTTCTTCTCCAAAAGCATTTATATAATGTTTTGTTCTTCCGCTAATAATAAATCGATAAGGTTTAATTTGAGTAAAACGAATAGTATCTCCAATAATGTATCGCCATAACCCTGCATTTGTACTCATAACTAGTACATAATCTATGTTGCACTCCACTTTATCTAACTCAAGTGTTATGCAATCTTTCTTGCCGTATTCTTCTAATGGAATAAACTCATAATAAATTCCGTAATCCAGCATGAGTAATAGATCCTTACGATTAGGTTGATCTTGAACACCTATAAAACCCTCAGAGGCATTATACGTTTCTAAGTAATTTACAGAGTTTGGGAATAATGTATGAAAATTCTTTTTGTAGGGCTCAAAACTTACACCACCATGCATATACAACTCAAAATTAGGCCAAACTTCATTTAAGTTTTTCTTTCCTGTTTTTTCTAATACTTTGTTTGCAAAAACTTGAGCCCAAGAAGGAACCCCCGACATTGAACTTATATTTTCTTGTATTGCTTGCTCGGCCATTTTATCAATCTTTGTTTCCCACTCAGTAAGTTTAGCTATATGCATATCTGGAGATCTTTGAAGTTGAACCCAAAATGGTAGGTTCTCCATAATAATTGCACTAAGGTCTCCTTCATGCATACTATTTGAAAGAGGAGACATTTGATGAGAACCTCCTAACATAAGGCTCTTACCTTCGAAAATGTTTTTGGCTTTATAATTGTTACAATAGATGGAAAGAAGGTCTTTTCCACCTTTATAATGACAATCTTCTAGTGATTCAGTACTTACAGGAATATATTTACTTTTATCATTTGTGGTACCCGATGATTTTGCAAACCATTTAATATCTGTAGGCCAAAGTATATTTTGTTCACCAGATCGCATCCTCGTAATGTAATCAGATAAGTCTTCATAGTGATTTAAGGGAATAGTATTTTTGAAGTCATTATATGATTGAATCGCATTAAAACCATACTTTCTCCCAAACTCAGTATTTTTAGCTTTTTCAATTAATGAAGTTCTCAATTCAGATTGTACTTCAAAAGGATAATTAATAAATAAGTTAATTTGATGGATTCTTTTTTTTATTATCCAGCTTACTATAGAATTGTATAGTTTCATTTAGTGCAGTTTGGTTTAGTTTCAATATTACAACTATTTTTCTTTAGTACTTTATTAGATTCGGTTACTATTAAAGAATTATAAGTACTAAAATATATTTTCTATATCTTATCTTTAGCAATCATAATACAAAATGTGAAAAAAGAACTTATTGTAACATCTGATGGCTCCAACACCTTATATGTTCCAGAGCTTAATGAGACTTATCATTCGATACACGGTGCATTGCAAGAATCCATGCACGTATTTATAAAAGAAGGATTAAATTACTGTAAGCTAGATCAATTAGAATTGTTGGAAGTTGGTTTCGGCACCGGACTAAACAGCTTATTAACGGGTATTAATTCTACAAAAACACAACGCAAAGTTAGAATGCATAGTTTAGAAGCATTTCCATTAAAAAGAGAAGAATACGATTTGTTAAAGTATACAGAATTGGATGTACTTAAAATCTACTCTAACATGTTTGAAAAAATTATTGATGCTAAATGGAATTTAATGAATCAAATAACTTCTAACTTTTCCTTACAAAAAACAAAAATTAGAGTTCAAGACTTCCATCAAACAAATAAATATGATCTTATTTATTTCGATGCTTTTGCACCAGACAAGCAACCAGAATTATGGACTGCCGAAATCTTTGAGAAAATGTATGAAGCATTAAATTCAGGCGGAACATTAGTTACATATTGTGCTAAGGGTTCTGTTAAAAGGACAATTAAGTCGGTTGGATTTGTACTACAAAACATTCCTGGGCCTCCAGGAAAAAGAGAAATGAGTAGAGCTATAAAGCAATAGCTATTTTTTCATTTTATCAACGATTCTTGCTACGGCAGGACAAACTTCCGTGTTCTTAAGTGTTAATGGTAATATTTGTAACATTTTTTTGCGGTTTGTGTGAGGGTATTCCGCGCATGCGCGTGGCCTAACCTCATAGATCGAACACTTGTTGTCTGGATCTAAAAAAGGACAAGGTGCTTGTTTAAGAACAAAATCGTATTCATCATCACGATTAAGGTATTTTGCTTCAAATTCACTAGCCTTTAATCTTAAGTGCTTGGCAATACGATTAATGTCCTTCTGAATAAATATTGGTGAAGTGGTTTTACAGCAATTTGCACAATCTAGGCAATCAATAGATTCAAATACTTCATCGTGAGTCTTATGAAATAAAGTGTCAATGGTTTTGCCTTTCATTTTTTTTAGTTTGGCAAAAAACCTCGCATTCACTTTTAGATCTAGTGACGCTTTTTTCTTCAGATGGTTTATTTCTTCTTGCGAAATCATCATTTATCAAAAATATAAAATACTGCTAAATTGATACAATTTGTTTGCTAATTTTCATAAATGAATAGAATCACTTTAACTTTAGCCAATCAGTAACTTAGTAACTTTTATATTTGAGGTTCAAATCATTAATATGAATAAAAAAGAAGACGACCCTATAGGGAAGGCTATCTACGAATATTATAAAAATAAAGATAGGACTCCTTTAGTCGTAGACACAAATATTACATCAGGAGAAGAGTTGGCAATTGATTATTTATTTAGGACCTATTCTAAGATGTCGACATTAGAACAGAAAGCGCTTAAATTAGTAAAAGATAAAATATTAGATGTTGGTGGCGGAGCAGGTGCACATAGTCTATATTTACAATCTAAAGGTTTTGATGTTACTGCAGTAGATATCTCAACATTATCTTGTGAGGTTATGAGGGCTAGAGGGTTAACTAATGTGATATGTGACGATATATGGCAATTAACACCTGAAAAGTATGACACTTTACTGTTTATGATGAATGGTATTGGTCTGGTAAAAAAAATACGAGAACTAGATAAGTTTTTTATTCACATAAAACAATTTTTAAATGAAGGTGGACAAATAATAATGGACTCCTCAGATATAAAATACATGTATGAAGATGATGAAGGAAGTTACTGGGTAGATTTAAATGCTGAATATTATGGTGATTTAGAGTATAAATTATCTTATAAAAATATAACTTCTAAGCCATTTTATTGGTTATTTGTTGATTATAAGAATCTTAGTTCTATAGCCACTAAACATGGTTTTATAACTGAAAAAATATTTGAGGATAATCATCACCAATATTTAGCTAGACTCACATTAAACCATTAAATTTATATATGAAAAAGTTAACAATATGAAACAGATACTCTCTAAACTAACTTTATTGTTTGTACTTCTAATCTCATCCTGTATGGACGAAGATTTGAGCAAAATTAGTACTTCGGTTAACACAGATGCTTCCTATGCTATTCCATTAATTCATTCAACCACTAATTTATTGGATTTATTGCCAGAAAATGAAAATATGGTCATTGAATCAGATAATTCAATTCGTATTGCCTACAGGCAAGATAGTATTGCATATGTAACTAATGATAGTCTTTTACAAATCGCAGATCAACCTCCTACTAACGAAAGCTTTAGTATTGGAGCAATTAGTTTGAGTACATTTAACACTCAAATGCAGGTTCAACTATCAGAATTGACTTCAAATCTTTCCAATCCAACTTTAGTAAATCAAATAAATAATGGGATTTCATATTCCGAATTAAATGGGGCTGCTTATTTTCCGCCAATAACACCTCAATCTGGAGGTTCTTATACTGCTCAAGGCTCTGATGAGTTTCAGTCTATTTTTATTACCAATGGAGAAATACAAATTCAGATTACAAATAATTTAGCCGTTGAAATTAATACGCTGACCTTGATGTTGAAAAATGCAACTGATCAATCTCAACTAGGAACATTTTTGTTTAATAATATAGCTGTAGGAGATGTTGGTGTTTCTTCAATAGACTTAAACGGTGTATTCATGTATAGTGATCTAGAATTAGAAATTATCTCTATAAGTTCTTTAGGTAGTGGCAGTAATCCCTCAGATCAGTCTACTTGGGTACCTATGTTAAACTCAGATGAATTAAGTATTAACATCTCAGGACACAACATGATTGCTACCTCAGGTCTTGTCAAATACCCTGAACAGGAAGGTCCTTCTGATAGTTTTGATATAAATCTGGATTTAGAAGATGAGGTAGAATTATCTTTTATTGATTTATCTGAAGGCGATTTTGTTTACACCTACTCTTCTGATATTCAAACTACCATAAGCTTAAATTTAACTATCCCTCAATTAGTAGATGATTCTAATAATTCTTTCACTCGTACCTTAAGTATTGAGCCTTCTACTGAGCCGGTAACAATTACGGAGTCAATTGCTGATTATAGTTTTCACTTAAGCTCTACACCAAACTTTATTGAGGTTATATATACGAGTCTAATCTTAGCAACTGAATCCTACGAAACATACAATCAATTAGATGAAATTGATCTAAGTATCGGTTTAGAAAACTTAGATTTTGATTTTATTGAAGGTTATTTTGGGCAAAAAGAGCAATTTATCGAAGAAGATATACTTGACATTGATGTAAGCGATATAGATGAAATAGCTTCTGGATTAGTCCTAGAGTCTCCAGTACTTCGTTTAACAACTAACAATTCAATGAATATACCATTTGAAATAGATCTTGATCTTGTGGCACAAAATGGATTTAATAATGTTAGTCTAGATGGCCCCCCACTACAGATAAATCCCAACGCAATGTCACTTTCAGAGTTTAATAATGTTAATTCCCAGTTATCTGATTTTATAGCATTGAATCCTAGTGAAATTTCATACTCTGGTACTGTTTTATCTAATCCTTATGGTTCTACATTTAATAGTATTAGCCCAAGTTCATCGATAACAATTAATATGGAAATGGATCTTCCATTGCATCTAAGAATTGAAGATGCAATGAGAATTGACACCCTTGCTCTTGATTTTGGAAGTGATGAAAGTACCGACTATGATATAGATTTTATTGAATCTGTAAAATTAAAGGTGCATACAGAAAATGAATTCCCATTAGACGTTGGTGTTACGATATTTTTTATGGACTCTATTAGTGGTTTAATACAAGACTCATTAACGTTTGATTTACTTCAGGCTGCACAGGTAGACGAACAAGGCGCAACTATGGGCCCACATGTTTATGATAGTAATGTAGAATTAGATTCTGATCAAATAGACGCTTTATTTAATAGTAATCAAGCATTGTTAGACATCACACTAAACTCCTATGATTATGAAAATACAGCTGTTCGTTTATACACGGATTACCAATTTATAATTTCTGCAGGCGTGTTGTTAGAACTTAAGTCGGAAGATTAAAACTCTTAGGAATGAAAATTACACAAACGATGAAAATCATCAAACACTTTATACTTGTTAGTTTAGCAGTAATAGCATCTAATATTCAAGCACAAGATATCCATACAGGTTACCATTCAAACTCTTTTTTACTTCAGTCTTCAGTTAATCCAGCAATTTTCCCGCAAGCGAATACTGTTGTTAGTTTTCCAATGTTGGCAAATACGAGTTATAATTTTCAATTACCATTTAGTTTAAATGAGATTTTGGAAAAAGGAAATGATGATTCTTTGAGGATTAGCCTTCCGCATATAGCATCAAATACCTCAAAACATAATATACTTCATGGTAATATAAGCAGAAACTTATTTTTTATTGGATTAAAAGTAGGAAAGAAGAAGGATATTTTCGCTTACATAGGAGATGATATTTATGGTAGTTTCGGAATGAATCTCTCAGGAAATTTTATTGATTATTTGGCAAAAGGAAATGCTTCATTTTTAAATAATCAGCAATATTTTGATGATGAAAAGTTTGAGGTGTTGGCTTATAATAAATTATATCTTGGTGCTTCTTATATGATTAACAATCAATGGAATGTTGGGGCACGATTAAACTTTTTAACTGGTCTGGTTAATATTCATTCTAACAAAATGAGCATAGGTTTATATACAGATTCTACTTCAAGCCCAATTTATCAAACAACTATTAGTACAGATATGTTAATACAAACATCTGGTATAGGACTGACGACTGATAGTCTAGAGTTTAATCCGATAGCAAATAGGGGATTTTCATTAGATCTTGGTACTTCCTATAAATATAGTGATGAATGGACATTTTCATTAGCCGTAAAAGATTTAGGTGCAATAAATTGGTCAGAAGAAAACAGTAAATTATATGATACCGAAGGTGAGTCTAGTTTTGTGATTGAAGGATTAACACAAACAAGTTCTGGTGGAGAAGACTTAATAGATCAAATGGAAGGAATACTTGACTCATTAACTTCACATTTAGAGCTAGTAGGTTTAAACAAAAGCTATAAAACTAAATTGAACTCTAATATATACTTGGGAGCTCACTACACCTTATCAACAAAACATCAATTCTCAGCATTATTCCACAGAACCAAGCGAATGGACCAAGGATTTACAGTATTTAGTTTAGCTTATCACAACCAACTTACTAAGTCATTCGAGCTATTAGGTTCCTATAGAAATCTTAACGGAATAAATAATTTGGGAACAGGCTTTGTTTGGAATTCAAATGCAATGCAACTACACTTTATCGTAGATAATATATTGGTGTTTGATGTTTTTGATGCTAAAAGTTTTGCGTATCAATTCGGTTTAAGTTTTCATTTTGGAAAATAATTGTCTCTTGTAAAATTGTTAAACAGCGTTTTATTTCTGTTAAACAAGATCAAAACTATGATTATACTTGAACTAGTCTGGAGCATATAGACAGAGTTAGTAAACAGAAATATGTACTTGATTATTTGGCTTTATTTCAATTGTAATTATTGAAACCCATTAAACCTCTTACTTTATCACTATTTTCTTTTGAGGTTAAGTACTCAAGCAAATGAAATGCAACATCTATTCCTGTAGATGGTGCAGAAGAAGTAATGATAGAACCATCTATCACAACATTTTGTTCTTCGCAAATAACACCACACTCTTTTAGTGTATTTCTTCTATTTTTGTTGTTGTAAGTTGTACCCTTTCTGTGCTTTAAAATGCCACTTTTTGCAACCGGTAATGCACCTACACAAATCGTTGCAATCATTTTATTTTCGGTATTAAATTTCCTTATTAAGTTAAGAAACTTAGTATGGTATGCGTCCTTATAAAAACCATAATGTTCAAATCCACCAGGAATAGCAAGTGCATCAAATTCACTAATATCTTGGATACTATCAATTTGATAATCTACACTAAATTGATGTTCGAATGAACTTATAATTTCATTATTTAAGCCACAGGTGTAGAGTTTTGTAGAACGATTTCCTTCAGCAAGATTCCATCCGATGACATCAATAAAAGCACTTTCTTCAAAAATTTCAAAACCATTTGTAAGTAATAGTAATACCTTTTTCATTTTAATAAGAGATGAGATAATAATTTAATTATGAAGTAGTACATAAGCATTCAATGAATTGGCAATCATTAACCAAATTAAATAAGGAGAAATTAATAAACTTTTGGTTTTTAATTTAGAGTAGTAGTTTAACATAAAATAACCAATAAGTACCGTAAGACAGGTAATAATTACCATTCCACTAATAGCATTTTGGAAATAGAAAAAACATGGGTTCCATCCAGTATTTAAAAACCATTGTATACTAAATAAACCGATCATTTTTTTTTTGTTTTTTACCAGAGGCCACAAATAACTTAAGTAAATACTAAAACATAGCATTATTGTGCTCCATGCCATGCCAAAAAACCATCCTGGTGGCGTCCAAGGAGCTTTATTTAAACCTAAGTACCATTCTGACGAAACCCCGATACTTGTATACATACTGCCTATAGCAAGCGCTAGGAAGTTTAAAAGTAAAAAAATAATAAGTCGATACCTCATTTTCAAAAACTATAGTTAATTATTAAGATTTATATGAATGCAGGTTTTTAGATATAAACATCAATTTTGGTGTTTATTCCCTTTTATGACAATCCTTTAAATTTTCATTCTTGCTTGAGCTGTTGCTGCTGAGTCAGAAAATTCTCCCTTTAAATATTTAAAATAACCCACAATGGCTATCATTGCAGCGTTGTCAGTACAATATTCAAATTTCGGGATGTATGTGGTCCAACCATGAGTTTTTTCACTCTCTTTAAGTTTTTTACGAAGTCCTGAGTTTGCAGAAACACCTCCTGCAATAGCTATTTGCTTAATGCCCGTATTTTTTACAGCATTAGTTATTTTCTCTAATAAAATAGCTATGATTGTGTGTTGTATTGATGCACATAAATCAAATAAGTTTTCCTTAATGAAATTAGGGTTTTTACGCTCTTCTCTTTGAATGAGTTGTAAAATATTAGATTTTAAGCCACTAAAACTAAACTCTAATTCACCAACCTTAGGTTTCGTAAAGATAAATGCTTTAGGATTCCCTTCTTTTGCATATTTGTCGATTAATGGCCCGCCAGGGTATGGCAGTCCTAAAATTTTAGCACTCTTATCAAAAGCTTCTCCGGCTGCATCGTCTATAGTTTCACCAATTACAGACATTTCAAAATAATTATTCACCCTTACAATTTGAGTATGCCCTCCAGATACCGTAAGACACAAAAATGGAAAGGATGGTTTTTTTTGATGATCATCAATAAAGTGAGCCATAATGTGACCTTGCATATGGTTTACTTCTATTAAAGGGATATTTAAGGCTAGAGAAAGTGATTTAGAAAATGAAGTACCTACCAATAGTGAGCCCATAAGTCCTGGTCCTCGCGTAAAGGCTATAGCATCTAGCTCCTCTTTATGGATATTTGCTATCTTTAGAGCCTCATTTACTACGGGTACAATATTTTGTTGGTGTGCTCTTGAGGCAAGCTCTGGCACTACGCCACCAAAAGACTTGTGAACTTCTTGATTCGCAACAATGTTTGAATATATTTTTGCGTTTTTGATTACAGCTGCAGAGGTGTCATCACAAGATGATTCTATACCGAGTATAGTGATACTTTTTTTAGTCATACCACAAAAATAAAGAATTGTATTATTAATAAAGGGAAAAATATAATTAAGCGTCTTCTGATGCTAACTAGCATACTCTTTTTAGCTACCATTTCTTTTGTACAATTACCGAGTATTCAAAAAAGAATAGCTGATGAGATTAGTCAATGGTTATCTTCTACCTTTGATATGAATGTAGTGTCCGAAAAAGTTCATGTTAGTCTTCTTAGTGGTGTAATGTTTGAGGACTTACTTGTTGTTAATGAATATTCAGATACTCTTGTTTGCATTAAAAAACTAAAGCTAAAACCAACACACTTTAACCTTAGAAACTTGGAAAAAGTTTACATTGAAGGTATGTATTTAAATGGTCTTTTAAATGATTCAACTCAAAAAGACTATTTATCTCAGTTATTAGATTCTCTTAACTTACCAAAACAACAACAACGACAAAACCCGAATTAAATATTGATATTAAAAGCTTGTGGATAAATAATGGGAAGATAGATTATGGTAATCCTGATAATCATATCCAAATCAGATATTTAAATTTATTTGCAAAAGATATGAGGCTTGGTGATGATTTAAAATTTGATATCAGTCAAATGTCTTGGGAAATGAATGAAGGCGTATCTCATAAGTTTTCTGCTGATTTTAATTTCAGTGATAAAGAACAACATATTACTAATTTTAATTGGCGTAGTGACAATTCCTACTTGAAGTATTCTTATCATCGTGATATACCTAAAGATAGAGTTACTATAGATGATTTTGAATTAGTTGCTGATGCAAGCTCAAGTAAAAGTATATATAAAGATTTTCCAGATTCACTTCTCATTGAAATTAAAAACGATTTGTTTATAGATAGCGGAACATTGGTTACAAATAATTTGATATTGAAATCTAATAATAAATCTTTAATATCAGGAAATTTGATCGTAAATGATGTTTATGATATGTCGGATATGACCTACCGATTTGAAATGACAGAGTGCACCGTTAATAAAGATGAATGGGATTGGTTAGAGCCCTTGTTTGATAAAAATTACTTGCTTTCCAAGTTAGGCTCTATTGAGGCTAAAGGTATGATATCTGGAAGTCCTAATGATGTAGATTTGAAATTTGATTTAGATTCAGATGTGGGAGCAATGTCAGCTGATATTTTTGTGGGTTTATCAGATACAGTAAGCTTGCCAATTTACGATGGAAGATTAAATTTTAATGAATTTAATTTACAACCATTTAGCCGTCAAGGTAATCTAGGTAAAATAAATGCCAAGTTAGATGTGCAAGGTGAAGGTTTTGATATAGCAAGTTTTAATACCATTGTATCTGGTTACATAGCCGGTTTAACATGGAATAACTATAATTATCAAAATATTAATCTTAATGGCCGACTAAAACCGAATCATTTTTCTGGAGAAACAACCATTGCAGACGACAATTTGGAACTAGATTTCTCTGGGGAAATCGACTTTTCTGGATCAAAACCAAAATTGGATTTTGTAGCGGATATAATAGAAACTGATCTAGTAGCATTAAATTTATACAAAAACAGCGATAAAGCTCTGTTTTCTAGTTTAATTGAGATCAATTTAGTGGGATCTAGTTGGGAAGATATTGAAGGGGACTTAGACGTGTTTTTTACAAACTTAGAAACTGAGGACTATTATTACCATATTGATGATATTTATTTTAAATCGATTAGGTCTAATGTTTCTGATTCACTAATTATTAAATCACAATTTGCAGATGTTAATTTATCAGGAGATATAAACATCCCTGAAATATTTAATTCGTTTAATTCTAGTTTCAAACCTCATTTACCTTTGCTTCCAAATGGGAATACTTACAGGCAAGACTTTAATTTTAAAGCCAAACTATATAATACCAAAACACTAACAAACCTATTTCTACCTTCATTAAGAATTGCAGATGGAACTGTGTTAGAAGGTGAATTTGATAGTTATAATAATAATTTTAGTGCCAAAATTAATAGCCCAGAGGTCATATGGAATAATCTTGTAATAGAACATCTCGACATATCAACATTAGCAAACCGGGAAAATTGGCTATTAGATTTAAAAACCTCTACAGTATCACAGACAGGTAATAACTTATTTGAAAATATAGAGTTAGAAAATAAAGGTAGCTACGGTGATTGGCGCTATTCAATATTATGGGCATCAGGTGACACTTTGAAATATGATGGGTATATCAAAGGCAATTATAATGTGTCACCTAAAAAATTATCAATGGCATTCGATGAAAGTCAGCTCTATTTTGCCGATACACTATGGCAATTAAATAATACTTCTCAATTCTCTTATTCTAATGGGAACATCGTTTCGAATATTAATTTATTTAACCCATCTCAAAAACTTGATTTAACCATCAATAATGATCAGATCGAATTGTCGTTTAATAATTTTGAAACGTACAATTTTTACCCGTGGATGGTTGATGCCAAGACTTATCTGGATGGTCGTTTAGATGGAAAAATGCTGATGAATTCGGAAAATGAATTATACGGCAACCTCACAATTGATTCAACATTATTAAATGACTATTACTTTGGAGACATAAACGCTAACATCTACTTTGATCCCCAAACAAAGCGTCAATTAATTGCTGGTTCTGTAAATGCGAATGGGGAAAAAGAAATAGATTTCAATGGTTCATATCTAAGTCAATTAGATTCTAATAACTTTAATTTAAATATTGATGTTGGGTATTTAGATTTGGCTCATATTGAATCTTATGTTGATGATATATTTGAGGAGTTTTCTGGATCTATTACTGGGAAATTTGATATATATGGCGCTATAGATGATGCAAAATTTGATGCAAAATTTGATGTGAATAAAATGATAATAGACATCCCATTGTTAAATACTAGAATGGAGTCGTATAACACATCAAAGATGAATATTACTGAAAAATATATTGATTTTGATGGCGTATTATTTAGCGATAATTATGCAGGCAATGCTTTATTGACTGGAGAACTATTGCATAATAATTTTACTGACTTTTCATTGGGTTTACAGTTGGATGTTGACAGTTTTTTGTGTCTAAATACTGATGCCTTTAATGAGGAGCGCTATTATGGAAAAGTTATTTCTACTGGTGACGTAACATTTAAAGGACCACTAGATGCCATCGCTATTAATATAAATGCAAAGACAGAAAAAGGTACTGATATCTTTATTCCTCTAGATGATGATGATGCTGCTGATGACTTGAGTTTTATTCATTTTATTGACGATAAAAATATTGATCTAGACAGCATGTGGTCTGCACCACTATTAAGCTCAAATAGTGATCCTCTAAATATTGATTTTAATTTAGAGTTTAACGATAAGTCACATTTAAATTTAATTTTTGATGAGGAACTTGGAGATAAAATTCGTGCTAAAGGAAATGGGTTCATTAAAATAGGTGTAAACGGTTCAAATGACATAAATATGTTTGGCGAATATATAGTTGATGAAGGAGAGTATCTCTTTACACTTCAAAATTTTGCTAACAAAAAGTTTGAGATAGAACAAGGGGCAACTTTTGTTTGGGACGGTGATCCTTATGAAGCACAAATGGATTTAAGAGCACTCTATAAACTTAATACTAACATAAGTCCTCTAAGTTCAGAATATAATAGAAATGCTGATGTTGAGTGTCGCATGATAATGACTGGACAACTTCTGCAGCCAAAAATAGAATTTGATGTTCAAATTCCAAAAGGTGATGATTTGATTAAACGTATTCTTGAGGAGCGAACAAATACAGAAGAGAAAAACACCCAGCAGTTTCTTTCGTTGTTAGTGCTTAATAGCTTCATGAGTTCTGATGAATTTGAAAGCACCGATGTAGACTATCTAAGCTCTACTGTTTCTAATGGAGTTGAGGTTCTTAATAATCAACTTTCCAATTGGACATCTCAATTTACTGACAGGGTAGATCTTGGTATAAAGTATCGTCCAAGCTTAGGAGACACCTTATCGAATAAAGAATTTGAATTACTTCTAAACAACATGAAACTTAACGATAGAATTACTTTAAATGGCAATATAGGAACTTTGCCAAGTCAAAATACAACTCGTGTAATTGGCAGATTTAAAAGTAGAATATCGACTTAGTGATGACGGTAAATTAAAGCTAGTTGCGTTTAGAAATTTAGAAGAAAGTTTTGAGATTCAAGTTGATGAAACTAATTATACAACAGGAGTAGGATTGTTTTACAGAGATGAATTTGAGGATTTCTCTAATCTATGGGATAGGGTAATTCATCTTTTTAAATCAAAAAAAAATAAACTTTAACATAGCAAGTTTCTTTACTTAAAAATCTATATGCCTGTGTAGTTTTGAGGAGTAATTTGTTTTAGTTCAGCTTTTAAATCGTTTCTTATATCAAGTGTGTCTATAAAATCAGCTATACTCTGTTGCGTAACAGCAGTATTCGTTCTTGTTAATCCTTTTAATGCTTCATATGGTGAGGGGTAGGCTTCACGTCTTAAAACAGTTTGAATAGCTTCTGCTACTACCGCCCAATTATTCTCAAGATCTCTGTTAATATTATCTTGTCTAATAATTAATTTGTTTAAACCTCTGAGTAATGCCCCAAATGCAATACTAGTGTGTGCAATAGGTACACCAACATTTCTGAGTACTGTTGAGTCCGTTAAATCTCTTTGTAACCTCGAAATGGGTAGTTTTGCAGATAAATGCTCAAAAAGTGCATTCGCAATACCAATATTACCTTCAGAGTTTTCAAAATCTATTGGATTTACTTTATGAGGCATAGCAGACGAGCCTACTTCACCTTCTTTTATTTTTTGTTTGAAATAATCCATGGAGATGTAGGTCCAAACATCTCGATCTAAATCCAATAATATATTGTTGATACGCTTCATAGCATCAAATAATGAAGCCAAGTTATCATAATGCTCAATTTGAGTGGTTGGGTGCGAGCGATCAAGACCTAAAATATCATTAACAAAATGATTGCCAAATGCTAGCCAATCATGGTTTGGGTATGCAACTTTGTGAGCGTTAAAATTACCGGTTGCTCCCCCAAATTTTGCCGAAAAGGGTATAGCCTTTAATTGTTCTAACTGTTTTTTGATTCGAACAATATACACCTCAATTTCTTTACCCATTCGTGTAGGAGATGCTGGTTGGCCATGAGTTCTAGCAAGAAGAGGTATATCTTTCCATTCTATGGCAAGTTCCGTAAGCTTTTCTATTACTTTTTCTAATTCGGGAAGGTAATTTTCTAATACAGCTTCTTTAAGAGAAAGAGGAACTGAAGTGTTGTTAATATCTTGAGAGGTTAATCCAAAGTGAATAAATTCTTTGTACTTATTAAGATGAAGTTCCTCAAATTTTTCTTTAATGAAGTATTCGACTGCTTTTACATCGTGATTGGTTACTTTTTCAATGTTCTTAATTGCCTGTGCATCTTCCTCACTAAATTCTATGTATACTGCCCTAAGTCGATCAAATAATGAAGTATCAATACTTTTCAATTGCGGTAGAGGTATTTCACATAGGGCTATAAAATATTCAATTTCTACACGTACACGGTACTTAATCAAAGCGTATTCAGAAAAGTAAGTTGCAAATTTTCCACCTACTCTACGATATCTTCCATCTACTGGTGATATTGCTGTTAATGCATTCAAATTCATAGTTCCTGCTTCAAAAATTAGTGGTCAAAGGTAGTAAAACACTTTTTTTTAGATGTAGTTTACATCATTAATGTTAACGTTTACTAATATAGATTTGCAATTACTGTGGTTCAAAGTAATTGTTGTTCTATTTTTTGATAATTTGGGGTAAGTACTTATATTTATGTAGATATTTAAATAATGCTTAGAATGAAAAACAAAAAAGTAATTTGGATAATAGGTACATTATTGATTGTTGGAATATTTTTAAATGAATATTATAAAGCACCTTCATTAGAAATTGATGAGGTTGCTGTTACTTCATTAGACGGAACCCCTTTTGAATTGAGTCAATTTAAAGGAAAACCTATTGTTGTGAATTATTGGGCTACATGGTGTCCACCTTGTTTAAAAGAATTTCCACATTTTGAAAAAGTAAAACAAGATGTAGAGGGTCGGGTTCAATTTTTAATGGTTTCTGACGAATCTATTGAAACTATAACTAGATTTTCATCATCAAAGCCTTATACATTTACCTATTTAAAGAGCGCTCTACCTTTCTCTGAATTAGGCATTCATTCACGCCCAAGTACATTAATATACAATGCCAACGGAGATTTGATTCATACTATAACTGGGATGATCGAAGAAGAAGAGTTAAATCATTTATTACTCGAAATATTATAGTCATCAGATCTTTATTTAAGATTAATCCAATATTTTTGTACAAAATAAAATTATGTCGATTCTAATCTTAATAATTGCCTTTTTATTTCTGGTACTTGGACTTGTTGGGAGTATTATCCCTGGACTACCAGGCCCACCGTTATCTTACATGGGTGTTTTGTTAATTCACTTTTTTAGTAAAACACAATTTAGCACAAAATTCTTAATTGTTTGGGGAGTTGTTGTGGCAATCGTTTTTGCGCTTGATTACCTGTTACAAGCGTGGGGTGTGAAAAAGTTTGGTGGTGGTAGAATCTCTACAATAGGAACTTTCGTTGGATTATTTCTTGGTTTATTGTTTCCTCCAATTGGCTTGTTAGTAGGCCCTTTTGTTGGAGCATTTATAGGCGCTTTATTCGAGATCAAAGGTGATAACCGTAGAGCGCTTAAAGTTGCTTTTGGATCATTTGTTGGATTTATTACTGGTACGGCCTTAAAGTTAGGAGTAAGTTTAGTGTTGTTATCCTATTCAATCTATTATATCTGGTTTTAAATGATTGAAAAAGTTAAGCTTGCTGCTGTTTCATATCTCAACACTATTCCTTTTATTTATGGTATTGAACAAAGTGAATTGCTATTAAATTCCATTGATCTTCGCTTAGAGTTTCCATCTAAATGTGCTGATTTATTAAAGTCGGGACAGGTTGACATTGGCTTGATTCCTGTAGCTGAAATTCCAAATATTCCTAACGCGCAAATAATAAGTGATTATTGTATAGGAGCTGATGGTAAAGTGAATACTGTCATGTTATATAGTCATTGCCCATTGCATGATATTGATACTATCGCTTTAGACTATCAATCACGAACATCTGCAAAGTTGATAAAGATTTTAGCCTCAGAATTTTGGAAAATAGACGTTCAATTTAATCAAACATCTGAAGGATATATTGATCAAATACAAGGGAAAAATGCAGGTTTGGTTATCGGTGATCGAGCTTTTGATTTAAATGGTAAATTTCCTTATCAATATGATTTATCTGAAGAATGGTATAAGTTTACTGGTTTGCCTTTTGTCTTTGCCTGCTGGGTTGCCAATAAGCCACTTTCGAAGACTTTTACTAATGCTTTTGATAAAGCTACCGCTTTCGGTATTCAAAATAAATCAGTTGCTATAAGAGGGTATAGCAAAGCTGCTAATGTCAATTTAGTTAAATATTTGAATGAAGATATTTCTTACCATTTAGACACTTTAAAAAGAAAAGCATTAGAACTATTTTTAGACTATATTAAATCGATTACCGTGGAGTAAAATTTATTATAGGGATTCGTGTGTGTGGGTAATAATTAGGCATCATTTGCCAATAATACCAGTTGTATGGATTTTTATTTCTTTTGAATCCATTAACACTATAAACAATAGGAACTATGACTTCTTGATGTACATTTTTTTTATCGTGCTTAGCTTTTTTGAATAGAATCTTTGGACTTATAGATGATAAAAATGAAGTTGTATGCGCATCAAATATTTCATTTTTAGGACTTATTATTTCGAAAGAAATAAATTCTCCATTTGGATTAATAATAAACTTAACTAATGAATTCCAATTTTGAATCCCAGTTGATTCTTCAATTGGATAATCACCAAATCCTTTGAAATGTCTGTTGATAATATTATTGGACTTTAATTTTGAAGGCTTTGAACATTTTAAGTAAATTTTTACGTAATTCTTGCCCATAGGTGTTCATTGATAGGATAACACCCAATAGAATGATGTGTTGAAACTTCATAAGCCTACTTGATAAGTTTATATATGTATTTGTTTATTTCGGTTTTCCATAAGGTAATAAACACACTCCCTTTCAGCTTTTAAGTAAATAGATTGCTCTTGGCATATTTTGATAAAACTATTTCTAGTGATGATTATTTTTCCGTTTAATATAAGCTCACCTCTATACACGTATAAACTATATACTTTGTCTGTATCCAATTTTTGATTGGCGCTTGTTAGGAGTCTATATTTACTAAATTGTATGTGTTTAGAAATTAAATGAACCGGACCTTTATCTCCAATAATTCTTGTTTTGTATAACCCATTAGCTATTTTTAGTTCTTTAAATAAACTGCTACTGTAATCTTGATAGCTAGGCTCAAGTCTCAAGGTCTTATTGAGATTTGGATCAAACCATATTTGAAATACTTCTGTTTTATATCCAAGTTCTTCAGAATGTGATATTCCTGAGCCAGCATTTATAATTTGAGCAGTACCTTCATCCAGCGCTAACCAATTGCCTGTTTTTGTATCGTAATGATTTACATTTCCTTTAAGTACAAGAGTCATGATTTCATAACCCTTGTGGGCGTGGAGTCCTATTCTACTTTTTTTTTCAGTAAATGCAAATGCCCAATAAAATAAATTAGAGTAGGCGTTAAATCCACCTTCTTCATGAGGAAAGCCTATAGGTTTATATTCTAATATTTCCCCATTATTAAAACTTCCTTGTGTCTGCTGTTCTTTATTTAATACTTGTATTGACATTATTGTAATAAATCGATTGAAAATGAATTCTTTAAATATAGTTATAAATTGTTAATTTAATATCTATATTTGTTTTAAACTTAAATACTTAAATAATGAAAGACAAACTAATCATATCTTTAAGGTTTATATTAGGTCTGATGATGTTAAATGCAGGGCTAAATAAGTTCTTGCATTACATGCCAACGCCAGAAATGACAGAGAAAGCTTCAGCTTTAATGGCTGCATTTGATGCATCTAATTACATGCTTCCAATGATTGCAGTTGTAGAAATTATCGCGGCATTAATGTTGTTTACTAAAAAGTATACAGCACTCGGGGCTTTACTTATGATGATTATCTCATTAAATATTTTATTGTTCCACATTTTCCTTGATAATAGTGGTCTTATTATATCTAGTGTTATTGTTTTATTTAACCTTATTGTAGTAATATCAGAGAAAAAGAAATACTACCCACTATGTGGTTGTGATTCTACTTGTTGCTAGGAAATTATCTGACTTAAATATAAAAAGGAGCCAAATGACTCTTTTTTTTATGATAAAGAATTAAGATTAAGCCACGATCCACCATTAATACAGTCGATTCCTTTTTCTTTCATCTTTTTTGTTGCTTGCCCTGAACGATTGCCAGATGCACAACAAAAAATGATTTTGACTTTCATTTTTTTTAATTCAGACTCATGAGACTCAATCATGTTTAAAGGTATATTAAGAGATCCTTTTACATGCCCGCTTTGGTATTCAGAAGAAGATCGAACATCAATTATTTTTGCACCCTTTACTAAACACTCTTGAAGAGAGTTTTTGGAAGATACAAATAGTGTATCTAGTATTCCCATTTATTTGACAAATAAATTATTTGGCATAGTTTACTGCCCGCGTTTCTCTAATAACCGTAACCTTTACTTGGCCAGGGTATGTCATTTCATTTTGTATCTTTTGAGATATTTCAAATGAAATAGCAGCTGCCTTTTCATCATTTACTTTTTCACTCTCTACAATAACACGCAATTCTCTTCCTGCCTGTATCGCATAAGATTTTAATACTCCTGGATGTGCAAGTGCTAGATTTTCTAATTCCTTAATACGTTGAATGTAAGACTCTATAATTTCTCTTCGGGCCCCTGGTCTAGCCCCAGATATGGCATCACAAACTTGAACAATAGGAGCGTAGAGAGATTTCATTTCTATCTCGTCGTGGTGCGCACCAATAGCATTACATATGTCTGGCTTTTCTCCATACTTTTCAGCTAGTTTCATACCTAAAATTGCGTGTGGTAATTCTGGTTCATCATCAGGTACTTTACCTATATCATGAAGTAATCCTGCTCTTTTAGCTGCTTTGGGATTTAATCCTAATTCAGAGGCCATAGTGGCACATAAGTTGGCAGTTTCTCTACTGTGTTGCAATAAATTTTGTCCGTATGATGAGCGATATCTCATCCGTCCAACCATTCTTAGAAGCTCTGGATGTAACCCATGAATACCAAGGTCTATACATGTACGTTTTCCAGTATCAACAATTTCATTTTCTAATTGTTTACGAGTTTTTGCTACTACCTCTTCAATTCTAGCAGGGTGTATTCTTCCATCAGTAACTAATTTATGCAGAGAAAGTCTAGCTATCTCTCTACGTACAGGATCAAAACACGATAGAATAATGGCTTCTGGTGTGTCGTCAACCACTATTTCAACTCCTGTGGCTGCTTCTAAGGCTCTAATATTTCGACCTTCTCTACCAATAATCCTTCCTTTAATATCATCACTTTCAATATTAAACACAGACACAGCGTTCTCGACAGTATGCTCTGTTGCCACACGCTGAATAGTTTGTATGACAATCTTTTTCGCTTCGTTATTAGCGGTCAACTTAGCTTCTTCAATTGTTTCCTGAATTAGAGACATAGCTTCTGTTTTTGCTTCTGCTTTAAGAGCGTCTACAAGCTCTGATTTAGCATCTTCTACACTAAGTCCAGACATTGTTTCTAAAACTTTTACCTGACGTAAATGAACTTTTTCTAATTCTTTTTCTTTACGCTCAATAACTTCAAGCTGTTTACTTAGGTTTTCTCGCTTTGCGTCAAGATCTTTTGCTTTGCGTTTTGAATCTTCAAGACGCTGGTTTAGCTTGGTATCTTTTTCCTTAGCTTTATTTTCTAGCTCAGAAATTTTTCGATTTCTGTTATTGATTACTTTTTCATGCTCACTTTTAAGCTCTAAAAACTTTTCTTTAGCTTGAAGTATTTTATCTTTTTTAAGTTGATCGGCTTGTTTTTCAGCATTACTTAAAATTGATTGCGATTTTTTTTCTATATTTTTTCTCAGTACGCTAGAAGCAATAAGGTATCCTACAATTAAGGACACAAGAGCTATGGCACTCGCTAAAATAAGTTGATTTTCCATTGTGTTTTTAATTTATGTAAAAAAGAAACCCGTATTAATTCTATTTAATTAAACTCCGAAAAATCACGGATGGACCGACCACCAAATCGCAAACGTCCACTGACACCCGAAGGACCTTATGGTTGAGGCTTGTTTTTGAAGAAATGAATCTAATCCAATTATATATTTGTTGAGTTTAACAAATGTTGAATCAATACGGGAAACTATAAGTATAGTTATTTTTTATGTTAAAGAACGTTTAAGCATTTCGGCTAATTTAACTTCAATAGAACTAAGTTCTGATTCAAAGTTAGAGCTATCAACTAAAGACTTCCCCTTATTGTCTTCAACACGATTAGCTAACTGAAGTGCACACATGGCTAACAAATCTTGTTTGTCTTTTACAGCATAATTAGCTTCAAAGTGTTTGATGATAGACTCAATATTATTAGCCGCTTTACGAATATCTTCCTCTTCCTCGCGTTTTATTGTTAGTGGGTATACTCTACCTCCAATAGAAACTTTGATTTTAAGTTTATCCATTTAGCTATATCATTGATTTAGCTGCGCTATACATTTGTCAATTCCCCGTACAAGTTCATTGATTTTATGCCTTGCTTCCTTACTGCTTAACCCAACGTCCTTAAGCGATTTGGCATTAATAATCAATTCTTTTTCTTGCTTGAGTGCTTTAATCCTGTTTCCTTTTAGTTCAAGCTTTTCACGGTATTTTTTGTTCTCGTCTTTTAAGCTTTCGTTTTCATCAAGTAATTTTTCAAGATGACTGTTGAGTAAGTTTATCTGAGAATAAAGCGTTTTTAATCTTTCACTTAGTGGATTCATTTATTTAAAGCATCAACTCTCTACAAATATAGTTAATAAGACTTAAAAAAGAACGATTTAAACATCAAAATGGTGTTGATTCGTTCTTATAAAAACTTTTCAAAATAGAATGAAACATTTAAATTTGATCGAATTTACAAAGCTATGATATCTAATGATTTGCAATATTTTTTCTAAAATCCTATTCATAACCATACTTGTTTCATCGACTGGTATTTTTGCTCAAGTCCCATATAGTGATACCAATTTTAGATCGCCAATACAGATACCTATCGTACTTGCTGGAACTTTTGGTGAGTTAAGACCCAATCATTTTCATGCAGGTATTGACCTCAAAACAAAAGGATTGGAAGGTTTGCCTATTATTGCTATTGCCGATGGTTTCGTTTCTCGCGTTAAGATTTCTACTGGAGGCTATGGTAAGGCTCTATACCTAACACACGATAATGGTTATACCTCAGTATACGCTCATTTGAGCGCATATGAGCCTGGCTTAGCAGATTATGTGTTGGATGAACAATACCGACACAAAACCTACACAATTCAGTTTTTCCCTGAAACTGATCAGTATCGCTATCAAAAGGGAGATACGATAGCTTGGTCTGGAAATTCTGGAAGTTCCACAGCACCTCATTTGCATTTTGAGATAAGGGATACCAAGACACAACAAGCAATCAATCCATTACTTTTCGGATTTAATGTCAAAGATACCACACCACCTATACTCCGAAATCTTCATGTTTATCCTTTAGGAACATATAGTTCCATAAACGGAAAGGATGATACTTTACGTTTACCTATAAAAAAAATCGATACTAGAAACTATGGCTTGGAATCCGATAATTTTAAAGTTAAGGGTAAAATTGGATTTGGTATAGATACCTATGATTTATTAGACAATGCTCTTAACAAAAATGGGGTGTATAGTATAGAACTACACGTAGATTCAGTATTGATATACAAACATAAAATGGAGCGTTTTGCATTTTCCGAATCACGTTACATAAATTCTTTAATGGATTATCATGCTAAAAAGAAATATTTTCTAAAACCACAAAAGTCATTTTTAGACCCACATAATAATTTAAGTGTATATGAGTTTATTAAAGACGATGGTAGTATATATTTCGATACGAGTGCTAATCATAAAGGAGAATATGTAGTTAAAGATGTAGATGGGAATAGCTCAAGATTGAGATTTAGTTTTTCATCCGATAGCAGCCTTTTTATAGATGAAAGTGAAACTCTTAACAATTGTTTAGCGTATAACGAAGATCACTCAGTATTACAAGGAAATTTAAATTTGCTAATTCGTGAAAATAGTTTGTACAATAACATAGATTTTAAATACCAAAGATTAGATAAATTACCAGATTTTTTAACCGATATTCATTGTATCCATAAACCAGAAACACCTTTGCATAAATCGATTCAGATGTCATTACTTATGGATAGTATAAGTGATTCTATAAAAGACAAGGCCTTGGTATGTAAGATAGATGATAAAGGTGATGTGTCATGTTTAGAAAGTCATTGGCAAGGTGATACTATTAGAGCAAACTTGAAGAGTTTTGGTAACTTTTCTGTTATCGTGGATACGATTCCACCTACATTAAAAACGGAATCATATACTTATGACTTGTCAACTGCTAAATATATGAGTTTCATTGTTAAAGATGAACTAAGTGGTGTAGATGAATATAATGCGTATGTAGATGGTCAGTGGATACTTTTAGAGTATGATCCAAAACAACATTTATTAACGCATTATTTTGATGGTCGAATCACATCAGGTTTACATAATTTAGAACTTATTGTTAAAGATAATGTGAAAAACACGAAACAATTGAAGCTCAAATTTGTTCGATAAAATAATACGTATCTTCGCTGTCATGCTAAAAATAATACGCTTATTTACATTTGTAATCATCTTTTTGTATGCTAGTTTACTTAGCGCACAAGATGCAACGCTTTATGGTATTGTAAAAAACGAGTCTGATGAATTCATTGAAGGTTTGAGTGTAGAGTATAAAACTAAAGGTGTCATTTCTTCCAATGATGGCTCGTATGAAATTAAATTACCTTCTAACATAAAAATAGATATAGCTTTCTCTCATTTAACATATGTAAATCAAGTTCACTCTATAATTCTTAAACCTGGCGAACGAAAATCATTTGATTTAGTTTTTAAATTAGATGTTAGTACCATAGATGAGGTTGAGCTTGTAGATGAAGTAAAAAGAGACCAAAACATAACAACAATTTCATCCAAAAATTTAGATGTAGTCACAGGGCCTACAGGAGGAGTTGAAGCTTTAATAAGTACGCTTGCCGGCGTTAGTACTAAAAATGAAATGAGTTCTCAATACTCAGTACGTGGAGGTAATTTTGATGAAAACTTAGTATATGTAAACGGTTTTGAGGTGTACCGGCCATTTTTGGTTCGTAGTGGTGAGCAGGAGGGCTTAAGTTTTATCAACTCAAACATGGTCGAAAATATTGAGTTTTCTTCTGGAGGTTTCGATGCTAAATATGGTGATAAGCTATCGTCTGTTCTTGATATTAAATACAAAGATCCTAAAGCATGGAAAAGTCATGTTGATGTTAGTTTTAT
>CBFIGX010000004.1:179422-187504 GCA_965662265.1 Flavobacteriales bacterium
ACACGTTAGTAGTTTTAGGCAAAAAACCAATCAATTCTTACTAAACTCATTAGATGTTGAGTCTGATTATAAACCTAGCTTTAAAGATTTTCAATCTTTACATATGTATCATTTTAATGACAAAGCTACTCTAAGCTTTTTAGGTCATTACTCGTCGAACAGATATCATTCTGTTCCTCAAACTAGAGAAAGTAATTTTGGTACGGTTGACAAACCATTACGGTTAAATATTTATTTTGATGGCCAAGAAAAAGATGCCTATGAAAGTGGGATGGGTGCCGTTCGTTTTGACTATAAGTTTACTGATAGTTTAGAGATGAGTCTTTCAACCTCATTATTTCAGACTTTAGAGGAAGAGTTTTATGATATTGAAGCGCAATACTGGTTAGGTGCTCTTGAAAATAGTTTAGGCTCTGATAATTTTGGTGAAGTTGTTGAAAATAGAGGTATAGGGGGCTATTTAAGGCACGCTAGAAATGAGTTGTACGCACAAATCTATTCTGTTGAATATAGAGGGAAACAATATAAAGATGGAGCAACACTCGATTGGGGATTTAAATACCAACATGAATATATAGATGATCATTTAAAAGAATGGCAACTAATTGATTCCTCTGGTTTTTCGATGCCACAAATGAATGATACTGTTGTAGAGCTATTTGAATTTGTTGCCGCCAAAAACGAATTGAATTCGGATAGGCTAAGTGCTTATTTACAACAGTCGGGAAAGTTTATGTTAGACAGTACTCAACTTACCTATTCACTAGGCTTTAGGTCTCATTATTGGTCTTTTAATGGTGCCTTATTCGTCTCTCCTCGCGCATCGGTTAGTTATGTACCTAACTGGGAGGAGGATATTCTTTTCAGAATGTCTTTAGGTTCATATAATCAATCACCATTTTACAGAGAGCTTAGAGATAAACAAGGGGTTTTATATCCAAATCTAAAACCTCAGAAGTCCACTCATTTTGTTCTTTCAACAGATTATAATTTTGAATCATGGGGTCGTCCATTTAAGTTTGTTGGTGCGCTATATTATAAAGCTCTTAAAGATATCATTCCTTATGAAATTGATAACTTAAGAATACGGTATCTACCTAATTTGACAGCTGTAGGTTATACACATGGTGTTGATTTAAGGGTTAATGGAGAGTTCGTTCCGGGAGTAGAGTCTTGGGCAAGTATGTCTGTTATGTCTTCTAAGGAAAATATCAAAGATGATGGTTATGGATTTATAGCAAGGCCTACCGATCAAAGGTTTAGCTTTTCATTATTTTTTCAAGATTACTTTCCTAGAAACCCTAGTTATAAGATGAATTTAAAGCTTCATTATAGCACTGGCTTACCTACTGGTGCAACTAATTCTGAGCGTTACGAGCAAACAATAAGGATTCCATCATACAGGAGAGTTGATATAGGTATGTCCAAAGTTTTAAAAGACGGTGACAATGGATCGAAATCAAATTACCTAAAACACTTTGATTCTGTGGTCTTAAGTGCAGAGGTGTTTAACTTGCTGGGGATTAGAAATACAATATCTTATTTGTGGGTAGCTGATGTGTCAAACAATCAATATGCTGTACCAAACTATCTTACATCTAGGATACTTAACCTAAAAATTCAAGCTAAGTTTTAGCCTATACCTGTACCCTTATTAATCTTATATTTTACTTTTAAACTCAATAAACTCATCATAGTCCATGAGTTTGTCATGTTGTTGATACGGGGTTATTTCAATGATTCTATTTGCCACAGATTGGGTAATAGTATGATCATGAGATGAAAATATGACAGTACCTTTAAATTCGACCATCGCATTATTAAGTGCTTGGATTGACTCAAGGTCAAGGTGAGAAGTAGGTTCGTTAAACATAAGTAAGTTAGCTTCAGCAAGCATCTGCCTGGAAAGCATACATCGAACTTTTTCCCCACCTGAGAGTACTCGTGATGACTTGAATGTTTCTTCACCACTAAACAACATTTTCCCTAAAAATCCACGCACATAAACGTCATCTTTGATTTCAGAGTATTGTTTAAGCCAGTCAATTAAATTATCATCGGTATCAAAGTATTGGCTATTATCATTTGGTAAGTATGCAGAAGTTATTGTTTGGCCAAAAGAAAACGTTCCTGCGTCTTGTTTCTTAATACCATTTAAGATGTCGTAAAAAGCAGAGAGAGCTAATTTATTTTCTGCCAATAATGCTACTTTATCTCCTTTATTTAGTTTAAAACTTAAGTTTTCAAAAAACGCCGACCCATCTTCAGCATAGGCTGTTAATCCCTCGATATCTAATATTTGATCACCAGCCTCTCTACTTTGATTAAATATTATGGCAGGATACTTTCGACTAGATGCTTGTATTTCATCAAGATTTATTTTTTCTAAAAGTTTTTTTCTGCTAGTCGCCTGCTTACTCTTAGATGCATTAGCACTAAATCTAGAAATAAACTCTTGTAATTCTTTTCGCTTATCTTCTGCCTTTTTATTGGCGGCAGATCTTTGCCTTAAGGCAAGTTGACTTGATTCGTACCAAAAGCTATAATTACCTGTAAATAGTTTTATTTTACCATAATCAATGTCTGCTATATTGGTGCAAACTGTATCTAAAAAATGCCTGTCATGAGAAACTACTATAACTGTATTTTTGAAATTTAGTAGAAAGTCCTCCAACCAAGTAATAGTTTTTAAGTCTAGATGATTTGTGGGCTCATCTAAAATAAGCACGTCAGGATTACCAAATAATGCTTGAGCTAAGAGAGCACGAACCTTTAAAGAGCCATCGAGCTCTTTCATTGTTTTGTAGTGGTCTGCCGCTGAAATTCCTAAGCCCGAAAGTAGGTTGCCAGCATCTGCTTCAGCATTCCAACCATTCATTTCTTCAAACTTGAGTTCCAAATCAGCCGCTTTAATACCATCTTCTTCATTAAAATCTGGTTTGGTGTACAAAGCATCTTTTTCTTGCATAAGATCCCATAATTTTTGAAATCCCATAATTACCGTGTTTAAGACTGTGATCTCATCATATTCGAAATGGTTTTGTTTTAGTACCGCCATACGCATACCAGGCTCTAAGCTTACGTGCCCAGTATTGGGAGTTAAATCACCTTCAAGAACTTTAAGAAATGTTGATTTTCCAGCTCCATTTGCCCCAATCATCCCGTAACATCTTTCGCCATGAAATTTCACATTTACATCGTCAAATAAAACGCGTTTACCAAATTGAACGGATACATTTGTTGCTGTAATCATAATCTAAATTTTAGCCAGCAAATATAGATATTTATTTACCCATACTCCATATAACTTGTATTTTTGCTAAGCTAAATATTACTAAATAATTTAATCAATTATGACAAAATTAACTGTATTGAAAATCGCATCTTTAGGCGGGTTTTTAGCTGTATTTGTTGGTGCTTTTGGTGCTCATGGCCTTGAAGATGTATTATTAGAAAACCAACGTGAGGAAACCTTTAATATAGGTGTTCGATATCATTTTTACCACATCTTTGCTCTTTTCATTTGTGCTATACTTCTTGATTCTTTTGATAAAAAACTATTGATCAGGTCTGTGTGGTTGTTTTTGATAGGTATCTTTATTTTTTCTGGTTCATTATATCTTTTATCGATAACAAATATTAGCTTATTTGGAGCATTAACGCCAATTGGAGGTGTGTGCTTATTAGTGGCATGGATCTTACTTTTTATGAGTTTAGTTAAAAGTGCTGAAATTCATAAATAGATATCATAAAATGTATGGGTTCATAGGTTAAACATTGTTAACAATATGGTTGTCAATTTAGTAAAACGTATTTTTGATTTATGCCAAATCGTAAATTCGTTTTCATTGTTGTACTTACTACCACTGCAATCATAAGTTTGGTAGCATTTCAATGGTATTGGGTTAGTAACTATTTTGATGCAAATAAGCGCGAACTCGATTGGGAGATCAATAGAGCACTTTCTAAAACTTCTGAACGTTATTTAGATGCAAGTATAAATAACATGAGTAACTATTTAACTTTAGAAGATTCTCTCAACTCTACTAGTTTATTTCCTGATAACTTTCAATTTAACCCTTTGGATAATTCTTTATTTAAAGAGTCTAGTCCATCTAATATAGGTGATGACTATGTCCTTAAAGTTGATGAATTAATTAATGGTTTAATAAACAGAGTTAATCAGCCTAAAATTATTGACTTTGACCTTTTATTACAAATACTTGAGGAAGAGTTAGCTTTTATTGGCATTGATAATGACTATAACCTTGCCATATCAAATCTTAACAATAAAGTTATATATTATAAAGACCCTGAAACACTTGACGCTACAGTGATTTTCGGTTACAAGAGTCCAGTTATCTTGAGTAGTATATCTAATCCATATTTTACACATCTGTACGTATACAAGAAAGGGGCTATACTCTTACAAAAAACCTGGATAGTTTTGTTGAGTTCCTTACTCCTTGTTGTTATTATACTAGCCTGTTTTGCTTATGCGCTGTACATTATTTTTGATCAAAAGAAAGTGTCTGAAATTAAAAATGATTTTGTAAATAATATGACACATGAGCTCAAAACACCTATTTCTACAGTTTCATTAGCCTTGGAGGCTATGGATAGTTTTGATGTTAGAAAGGATGAGGTGAAGACGCTTAAGTATATTGATATTTCAAGAAGAGAAATTAAAAGACTAAGTACGATGGTTGAGAAAGTGCTAAATATAGCACGCTATGAAAAGGGGGAGATAGTTCTTAAGAGAGAATACCATTCCATCAACCAAATTATCGAAAATGTTATCGATACGATGTCAGTTCAAATTCAAACAAATAAAGGAATTATTGGTTCTAATCTTTTAGCAACTCCAGACCAGGTTTTTGTCGACAAGGTTCACATGAATAGCATCCTCTATAATCTTATTGATAATTCAAATAAATATTTTATAGAAAAGCCAGAAGTATTGATTAGTTCTAGGAATACTATAGATGGAATTGAAATAACAGTATCAGATAAAGGCATAGGTATACCCAAGGAGCATCAGAATAAAATTTTTGATAAGTTTTATCGTGTACCTACCGGAGACATTCATAATGTAAAAGGTTATGGATTAGGCCTTAATTATGTTAAGGACATGATCTTGATGCACGGAGGATCTCTGAACATAAAAAGTGAAAAAAATAAAGGAACAACGTTTGTAATATATTTACCAGATGAACACTAAGTTAAAAGTATTAATTGCAGAAGATGATCCTTTTATAGGGATGATTACTAAAGAATGTTTTGAAAGTAGAAATTATCGTGTCTGTTTGTGTGAAGATGGCGATATTGCATTCAAGCAATTCAAAACATTTAATCCTGATATTTGCATTTTTGATGTGATGATGCCTTTTAAGGATGGTTTTAGCTTAGCCCAAGAGGTGAGAGCATTAGACCCACAAGTGCCTATCATCTTTCTCACGGCAAAGTCTCTCAAAGAAGATGTCATCAAAGGCTTTCAAATTGGGGCTGATGATTACGTAAAAAAGCCTTTTAGTGTAGAAGAACTCATCGCTAGGGTAGATGCTATTTTAAGACGAACAGGAACTTTATCTTCTTCTACCAATCAATCAATATTTACCATTGGTAAATTAACTTTTGATAGTGATTTTCAACTTTTAAAAACCCCATTAAAAGAAATAAAGTTAACAGATAAAGAATCGGGTATACTTGCAGAGTTGTGTAAAAATAAAGATCAGATTACGGACAGATCTTCACTATTATTAAATGTTTGGGGTGATGACAGTTTTTTCAATTCCAGAAGTCTTGATGTATATATCACGAAATTAAGAAAGTATTTAAAGAATGATAGCAATATTGAACTGGTTACGGTAAGAGGTAAGGGTTTTAAATTGTGGACAGGTAGTAAGAAAGCATTTGACAATTAGTAAACAGCATTTTTTTTTTATATATTAATAAAAATTAAATTATTACACAATGGGAAAAGGAGATCGTAAAACGAAACGTGGTAAGATTACCCTAGGAACATCAGGCGCAAGAAGACAAAAAAAAGTTGCTCAAAAGCCTGTTGTTGTTGAAAAAAAGGTAAGCACTAAGAAGACAACAACAAAAAAGGTTTCTGCTAAAAAAACAAATAGTAAGAAAGCTGCTGTTAAGAAACCAACCACGAAAAAAGCAAGTACAAAGAAAAAAGCTGAAGATTGATCTTCAGCTTTTATTTGCTTTACTAAACAAACTTCATTTTACCTCATAGGTATATCTTAATATCGATTAGCTTTCTTTTTCTGCTAAATAACGTTCTGCTTCTAGTGCTGCCATACAACCTGATCCAGCTGCTGTTACAGCCTGTCGGTATATTTTATCTTGTATGTCACCAGCTGCAAAGACACCTTCTATATTAGTTTGTGTAGAGTCTGCACTTGTAATGAGGTAACCAGTGTCGTCCATATCTAATTGTTTTACAAAAAGATCAGAGTTAGGCTTGTGACCAATAGCAACAAAGAATCCTGTACATGGTATTTCTGATGTTTCTCCAGTTTGGTTGTTTTTTATGCGTACGCCTTCAACAGTTTTCTCACCTAATATTTCTTCTGTTTCTGTATTAAATAAAACTTTAATATTAGGTGTATTTTGCACACGATGCTGCATTGCTTTGGAGGCTCTCATGTGATCTTTTCTTACCAGCATGGTTACTTTAGTACACAATTTTGCTAAGTAGGTAGCTTCTTCGGCTGCGGTATCTCCAGCACCAACTACAACAACTTCTTGTCCTTTGTAAAAGAAACCATCACAAACTGCACAGGCAGATACTCCAAAGCCATTAAGACGCTCTTCAGATTCAAGACCTAGCCATTTAGCTGTAGCACCAGTAGAGATGATTACTGTATCAGCTAAAACAATCTTATTGCCGTCAATTTCTACTTTATGAACACCACCATTGGTGTCAAATTCACAACTTGTTGCATAACCAAAGCGAACATCTGTTCCAAAACGTTCGGCTTGTTTTTGCATATCTATCATCATCTCTGGTCCTTGAGTTCCATCAGGGTACCCTGGGAAGTTGTCTACCTCCGTCGTATCTGTAAGCTGACCACCAGGCTTCATGCCAGTATATACTACTGGTTTTAAATCTGCTCTAGCTGCATAAATAGCTGCTGTATAGCCTGCTGGTCCTGACCCTATAATGAGGCATTGTATTCTTTCTAATTCTTCAGACATTTTGTTGTAATTTTAGAGTGTTAAAAATAAACAATGACCATGAATTTTCATCGAATAATATCGATTTTCATTCCTACTTTTTTCATCTTCAGTATTAGTCATGCACAAATGTTAGATGACAAGTATTATACCAATATGTCTTTGACAGACATATTGGGCATAAATGAGGTAAATATGTCTGTTAAACCTGACAGTTTTGATCTGGATTTATTAAATGCCCTTTTATTCCATCTAACCAATGAAGAGCGGAGATTATTCGACAAACCTTCTTTGTCATATCATTTCAATCTTAAGCTTGCCGCAGAGGGTCATAGTCGTCAAATGGCTAAATATTCTTTTTTTAGCCATACGAATCTTAAGAATAGAAAAATGAGGCATATGAAGGATCGTATATTTTATTATCAAGACAATTATTCAGCCATAGGTGAAAATATTGTAGAAAACAATTTGTATGAGTATGAAGGTCATACTATTGAGTATAGAAAAGTTTATCGTGATGGTAAGGAAGTTTTATTAGATCGAAATAATATTATAATAGAATACTCTACTTATCTAGATTTGGCAAAGCGTTTAATGAAACAATGGATGAATTCTCCACCTCATAAAAAAAATATACTCAGTAACGATTACAGTCTTTTGGGTTGCGCTTGCACTTTGGATGATTCTCAGAAATTGACAAAGGTTTTATGTACTCAGAATTTTGGTGATATGTAAATGTTTAGACACTAAAAAAGGGTTATTCTACTATAAAAATAATAAAGCCAGTTCAAAAGGAACTGGCTTTGTTGTGTCGGGGTGGCAGGATTCGAACCTGCGACCTCCTCGTCCCAAACGAGGCGCGATAACCGGGCTACGCTACACCCCGAG
>CBFIGX010000004.1:187511-189739 GCA_965662265.1 Flavobacteriales bacterium
GTGTCGGGGTGGCAGGATTCGAACCTGCGACCTCCTCGTCCCAAACGAGGCGCGATAACCGGGCTACGCTACACCCCGAGCATTAGTCGTGCAAATATAGATAATCAATCAAACATGTCAAGAGAATTTAGATTTTTTTCTATGTATATTTCTTAGAATAATAATTAATCATGGTTAATAAAAAAGCCACCAAAAGGTGGCTTTTTTCAATTTTTATTAGAAGATAATTATTTAATAGTATTGTATCTTTTAACAACTCGTCCAGACTGGTATATATCGAATACAATTCCTTGGTAAGGAGCTTTATTAATGAGCCTACCCATAATATCTATGGAGTACAAATAGGTGTCGTTTTCTAGAGGAAGTATTTCTTCAACATTTAAGCTACTTGGAAGAAGTACTGCATCAATCACGTGAACTACACCATTATCAGCAATCAGATCAGCTACAGTAACTAAGGCACCATCAATGTATATCATATCATTCATAAATTCCACAGTCAGCTGAGAGTTATTTAGGGTTGGAATCATTTGCCCATCAGTTAAACTCCCTGCTAAAGCAGATCCTGCGTACACGTGGTGTTGTAATATGCTGGCTAATGAATCTAGATTTGCTAGGAGCTCGTCAAGAGCACCTTCTGGTAAAGCTTCGAATGCAGCATTTGTAGGGGCAAATACTGTAAAAGGACCTTCACTGTTTAATGCTTCTACTAAACCAGCTTGGGCAACTGCTGTTGCTAAAGTGGTATGATCATCAGAACCTAAAATAACATCTACAACAGTAGTCGTGGTAACAATAACTTCTTCTTCCATAGGTCCATTTTCACTAAGAGCTGCTAAAACTCTAGGTGCGAAAAATTCGTCCATCATGTCAATTACAGCCATCGCTTTGTCTTCAGACATATCTGGGTTTCCAAGTACTGCAAGACAGCCCATAGTACCTTCAGGTGTTCCTTGATATGCATCAGCCATTGCACCATAAGTAGCATTATCCCACCAATCCCAAGGAGCATTTTGTACAGTTTGAAAACCACAAGGAGTAGGCTCAGAAGATGGTGCTGGTGTTATTATACCAAATAATCCAGCCAGATCGTCGTGACCTGCAACCGCCGCGTTGTCTGCACCAACACCATTGTTATATGTAGCGTCTGTTAGGGTAGTAGATAGGCCTTCAAACACATCGTTATTACCATAGGCGTGCGCAGCCTCTTGAACCAATTGAGATCCCATCGCTGTAATAACAAATTCTCCTGTTGTAGGTACGATAACACTTCCTTCTGCATAGGGAGCGTCTGGGTCAAGAATATTTTGCATTGAAGCGATTGGCACTTCACCAGCATCTAACCAAGAAATATCTGGTAATGCACCACCTGCGTTAAATACCATACCTACTTCAGAACTGTAACCTACGTGGTTAGGAATACACATTGGAATGTCCATGTCAGGTATACCATCACCATCTGTGTCTGTAGGTAAGTAACCGTAATCAGTAGCTTCAAAATTACCTAAGATAGAAGGGATGATATAAGGAATTGGTTGATCCCCAGAAGTGTCAATAAATTTAGGCATCAACAATTCAGATTCGTAGTCATTAAGTGTTGCTATCGCTAATGATATATATCCTCCAGTACCTAATCCGCCTACGGCAAAATTATCACCTACCATGTAAGGATTTCCATCTTCTACAGCAGACTTTCTTAAGAATCGAACTGCTGTTTTAACATCTTGCAAACCTCTATATGCCGCTTGAATAAGTGTAGATCTTCGTACATCTTCTGATTCAGATGCTGGATTCCATCCTAAACGATAGTTAAGTGCAATAGCTACATAACCTTTTTTAGCAAAACGAGTACAAATTTCAGCAATAGCGTTATCAGATTTG
Source organism: Flavobacteriales bacterium (assembly GCA_965662265.1). Lineage (GTDB taxonomy): Bacteria > Bacteroidota > Bacteroidia > Flavobacteriales > UBA7430 > CBFIGX01. The sequence goes on from CBFIGX010000004.1 coordinate 189,393, forward strand.
TCTCCTGTAGCCTGACCGTTCGCTATAGCTGGTAAAAAAGAACCTGTGTGCAACATGACAACGACAGGTCTGTTTGTTACGGTGTCTCCTGCAGGTTCATATACATCCATTAATAGAGCCTCTACTTCAGGTGCTTGCGTAATAATCCCAACGTTAGTTCCGTATTCTACGTTAGAAGTGACTGTGACCTCATCGAACATTGTGTCTACATAACGTGTTTGAGCATTAACACTAGTACTTAATAAAAGTGCAAATGCAGATAAAATAAATAGGTAGTTTTTTTTCATAATGATGTTTTATTTAAAAATACGTGCTAAAGATAGTACTTTTATCGTGTTTCTTTTTTA
>CBFIGX010000005.1:0-172574 GCA_965662265.1 Flavobacteriales bacterium
GCGGTCTGGACGGGACTCGAACCCGCGACCCCCTGCGTGACAGGCAGGTATTCTAACCAACTGAACTACCAGACCAATTTTTGCTAAAGAACGTATTTTCATCTCAGCGAGTGCAAATATAAATGATTTTTCAAGGCATACAAGTGCTTACCCTAAATAAACTGTTTTTATCTCTTTTTTTAGCTCCTAGATATAATTATGAATCATACATTATCCAGTCCAAAGCCAATCTGTAAGATTTCAAACCAAAACCACTAATACTAGCCTGGCACACAGGCGCCATTAGAGAGTTGTGTCTATAATCTTCTCTCGATTGTGGTTGAGAAATGTGTACTTCTATACATGGTGTTGAAATAGCTGCTATCGCGTCTGAAATAGAGATTGATGTATGTGTGTAACCACCGGCATTTAGGATGATATAGTCGAACGAAAATCCAACTTCTTGAATTTTATTGATTAGCTCTCCTTCTACATTACTTTGATAATATTCAACTTCTAGTTCGGAAAATAAGACTACTAATTGTTCTAAATAACTATCAAAAGACTCATTACCATAAATTGTAGGCTCTCTTGTACCTAACAGATTTAAATTAGGCCCATTTATAATCATCACCTTTAACTTAGACTTATTCATAATATTCCCCCCGAATTGATCGCCTTTTATATCTTTGTTCCAATCGCTAATATATAAAATGAAGTGGAATAGAGCTATAGAAGAATACCGTAATTACTTGGTTTTAGAAAAGGCCTTGTCGAACAATACTGTAGACTCTTACATTAGTGATGTGAAGAGTCTTAAATCGTTCTGTATAGATCATGTTGACATACAGTCTTGTGGTGAAGTAAATATTGATACTCTTAGAGCTTTTCTGGTAATGCTCAATAAAACATCTAAATCGTCTAAATCACAAGCTCGTATTATTTCAGGTATGACATCTTTCTTCGACTACCTCTCCCTAGAGAACCTGATCAAGACTAATCCATGCAAACAATTAGATAGACCAAAGTATGAAAGAAAGCTACCTGATACTTTGAGTCAGGATGAAATTAACACCATCTTAAAATCAATTGATCTATCTAAAAAACACGGCGAGAGAAATAGAACAATTATTGAAACATTATATTCCTGTGGCCTAAGAGTCTCGGAGTTAGTAAATTTAAAATGTTCTAACCTATTCCTCAAAGACTCTTATATGATTGTAGTTGGCAAAGGCGATAAACAGCGTTTAATACCACTTAGTAAAACCATAAAAAAATACTTAAGAAATTACATAACTAAAATTAGAGCTCATCAATCGGTACAAAAAGGTCATGAAGATTACGTATTTCTGAACAATAGAGGTAAAAAACTAACACGAATGATGATTTTTACAATTGTAAAAAGACTTGTCGAAAAACTGGGGCTAAAAAAAACAATTAGCCCTCACACTTTTAGACACTCTTTTGCAAGCCACCTTCTAGAAGGTGGGGCAGACCTCAGGGCAATTCAAAGCATGCTAGGTCACGAAAGTATAAGTACGACGGAAATTTATCTTCACATTGATAGACGATTTATCAGAGAAGAAATTATAGCACACCATCCAAGAAGATGAGAACCATGCCTCACCCCAACATATGGAAGCTTTTTGTTATAAAAGCATCACTCTGGTTTATGGTTATTATGCCAATCATTGTTTTATTTTTTCAAGACAATGGGCTTAGCCTTCATGAAATAATGATTCTACAAGCAAGCTACTCCTTTTCTGTAGCGGTTATGGAAATCCCTTCAGGATATGCTGCTGATTTATTAGGACGAAAAAAAACTTTATTACTGGGTTGTATACTGGCATTTATAGGCTTTAGTATTTTCTCGATATCATATGACTTTTGGTGGTTTTTAGTGGCAGAAATTATTCTTGGTTTAGGAAATAGTTTTATTTCTGGCGCAGACACAGCCCTGATGTACGACAGTTTGTTAGAAGTAGACGCTGAAGAGGATTTTCTAAAATATGAAGGTCGGTCTATTTCTATAGGGAACTTTTCGGAGGCAGGTGCTGGTATCTTAGGTGGTGTATTGGCTGCGAGCTCTTACAGATATCCGGCCTATGCTCAAGTGATTATTGCTTTTTCTGCCATTCCATTTGCGTTTTTGTTAGTTGAACCTAAAATGCATAAAGAGCGTATCAAAAAATCTTGGAATAGTATTCTTAATGTGGTAAAGTATACCATGCTAGAATCAAAAATTCTTCGTACGCACATTCTCTACTCGTCAATTATTGGAGTAAGTACACTAATGATGGCTTGGCTGGCTCAGCCCTTTCTGAAAGAGCTAGGAATAAAAATGGAACACTACGGTCTTTTATGGGCCTTATTAAATATTTCTGTGGGCTTATCTGCCTTTATGGCTCATAAAATACAAAAACAAATATCTGAATTCAAAAGCATACTAATAGTTGGTATCATTTGTGCTGCAAGTTATATATCAATTGCTTATAATTTTAACGAAATTGGACTGGTCATTTTGTTTTTATTTTATTTGAATAGAGGGTATGCAACGCCACTATTAAGAAATTTTATCAATAAACATTCAGACTCCAATATTAGAGCTACAGTGATGAGCATCAGAAGTTTTGTAATACGAATATCTTTTGCTATTGTAGCACCTCTTATAGGTTGGTTAGCAGACAACAAGGGCCTGTCATTTGCATTTATGAGCATGGCGATATTACTAATTATGGCAAGCAGTTATTGCACCATTTGGTTTTATAGGAACAAAGCGGAAGTCAATAAAAAAAACTAAATTTACACATTAAATAAATTAACATGAGATATACTTATTTTATCAGTGCCGTTTTTCTATTAACCAGCCTAACCCACGCTCAAACTAAAGAATTAAAATTAGTTCTTAACCATTTGTATGAAGGAGAAACTTTTATTCCTAATAATACCTATCTACTGGAAGATTCTACAGCAATACAAATATCTAGACTCTCATATTATTTAAATATCAACGAAATATATTCTAACTCAGACAGTGTTGAGTTTCAAGACAAATACTTATTGGTTAAAACAAATAATAATACTTACACAATTGGCGATGTAAGTTTAACCAACCTTACTAAAATGAGATTTCATCTTGGAGTTGATCCAGCATTAAATCACGAAGATCCTGCCTTGTGGCCTAACAACCATCCTCTAGCTCCTAAAGTTCCATCTATGCATTGGGGGTGGACTGCTGGTTATATATTTATAGCCATAGAAGCGTTTCTAGATACAGACGGAGATGATGTATTTGAAACACCACTACAACATCATGCTTTAAGTGATGATTTTTACCTTCAATTTTTGCATGACATTGTTACTACAGAAGATGAATCATCGATTACAATTCATTTAAACATGAATTACGAGAAACTTCTAGACAACTCCTCTTCATCTCAAGGAGGTATATTCCACGGAGCTCAAAATGAAAATATGGAGTTGATTTTAAATTTTAGACAAAATGATGTGATTACAAATCCATTAGACTTATCAATACAAGAAAATAGTAGCAACAATAATCTTTTTAGCCTGTCTCCTAACCCTGTGTATAATATGCTAAGTATTAATGGTAAACCATCAATATATGAGATTAAAGTGTATGATGTTTTAGGTGCTGTTGTATATAGCGACAAGCAATACCAAATGAATAGCTCTATCAATTTAGAACATTTAAAACCAGGAACTTACATTCTAAAGTTAAAAAATGATCATAAACATTATAAGTTTATAAAATACTAATATATGCTAGGGCGATTAGTCGTATTGGGCTTGCTTGCTCTTTTGACGTCCTGTGGTAAAGACACAAATAGTAATAGCGATTATTATGTTTTACCAATACCAGAAGCTTTTCCTGAACCCTACATTCCTGAAGATAATCAACTGAGTTGGGATCGTGTTAACCTGGGTAAACGTTTGTTTTACGACCCTATATTATCATCAGACAGTAGTATATCATGTGCTTCGTGCCACAAACAAGACTATGCCTTTGCAGACAACATTCCAATTAGCCCTGGTGTAGAAAATCGTGTGGGACGTAGAAATTCAATGTCATTGGTCAATTTGGCTTATCACGACTTTTTTATGCGTGAAGGCGGTGTTCCTACCCTCGAAATGCAAGCTTTAGTTCCTATTCATGAACATAATGAAATGGGTTTCAATATTGTTTTAGCTGCTGAGCGCTTGCAATCTGACAGTAGCTACTACCAACAGAGTGTTAATGCCTATGCAAGAGCCCCAGACTCCTATGTGATTACTCGTGCTCTTGCTAGTTTTCAACGCACCTTGATAAGTGGTAGTAGCCGTTATGACGAAAGACTATTAAACGCATCAGAATTAAGAGGTGAGGCCTTGTTTTATGAAGACGCGCTTGCATGTTACCAATGTCATGGTGGATTTTTATTTACAAATCAAGGAATAGAAAATAATGGCCTTTATCTACACTATGAAGACTCAGGGCGTTATATGCTCACTTTTTTAGATACCGATATTGGAAGGTTCAAAGTTCCAACTCTGAGAAATATAGCGTATACTAGCCCATATATGCACGATGGCTCATTAGAGACTCTAGATGCTGTTATTGAGCATTATGCTAGTGGTGGGAAAAATCATCCTAACAAAAGTGAGTTTATTAGTGGTTTTTCACTTACTGATTCTGAAAAAAATGACCTCATCAACTTCTTAAAAAGCCTTAGTGATACTTATTTTCTAAATAACGAAGAGCTTGCCCCTTAACTTTATTGTTTTTTAACAAAACGTTTAAGATTCGGGACTTAGAAATGCGTAAATTTGCACTATAAATTATACACCCTTATATATGTTCAAGTCCATTTACGACAAACTAACTAGCACGCGAGCTTCAGCAATGTATATTCTTCTTTTTGCCATTGCTATAGGCGCAGCTACTTTTATTGAAAATGATTTTGGAACCAACACAGCTCAAAAACTAATTTACAAGGCTACATGGTTTGAGTTACTCCTTCTATTATTCTCATTAAGTCTTTTTCAAAACATGAGACGCTACAGATTATTTGAGCAAAAAAAATGGTCTACCCTCCTGTTTCATCTATCAGTTATTTTAATACTAATAGGTGCAGGAATTACACGATATATCGGCTATGAAGGGATGATGCACATAAGAGAAAATCAAAGTGCTAATACTTTTGTATCTACAGATAGTTATTTAGAGTTTACGATGAATCAGGACGGTAAAACGTATGTGTTTCAAGAACCAGTATTATTTGGTTCATTAGGCTCTAGTAAATGGTCTCAACGCTATTTGATAGACGAGACGATTGTAAAGGTAGAGGTAGAGGATTTTATTCCTAATCCAATAACTAAAATTGCAGAAAGTGATAATGGTATTGGTATTTTAAAAATTGTTCTTTCTGGAGCGAAAGGTAGAGAGGAGTACTACCTTAATGAAGGTGACATTAAAACCTTTGGCAGACTTACGTTTAACTTCAATGATTCTATTGTTGAAGATGCTATTAATATAAAGCCTGTGGGTGACGATTTGGAGTTTCAATACAACAAAGACTTAAATCGGATGGTGATGCAAACCCAACAAATAGATACTATTAGTGGCTCAGATAATTATCAAGAATTAAAGCTCCGATCTCTCTATAACAATGGAAGTAGTAATTTTGTTTTTGCAGAATATCTTCCAAAAGCCAAAAAAATTGTTGTTGCAGATCACTTAAAAATGAATCCTTCGAGCCAAGGTGCTGTTAAATTGAATGTTAGTATTGATGGTGAAGAAAAATCGGGATTGATATACGGAAGAGCTGGAGTTATAGGTACACCAGGTGTTTTTGATTTAGAAAAAGCTAGTGTTTCTGCAGCATGGGGGTCTAAAGTGATAAGCCTCCCATTCCGAATATATTTAAATGATTTCATTCTCGACAAGTACCCAGGAACAAACAACCCTTCTTCGTATGAGAGTAAAGTCGTTCTAGAAGACCCTAAAAATAATGTTAATGAAGATTTTAGAATCTATATGAACAATATACTTAATTATGGTGGATATAGATTTTTTCAATCTTCCTATGACAAAGATGAAAAAGGAACTTATCTAAGCGTAAATCATGATTACTGGGGAACTCTTATTACATATATTGGCTATATACTTTTAACCATAGGGATGATAGGTACCTTACTTCAAAAAAACACAAGATTTAAATATCTCAGAACTCAGGTTCAAAAAATGCAAAAAGCATCTACTATGGTGCTATTCATATTTTTGAGTTTGGGCCATCAAGAGGCGGACTCACAAAATCTCAACACAACTATCGATCCGCTTGACCATATGGTTTCTATAGAACATGCAACTCAATTTAGTCTTCTTGTAGTTCAAGATTTTAAAGGCAGAATGAAGCCTGTCAACACGATGAGTAATGAGATACTAAGGAAGATTTATCGAAAAAGTTCCTTTCAAGGGTTAAACTCTGATCAAATGATACTGAGTATGTTCGCTCATCCTAATTTTTGGTATGACACTCCAATCATTAAACTAGGTAAACACAAGGATATACAAAGTTTATTAAACGTGGATAGTGATTTCGCCTCTTACAATCAATTTTTCACTGAAAAAGGAACTTATAAGCTACGTGAAGCTGTCGAGATGGCCCATAATGTAATACAAAAAGAGCGTGGTGTTTATGAAAAAGAGTTAATTAAAATTGATGAACGAGTTAACATACTCAACATGGTGTTTGGGGGTGGTTTCTTAAAAATAATTCCAAGCACTGACGACCCATCGAATACATGGGCATCTGTTCTAAATAGAGAAACTAAAAATGAAGTAGCAGATAAATTCTTTTCCGCATACAAACCCGAACTTCAAAAAGCCATTGCAACGAATGATTACACATTCATTAACGCACTAGTAACAGAATTAGGAGCCTATCAAAAAAGAGCTGCATCGTCTATTATTCCTAATGACACGAAACTAAAAGCAGAAGTACTTCTCAATAAGTTTAACATATTTAATCGTTTGGCTTTAGCAGATTTCCTGCTAGGAATGGCCTTACTTATCCTATTGTTTACTTCTGTGTTTAAGCCCAATTTAAAACTACAAACTATTCATAAATTTCTTTTATCACTTATTATTGTGAGTTTTATTGTTCATACTGCTGGTTTAGGTTTACGCTGGTATGTGTCTGAAAGAGCTCCATGGAGTAATGGCTACGAGTCTATGATTTATATAGCTTGGACTTCTGTTTTGTCGGGTATTATTTTTGCGCGTAAATCTGTTGGAGCTTTAGCTGCGACAATGGTCTTAGCTGCTACTATTCTCCTAGTATCTATGCTAAGTTTTTTAGATCCTGAAATTACTCCTCTAGTTCCAGTACTAAAATCATATTGGCTTACTATACATGTATCCTTAGAGGCTGGTAGTTATGGCTTTCTCATGCTAGGTGCAATAATAGGACTTATTAACCTTTTACTTTATATATTTATATCTAAAAATAACAAAACCAGGATATTAAAAATGATTAAAGAAATGAGTTATATTAGTGAACTTACACTTATAGGTGGTTTGTTTATGATGTCTGTTGGTACTTATTTAGGTGGAATTTGGGCTAATGAATCCTGGGGTAGATATTGGGGTTGGGATGCTAAAGAAACATGGGCTTTGGTAACCATATTGGTATATACTTTTATTTTACATATGAGATTAATACCAAAAATGAAAGGTTTTTATAACTATAATGTTGCTAGCTTATTTGGCTTGGCTTCGGTTATCATGACATACTATGGAGTTAATTACTACCTATCGGGTCTGCACTCATATGCTACTGGTGATCCAGTACCAATTCCAAACTGGGTATACTACACTGTAATAGCATTAATTGCAATAAGTATTTTGGCTTACTTTAAGAAAAAAGAACACAAACTTACGTAACTAATTTACGAGTGTACCTTGTTCAAGTAACAAAGGATATGAATAACCGGCTCCAAAATCTTTGTTCAGTGTAATTCGTGCCTTAAATGTTACGCTATCACCTAATTTAACATTATCATTACTAGTAATTACCAGATCGTATGAATCCAAGGTGCCATCTTTTATATGAATCCAATTTCTATCTAAAATAGCCGTATTTACTTTCACACAAATACCAGATAAAAGCACCCATGAGCTAATATATTTTGTTGGATTCTCAACCAACTCAGCAATAGTTACAGAAATGGATTCAGAATTTTCATCAAATGGATAATCGGCACCTGTATCTTGATTGTCGAGGTTACCATGATTACAGTTTGGTCCATGAACATGCCCCTTGGTATTTAATGAAGATGCTGGTATTAAATTAGAGACTAAGTTGAGCTGCTCAAAAACTCTATTAAACTCTTTGCTGCTGAAATCTGTTTTAGGAATAAATGAGCTGTATACATACTCCTTACCAATAACATACTCCCCCTTCTTTGTAGCCAACCAATAAGAAAGTGTATCCTCAGAAACGTACATATAATCGTAGTTACCTCCCTCTAACAGCTCTAAGACAGTGACGTTATGCATTTGAGCTGATTGCTTATTAAATATACGTTCTCGGATTTCCGAATTGGCTATTTCTTTATCATCAATTACTTTAGTAGAATTTGAGCAAGATGAATACAAAACAATAATACTAAGTACTAAAAGGTGAGGCAATCGAATCATAATTATTTGTTTCAAGATTAACAATATAGTGTCTTTGATTTTTGGAGTTAATTACAAATACAAAAATAATCAAGAATACCTATAAAAACACAATGATTTTGAGTTGATTATTTATTAATCATCAATAAAATAACAAGTGATTAATATTATTATGATATTATAAAAAACTGAGACTATTTAGCTTTTGTTGGTAATTGAAAACTTCATCTATAAATAACAACTTTTATTCGAACAATAATTACAGAATATACCTAAATAAGTAAGTTTTTAAAAACCAAAATTCAGGAAATAATAATTGGGTGAAATATAACCTTCTCAGAAAAAAACTCAGATTAATACTCTTTGATAGGATGAAAATAGGTGCTTATCTTTTAGTAAAGAGATGTATCAATAGCTAAGTTTTTAAGAAATGAAATTGATTTATCTATGTCGTCTTTTAAGTAACGGTCATCTTGAACAAATGCCACTTCTTGCCTATATGAAGCCAGAAACATCTGTAAAAAGGGTGATGTTTTCTCCTTTCTAAACTCAAGAGCTTGCGCAGCATTCATAAGCTCTATAGCTAAAACACGCTCCGTATTCTCTATGACTCTGAATAATTTTGTAGCTGCATTAGCACCCATACTAACATGATCTTCTTGGCCGTTTGATGAAACAATAGAATCTGCAGATGCTGGAGTACACAACATTTTTGATTGAGATACAATACTGGCAGCAGTATATTGGGGTATCATAAATCCAGAATTCAAACCAGGATTTGCTACTAAATAAGAAGGAAGCCCTCTGAGGCCACATACCAATTGATAAATTCGTCGCTCTGAGATATTTGCTAACTCGTGAATTGCAATAGCTAAATAATCCATAGGTATGGCTATTGGCTGACCGTGGAAATTACCACCAGATATAATTTTATCAGCCTCAACAAATACATTTGGATTGTCGGTAACTGAATTGATTTCTGTCTCAATCATATCGCAAACATGCTTAATAGCTTGTTTAGATGCGCCATGAACTTGAGGTATACACCTAAATGAATAAGGATCTTGAACGTGCTTTTTATCTCTAACTATAAGTTCAGACCCTTCTAAAAATTCTCGAATACGTGCTGCGGTCTTTATTTGACCATTATGAGGTCGTGCAAAATGGATTAAGGCATCAAAAGGCTCTATTCTACCGTCAAAAGCTTCCAAAGACAAGGTTCCAATTACATCTGCTAAATAGTCCAACTTTTGAGACTGAAGAATAGACCAAGTACCATAAGCACTCATAAACTGAGTTCCATTTAATAAGGCCAAGCCTTCTTTAGATTTTAGAGTTATTGGCTCCCAAGACATTTTCTTTAACAAGGAATTGCCAGATAGTCGATCTTCTAGATAGTCGACTTCACCCATTCCTAATAATGGCAAAGCTAGGTGTGCTAATGGTGCCAAATCACCTGATGCACCGAGAGAACCTTGCTGATAGACTATCGGTAAAATATTATGATTAAACATATCTACCAACCTTTGAACGGTAATGAGCTGAACCCCTGAATGGCCATAAGAAAGAGACTGAATTTTTAAAAGTAACATTAACTTTACAATCTCGCTAGGGACTTCTTCTCCTGTACCGCAAGCATGAGACATTACTAAATTGGCTTGTAACTGACTTAAGTCTTTATCAGATATACTGTGATTACACAAAGAACCAAAACCTGTGTTTACGCCATAAATAGGTGCTACTGTTCGAGCAACCTTGTCATCTAAATAACTTCTACATTTTTCAATTGCAGAGCAGACTTCCTCAGAGAGTTCAATTTTCTTTCCTTGAGCTATGATATCATGTATATCATCAAAACTTAAGGGCGCTTTACTAATACTATGCATCGTGGTATCCATTAGGCATTTAATTTAGTAATCAATTCGTTTAGCGTTATCAACTCTTGATTTCCTTGCGTCATATTTTTCACGGTCAACTTACCACTCTTGATTTCGTCCTCCCCCACTAGTATTACAAAAGGAATTCCTTTTTTATCGGCATAATTCATTTGCTTTTTCATTTTGGCTGCATCCGGATACAATTCTGCATTAACCCCAGCATTACGTAGAGCTGTTAAACAATTAAGACAATAGTCGGCTTCTTCGGCACCAAAATTTACGAAAAGTACTTGTGTACAGTCAGCTTCTAAACTAGGAAACAAGTTTAGTTCTTCCATCACTAAATAAATACGATCTAAGCCAAACGAAATTCCTATTCCAGGAGTATCTTTTAAGCCGAAAATGCTAGTCAGGTCATCGTATCGACCACCCCCACCTATAGAACCCATTTGAACTCCTTTAGCCTCTACTTCAAAAATAGAACCTGTGTAATAGTTTAGTCCACGAGCCAGCGTCAAATCAAAATCTAAGGTAGACAGCTGCAAGCCCAAATTAGTGACCTTAGAAATGACAAAGTCTAGTTCTTCAATTCCTTCAAGACCAATTGTAGAAGTAGCCAACACATTGCGCATGGTGTTTAATTTTTCGGAAGTATTACCATGCATAGTTAGTATAGGGTTTAGCTTCTGAATAGCTTTTTCAGACACTCCCTTGGTTCTCATTTCATCTTTTACCTTTTCAATCCCTATTTTATCTAGCTTGTCTAAAGCCACAGTAATATCTATAATTTGATCTTCGGCACCTATTACTTGAGCAATACCGCTTAATACTTTTCTATTGTTTAGTTTAATGACAGCTTCCAAATTTAAAGCAGAAAATACCGTATCATATAGCTGAACAAGCTCTATCTCTTGAAGCAAAGACTTTGAGCCTACCACATCGGCATCGCACTGGTAAAACTCTCTAAATCGTCCTTTTTGAGGCCGATCGGCCCGCCATACTGGCTGCATTTGATACCGTTTAAAAGGGAAACTAATCTCGTTTTGATGCTGTACTACATAACGCGCAAAAGGCACAGTCAAATCATATCGCAAAGCTTTCTCGCTTATTTTAGCTGTCATTTTTTTTGCTTCAAAATCAGAGTCTCTATCTACCTTTTTTAGGTAATCACCAGAATTTAAAATTTTAAATATTAATCGATCGCCTTCTTCGCCGTACTTCCCCATTAAGGTGGATAAGTTTTCCATAGAAGGGGTTTCTATAGGTAAATATCCGAACCTTTGAAAAGCATTTTTGATCACACGTATCAAGTAGTTACGCCTTAACATGGTTGTGGGCGAAAAATCGCGTGTTCCTTTAGGTATAGAAGGTTTCTGTGCCATTTTTATTTTTTTTTACAAAAGTCATTTATTAGGTACACTCAAAGGTAAAGGCCTCTGGGTAGGTTTACAAACCTGCTCGAAGTATTCCTTTACATATTTTTTTAATCATTGCGGGGCCTTCATAAACAAAACCTGTGTAAACTTGTACTAGGCTTGCTCCAGCCTTGATCTTTTCTATGGCATCTTCTGCCGTATAAATTCCTCCTACGCCAATAATAGGAAAGGCTCCGTTAGATTTTTCATGTAAGTAAGCAATTACCTCGGTAGACTTCTTTCGAACAGGTTTTCCGCTTAGGCCTCCTGCCCCTATTGCTTTTACCCTTTCTTCAGAGGTTGCTAAAGAGGATCTATCTATGGTGGTGTTGGTGGCAATCACTCCTTCTATATTTACATCTGCTACAATGGCAATAATATCATCCAATTGCGAATGCGTTAGGTCGGGTGCAATTTTTAATAAAATGGGTTTGTGCTTTGGTTTGGCCCTCATTTCATCTTTCAACATTTTTAGCAAAGCCGTAAGCGGTTCTTTGTCTTGCAAAGCCCTCAAATTTGGAGTGTTTGGAGAACTTACATTAACCACAAAATAATCTACAAACGAATATAGCGCATGAAAGGCTTTGTAATAATCATCATTGGCCTCTGCATTAGGTGTGATTTTGTTTTTTCCAATATTTCCACCAATAAGGACTTTGGTTTTTCTTTTCTTTAAGCGTTTTATAGCCGCCTCTACCCCTTCGTTATTAAAGCCCATCCTGTTAATGAGAGCTGTATCTTGAGGTAATCTAAACAGGCGTGGTTTAGAATTTCCATCTTGCCTTTTGGGAGTTAGCGTTCCTATTTCTATGAATCCGAATCCTATATTGGCCAACTCATCAAACAGCTTGGCATCTTTATCAAAGCCTGCTGCAATACCAATAGGATTGTCAAAATCTAAACCAAATACGGTTCTCCTTAGGTCGGGGTGATTCAAGCGATAGGTTGATCGCATAAGCCATGCGCCGCCTGGAATTTTATGCAACACCTTAACCAGGTTGAACACAAAATGATGAATCATTTCAGGATCGAAGCAGAATAAAAATGGGCGTATAAGCAGTTTGTACATTACCGTTGATTTAGAATAAGGTAAAAATACATAGAATCTTCAATAAATAAGCAGGAGAAGTGAAATTGTCCTCATCATTATTTTCTTCTTTCTTAGAGAGGCAATTCTACAGTTCAGTATAGGCGCATTTAACAAGAAAACATCTTTTATACATTTGAGGAATTTCTGTCTCCTATTTTTGATTGCACCAGGAGCTTGGTTCCAGAAAAAAAAAGCCTCACATGAAGTGAGGCTTGAAGAAAAAGGAATAAAAATATTATTCTGTAATGACAAATTCTTGGTAAGATTGATATCTAACCATAAAATTTCCATGAGCATTTTCGAAGTTATCATTTTGAGAGATAACGTTTCCATGTAATTCAAATGGTGGCGCTGCACCTATCCCACTAGACTCTGTGAGTAATGTATATAAGTTAAAATAGTAATAATAAGCATTCTCACTAATAGTAGATAAGGTTACGAAAACCGAATCAGATAGTGTAAGTGGCTCATCGTTAATGGTAAAGTTTAAGGACATACCGTTGATAAATTCATCTGTAAAAATACTAGATCTTTTAGTTCCTGGGGTAAGCTCAAAACTCACTGTATCTTGAACCACGGCTTCGATATGATAAAAATGTCCTTTCTGAGGTGGCTCCTGTGCCATAATATTCACAAAATACCCAGCTTCATTTTCTGGGAATGATACGTCATAATAACTGTAAATAGAATCTATTTCAGGAACATCTAGTGCAAAATCTTTGGCCATCCATTCACCTTCTACTCCATTAATAGTGGCCATAATACGTATATCCACCGTATCTAATGTGTTTTTAGGAATGCCAAATGCCGAGTAATATCCTACGGAATCTATAGATTCTTCAAGAATATAAGAGCCGTTTACTACAATCGTGGCTCCAGTTACAGGAGGGTTGTTTTCATTGCTAAAATAGGGTGCCGACTTGGTTAAATATACATGTGCATGTCCAGTATCTGAGGTGTCAGAAAAGTCTAAATAAGCTTCAGATATAAGTGTAACATCGTTACTATCTAAGCTAACGTCAATAACGGTTTCACATGAACTCATTGCCACAAAAATGGCTAATAATATGCTATAGTTTCTCATCGTTAAAACTTTAAATTATAAGTAACACTTGGCAATATTGGGAATATAGATAGTTTTACCGCTTCAGTTTGCCCGTCTATATCTTCGCTTTCTCTAAAGAATACAGAAGAGGCATTTTTTCTATTGTATACATTATAGATGCTAAATACCCACTCTCTATTTTGATTTCCTAAAGGCCTATATGTTGCTGCAACATCTAACCTGTGATAGCTTGGCAGGCGCTCTTGATTTCGCTCACCTGTATAGTGGGGCACGACAATGTCTTCATACTCAAATTTGGCTACTGGGTAGTTGGTGGGAATACCAGTAGCGTAAACAAGGCTGGAGGAGAAAGACCATTTTGAATTGTGCTTATAAAAAGCAACGAGAGAAAGGTCGTGGGTTTTATCTTGTGGGTTTGGATACCAAGTACCATTATTAATTCCTGGATCATCTGGACCATATCCAGGCACTAAGCTTTCAGTTTTGGATAAAGTATAGGCAAGCCATCCGGTAAATTTACCTACATTTTTTTCTATCATAAGTTCTAAACCGTAAGCTCTACCTTCACCGTATAGTATTTCTGTTTCTAAATTGTTATTAAACTCAAGGTCTGCACCGTCTACATAGTCTAGTGTGTTTATTAACTTTTTGTAATAGATTTCTGTAGAAAAATCCCATTGCTGGTTACTTGAAGTTTTAAAATAACCCAATGCAACTTGTTGGCTGTTTAGAGGTTTAATATAGGGACCTGAAGGCGCCCAAATGTCTAAAGGCGTTGGTGAGCTAGCATTGGTAATTAAATGCATGTATTGATTGATATTTTGAAACGATGCTTTTACTGACGACAACTCGTCGATTTGATACTTAATGGAAAAACGCGGCTCTAACTTATTAAACCTAGAAATAACATCACCAGAACCATAGGTTTCTATATTTGTAGAATCTCCATTGATATATTGATTTTGTAGATCGTTATAGTTAATAGGAGCCTCATTATAAAGGGTAATGGTATCTGCCCCTACACGGAAGAAAGAGGATAAACGCAATCCAGCTTTTACAAGAATACGTTCGCTAATTGCCCATTCGTCTTGTGCATAAATACCTGTTTCGTAGGCAAATTTATCACGCATTTGAAAGTTTCTTACCGCAGAAGTTTCTGAAGCTGGGATAATTTCTCCAGGCATAAAATGGTACTCATTAGCAGCAATACCAAATTTAAACTTATGCTGATTGTTGGCAAAATAAGATAGGTCATATTTAAATTGATTGGATTTGATATGTGACACCCAATCAAATTCAAAACCATCTGGTAAAATACTTATTTCGTAGTCATAGTCATTATAGTTCAATGACATATTAGATACCAATCGGTCGGAGAACAAGTGTAACCATCTTAAACTCATTGTAGTATTTCCCCATGAAGAAGCAAAGCGATTACCAAACTTAAAAGCATCTCTACCCATGTATGAGGAAAGGAATAGGCGGTCTTTATGGCCTAACCAGGTATTTATTTTCATGTTGAGGTCAAAGAAATAAAGTTTGTTGTCTTTAATAGCGGGATCATCAGACAACACTAAAAATAAATCGCCGTAGGAGCGCCTTCCAGCCAACATAAAAGAGCTCCTATCTGACCATAAAGGTCCTTCTAAAAGCAATCTACTAGAAATTAAACCGATCCCAGCTGATCCGGCAAACTTATTGGCGTTACCTTCCTTTTGCCTTACATCAAGTACTGAAGATACACGAGAGCCATACTCAGCAGGTATCCCGCCTTTGTATAGTTTCATGTCTTTTATAGCATCAGAATTAAATACAGAAAAGAAGCCAAATAAATGAGATGCATTATATAAAGTCATTTCATCTAATAATACTAAGTTTTCATCTGCAGAGCCACCTCTTACATTAAAACCATTAGCGCCTTCTCCAACATTAGTTACGCCAGGTAACAACTGAATACTTTTTATAATATCTACCTCTCCCAACACAGCAGGAAGCTCTTTTATAGCTTTCGTTTCCAGTCTGTTTACACTCATTTCTATGGATCTAACCTTTTGCAAGGCTTCGTCTTCCAGTATAATCTCTGACAGTTGTTCGGTAAAAACAGTTAGCAAAATATCTTTTCTAAGGCTTTTGTCTACTTTTACTTGAATGACTTGATCTTCATAACCAATAAAACTATACCTAATAGTATAGTTTCCTGTAGGCAGCGTCATGGAATAAAAGCCATAAGGATTGGTTGTGACACCAATAGAGAGTTCTTCGCAAACTATGTTTGCGCCAATTAAGTCTTCTGAAGATGCTGCATCTTTTATAAAACCACTTAAAACAAGTTTATCCTGTGCCATTAGGGTTGTTGACAATACAAGCAACAATATCAGTATCCTTTTAATCATAGTCTATGGTTATAAAAAATAAATCGATTCAAATATATAAAAAACTACCTATGTTGTTAGTGTAATAAGTAGAGTTTGCAAATTGTCCTTACTAAAAGTAACCACCATCCATATCATCGCCTCCCGATCCGCCGGAACGTCTTTTGTATGATTTAGACTTTAACTGCTCACCAAAATTAAAAGTTAAACTAAAAGTTAAGAATTGATTTTGTCTTCTAAACTCAAAGCTTCTGTCAAAGCCAGGTCCTGTTAAATCCATAGCATATCGTCTAGATTTAAATATGTCGCTGTACTTTATCGTTAGCTTACCACTCTCTTTTAATATTGAAGTGCTGTAAGCAATATCTGAACTAAACATAGTTTTCATGGTACCTTGACCAATATCTCTTCCTGGACTCACCCATCCAGAAAGTTGAATTTTATGACCGTTCTTTTTGTAACCAAAGTTAAAACTAGACCAAGAACCCCATGTTTCATCATTGTATTCTGTGGTTAAGTTGGTTGCATCTACAAAGGACTTGTAAATATTGGTACTAAGCATAAAGTTAAAAGTAGGCGTAAGCTGCTTAGAGTACATCATTTCAAAGCCTAAATCGAAAGCTCCAGCCATATTTTCGTGAGTAGTAATACTTATATTATTAGAATCTACATAAGTGAACCTACTGTGCTTATTGGTAATGTCTTTTGCATACACAGATGTAGAGAAGGTGGTTCCTCGTCC
Source organism: Flavobacteriales bacterium (assembly GCA_965662265.1). Taxonomy (GTDB): domain Bacteria; phylum Bacteroidota; class Bacteroidia; order Flavobacteriales; family UBA7430; genus CBFIGX01. The sequence continues at coordinate 17,222 of CBFIGX010000005.1, forward strand.
AAATTTTTGGTAACCAATTTCGAAAGCCGAAACAAATTCGGGCATTAGATAAGGGTTACCAATCATTTTACTAGAAACTGACGAATATCTAGGGAACGGATTAAGCATTCCTGTTCGAGGCCTATTTACACGTCTTGAGTAGGATGCATTAAAGGAAGATGTTTCATCTAAGCTATAATTTAAGTAAGCACTAGGGTAAACTTCTAAGTAGTCGTTATTGTATTGTCCTGCACCTACCAAGTTAGAGTTGGTATACATTTGTTCAGTTCGCAATCCGGCCTGGTAAGACCAAGAACCAAATGCTTTTGCGTATGTTAGGTATGTTGAATACACCTCATCACTGTAAATAAATTGATTTGAAATTAAGCTATCGTTTACCCATGCCTCCAGGTTCACATCATAGTAACTACCATTTTGAGATTCATCAAATTCTCTTTTTCTAGCACTCACACCCCATTCGAACTTACCGGCTTGTTCGGTACCATAGGCGAAATCTACTTTAGTTTCAAACTGGTTGTTGTTTCTTTTGTTGTCTATAATAGAATCTCTTGAAGCTAACAATCGGTTATAGGTGTTATTTTTATCGCGCACATTTCTAGATTTATTTAAGACAAAGTCCATATTTACCTCATTTTTAAACTTGTGCTTACCGGATAAGTCAACATTCCAATTAGTTTGATCTGTAATGGATTTGGTATACATAGAATCTATAAGCAGTGTAGAATTCAATAAATCTGGGTCAGATGCGTCAGATAAAATATCGTAAGTGGTATTGTCTATTGTATCATTATTTATATTATCACTAAGGGTATAGCTTGTCTGAAGACTAAAGGAGGTTCTATCATTTGGTGTATAATCGATTCCACCTTTAAAACTATGAGATTTTTTGGTCCCTAGTCCTGTTTTATTTTCTAGAATTCTAGAAATAGTATCTCCATTATATACATTCATTGTACTTTCATACTCAAATGTTCGAGGTCTATCCATAAAACTATAAGATCCAAAAAGGTTTAACTTATCTGACCGTCTATTTAATAATGCAGTAAAGTTGTTTTTTATAGGGTAAGCTACAGAAGTAAGTAACTGACCGTTTAAACCTGATTTCTTATTTTTCTTAAGAACAATATTGATGATACCTGCCATCCCTTCAGGGCTAAACTTGGCAGAGGGGTTTGTAATGAGTTCTACATTTTCTATCATCGAAGCAGGCATCGTTTCGAGTAATTCAGAAGAACTTAGCATTGAGGGTTTACCATCTACATATAATCTTACTTGATCGGATCCTCGTAGGCTTACATTCCCGTCTACATCAACTTGTACAGAAGGGAGTTTTTCCATCAGCTCAATGGCTGTTCCGCCAGAACTTGTAATGTCTTGAGATACATTAAAAATTTTCCTGTCGATACCTTGAACCACTAGTGCTTTTTCCTCTACGAGCTCCACCTCTTGAATTAGATCCGCAGATTTACTTAACCCTACATTACCTAGTGCATACACTAAACCGGCGTCGCTTCTGGAAAAATTTGATGTACCTGAAGTCATTTCGGCTCTGTTAGGAACTAACCTTAGGTTCCCTATAGACTTTGGCTCATAACCCATGTATTCTACCAATAGGGTATACGAATTCATGGCTATGTCTGAAATAGAAAACTCACCTATTTCGTTACAAATACCGCCAGTAATCAATTGATTTGTTTCTTGGTGAAGAAAGCTAACCGTTGCGAAAGGCAAGTACTGACCTGTTATAGAATCTACAACTTCACCTGTTACAGTTAAAGTTGGCTTTTGGTCTCCAGCTCCTCTCCTAGCTTGTGCTAGTAACGCATGAGGAATGATTAACAATAAGAATACGTATTTTTTCATGAAATAATCTTTTGCACAAAAATAATCAATAAATATTATACAAACTTGACTCAAAGAGCTATTTGTTCTTTGTTTTCAACTTAAACTATAAATATGTTTACTTTAAATTTATTTAACAACTATGCTGTATTTAATAAGTGGTTTATAATGTATATTTGCTAGTATTATGAGTTCTTAAGTTAAAACATTAATAATCACATAGTGAGTCAACTCCGATTAAACATAGTTATTATTGGTTCCGGAAATGTGGCCTGGCACTTGAGTCGGGAACTCCAAAAGAAAGATCAAAAGATTATTCAGATATACAACAGATCTGTCGAGAATGCCCTAAGTTTATCTTCAATCCTACAATGTGACTTTACGACAAGGTATGATGAATTAAATAAAGACGCTGACTTATACATTTTAACAGTGAAAGATTCTGCAATTGATGAGGTGTCTAAAAAATTAATTACGAATAATAAGTTGGTTGTGCACACCTCCGGGGCCATAGAGCAAGATGTGATTCAACATGAGCGCAGGGGTGTTTTTTACCCGCTACAAACTTTTTCTAAAAAAAAGAAACTCAACTTCAAAAAAATACCATTTTGTATTGAAGCCTCAAAAAGTGAAGACTTTAACACACTTATGCGTTTAGCAACACTATTAAGTCCGATGGTATATAACATCAATTCTCACCAAAGAAAAATACTTCATGTAGCAGCAGTTTTTGCTTGTAATTTTGCAAACTATATGTATATGAGTGCAGATAAAATTTTACAAAAAGAAGATATACCACTAGATATTTTACACCCATTAATAAAAGAAACTGCTTCTAAAATAACCAAACATAAGCCCAAGGATGTGCAAACCGGTCCAGCTGTAAGAAATGATGAGTTTACCATAAAATCTCATCTAAATTATTTAAAGGGTAAAGAAAAAAGTGTTTACAAACAACTTACCAAAAACATTATTGAAGAAAATAAAGATGAACTATAAAACAAAGTTAACCCAAATAAAAGCTTTGGTCTTTGACTGTGACGGTGTGCTTACAGACGGTACCGTTACCCTTATGTCCAATGGGGAACAAATTCGAAAAATGCATACCCGAGACGGTTATGCACTTCAGCTTGCTGTAAAAAAAGGCTTTGTTGTGGCAGTAATTACTGGTGGTAGTTCTCAGTCAGTAAAAGATAGAATGACTCGCCTTGGGGTTCATGATGTTTATCTAGCTTGCCATGATAAAGTTTCTGCATTAAAGGAGTTAATGCATATGTATTCCCTTGATAAAAAAAATGTATTGTACATGGGGGATGATATGCCTGACTTCGATGTAATGCAAGAAGTAGGATTAGCAACTTGCCCTGATAATGCTGCTGCTGAAATTAAAAAACTCTCTGCTTATATTTCACCTAAAAAAGGTGGTGAAGGTTGTGTAAGAGATGTGATTGAACAAACCATGAAAATTCAAGGTAAATGGATCATAGACTCAAAAACACCGTCTGTGTAACACACATCTGTTTCCATGAAAAACTACCTAAAACTCATTCGCATACAAAACCTTGTGGCTATGGTGCTTATACAATATCTTCTGCGCTACAGTTTTATTATTCCAAACTATAACAATTCTGACATTTTGGGGCATCTTGAGTTTGGCGTATTGGTTTTAAGTATGGTTTTAATTGCAGCAGGTGCGTATGTAATAAATGATTATTTCGACATACAAGTAGATACTCAAAACAAGGACAATAAAGTTATTGTTGGTAGATTTATTAAGCGAAGAGTGGCTTTGTTATTACATATTTTATTTACCAGTATTGGAGTAATTTTGGGCTTTTATATGGCCTATAAGGTAAACTTTCTCTATTTGGGTGGAATAATGGCTATTAGTGCATATTTATTATGGGACTACAGCCTTCGTTTAAAGCGTAAATTATTTACTGGGAGTTTTATCGTGGCTACCTTATCTGCAATTTTTGTATTTTCTATAGCCTCATTTGAAGTTATACCTAAGCTTTACCATCCAGAAAGTTTAAGACTTTTAGTGCGGCTTGGACTCTATTCTTTTTTTGCTTTTATGTGCAGTTTGATGCATGAGGTTATCAAAGATTTACGTGACCAACAGGGTGATTCCTTATTTAAAATTAAAACACTAGTAACCACTTGGGGTATTCCCAAATCCAAAGAATTTGTTAAATGGCTTAGCGTACTTACCGCATTTATGGTTATTGCTCTCTCTGTTTATGAATTTAGCACAGATATTTACGCATTACTCTATGCCGTCATCTTCATCATAACACCTCTATTCATTATGAATATCTGGATATACCAAGCAAAAAATATAGACGATTTTACTCGCATTTCATCTCTCAATAAATTTATCATTTTAGCAGGTATACTCAGTTTATACTTTTTCATCTGATGACTTACAAAATAATTCTAGCATCACAGTCTTCGCGCAGAAAACAATTACTTAGTTTATTAGATATAGATTTTAGTGTTGAAGTAAGATCTGTTCCTGAAGTTTATCCTCAATCTATAGCATCCCAAGACGTTGCCGAATATATCGCTAAACTGAAGGCTAATGCATTTAATGATATAGAAAATGATAAGATTGTTATCACAGCTGATACTGTAGTATGTATTGATGGTAAGGTACTAGGGAAGCCAAAGAATGCCTCTAATGCTAAAGAGATGCTTCGTATGCTTTCTAATAAATCTCATAAGGTCATAACAGGTGTTTGCATCAAAACAAAACAGCAAGAAGTTTCATTTTCAGATACGACTACCGTATACTTCAAATCACTTTCTGATACAGAAATTAACTACTATATAAGTCGTTACAAGCCTTATGATAAGGCGGGATCATACGGTATACAAGAATGGATTGGAGCTATTGGTATTATTAAAATTGTTGGTTCTTATTATAATGTAGTTGGTTTACCCACAGAAAAGCTATCTACTGAACTCTCCAAAATAATTTACTAAAAGAAGCTTTCTAGTTCTCTAACATCACCAGGCTTGAGGTCTCCAATTGTTAGTTTTCCTATTCTCACACGAATTAATCGTAAAGTAGGAAATCCAACCACATAGGTCATTTTACGGACTTGTCTAAACTTTCCTTCGGTAATAGTCAATGATATCCATGATGTGGGCCCATGCCTATCATCTCGAATAGGTCGTGAACGCTCCGGAAATAAAGGTGTAGGAACTAGTCGACGCGCAAAAGCAGGTTGCGTTTTGTATGTTTCCTTGTTTACAGTTATTTCAACGCCATTATTTAATTGATCAATAGCACATTGTGAAATGACACCATCTAATTGAACATAGTACTCTTTTTCTACGGTCTTAGAACGAATTTGCGCACTCACTTTTCCATTTGTGGTTAGCAACAATAAACCTTCTGATTTTTCATCCAGTCTACCTATAGACATGGTATTTTCAGGAAATGGATGAAATGAACCTAAAAACTTTTTTTTTCGCCCTTTTTGACGGCTTACAAATTGAGATACGTAACCATAGGGTTTGTATAACATAAAGTGACGATGAGATATTCGCTTCACTTTCTTCTTTTTTTAGACCTTCGATTTGCTATTATATCTCCTTTTGTTTGTGACTTTTTGTACTTTTTAGCTAGCTTAAATCTATAAGAACCTCCCTGATTTTTTTTCTTATTTTTTTCTTTTTTTTCATGAAATGCGTCATTGCGAATAATAACTTCGGTACTTCTATTTTTGCTGATTTTTGGCTTGTCCCGCTCTTCAGGGAGCAACTGATCTGAATCCTCTACAAGGTCAGGAATATCTAGTCGAGGTATCTTATAATTCATAAGTGACTCAATAGCTTCTTTTAATTCACTCTCTTTATCTGTATAGAATAATAGAGAATTACCTTTTTGTTTTGCTCTACCGGTTCTCCCTATACGATGCATATAATTTTCTGGAAATACAGGGACGTTAAAATTGATAACATGAGTTATTTTATCTAGATCTAAACCTCTAGCCATTACGTCTGTGGATACCATAACTCTATTTTCTGAGGCATCAAATTGTTTGATAGATCGAATCCTATAATTTTGGGATTTATTAGAGTGAATAACACAGATCTCTGAGCCAAAATGTGTTTCTAAAAATTCAAATATTAAGTCTGCATGTTTCTTATTCTTAGCAAATACTATAACTTTAGAATAAGTCTCCTTATCTATTAAAATAACATTTAATAAATTAAGCTTTGTATAAAAGTTCTGTACTCTGAAACAGCTTTGGTTAATATTACTTAAAGGTGTTCCACTTACAGCAATAGCTATTTTTTTGGGATTTATAAAAAACGAATCTATTAGTGCATCTACCTCTTCTGTCATGGTAGCTGAAAACATAATGTTTTGTCTTCGCTCAGGTAAGATTGAAAAAATATTTTTGAGCTGAACTCTAAATCCTAAGTCTAGCATAACATCAACTTCATCAATCACTAGTTGCTTGATATCTTTTAATTTTAAGGCTCTACTGGCTGCTAAATCATAGAGTCTACCGGGGGTTGCCACAACAATATCAACACCAACAGAAAGTGCTTTTTTTTGTGTATTTATATTTGTTCCTCCATAAACCCCAATAATACGAAGTGATATGTACTCAGAAAAATCATTTATTCTCTCAACTACTTGAAGAACAAGTTCTCTAGTTGGCACTAGTATTAAAACTCTTGGAGAATCTGTTTTTGAAAAGCGAAGCTCTTGTAAAATAGGAAGTGTGTATGCTAGAGTCTTACCAGTACCTGTCTGGGCAATTCCTACAACATCAGCACCAGATCGAATTACTGAATAACTTTGATCTTGTATTGGTGTAGGCTTGATAAAACCCTTAGCGCTTAAGGCCTGCTTTAACTGTTTATTTATTCCTAATTCTTCAAACGAACTCATCATCGTGTTTTAACAAAATTAAATATAAAGAACCTAAACAAGTTGATTCCATTAGAATTAGAAAAAAACGTAGACCTAATAAAAAATCTAAAGCAGTTTATTTAAACTAAACAAGAGCTTCTACAAATACTCTGTTTAATTCTAAAAAGAATCAAAATTTATTAAGTAACTGGAAAATATTACTTTGACTTGGTTGCCTTTTGCTGTTCTTTCATCATTTTCTCTAGTCGTGCTTGAAACTTTGACTTTCCTTTATTTGGGGTCGATTTTTTATTTTCTTCCAACTTTGCTAAAAGTGATGAATCGTCTGTCATAGAAGCAATAATTTTTTGCTGACCAAAAGTGATTAGATTAGCTAAAAAGTAATAATAACTTAGTGCCGCAGCATAACTATTCATAACACCCAAGAAAATCACAGGCATAAAATACATCATATATTTCATCTGGGGCATTTGAGCACTTGAACTCGACATGCTATTGCTAAATTTCATTTGAAGTATCGTAGTGACTGTCATTAGGAGAGTAAACAAACTAACATGGTCACCATAAAATGGAATACTAAATCCTAAATCTAAGATAGAGTCATATGTCGATAAATCAGTTGCCCACAAAAAGGACTTTTGACGCAGTTCTATTGAAGCAGGAAAAAATCTAAATAGAGCAAATAAAATTGGCATTTGAAATAACATTGGAATACAACCTCCTAGTGGATTAACACCAGTTTCTCTGTAAAGACTCATGGTTTCTTGCTGGGCTTTCATCTTATCGTCATGCCTGTCATTTATTGCATCAATTTGGGGCTTAAGGACTCTCATCTTAGCCATAGACGTATATGACTTATAAGTAAATGGAAATAAAACCAGTTTTATTAATAATGCCATCAATAAAATAATCATTCCGTATCCTAGGCCCCAACTTTCAAATGTATTGAATATGTTTATTACGATGTATTTGTTTATCCAGCCAATAATACTCCACCCTAGTGGGACCAACTCCTCTAATCCTATGTTGTAAGATTTTAATGTTTTTACATGGTTAGGAATAAAATACCAAGCCATGTTATAAGATTGATTTCCTCCATTGTAATTTAATTCTGTTGTAGCAGAAAGAGTTTTAAGATAATTCATTGATGCCGAAGCATCATCAGAGGTCAATAGTATTTCTTTATCTATGTTTTTTGTAGAAAGTACAGATGAGAAATATTGGGATTTAAATGCAATCCAATCTGTATTTATAACGCGTTCTGAAGATCTAGAACTAACAGATAAGTAATCAACTTCGTTATCCACAAAATAATAAGCAGAGGTATTCATAGCCTCATGATCAACATTTTTCTCTTGGCTAGGAATATTCATTACCCATTCCAAATTCATAGGTGAGCCTGACTGTATAACATTGTCAAGACCTATGATATTGATAGAGTAATCAATCTTATATGAATTATCTTCTAAGGCATAAACATACTCTAAATATTTACCCTCTTCAACATTTAGTTTAAATGATATTATCTGTTTGTTGTCTTGTTGACGTTGAGTAACATCAAAAACAAAATCAGCACTATTTAAACGTCTATTTTGAGACCAAAATTTTAAATTGTAGTATGAGGAATCTTCACGAATTAAATTTAATGGAAGTGAGTCATGGGTTTGATAATTCTTTAGAAAGGCGCTTGTAATTCTGGCTCCCTTTGCGTCAATATCAACTTTTAATAAATTATTTTCTAAAGAATATTTTTGATTGTCAGTAGCACTTGCAGCTTTTGCAAAAGCGCCATAAGCCTCATAAAGATCGGCATAAGCAACCGTATCTGATTGCTGGATGGTTGACACAGGAACTCCTTCAGGTTGAGAAGTTGTCTTATTATCTTTACTAGGAGAAACAACTTCTTGATTATTATCAATGTTTTCAAGTTCAACCTCCGCTTGGTTATTCATAAACCAAAATAAGATAACACCTATAAGAGCAAATCCTATAATAGAATTATAATCTGTTTTCTTTTGTTCTTGTAGCATATAGCTTAAGATTTATTTTTTAATGCTGATTTCACAAAGTTTACGAATAATGGATGTGGATCAGCAACAGTACTTTTATATTCAGGATGAAATTGAACGCCAACAAACCAAGGATGACTTGGTATTTCGACGATTTCAACTAATCCTGTATCAGGATTAATCCCCGTAGCTTTCATGCCAGAGGCTTCAAATTCACTAGTAAAATCACTATTAAACTCATATCTATGGCGATGGCGTTCATGAATTATGTCAGAGCCATAAATAGCATGTGCTAGCGAGCCTTTTTTGAGTTGACAAGGACAAGAACCCAGACGCATAGTACCACCTTTGTTAGTCTGTAGCTTTTGTTCTTCCATTATATCAATAACTGGATAAGCACTATCAGGATTCATTTCTGTAGAATGAGCTCCTTCATAGTTTAATACAGAACGAGCAAATTCAATCACAGAGGCTTGCATTCCTAAACATATTCCTAAAAATGGAATGTCATTTTGTCTTGCATATTTTACAGCTAAAAGTTTTCCATCAATACCTCTATTTCCAAATCCGGGAGCTACCAGTATAGCATCCATTTTGTTTAATGTTTCTGAAACAGTGCTTTCTTTCAATATCTCTGACTGAAACCAATGTAAATTTACTTTACATCTAGTAATAGAACTTGCATGAATAAAAGCTTCAGAAATAGATTTATAGGAATCTTTTAACTCTACATATTTACCAACTAAGGCAATATCTACTGATTGTAAAGGGTTTTTCAAATGAAACACAAACTCTTCCCACTTGGTAATATCTGCCTCTCCAGTATAATCAAGATTTAGCTTTTTCAAAACAACTTTATCAAGTTGTTCTTCTTTCATAAACTTGGGAACATCGTATATGGTATCTGCATCAATCGATTGAATAACAGCCTCGGTTTGAACATTACAAAATAAAGCAAGTTTTCGTCTAATGCTATCGTTAATTTCATGCTCTGTTCTACAAACTAATATGTCAGGAAAAACACCAGACTCTTGTAAAGACTTTACAGAATGTTGGGTAGGTTTAGTTTTTAGCTCACCAGCAGCAGATAAAAAAGGTACTAATGTTAGATGAACAACAACACAATCATCGGGTTTCTCCCAGCACAATTGGCGAACAGTTTCTACATAGGGAAGTGATTCTATGTCTCCTACAGTACCACCTATCTCAGTTATAATTACATCGTAATCTTGAGAATTACCTAAGATTTGCATGCGCTCTTTTATCTCATTGGTAATATGAGGGATAACCTGTACCGTCTTGCCTAAAAAATCACCTTTTCTTTCTTTTTCTATAACAGATTTGTATACACTTCCGGTAGTAACATTATTGGCTTGTGATGTATAGTGATTCAAAAACCGTTCATAGTGCCCTAAATCTAAATCCGTTTCTGCACCGTCTTCTGTAACGTAACACTCTCCATGTTCATATGGATTTAAGGTACCTGGATCAACATTAAGATAAGGATCAAATTTTTGAATTGTTACGCGATAGCCTCTACTTTGTAGAAGTGTTGCTAAAGAGGCTGAAATTATTCCCTTTCCTAAGGAGGAAGTTACCCCACCAGTAACAAATACATATTTAGCTGAAGCCATAATTCAAGACTATTTACTTTGATTATGTTGTCATTAGATCATTCCTGCAAAATTAGAAATAATCAAACATCAAATGAACTATTTCTATTCTTTTTTAGAATTTGAAATTTAATCCTAAACTTGGCATAATAGGAAGTTGATCTACGCGCTGGTCTGTTAGTTGATCATAATAGAAAATATTTGCTCTATCATATAAATTACTAATGCTTAATGACGCTTCTAAGATATTTGTTTTTGTAAATTCAATTTTCTTTGTTATAGAAACGTCTAACCTATGATAATTTGGCATCCTACCTTCATTATAGTCACTATATAAAATAGCAACATCATCATTTACATTGGTAATATCTGTATTAATTCCATCTGTAAAAACAATTTTCTCGTAGTAAGCTTGAGTTTTTGTAAAAGGGAATCCTGAACCAAAATTCCATCTCATATCAAGCGTCCAAGATTTATCCTCTCCAAAAATATGCGATGCTACAAAATTAACATTGTGTCGTCGATCATATAAAGGAGCATACTCTCCCAAAGCGTCTGTTCTACTTACTTTTCCCAAGGAATACACTAGCCAAAGACTGGTTTGGATATTGTTATACTTTAATAAAAAATCAACCCCTTTTGCTAAACCTGTTTCTACAACAAAATCTTTTTTCTCTTCGTCTGAGACTTGATTATTATATGAGTTGTCTTCGTAAATCTTATTTCTATTTAAATTAATCAATTGATTAAAATCTTTAAGGTATCCTTCAACATTTAAGGTCCACTTGTCATTTAAATCATACTCTAAACCAACAATAAGGTGTTTTGCTGTTTGGAGATATGTATCACGTTCTTCATCACCAAGATATTTTGGTAGATTTGTTGTACTTGAGATATAACCTTGAAATAAATTCACAACCTCTCGTCCTGTAGATACTGCTATCAAGTTTTGAGAAAACAAACCTGCAGAGGACTTTATTCTAAAGTCTTCAGTAAGATTATATTTAAGACCCATCCTTGGTTCTAATACAGACTCACCTAAGGATGTATAGGAATGAAAACGAAGACTTGGTTGTAATAGCAATCGTGTTCCTACGTGTTTATAGTCTACAAAACCTGCAAACTCTGTGGTATTGTCATTATGAGATATTTTGACATTAGAGCTCGTATAAAAATCAAGGGTATTTCCAAATCCTAGTACTTCCACACCGTACTTAACCTCAGACTCACCTTCAAGGAAATATGTAAAATCAATTCCAGTATTAAAGCCTCCAATAGAGCTGTTTTTTGGTTTCTCATTGGCACTTATTTGCTCAGTATTATAATTAGAGTAAGCAAAATTTCCTTCTATCAAAACTCCAGAACCAGCAGGTAATAATATAAAACTAGAGCCAAAACCATAAGAATTCCAGTTAAAGTTTGTGATGGAAGAATAATCTACTTGATCAGAAAAATTAAAACCAAACAGGCTAAACTTACTTCCACTTTTTCCCATAAAAGATGCTTTACCATAAACATCTAAAAAGCTGTAGGGCAAACCTTGATCTCCAGTATATTCGTAAATATTCGTAGATGTATAATCTATGTATGAGTTTTTTGCTGAAATAATAAATGAAGAACTAGCCCCTTTTTCGTTTGGTTTTGAAAGAGGCCCTTCAAGCAAAATTTTAGATCCAAACGTATTGGCAGATACTTTCCCGGATAATCGTTTTCTATTTCCATCTCTTGTTTTAACATCTACAATTGATGAAATACGACCACCGTATTCTGCTCCAAAACCACCGGTATAAACATCAGCAGTTTTTATTACATCTGTATCAAAGACAGAAAATAAACCTATTGAGTGAAATGCATTATACAATATCATACCGTCAAGTAATACAGCATTGTGAATAGGTGCACCACCTCTTATATATAATTGACCTCCTTGATCTCCAGTAAACACAACACCAGGTAAAACTTGTAAATACTGAGCTAAATCTGGCTCCCCCCCAATTGAAGGAAGCTTTTTTAAAGATTTAGCAGTTAGTTTAACAACAGACGTATTTACACTAGTCTTTGCCTCTTGACGTTCAGCAGATAATTGAATCGTATTTAGTTCAATGCTAGATTCGTTTAGGTAAAATGTTTTGTTCTGTATTTTGTTAGATTCAATTGTAACCGATATGGATTGTTGATCGTAACCAATATAACTAACAGTAACTGTATAAGTGCCTACTGGAACTTTTGATAGGTTATAAAATCCATTCGCATCAGTTACACCTCCTATGTTAGTACCTTCTAATAATATATTTGAAAACATTGCAGGTTCCCCCGAACTCGCTTCATACACAAAACCTCTAAGAGTACCAGTCTGTGCAAATAACTGGATAGTAACAAATAATGAAATGAAAATTAATTGAACTTTATTCATAGTATGTTTTTTTGCTGTGCGAAGATAATTATTCCACTTAATAATAGTAGAATTTGTAAGCAAGTATTATTCCATATAAAATTTGATAAAAAAAAAGAGCTCTATTGAGCTCCTTATAACCTATTTAGTTTTTTCAACTTCCACATGCTTCACATTCTGGATCATCAATAGAACATGCCTCTGGTTGATCCTTTTCTTCTAAATCTGTTAGCCAAGAAGAAAATGAATCTTCTTGTGTATTTTGCATTTCTTTTCTCACCTCTTCATGGTCTTTGTTGTCAATCATAATATTTTGTATTGTAGGTTAATTTGATAATCACTAAATTATTCATTTATTTATTTAAAAATAAACACACAGCGTATTATTATCAACAGAAGGATCTTTAATATATTAAAGAGGTTAAGCTAGTTATTAACGATATAGTAATTTAAATAAGTAAAGGTGAAAAGTCAATTAAGCATAAAAATAAATTAAAGGAGATTTAAGCTGGTTTAATTTTATATTTGTCTAAGGGTATGATATTATGACACACAACCAAATTCTTTTTGATTTAGAAGCTAAAAGGTATGCTTCAACCTACTTTTTAGCAGGAGAAGAAACTTATTATATTGATTTGATAAGTGATTACATAGAGAGTAATGTCTTAAAAGAAGAAGAGAAAGGGTTTAACCAATCTGTTTATTATGGTCGAGATATTGATGTATCTGATGTTATAGCGTCTGCAAAGCAATATCCAATGATGGCTGAACATACAGTTATTATTATTAAAGAAGCGCAAGACCTGAAAAAAATTGAGGAACTAAATAGTTATATCCAAAAACCACTAGAAAGTACGGTTTTAGTAGTGTGCTATAGAGGAAAGCGGTTAGACAAACGAAAAGCTCTTTATAAAAACATTAACAAACATGGTTTATACTTTGAAAGTAATAAACTTTACGATAACAAAATCCCTAACTGGATAAGTGAATATTTAATAACAAAACATCGGTCTATAAACTCTAAATCTGCAATACTTTTAGGAGAATTTATTGGAAATGATTTATCCAAAATTTCTGGTGAATTAAATAAGCTTTGTCTTTTAACTCAAAAGGGTTCTGAAATTACCGAGCAACTTATTGAAGACAACATAGGAATTAGTAAAGATTATAATAATTTTGAGCTACAACATGCTATAATTCATAAAAATGTGCTTAAAGCGAACCGAATTATTAAGTATTTTGAAGCGAATTCAAAAAAAAATCCTATTGTAGTAACTTTAACTGTTTTGTACAATTGTTTTAGTAAAATTCTAATTTATCATAGCTTAAAAGACAAAAACCCTCAAGTTGTAGCCAGAAATTTAGGCATTAACCCATATTTTGTCAAAGATTATCAACAAGGAGCTGCAAACTATAGTCTTAAAAAATCTGTATATGCTTTAGATCTTCTCAGATCAACAGATGTTAAAGCAAAAGGATATAACAATCCTTCCACGTCGCACTCTGACTTATTAAAGGAACTCATATACAATCTGATTCATTAGATATTTAGAGATGATTAGGCTAAACCTACCCACGTATGTATTTAAGTACAAAAAAGAGAATTCGAAAACATATATTTTTGACACTATTAGAAAAAAATACATCATTTTAACTCCTGAAGAATGGGTGCGTCAAAACATAGTCAGATTTCTTACAAAAGACAGAAATTATCCTGCTTCGCTATTTGCTATAGAAATGGGTATTGATGTGTTGCAAACAAAAAAAAGATGCGATGTTATAGTTTATGACAATAAAGGTTTACCCCAACTAGTTGTTGAATGTAAATCGCCGAAAATTAAAATAAATCAAGCCGCTTTTGACCAAATTGCGAGGTATAACATGACGTTAAAAACAAAGCTGTTAATTGTAACAAATGGTCTTGAACACTATACCTGTACAATGGATCATGATAATAAGCGCTATAAATTTTTAAAAGACATTCCTTTTTACAGTCAATAAATGAATATTAATGACACAATTAAAGATGAGTTAAAACCTACTGCTGGTAGTCAAAATGCTTTGCTTATTTCTAAAATGAAGGCAGATCAAGATTACTTTGAACAGGTTTTTAAAATTGCCTTGAGTACAGAATATCCATATGCATGGAGAGCATCATGGTGTATTCAAAAGATGCTTCCTATGTACCTTTCCTTTTTAAACAAAAATGTGAATTTAATTTTAAAATCATTTCCTCATTTCTCTCACCACGGCCAGCAAGGTTGTATGATAAAAGTCTTAAATAATTTGGACTACAACATAGAAAAATCTGGACTGTTAATCGATAATTGTATTCAATTTTTAAAAAATGAAAGTATTCCAGACTATGTAAAATATTATAGTATGGAACTCTTAGTAAACACGGCAAGAAAGATGCCTGAATTTAAAGATGAGTTTTGCTTTTTTATTGAAGAAGCTATTCCTAAAGGAAGAACATACATGATAAAAGTGAAAGCGTTAAAATTATTAGATGAGCTAAGATCTTTACAATAAAGTCTAACTTACTCACAATATTAGTAGACTTAAATAAAATTTCTCATATTTATTCTATAATGAATATACCCATAAACATAAAACTTAGACACTTATTTTATTGCATATATATGTACTTCTCTAGTAGTATAGCTCAAACGGATTTGAGTGGATGGGTCTATGATAAAAAGTCAAATGAGAGCTTGGCATATGTAAATATTCAATTTGTTAACAGTAATTATGGCACATTAACTAATGAGTTCGGTCATTTTACGATAAGCAACAATTCGTTTAATGAAAAGGATAGTATCTTAATTCAACATATTGGTTACCAAACACAAAAACTAAGTGTTAACGACTTATATAAAAATAACAAAGTATATCTCGAAGAAGATATTTTTCAACTTACGGAAATCGTTTTATTAGCTTCTAGCCCTAACATAAATAGTATAATAGACTCTGTCCTCAAATATAAAAGCAATAACTATAATGAGCTTCAAATAAATGCTTTAGCTTTTACTAGAGATAGATACATAAATAATATTGAAAAAATTGAACTAGAGAAAAAGAAGACTAATATTGATGTTATCGATACGGATTTAATGAATAATTTTAGAGATAAGCTTCCAAGAGAGTCTTATTTTTACCGTGATTTTTTAGGACGAATTTACATCAATCAACTGGAAGGAAACAGCGATACATCATTGAAAATAAACGCTATTAAGACGGTAGAACTTAACACTAAAGAGATAGATGAACTTAAATATTTCAATTCTGTTTTTGATAGTCTATTTAGCAACACAAACCAAGATGAATATTGGAAGGTCAAATCGGGAATAATTGGTCGAAATATAGATTATAGTTATGGAAATGAAGTAGATAGTTTGCCAGACTCAACGATATCAGCACAAACAAATTTAAAATATTTTAAGTCCAATTTAAAAAACAAATTTGAAGTTACAGATATTGGCAATACCACATACTGGGAATTCATTCATAAATCAAAAAATTATGATTACACTTATATCGGGACTGTCTTTATAGAGGGCGAAGAAGTATGTGTTATCGATTTTAGTCCTAGAAAAAAAGGTGTTTATGAAGGTCGATTCTTTGTAAATTTAAATGATTATGCAATCATTAAAAGCGACTTTAAATACGCAAAAGAACGTTTTGGACGTAATTTAAGTCTTATGGGGCTGGGATATAAAGAGCGTGATTTTTCACTATCTATAGCCTTCGAAAAAAAGCATATAAATTATGAAGTTAAATATTTCTCATACTCTCAAACTAGAGATGTGAGTTTTAATAGAGCTATTTCTCTTCAAAAGCGAAAGGAACGTTTTTTATTTGATAAAAAAATTCATGAATTAAAAGTAGACTTAAATTTGATTATAAGTTCTTCAAATACATTTGAATACTTAACAATAGACAGTAAACCATTGTCTACGAAAGAATTTAATTTGTATGTAGAAGAAAAAATATTAGATGTCATTTATGTAGATCAATTTGATAACAGTCTATGGGAAGGCTATCCAATAATACAGCCTACTGAAAAAATGAAACAATATAAATCTAAGCCTAAACTGTTTTAAATTTTACACATTATTTTATTGAGTATATTTACAAAATAATTTTTGGTTTATTCGACATTTATGCTTCACTACAGCAGCTACATAAAGGAAGAAGAAACACCTTGGATAACGTTTATCCATGGTGCAGGTGGCAGTAGTTCTATATGGTATAAGCAGCTTAAAGAGTTCAAAGAACATTACAATGTATTACTCATTGATCTTAGAGGACATGGTAGATCAAAAAGTTCTATTTATACTCAGTTACATTCTTATACTTTTTCAACAATTAGTGATGAAATTCTTGAAGTGTTAAATCATCTAAAAATTACTAGCTCTCACTTTGTTGGTATATCCCTAGGTACAATTATCATTAGAGAAATTGCTGAACGGCACCCTAATAGGTGCATATCGATGATAATGGGAGGGGCAGTTATGAAACTTAATATACGAGGTCAAATACTTATGCGAACAGGAGCCCTCTTAAAATCTGTAATTCCCTACCTTCTACTCTATCGCTTTTTTGCCTTTATCATTATGCCAAAAAGAAAACACAGAGAATCTAGAAATTTATTTATCAAAGAGGCAAGAAAGCTTTATCAAAAAGAGTTTAAAAGGTGGTTTAGCTTGGTATCAGAAGTTAATCCACTACTTTCTATTTTCAGAATTAAAGACTCCGGAATTCCCACATTGTATGTGATGGGTGAAGAGGATCATATGTTCTTACCTTCTATTTCAAAATTAGTTAAAGACCACGACTCATCGGAATTAGTAATTATTCCAAACTGCGGTCATGTAGTGAATATAGAAAAACCTAAAATTTTCAATTCTAAGGTATTGAAATTTATTAAGGTTAATTCCTAAGACTATTCGACTTTTTTAACTCTATAATTTTCATACTTCACAATCTGAACAGCTTGGTTTCGTGAGCCATTGTTTGTATTTCTTTTGTAATTAAAGTCAAAGTTGTTATTTAACAATTCATTTGGCTCCATATACATGTCAGTCGACAAGCCACCATGTTCATAAAGTAGAGATAAAAAGTAAAATGAAATATCAAATCCTGCAAATGCAAACCTTGGACTTGGATCCGAATTTACCTCTTCATGATATTTACTCACAAAATACTTCGATAATGGTTTTTCGTAAGACAATAAACCACTGTTTGGGATATGTACATTTAAATTCTCCAAATAAGTATAGTCAAGAGATTTAAAAGAACTCCAACTAGACAAGCCGAAAACAACAAAATTACTATCTCTTGTTGCGTTTAATTTTGTTAGTAAATCGATTACAAAATCTTTTTCACCAGAAGGTATAAGAATGACATTTGTTTCTGCTAAAGAATCTAATTCGTGGTGTATTGAGTCTATAACCGCTTGATTAACTATAATTTCTTTGTAATTTATTATCGAATCAAAGTCAAAAGATTCAGTCATCCATTCAGCTTGTCTTGACTCTTGATCTGTGTTTTTTCTGACTAGAGTAATATTTTTATCAATATAATTATTTGATATGTAGCTAGATAAGACGTTTAACTGTCTTTTTTGAGATGGTATAATTTGAAATGCATTGGTAATATCTTCCAGTAGATTAGCCTTAGTAGATAGAGGCGCAACAACAGGTATACCTTTTCTTGAAAGGATTCCAGCTGCCAATCTAAAGTTTTTAGAGTAAAAAGGACCAAATACCACATCTATAGAATCAAAAACATTATCTGCAACTAAATCAAAAGTTACGTTGGGGTCATTTTTAGTGTCAAATACATGAATATTCATAGACACTCCGGATGCATTAAGACTGTCAATTGCAATTTTTGCTCCTGCGTAAAAGTCTAAAGCATAATGACTTTTTTTATAAATGTGACCACCTTCATTAAAGCTTTCAAAAGTTTCTAATGTATCATTTTTATCAAGATAAAGAGGCAATAAGAAGGCTATATTATAATGAGCCTTTTTTATAAATTTAGTATTGGCTTTAGAAGTGTGAATGTCGTCTCTTTTAACCAAAGCGTCTACCTCTATTATTTCTGCAGTCACATCAAGTTCATCAAACTGAGGGATTTTAATATAGGTACCTGCTCGAAAGCCTTCTATAAGTTGTGGGTTAAATTCTAGTAATAAAGACTCTTCTATACCGAATTTATTTTTAATCGAATAAAAAGACTCTAAAGGTCTTACTTTATGCATGATATATACAACAGTATCCACAGAGGTGTGAATTGTTGGAATTATAATACGCATTCCTTCTCGTAATCCTCTATTAGCATCAGGATTGGCCTTGATGATATCACTTATTGGAATGCCATATTTTTTTGACACACTAAATAAAGTCTCATCTCTTTCTACTTTATGCGACTCCTGGGCTTGAGAAATAAAACCTAAGTTTATAAAACATAAAAGAATAACAATAAAAATCTTATGCATAAGTTCTAACAATAAAACACAAAAATAGACAAATTAAATAACGAGGAAAATATGCATCTAATTAATCCAACTTTATTGCTACAAATAAAAAAATGCCATCAAATGATTTGATGGCATTTTTTTATTGTGTAGTTAAATTATTTGACAACAGTAAGTTGCTTTGTTATTTTCTCTTTTGATGTACTTAGGTTGTAAAAATATACACCAGCTTGTAATTTCTCTGTATTAACATCAATATTGTGGGTTCCAGCTGTAAATAACCCTTTTGATAATACACTTACTTCTTGTCCTAAATTATTGTGAAGACTAATTAAAACTTCAGATTCTTCAGGAAGGTAGAAGCTTATTTTTGTATGGTCTACAACAGGGTTTGGTACATTTTGAAAAAGCTCTACAGTTTGATCAACAGACTCAATAAATTCAATACTAGTAACAACTGTAATACCGTCTTTGATATATGTATTACCTCCACGTTCAAAAGAACCCATATTTATTGTAACCATTTCATTAGTAGACTTCTTCCACCATTTTAATGAAAAAACTTCACCAGTAGAAAGTCCTTCTTTTTCAGAAGTATATTCATCATCGCCCCATAAAGCTATTCCTGTATGATGACCAACATATGCAATGCTAGCTACCATATTCCCCGTCTTGTCATATGCAGCAATTTCATCACCAACCTCAGGAGTTAATTCGCCCCAAGCAGTATCTAAAATTAAAAGCGTATGATTCGCTCCTGTGTTAACAGGTCTAGAAAAACGTGTTGTTTCTTGAGCTTTACTCATATCTTGAGCTTGAGCTTGAGCTTCTAAGCCAAAAAAACTTAAAGCTAATGCTAATGTAGTTCCCTTAATTAGATTTAATTTTGTCATAATGTTTTGATTTAAATATATAAATAACAGTAACAAATTTAATAAAATTCCACAATACTATTATTTGATTAGTAAAAATAAAAGTAAAATAAGCTAAAAGAGATAATTAACACCTACATTTAGTTGTCTTCTGTTAACAGGCAACTCATTCCAAACTTCATAATCTTGATTTAAAACATTTACTAATTCTACAAAAAAGTTTAGTTGCTTGTCGAAATCATAATTAGCTCTTAAATCAATATCTACAGATGGACTGATAGATTTTCTTTCTTCAGTATAACAAGACAAATCACTAACATAAAAGATAGATTCTCTTGATCCAATATATGATATTAGTGAACTAAATGACCATTGTTCATTGAAGTCATAGATATTAAAAAGTTTAACCTCTAATCTGGGAATATAAGATAGATATTTATTAAAGCTACTGTAGTTAGAACTAAGTATTAGATCATTTTTTTCATTAATTTCAGCTTCTATGTTAGCACTTAACTCTATCGAATTTAGTGACGTAAACACAGGTGCAATCCAGTTAATGCCTTCAACATTATTCTCCATATGAACATAATGCATCATATGATCTTGAGTTTTAAACGTGGTACTTATCTGATAATTGACCCCCTTATATAGGTTCCCAACTAAACCAATTCTTGCACGAGATACTTTATTTGTAAGCGCAAAGACTTCTGCATTTGAATAATTTAGTGTTTCCCTTTTAAGGAAAGGATTGTTTTTATAGATATCTGACCAAGATATGAATTCATTCTCGACCCCTATATCGCAATAGGTATAAAGTGTATTACTGATTAACGGGTATTGCACATAAAAAGATGGTAGAATGGAAAAAGATCCCTGCACTATATCTATATCTAGTATAAACTCTGTTTGCAGAAGATCATAAGTTCTTTTGGACATTAATTCTGTATTCCACTTTTTATAAAATTGTCCTTCAAAAGATTTAAATATAATTTGATTTTTCAATGTCCAATCCAACAATAATGAATCTATTCCTTTGTGAACAGAAGTGATGTTCGTTGTTAACTCATTTTGATCAGAATAAAGTTTATTTAAGGACGTATTAAGAGCTAAATACGAGGGCATGTACACAGAAGTAGAATCAGTAAATTTAAAACCTCCGAAGCCATTAAAATATGACTGTGAACGTTTGGTATTGTTAATATTAAATCGATTAATTCTAGTAAAATTAAGGTCACTTAAAAATTGTATTCCTTTAAATTCTGATTTATAAAATCCTCCCAGAGATATTCTAGAAAAATCTCTATGGTTAGAAGAATTATGTTTGCTAGCATCATAATTAACGTATGAGTCATAGAGGTACTTGGTATTCCTTCCACTACTATGAGAATACATTAATCTAGGATTTAAAGAACTTCCTATAAATGAATGAAGTTTATTTTGGAAAAGACGATTTAAAATAGTCCGTTTACTGGAAACTGCTGGTAAAGAATCTATAGGTAAATAAACTTTGTAATCTTCAAACCTTATTGAATAATTAAGATATTCAGAAACTTTTGATGTATCAACAAATAAAGGTTGGGTATTTAATTTGGTTTTCAACATTACCTTGGGCTCAAAATCTTGAACAACATCAATTATTTCCTTTTTGAGGTTTTCTTGTGCAATAACTTTAGTGATGGTAAAAAAGATGAAAAGTAGGGTAACTCTAATAGGCATAACGTGCTGTTTATTTTGTTTGTATCGAGTCAGTGATGGTTAATGAATCTAAATTAAGTCGAAGTTGTGAATTACTCTCTGATAGAATTTGAGCCCTTAAACTATTAGCTTCTTTCAAAATATCCTTATCTTGAATATTTAAAATAAGTTGGTCAAGAGTATGACTAGCTTGAAATACATCATCGTCTTGTAGATAATTTTTTGCCAAAACTATAAAGGATTTTCCAAGCCATAACTTATACATTGGTAGTAGCCTAGATTGTTCAAATATAATTTGTTTAGACCTTTCATAATCTCCTTTGTAAAAAGCTATAAATGCCAGGTGATACATAGCCTCTGCTTTTAATTCTCCTTGACTCTCAACATCTATGTCTCTGTACATAGATGCCGCTAGATCGATATCCATATCTAGATATGCTGATCTCGCAATAAAAGTTTTAACTTCTAGCAATAAACTCTTATCAACTCTGCCCGAATTTAATACTATTTGCGCTTGCTCTATGGCATTTTTATAGTCAGATAACTCGAAATAACACAACATCAAGCCTTGCTTTGCAATAAGTTGATCTTCTATGGTTTCTGCTTTATCGTCTAACTGATTGAAGGTACCAATTGCTTTTTTATAATTACGCTTAACAGTGTAAATATCTGCTAAAGACTTTAATGCATCCATAGTAAATGAAGAATGTTGTCCAGAACAAACATATTCGTATGCTATGATAGCATCGTCTATGCTATCTATTTTGGAAGCTGATATTGCATAATAATAATGAGATATTAACTTAAAAATTCCATCATCATACTGATTAATGTATTCCTTAAATCCAAGATAAGCTTTATTGTAATCTGCTCTTAAAAATTGTAATTCGGCAGATTCATAAGCAGTGGAATCAAGTTGCGAGTTAGATAAATTTACAAAACTTAAAGTTTGCACCCAATCTGCATAAGACTTTACATCACCAATGTCAACAAATACACTCCTGGCATTACTAATAGCCTCACGAGCAGTTGCCGAAGACGGATAATCGGATGCTATATCTTTAAATGCTTGAATGCTCTCTTGATTGTTTCCTGAATTGA
The DNA here is from genome assembly GCA_965662265.1 of Flavobacteriales bacterium. Lineage (GTDB taxonomy): Bacteria > Bacteroidota > Bacteroidia > Flavobacteriales > UBA7430 > CBFIGX01. The sequence goes on from CBFIGX010000005.1 coordinate 40,127, forward strand.
AGTATATGAGAGCAATTTTCATACGGGCATCAGGAACAAATGGACTTTTTGGGTATTTTACGACAACTTTATTAAACATATCAATTGCTTGATCTGAATCTGACAATTTAACATAGGCTTGGCCCATTCTGTAAAATACATCATCATTATAAATAGACTTTGGAAATTGCTTTGCAAAGTTCAGCAAATGCTCAACAACCAATTCATAATTACCTTTTTGATAATATGCTAAAGCTATTTGATATGAAGCATAGTCTGAATCAACACCCCAAGAATCAACAGCAGATTTATAGTTTATGACAGCCTTATCATAGTCTTTAATCATAAAAAAGGCATCTCCAAGTCTAGCATAAGCATCATGTAACCTATGATCGTTTTCGTTTGCATTTCCTATAAAAGACTCAAAGGCTTTTATCGCATTAGTAAAATCCCATAATTTATAATAGCTGTATGCCATATTATAATAAGAAGATACGTAAGAGTCCATTAAACTGGCAAAAGGTGTATTTTGAAAAGTAGTAAATGCCTCAATACTATTATTATAATCACCTAGTCTATAATAGTTCTCAGCTATCCAATACCAAGTTAAAGATTCATAGTTTCTATTGTGAGTATATCTCAATGCTTTATCAAAATAATCTTTTGAACCCTCATAATCTCCATCATTAAATAACTGTACAGCTCTATAATATGAGATCTCTTGATAGGCTTGCTGAAGGGTTATATTTTCTAAACCACTAGATTCCATTGAAACGATGGCTCTTGAATAGTCTTTATGACTTAAAAATGCATTGACTAGGTATGAATATGCTTCTTCAGTATATTCTGAGTTAGGGAATTCATTAATAAAATCTTGGAGAATCATTGTAGGGTCTGCGTAAGGATATCCTAGCTCATAACAGAGTTTTGCAAAGTTAAAACTAGCATGCTCTGTAATACGATTATTTCCTCCTATAATTGCAGCTGATTCAAATGCATTTTGGGCAGATCTTTTATCACCGAGCTCTATGTACGAATCTGCTAAGTAGTAATAAGCATTTTGAGCTAAACTATCTTCAGATGAAACAATCTTATTAAACGCGGCACTAGCCAATGAAAATTCATCAATTCTATAGTAAGATTGACCAAGTAAATAGTACCCTAAATCAGATAAATTACCACCATTTTTTAGAAACTTATCATCAAAAAAGACTATCGCATTATTATAATCCCCCTTGTGATAGTATGCTTCAGCTATAAGCTTGTTAATTCGAATATCTACTGCACTAGAATCGGAAAATGGTAAAGCAAACTCTATTAGTTTATCGTAGGTCTCAAGTTTATGGTAAATTTGAGTAATAAATAAAGGTATGGTTGGATCATTAAATGCTTCATCAAGAAGTTCTAAGAAATATGATTTGGACGTTACAAAATTTTGATTCAAATAAGCGATATATGCAAAATAGTACTTAGCAAATTGCTGATGTGGAGAATCTACGTGTATTAAATCGCGGAAGTAAGATAGAGACTCTTGGTAATACTCAAGCTCAAATAAACTATATGCTGTATTATATTTAAATTCAGATTTGTCAATATTATCTAGGTGGTTAACATCAACCAATTTATAGTAAGAATAGGCTTTTTTATAATCTCTTTTTTGATAATAATAATCGCCTAAATCCCTGTAAGATTGATGTAATAAATAGCTGTCAGGGTAATTCATTACAAAATCTTCCATGAGTTCATGTGCATCATTAGTGTATAGATACATAGCAGATCGAGCCATATAATATGCACTTTTAATGGACATCATTTCATGTTTATCATCCAACGACTCATTAATTTTTAGAAATAAATGAAAGGCACGTTCATATGACTGAGATTCGTATTGTTGAATCGCTAAATGATAATCATCTATAATAGGATTTGTGATAGACTCTTGGCCTAGCATCTTGTTATTCATTGCAAGAAACAACAGACTACAAAAGACATATATTCTCATAATGCTAATTTTATTTTTTTAAAAGTAGAAAATCTACGGGTTAGATTTTATAAGAGCGCATGAACTTATGAACGATAAATAGTTAATTCATTGTACAAATGCTTTTATAAATATGTGCATGTATAAAATATAAACTAACTACATTTACGTCAATTTTTATTATTTATTATTATGGAACTAGCATGGTACATGTATTTCTTGTTATTTTTGGCGGGATTATTGGCTGGCACCATAAACACTCTTGCAGGGAATGGATCTGTATTCACATTAAGTTTATTACTGTTTTGTGGAATGCCAGCTGGTGTAGCCAATGGCACAAACAGAGTTGGCGCATTTGTACAGTGTATTGTTAGTCTTGTTACTCTAAGAACATCTAATAAATTTAAACCATTACTCAATGAGAGCTTATGGTTTATGATTCCTACAGTTTTGGGTACTATATTTGGCGCTTATGTTGCTATTAATGTACCTGATGATCTGCTAAATAAAGTTATTGGATACCTTATGATTTTAATGTTGGGTTTGCTGTTGTTTAAGCCTAAACGATGGCTTATTGAGACGTCACAAAAAGCAAACAATAAGTCAATATTAAATTTTATTATTTTTTTGGCTATTGGTTGGTATGCTGGATTCATTCAAATGGGTATGGGCATTTTATTTCTCTCTGTACTTGTATTAATAGCTAAATACACCCTTATTGATGCAAATTTTATAAAAATTATTATTTGTGCTGTTCTATTAATTCCTGCTCTTTTTATTTATGTGTATAACCAACAAGTTGATTGGCAACCTGCAGTTGTACTTGCTACTGGGCAAGGAATGGGAGCTTGGCTTGCAACATCATTTGCCCTGGAAAATAAGAAAGCCAATCTTTGGGTGCGATACTTACTTTTAATTATGGTATCGTTAGCAATAATTAAATTATTTAAAATTTATAAATATCTTGTTTAAGATGAACAAAAATTGGTTTGAAGACTGGTTTAACACCAGCTATTATCATGTTTTATATCAAAATAGGAATGAGGCTGAAGCTTCTGTGTTCATTGATAATTTATGTAAACATTTAAATATTAAAAGTAACTGCTCAATTTTAGATTTAGCGTGTGGAAAGGGAAGGCATACCCTTCATTTAGCTAAAAGAGGGTATAAAGCTACTGGGATAGACCTTGCTCCTAAAAGTATTCAAGAAGCGAATAAGAATGCTATTTCAAACAGTAAATTTGAAGTTCATGATATGCGGAAAACATACCAGTTAAATTCGTTTGATTATGTTTTTAACCTCTTTACTAGTTTCGGTTATTTTGAAAAAGAGCATGAGAATATTGATGTCTTGCGTGCCGTAAATAATAACCTAAAAGAAGGTGGTGTTTTTGTGTTAGACTTTTTAAACAGCAAAAAAACAATACAAAATCTGGTTCATCAAGAGACTAAAATTTTAAATGATATTAGATTTGATATCACAAGAAATTACAATGGAAAGGAAATTATCAAAACAATAAATGTTAATGATAATGCTAAAATATTCAAGTATCAAGAGTGTGTTTCAGCCTTTACTTTAGACAATATTGAGATGATGGCAAGTATCGCTAAGCTCAAAGTGATAGAAGTTTTTGGAGACTATAATTTAAACGCATTTAGTCCCATTAAATCAGACCGTTTAATTATTATTATGAAAGCCGAAAAATAAATTTAAACCCTTATATATAGATTTTATATAGTATAGTAAAACCATTTCATTTTCTTCTTATATTTGAAGCCCAAAAAAATTATGCATGACTTACATTGTTTTAATAGCTTCCGTTTTGATTGGAGTAATTATAGTTCAGTCTATAACTAACTTAAAGGCAAATGCAATTAAGCTATTATTAGCATTTTCTGGAGCCTATTTGTTTGCTGTTTCTATCTTCCATTTATTACCACAAGTATACACTGGAAATAACAAAGAAATTGGAGTTTACCTCGTTCTTGGCTTCGTTCTTCAAATTATACTAGAATTTTTTTCACAGGGAATAGAGCATGGGCACGGACATGTCAGCAACAAGACTATTCCTATGACAATGCTTATCAGTCTAGCTATTCATGCCTACCTAGAAGGTATGCCTTTAAGTGGTGAAAATCATCATGGACATAACCACTACCATAATTCACTACTTATGGGGATAGCGTTACACAAGATACCTGTAACAATAGTGTTGATGAGTATGTTCGCTCAAGCAGGTTATTCTAGACTAAAAACATTCATACTCATTTCTTTATTTGCGCTTATGGCTCCTCTTGGTACTTTAACGGCTAGTGTGATTCAAGAAGTAAGTAATTATCACAGAGAAATAACAGCTGTTGTAGTAGGGATATTCTTACATATTTCAACCACCATTCTTTTTGAAAGCTCAGAGGGACACAAATTCAACTTAAAAAAATTACTTGTTATTGGTTTAGGCTCCGTATTAGCCTATCTAGCATAACTCTAATAGTTGTATTTATCTTTCCATCTTAACTTCAAGAATTCGCGCATAGCGCGCTCTCTTGAATTATCAGAAGGATCATAAAGTTTTGTTCCTTCTAACTCATTCGGTAAATATTCTTGCTCAATAAAGCTATTCTCAATATTATGAGGATAATTATATTCTTTACCATAATCTAAATCTTTCATGAGTTTTGTTGGTGCATTTCTTAAATGAATTGGCACTGATAGAGAACCGGTCTGTTTTACGAGTTCTTGAGCTTTGTTTATTGCTTGGTATGAAGCATTACTTTTAACTGAACTAGCCAGATAGGTAACGCACTGAGCCAATATAATTCTGCTCTCAGGGTAGCCGATACTACTGACTGCCTGGAAACAATTATTCGCGATAACTAGTGCTGTAGGATTTGCATTACCGATATCTTCACTCGCTGCAATCAATAACCTTCTGGCAATAAACTTAACATCTTCGCCGCCTTCAATCATTCGAGCTAACCAATAAACTGAGGCGTTAGGATCTGAACCTCTAATAGATTTTATTAATGCAGAAGCTATATCATAATGCATTGGACCATCTTTATCATATGAACTAACAACTTGTTTTGCATATTTTTGCACAAGTTTATCAGTAATAACTATACACTCGGATGGATGCGAATTGACAATTAGTTCAAAGATATTAAGAAGCTTTCGTGCATCACCACCTGACAAACGAAGTAAATCATCATACTCATTTATCTTAATGTTTTTGGTAGAAAGTATAGAATCCTTATAAATTGCTCTGTCTAGAATTGCTTTTAGATCTTGTACACTAAAATGCTCCAATTTATAAACTTGACAACGAGATAACAAAGCAGGTATAACTTCAAATGAGGGATTTTCTGTAGTAGCACCAACAAGAGTAATTATTCCTGTTTCTACAGCACCTAAGAGTGAATCTTGTTGAGACTTACTAAATCGATGAATCTCATCAATAAAAAGAACAGGACTATTTGTGCCAAACAAACCTCTTGCTTTCGATTTTTCAATAACATCTCTAACATCCTTTACACCTGAATTGATAGCACTGAGAGTGAAAATTTCTCTTTTGAGTTGTTTTGCAATAATTTGTGCTAAAGTTGTTTTTCCAACTCCCGGAGGTCCCCATAGAATAATTGAGGGAAAAACCCCAGCCTTAATTGCTTGCCTCAATACAGAAGAATTTCCTACCAAGTGATTTTGCCCAATATAATCATCAATACTTTTGGGTCTTAACCTATCTGCTAAGGGTTGCTTCATTGTCATCAGTTCAATATAAATTCAAATATAGAGCTAAAAAAACCCACTTGAGAGTGGGTTATAAATTAATTTATAGAATAATATAATCCTATAGTTTAGTGTCGAGAATATAAACTATCTCCTTTTGATGTTCGATAGAAGTTCCTTGTTTTTCCATCTGTTTAATGACCACTTTCTTTTTTGTTTCAGGTTTTAACTTAGACTTTTTAAGAATCATCAATATTTTTTTAGCCTTCATAGAATTGTCTGCCTCAACATCTAGTGCTTTAGAGACAAATTCAGATAGTTTTGAAATTTCCTTTACAGTTTCTTCTTTAGTTAGTTCGCTAGTCACAGCGACTTTCTCAGAGGCTGGTTCTATTGTTTTAGAACTGTTGTTTTGACAAGAAAATAATATCGAAGATACTATTGCAAATACAATTGTAAGTAATCTCATAGTGTTTGGTTTAGTTAAGACAATATTAACAATATTCAATAAAGCTGCAAAAAAAAAAGCCCTCTAAATTAGAGGGCTATCAAAATAATATAGATGCACATTATTTAACTTCTTCGAAGTCTACATCAGTAACATCTTCTGTTTTTTGCTCTTCAGCATCAGGTGCAGATGTATTTGCCCCGCCTTCATTAGACTGTGCATACATCTCTTGAGATGCCTCTTGAAAAATTCGATTTAAAGTTTCCATTGATTTATCAATTGCATCAAGATCTTGAGATTCATGTGCTTTCTTTAAATCTCCAATTGCTTCTTCGATTGGCTTTTTCTTATCTTCTGGTAGCTTGTCACCGAATTCTGCCAACTGCTTTTCGGTTTGAAAAATCATTTGATCAGCGGCATTGAGTTTATCAACTTTTTCTTTAACCTTCTTATCAGCATCTTCATTTGCTTTTGCTTCGTCACGCATCTTTTGAATTTCTTCTTCAGTAAGACCTGATGAAGACTCAATTTTAATGTGCTGCTCTTTACCAGTAGATTTGTCTTTTGCAGATACCTTCATAATTCCGTTCGCATCAATATCAAAAGTAACCTCAATTTGAGGGACTCCACGTTGTGCCGGTGGTATATCTGTTAGTTGGAAGCGACCGATAGTTTTGTTGTCTGCAGACATTGATCGCTCGCCTTGTAATACATGTATATCTACTGCTGGCTGATTATCTGCTGCTGTAGAAAAGACTTGTGATTTATTAGTAGGGATTGTTGTATTAGCGTCAATTAACTTGGTAAATACACCGCCCATAGTTTCAATACCCAATGATAATGGTGTTACGTCAAGCAATAAAACATCTTTAACCTCTCCTGTTAAAACACCACCCTGAATTGCTGCACCAACCGCAACTACTTCATCTGGATTTACTCCTTTAGATGGTTTTTTTCCAAAAAACTCTTCTACAATCGCTTGAATAGCTGGAATACGTGTAGATCCACCAACTAAGATAACTTCATCAATTTCATTTTTGTCTAAACCAGAGTCAAGTAGTGCTTTTTTACATGGCTCTATGGAACGTTGAATTAATGAATCCGCCAATTGCTCAAATTGTGCACGTGTTAATGTTCTTACGAGGTGTTTTGGGCCTGAAGAGGTAGCTGTAATATAAGGAAGGTTTATTTCTGTTTGTGTAGAGGAAGATAGTTCAACCTTTGCTTTTTCTGCTGCTTCTTTAAGACGCTGTAAAGCCATAGGATCTTGTCTCAAATCGATACTTTCTTCATTCTTAAACTCCGATGCCATCCAATCTATAATGACCTGATCAAAGTCATCACCACCAAGATGCGTATCACCATTTGTAGATTTCACTTCAAATACACCGTCACCTAGTTCTAATATGGAAATATCAAACGTACCACCACCTAAATCAAAAACTGCAATATTTACATCGCTGTCTTTCTTATCTAATCCATAGGCTAAAGCTGCTGCTGTAGGTTCGTTAATAATTCTACGCACTTTGAGTCCGGCAATTTCACCAGCTTCTTTTGTTGCTTGACGTTGCGCATCATTAAAATACGCAGGAACTGTAACTACTGCTTCTGATACATCGTGTCCTAGATACTCCTCTGCTGTTTTCTTCATTTTCTGAAGTACCATTGCAGAAATTTCTTGAGGGCTATACATACGTCCATCAATATCAACTCTTGGAGTATTATTATCACCCTTAACTACTTTATAAGGTACAGATGAAACTTCTTTTTTACATTTATCAAAAGATTCACCCATGAAACGCTTAATGGAATAAATTGTATTTTCTGGATTCGTAATGGCTTGACGTTTTGCAGGATCTCCTACCTTACGTTCACCGCCCTCAACAAATGCAACAATAGAAGGTGTTGTACGTTTCCCTTCTGCATTAGCAATTACTACAGGCTCATTAGCTTCCATAACCGAAACACAGGAGTTCGTAGTACCTAGGTCAATTCCTATAATCTTACTCATATCTATGATTTTTTAATTTAATGTTTAGAGTTACGAATTGACTAGGTCAATCATTATGCCAATACATTTAGGAGAGATTTTACCATAAAAAAAGTCATGTTTTGACAGTTTACCCATCAAATCATGACATTACATATGACAGAATGTCAATAATTAATTATAGCGAGCTTCAATTTCACCATCACCATTAAGTATGAAGTAAGCAAAATTCAAATGTTTGGTAATATCAGAGGAGGAAATTTCATCATTGGTATCATTATTAATTTTTACACCTATTACATTTGCATAAGATCTAGACGATAATAACCCAATACCAACGTCTATGTTAGAGTACTCTGGACGCTCTGTAACTATAGAACTGCTAGACTGGTTAAGTAATAGATAATCAGACAAATCTTTACCTGCTATATTCAGGGTAAAATCTAAGCACCTGTGAGAAATCACAAAACCACTTGTACTTTGAGGTGTTTCTGTTCCAAGAACCTGTCTATAAACGTTGGGATTAGGCTCTATATTAGCCGCTATAAATGACAGGAATTGTTGAGGATCAATGGTGATGAACATATCTTCTCCCCCATTTGTATTAATTGATTGCTTAAGAGGGAAATTCCAATCTATATACTTATGCACTGTGTCATTTAGATTGGCTATTTGCTGTTCAATATAATGGAATCTAATTACTAATTCATACAATTTACCACCACGAATACTATTCCACTCTGCGTTAGCAGCATACCCATCTGTTAAAATGTTCAAAGGAGTTACTGTATTGGGTTTAATCAACTGAGGTGTCTCTAACAAATCAATGGCGCGTTCAGATTTCGCGGTAACAGAGTCCGAAACTTCAAGTTCTATTGAATAAAACTTGTTATCATATAAGATTTCATTCGTTTTATATATAACTTGAGCTGGTGAACTAAAATCACCTTCGGGCTTATCAAAAACGTCAGTGGGTTCTAGAGTAATACTTCTATTACTAACTCCATTAGATGATGAATGTTCAAGAAGTCTCAACTCTACATTGTCATCATTGTAATATATAGAGTCAAATTCTTGTGCCATCATCATCACGTTTCCTTGACCTAAGAAGGCTTTATTAAGTTTAACGTAATGTGTACTATCATCTACATTTAAGATACTGTAGATTACTGGAATGTCTTTCCATTCAGCAGTTATGTCTAAATCATTTTCACACGAAGGTAAAAATGCAAGAGTAATTAATCCAATAAGAGTTTTTCTAATCATGAAAGCAAAGGTATAATATTTTCTTACTTTTGTTTAGTTACCAATAGAAGCTTATGAAACAATTATCATGCCTTTGTCTTTTTATTACTTTTATCCATATACAGATGAAAGCACAGCAAACAGTTCAGCTTAAACTTAACCAGTTAATGCTTGACGAATCGTTTTCGGAAATTAATGATTTGTGGCCTGTTATTACCAATGATGACAATTTTTTTGTGTTCGACAAAGGTGAGTTTTTCATGAATCGAGTTAAACAAGGAGCACCCTATGCACTGATGAGTAATTGGGAAAATGACTTAAATGCATTTAGGATCCAAGCATCTGTTATGCTTGGTCCTTCAGAGTCGAATAACCAATCTATCGGATTAATTATTAGAGCAAGTTCAGATGGACAGAGCGCATTAATGATTGACATAAATAAAAATAATCGATTTAGGGTTCGTCAATTAGTTTCTGGTAATTATGTTACCGTAACAGATGAGAGCAAAGACGGATGGATTAAAAATTCATCTATAAAAGGTATCAATGAGTATAATGATATAGAAATCAGAACCAATGGTAAAGATCATGACTTGTACATCAATGGATCCCTTGTATTTACTTTTACAATTGATGACTTAAACAGTGGTAATATTGGACTATTCATAGGTCCCAATACGAAAGCAAGGATAGATTATATTTCTGTGTATGCAGATGAATTTTATCGCGACAAAAACAAAATTTATTTGACTGACGATGAAATTAGAGACCTAATTTATCAAAATGAAAAATTAGAATTAGAGCTTGAGCAATCTCTTGATGCTCGTGCTTTAGAATTACAAAATGCAATACGTATACTTGAAAATCAATTAAAAGCAATGCGTCTTGTAAATGAACAGTTAGATATAGAAAATTCACAATATGCAGTCATTAAATCTGCTATCGATACTAGCCAAACACAATTACTTCTCGATCTAAGTCATAAAGTTATTAATAACACACTTGAAAATCGGCAGTTAAAAATAGAGCATAAAATTTTAAGTGATTCTCTAAAAAAAGTGAAATTAAACTATGAAAATTTAGAATTAGAATTATTTCAAAAAGTGATTGATGTTAAAACTGAAGAACAATTATTTATAGATTCTGTTTTAACTAAATTTTGTATTAATGATACCATCTATTTAAATTTAGACTCTTTAGTGATCGACTCGGTTTATTTAGATCATATTAAAAAAAATAATTTCACTCAAGACTCTATTTCAAAAGAGATTAGCGAACCCATAACGGAATAATTATGTCTCCACACACAAATAAATTCAAGAAAATAACAACCAATGTGCTTCAAGAAATGAAGCGTGATGGAGAGAAAATATCTATGTTAACTGCTTATGACTTTACTATGGCTAAAATGGTGGACTCAGCTGGTGTAGATGTCATTCTTGTTGGAGATTCAGCCTCTAATGTTATGGCTGGTCATCAAACTACACTACCCATAACACTAAACGAAATGATTTATCACGCATCATCTGTAGTAAGAGCTGTTAATAGAGCTTTAGTCGTGGTGGACTTACCGTTCGGTACTTATCAGGGTAACTCAATAGAAGCATTAAATTCTGCTATTAAAGTAATGAAAGAGTCTGGAGCTCATTCAGTAAAGCTAGAAGGTGGATCCGAAATTATTGAATCTGTACGACGAATTTTAACTGCTGGAATACCTGTCATGGGTCATCTGGGATTAACTCCTCAATCAATATATAAATTTGGAACCTATACGGTTAGAGCTAAGGAAGAGGCTGAAGCTAAAAAACTACTCGATGATGCACTACTCCTTGAATCGGCAGGTTGTTATGCGATTGTTCTTGAAAAAGTACCCGCAAAACTTGCTGAAAAAGTAGCTAAAAAATTAAGCATACCAGTTATTGGAATCGGTGCAGGTTCAAAAGTTAACGGTCAAGTACTTGTTACACATGATTTACTGGGGATGACTCACGAATTTAACCCTAGATTTCTCCGAAGATATTTATCATTATACGATCAAATTACTGGGGCAATAACATCTTATGTAAAGGATGTAAAAAGTGCAGAATTTCCTAATGAAAACGAGCAATATTAATGATTGACATTCTTTATGAAGACAATCATTTGATTGCTCTAAACAAAAAGTCTGGAGATATTGTTCAGGGAGACAAAACAGGAGACAAACCCTTGAGTGAATTTGTTAAAGACTATCTTCGTAAGAAATATAATAAACCCGGAAATGTATATTGCGGTGTTGTCCATCGAATAGACAGACCAGTTACTGGAGTAGTTATTTTTGCCAAAACAAGCAAAGCACTTTCTAGGATGAATAACTTATTTCGGGAAAAAGACCTTCAAAAAACATATTGGGCAATTATCAATAATATGCCCGAAAAAGAAGAAGCTACACTAACTCATTATTTGATCAAAAATGGTCGAAATAATAAATCTCAAGCATTCAACTTTCCAAAAGAAGGCGCATTAAAATCCATACTCAGTTATAGAACAATAAAAAAATTAGATAAATATTTTTTAGTCGAAGTGCAACCAAAAACAGGAAGGCATCATCAAATCCGAGTGCAACTGGCTCATATAGGATCTACAATAAAAGGAGATCTTAAATATGGGGCAAAACGATCAAACAAAGATGCATCTATAAATCTTCATGCTAGACAACTCGAATTTGTTCATCCTGTTAAAAAAGAGTCTATCCTAATTATTGCGCCACCACCAAATACGCCTATATGGAATGCTTGCTTATAAGTTTGTGTATTAAGTACTTTTTGATTTATACCATTTTGTGAAATCCTGAAGAGTTTGTTGAGTAGTTTGTTGTGGTTCGTAACCGAGGTCTGTTTTAATTTTTTCAATATTTAAACTCATAGAATATTTTAAAACAGCAACACCATAGGTGGTGATACTGGGTTCCACATCTTTTATTCTACCTACTATCTCATTAAGTTTAGCTGCAAGAAATGCAACAGAATATGGTACTTTAGTGAGTTTCTTATTATAATTTAACTCATTTAAAATCTGCATCATAGTACCCCAAAGATTTACCGTTTCTCCATCTGTTACATTATATATCTTTTGATCAGCTATCTCTGGTTTATCTATGCATAGCTTGACCGCAAAACACAAATTATTTATAGACGTAAAATCGACTTTATTTTTTCCATCGCCAACAACCTTAAGTTTATTGTCTTTATATGCTCTTATTACTCGTGGAAACACATTTGTATCACCTAATCCAATAATTGCCCTAGGCCTAAGTACTGTTCTGTGATATCTAAGATTAGAATTTAAAACTAGTTGCTCAGAAAGCGCTTTAGTTTCCGCATAGTAACCAGTAAAATTATTCGGCAAATCATCCGACTCTTTGATATTCAACTTGTTAGAATAAGAAAAGTATACGTTAGCAGAAGATACATATATCAAGTGAGTTTTATCTGAACATACATTAATAATATTTTCAGTAACACAAATATTTGCTTTATGAAAAGAGTCATACGTACCCCAAATAGAGGATTTTGCAGCACAATGAATAATGCAGTCGAACCCTGAAAGTTCAGAGGATACAAAACTTTGATCAGATAAATCGCCTACAATAATAGGGATAGATAATGCTTCTAGTTGTTTTGCCTTTTGTACATTTCTTCCTGTCCCAACTACTTGAGCTTCGGGATAATTTTTAATTAAATAACGAAGAATTTGTCCTCCTGCAAATCCTGTAGCACCTGTAACTAGAAACCTCATTTTTTCCAACTTATCTTTTCACTTATTGAGGACATGCGAATACCATCAACATTTATTTTTTCATCACAGTAACCAAAGTATAAAAACCCCAATACTTGATCTGGTTCTGAAAAACCTAAATACGTCTTAAGTGAATTTGAGTAAGTCATACCTCCAGTCGACCAGTGAACAGCAACATTTTTCTCTGCAGCTACTAACAATATATTTTGCACAGCACAAGAGGTAGCAACAATCTCTTCTAGGAAGGCAATTTTAGAATTCGAATTTTTTGATATGACTGCAACTACATGAGAGGCTAGAATAGGAGTTCTAAGAAGCTTTTCATATTTAGCTTCAGTAAAATTATTAGAATCTACTTCCTTCTTGTAAAGATCGGCTTGATAATGTGCAAATTTATTTATTGCATTATCGGAAAATACAACAAATCTCCATGGTTCTGTATTTCCATGAGTTGGTGCCCAGTTCGCAGCCTCAAGTATGTTTTCAACCAAGCTATCTGGCAAGCGCTTACCACTAAAAAACTTAGGCTTCACATTTCTTCTTTTTACTATTCTTTGTTTTATGTTCATTTTTATTATTGAAAAATTGAAAAATTATAACACCTAATAAATAAGCTAATACGTCTAGAATATCAGCAGTATATTGCTCCGATAAATTTGGTAAAACTAACTCAAAAATTAATGATATGTAAACTAAAAAAAATATTAATTGTTTAACAGAAAGTATATAGCATTGTTTTGCATATATGCTCAAAAAAAATCTTGTTATACTTAGAACAAGTACAGGTGCAATAATATCATTTAAATAAAATTGAATTATTGGGAAATTACAACCACTTATATACCATTCATTTAGAATAAACAACAAGAAAGAGGATATAAAAGTGCTGTTAAAAATAATTACCCAGGGAGTATGCTTGCTATCCATAATAGTAATGAAATTATTCCAAAGAAAAGAAGTTGAACAAACTGAATAATGCGCTTGCCAAATATCATTACAAAGCCATCTGAATCATTAATTTTAATAAATGGGATTTTATAAGGGTTAGGCTGGCCTTCTAGCACCTCTCTTGTCAAGCGTTCTTTTTTAAATAATTCTTCACCGCAATTGAAACAGTAAACCTCTTTGACAGAATTCCAATTTTTACATTTTGCACATAGCTTTTCATTCATTTCTTAAGGGATTAAAAAGGATCTACATCAATTCGGATTTTTACACCTTTAAATTGTTCCATACTCCTAATACTATTTACATATTTGTTAAGCCTAAGTTTAGAATCAGCATAAGATAAGCTTCGTTCAATCTTCAATAAAATTTGCTTTTGATGTAATGATTTGATTCGCTCTATATATGGAAATTCAGGCCCCAACACTCTAGATTCAAAAACTTGCCTTAAAGCATTTGCAAGTGTATCTGATGCATTAATTACTGTTGATCTACTTCTGTGACGGACCAATATATGTATCATCCTATAAAAGGGTGGGTATCTATATGTTTGACGCTCCTTTAACTGAACTTGTAGCATGGTCTTGTAATCATTTGACTTGACAAAGTTTAACACATCATGCTCTGGCTGAAAGGCCTGTATGACAACTTTACTTTGTTCTTGTTTTCTACCAGCACGACCAGACACTTGGCAAAGCATTTGAAAGGCCCTCTCGAATGCTCTGAAATCTGGAAAATTGAAAAGCTGATCGGCATTTAATACACCAACCATCCCTACATGCTTAAAATCTAAACCTTTACTAATCATCTGTGTACCTACTAGAATGTCAATTTCTCTGTCTTCAAAGGCGTTAATTAGTCGTTCATAAGCTCCTTTCTGTCGTGTTGTATCATAATCCATTCGCAGAATTACTTTATCAGAGAAAATGGATGCTAATTCATCCTCAATTTTCTCAGTCCCAAAGCCCTTATACTTTACATCAAAGTTGTTACATAGCTTACAAAAGTTTGCGGGCTTTTCTGTATAACCACAGTAATGACATTTATGTTTATGTGTTTGTTTGTGGTAGGTAAGGCTAACATCACAATACTTGCATTGAGGAACATGGCCACAAGACTGACATTGTTGCTGAGGTGCAAAACCTCTTCTATTCTGAAACAAAAGAACCTGTTGTCCAGTATTTATAGTATCTTGAATAGAGCCTAACAATTGTTCAGAGAAGTGGCCGTGCATTTTTTTTCTTTTATACGCATGACCAATGTCTACAATCTGAATCTCTGGAAAACTAAAGTTCCCAAACCGCTTTTTTAGAGTAGTAAGGTGGTACTTTTGCTCATAAACATTATATGCTGTTTCGAGAGAAGGAGTAGCAGTTCCAAGTAATATTTTACTTCCATAATGGCCTCCCATGTAAACAGCCAGATCCCTTGCATTATATCTTGGCGCTGGGTCTTGTTGTTTAAATGAAGTATCGTGCTCTTCGTCAACTATAACAAGTCCCAATTTAGCGAAAGGTAAAAAAACAGATGAACGCGCGCCAACTACAATTGGAAATCTAAGGTTGTGTCGTATATCACTCCATAACTCAGCTTTTTCATTTATTCCAAACTTAGAGTGGTATACCGCTACTCTATCTCCAAAAGCATACTTTAGGCGTGATACTAGCTGTGTAGTTAATGCAATTTCAGGAACTAAATATAAAACCTGCTCTCCAGCATCTAAATACTTTTTAATGATATGAATGTATACTTCTGTTTTACCACTTGATGTTACTCCGTGAAGAAGCGAAACTTTTTTATCTGTAGAGTTAAAGCTGTCTAATGCCTTTTGTTGCTCCTCATTTAGATGCTTTAATTTAGGAATCTTTAAATCAAATTGTTCTAACCTGTTAACTTCAACATCATACAATTCAATAATATTCTTTTCCACAAGGCCCTTGGCATGAACAGTTTTAAATCCATGATTTTTACAGAAGGGATAAAAATCTATTTCAGATTGGGATTCCAATAAAAATTGATGCAAAAATGCTTCTTGTTTAGGTGATTTTCTATACTTATTTAAGAGTTTGATAGCATTTTCTGAATTGACATCTTTTGCCAAACAAAAGACACGTTTCTTCTTAGAACGATACTGCTCTTTGATTTCATCCTCTAGCTTAATTATTTTTGAGTCTTGCATACCTTTGATGAAAGGTAACACTGTTTTGAGTTGTAAAATTTTAGCAACTTCTTTAACCCTCAATCTTTGGTGTAATTCTAATGCCTCTACAACAAGAAATTCAGCATCAGTTAATTCAGTTTTATTTAAATTGAAATCAGGGTGTATAACAAGATAGGTTTCGTTAGCGAGCTTATATGAAGACGGTAGAGCTGCATTCATAACTTCACCTATAGAACACATGTAGTATTTTGACACCCATTGCCACAAAGCAATATTTGCCTTAGAAACTATAGGTGTATCATCTAAAACTTCCATAACATACTTAAGTTCATAGGAAGGTTTAATATGATGAATTGACTCAACTATTGCAGCATATACTTTTGTATTTCCAAAAGGAACGGCAACGCGACATCCTACTTGAACCAAGCCTAAGATTTCCTCTCTTAACTGGTACGTAAATATTTGTTTTACAGGCAGGGGAAGAATTACATTAACATATATATTTTCCTCAGCCTCCAACAGTTTGTTTTTTTGCTTTTTTAGAGCCAGAATACAACTCATATTTTACAAATCTACATTCGAGTTTAGCTTGAAAAATTTCTATTTTTCTAGATGAACGAAGTCCAACATACTTCAAACCTTCTAAGTGAGATGTTAAAAACCAGGCTTCAGCACCGGCGTAATATTTCTTCAATGTATTACCTATAGCTTCGTATAAAGTAGGAATATTTTCTTTTATTCTAACACCATATGGAGGGTTAAATACCAGATGAGTTGGGCCGTCGGGTTTTGATGTTTCAAAAAAGTTTTTATGTTGAATCTCGATATACTCTTCTAAACCAGAATTTGCAATATTTAACTTTGCATGTTCTACCGTTTCTTTGTTAAGATCGTATCCAATTATTTTACCATAGCAATCTTGAGCTTTTTTTAGCTGACTAGCTCTAATGAGGTCCCATAAATCTTGATCATAGTCAGGCCAGTGTTGAAACGCGTAGTGTGGACGGTTAATATTAGCTGGTATATTGGCTCCAATCATGGCAGCTTCAATTAAAAAAGTACCAGAACCACACATACCATCAACAAAATGAGATTTTTTATCCCAGCCACTAAGAAGTATAAGACCGGCAGCTAAAGCTTCAGATATAGGTGCCTCATTAGTATGTAATCTGTAGCCTCTTTTGTGAAGAGATTTTCCAGAACTATCTATTGATAAAGTACAAGAGTCATTAGTGATATGTATATTGAGTCTTATGTCTGGCTCATCTAAATCTACATCAGGTCTTAAACCACAGTTATCTCTAAATTGATCTACAATGGCATCTTTAGCCTTTAGAGAAATATATAATGAATGATTGAAATAAGGGGAATTAACGAAAGAATCAATCGCAAAAGTTTGATCAATAGTCATGTAATTACTCCAATCTATAGCACTCATTTGGCTATAAAACTCGGCTTCATTTTTGACTTTAAAGGTTTTTATTGGTTTTATGATTCTTACGGCAGTCCTCAAGGAGAGATTAGCTTTATACATAAATCCCAAATCACCTTTAAACTTTACGGCACGTCTTAGTGTTTTAATATCTTGTGCACCCAACTGAAGTAATTCTTTAGCAAGTACATCCTCTAGACCATGATAGGTCTTAGCAATCATTTCATAATTGCAATCCATGTTTGTTTTCTTTGGCATTCCCTTAAACCATCTTTGTTTACTACAAAGATAAATGTATTTAATAAAGCAAAAAATCTATAGCAATTTACCTGCAATGAATCCAGTAGTCCAAGCTGCCTGAAAGTTAAACCCACCAGTAATACCGTCAATATCAAGTATTTCTCCTGCAAAATATAAGTTTTTGTATTTGTATGTTGACATTGTATTTGGATTTATTTCTTCTAAACTTACACCCCCACAAGTTACAAACTCTTCCTTAAAGGTAGTTTTGCCAGATACATTATAGGTGTCGTTAAGTAAAACATTGACAATTTTATTTCGATCTTTTTTTGATATGTCTTTCCAAAATATATCTTCATCAACACCTATTTTACAAACTAGATAATTCCAAATTCTAGAAGGAAGGCTAAAGGGATTGGTGTTTTTTATTTTCTTTTTTTCAATAGATAATAATTTATGATCTAAAAGAAGCTTTACCTGATCTTCATTTTTAATTGAAAGCCAATTTATTTGCAAGGTAAACTGGTAATTTTTTTCTTTTAAATACCTAGCGCCCCATGCAGATAATTTTAGTACGGCGGGACCACTCATTCCCCAGTGTGTAATAAGAACAGGACCTTGGTATTCTAGTTTTGTAGATTGAATACGTACCGATGTATTTTCTACAACAACTCCCATCAACTCTTTAATAGACGCTTCAGGCATGTTAAAAGTAAAAAGAGACGGAACTGGATCTACTATTGGTAAATTAAAAGCGTTAAGCCAATCAAAGCCTTTAATTTTAGGACTACCTCCAGTGGCAATTATGACCTTATCGAATAATTTGATTTCTTTATTTACTTCAAGTCGAAAGTTATCATTTAATTTAGATATCGCGCTCACTCTAGACTCAGTTAAAATCTTAATATCTAGGTCTTGTGCTTCTTTTAAAAAACAATTTATTATTGTTTGAGAGTTATCTGTAATAGGGAACATTCTGTTATCATCCTCTGTTTTGAGTGCTACATTTCTTGCTTCGAACCAGTCGATGGTATCTTGGACATGAAATTGTGAAAATGACTTTTTCAAAAAGGACTCACCTCTTGGATAAAACTTTGACAATTGAGAGGTCTTTAAGCAATGATGAGTAACATTACAACGTCCTCCCCCAGAAACCTTAAGTTTAGATAGTAGTTTGTTTGATTTTTCAAACAGGGTTACTTGTGAGTTTTTGTGATGCTTTTTAACAGAAAAGGAAGCGAAAAAACCTGCGGCACCGCCTCCTATGATTGCTACTTTCATAGGGCTAAAATAAATACGATTCTAAACTAATATACTTAGTTTCTAGTAGATTTTTTTTTAAATCTTTCGCATCCTCAGGCTTTCTGGTGTTACTTCTAGATACTCATCTTCTCCAATATACTCCATAGATTCTTCGAGTGAAAAAACAATTTTTGGTGCAATTTTCATGGCGTCATCTGAGCCAGATTTCCTCATATTTGTTAATTGCTTACCCTTAATCAAATTAACTTCTAAATCGTTATCTCTAGAGTGTTCACCAACAACTTGGCCTTTATAAATGACATCTCCTGGGTCAACAAAAAAACGACCTCGATCTTGTAATCTGTTAATGGCAAAACCAGTAGCAGGTCCTTGTTCCATAGAAATAAGAGCTCCTTTAGGTTTGGCATTGAGTTGACCTTTAAAAGGCAAATACTCTCTAAACCTATGGGTCATAATAGCCTGCCCAGCAGTAGCGGTAAGCATATTGTTTCTCAATCCTATCAAGCCTCGCGATGGAATATCAAACTCTAAATGTTGAAGGTCTCCTTTAGGCTCCATGACCAATAAGTCACCTTTACGTTGTGTTACTAGCTCAATGGCTTTTCCAGAGTAGTCATCTGGCACATCAATAACCAATGACTCATATGGTTCACACGTTTGCCCATTAATTTCTTTTTTAATCACCTGAGGTTTTCCTACTTGAAGTTCATATCCCTCACGTCTCATTGTTTCAATTAAAACAGACAAATGGAGTATTCCTCGACCATAAACATTAAACTTGTCTTCAGTATCTGTTTCTTCAACACGTAGTGCAAGATTTTTTTCAGTCTCTTTAAATAAGCGATCTCTTAGATGGCGTGAAGTGACAAATTTTCCTTCTTTACCAAAGAATGGGGAATTATTAATTGTAAAAAGCATACTCATAGTAGGCTCATCGACAGCTATTCGTGGAAGTGGGTCCGGATTGTCGATATCTGCCAGAGTATCCCCAATTTCAAAATCTTCTAAGCCAATTATTGCACATAAATCGCCACTCCTTACCTGTTCAACTTCAGTTCTTCCCAAACCCTCAAAAACGTAAAGTTCTTTGATGCGAACTTTTTTATTTGCACCATCTTTACAAAGCATATAATCTTTACCTCGAATTAAATCGCCTCTAAACACTCTTCCAATCGCTATTCTACCTTTGAAACTAGAAAAATCTAAGGATGTAATTTGCATTTGTGCAGTACCTTTATTGTATGGTGCCTCCGGAATTGTATCTAATACAGCATCTAATAATGGAACTATGTTCTTTGTTGGCTTCGTCCAATCTGTACTCATCCAACCTTGCTTTGATGAACCATAAATAGTTACAAAATCTAATTGATTTTCTGTCGCATCGAGATTAAACATCAAATCGAATACCTGTTCTTGAACAATCTCTGGTGTACAATTTTCTTTATCCACTTTATTAACAACTACAATAGGCTTTAAACCAAGTGAGATTGCCTTACTTAAAACAAAACGTGTTTGAGGCATAGCCCCTTCAAAGGCATCAACTAGTAACAAAACTCCATCCGCCATTTTCAACACACGTTCCACTTCCCCCCCAAAATCAGCGTGACCAGGCGTGTCAAGTATATTGATTTTCACACCTTTATACATGGCAGCAACGTTTTTGGAAAGAATAGTAATACCCCGTTCTCTTTCTAAATCATTATTATCCAAAATTAAATCACCTGTATCTTTTCGAGGATCCATAATTTGGCATTCGTGAATAATTTTATCTACCAAAGTTGTTTTACCGTGGTCAACGTGGGCAATGATTGCAATATTACGTATAGACTTCATTGTTAATTTTTTGAGACTGCAAAACTAACGAGAATATATGATTGACCGTCTATTTTATTCAGTTATTTGCCGAATCAGTAAAATATAGATGTATGAGATGTTTTTTTTGCAAAGCAAATGTCAACAAGGAATTAACTCCATTTAGATTCAATTTTCTACATATATTAAACCTATGATTCTGCACCGTTTTAACACTAACAAATAACATTTCAGCAATTTGATTTGAACTGAAATTATCTGCTATTAGCTTTAAAATTTTAGACTCACTCTTCGTTAATGATTTTATTGTAGTACTAGAGGACAAATCTATATTACTTTCCCTGCTTGTAAAAAACATTTGTATAGATGATGAAGTGAAAATATCGTCATCAAAAACTGTATGTATACCTCTTATAATTTCATCAGTTACATCTTCTTTTAACACATAAACTTTCGCACCAAAATCTAGTGCTAAATTATATATGGATTCATCCTTATACTTAGTCAAAATAATAATCTTAGTTTTAAGATTAAGGTCTTTGATCTTTCTTGTAATCTCTAGTCCATTTATATTTGGTAAATCTACACCCAAGATTGCTAGATCTGGATGTAAGGACTGTATTGTTTCTAATACTTCATCGCCTTTGGTAAGCGTGTGTTCAACATTAAAATTTTTTTCTTTATTTATAATTGATTTTAATCCATACAAAAAGACTGGATGATCATCCGCCACTATTATTTTTTTCATGATTATATATTTTTATTGATTATGTTTTAGCTTTATTATTAAAATTGGCACTATGTTTTTATTAAATATTATTATAGAAATTATTACGCAATATCAAATATATGATAATTTACATATTATATTAGTTAGTTTTATTATATTGTTTTGTGTATTATCACTCAATTTTATTTAAAATTGCACGCACCACAATATATAGTCGAATGTAAAAAAACCGAATCGAATAAATGATTAGGTTAATTGGTTAGTTGGTGTAAAGAATTGATATACGAGTATGATTTTCTTAATTAAATTATTATGTTGTTGGCATGAAATATAGGGTTCCATTTTTTTTTATACTAACACTTTTATTTAGCGCTTGTCGTGTTAATTACAATAGCGCAATTCATTTTGATAAAATTCCGAAGCAAATAGCACCTGATTATAGCAATCAAAATAATTGGGCTGCACTGCCATTTGTAAAAGATTATGCTGATTTAGTTCCCAGCGAGGACACAAGAGACGAACAGGATGAAAGTTTGATAGATGTTTTTTATGTACATCCTACTACATTTGGTTCTAAAAATAGTCCCGAATGGAATGCGAATGTCGAAGATGATAAAACTAACTTCATCACTGATTTCTGGGCCATTAGGCACCAATCTTCTGTGTTTAACAATGTTGGTAAAATTTACGCACCACGGTATAGGCAAGCACACGTTAAATCTTATTACCATCTTGATAGCGGTGGCAAAGAAGCTTTGTTATTTGCTTATGAAGATGTCAAACGTGCTTTCGAATATTACTTGAAAAATTACAACAAAGGGAGACCATTCATAATAGCATCTCACAGTCAAGGTAGTACACATGCGAATTTTTTAATTCGAGATTTTATAGATGGAAAAGCTCTTTCTAAAAAACTAGTTGCTGCTTATTTGTTAGGCATGAGTATTAATAAAGATGTTTTTAAAACAATTCCACCTTGTGAAGGTGCTACTCAAACACAGTGTTTTGTAAGTTGGCAAACTTTTAGTGAAGGCTACTTACCCAAAGATGACTTTGATGAATACAGGCAAAATGCATTCGTAATAAATCCAATTTCTTGGTCTTTAGATGAGGATTACAGTGAATTGAAAGAACATAAAGGTTTGGTAATGTCAGACTTTAAAACCGTCTATAAGCGTTCACTAAAGGCTAGAATAAACAAGAAAAAAAATATCATTTGGATTACTAAACCTAAAGTCCCATTTTCTTTTTTGTTAAAAAGGAAAGACTATCACATGGGAGATTATAACTTATTCTGGTTTAACATAAGAGAAAATGCAAAACTCCGTACCAATTCATATTTGAAGAAGCTATGACTCTAACTAGATGCTTTTTTAGATATAGATAACACTTTCCATTTGGCGGATTCATTCATTCTGGAAGAAGGTAATTTTACAGCCGTTACTCTAACTGTATCGCCCAATTCGTGGCCTCTTTTTTGTGCAAACTCCATATTAATTGGAACAGAAGCTACAAGGTGTAAATTATCTTCCTTTCTAATTTGATCTTCAACAACTTTATAAATAGATCTCTTAGGTCTCTTCTCTGTATTATCTACATTTAAAGCTTTGTATTTAACGCCTTGATGGTTTGCAACTCTTTGCAGTTTTAAATCTACAAAACCTCCAACTTTTATCCGCTTATCACCAAACAACTTAAAAGCGCCATGAACGTCATCAGACACAATAAATTCGGCTAAATCTTTATCCGAATTAATACCATAAATTATTCCTGTTTGAGAGGTCCAATCTTTAAACACTTCCCTAACAAGTGGTTTGGAAAAACGATAACAATAAGTCTGTACATTTACGCTTTTCTTATTCTTCTTAAACCACTCTAATTTTTGATGTGACTTCCACTCATCAGTTATACCTTTACCTAACTCTCGTTTTGTGTCGTTAATTGTATAATACAAAGCCTTAGCAATATCGTACTGCTGTTCGTTTAAAAACATATGATAAAGCTTCATCTGTGGTCTTAACAATTGCCCTGCCCTTGTGTGACAAATAATTGCCTTAGATAAGGCTCTCATTTTACGTATGGGATCATTCACTATATCGGCCAATAATTCCCAACCTAAATATTCCTTACTTCTTTTACGAATATATTCTAGAATGGCTAATTCTGCATCTTGCTTGTTACCGCTAGCATCATGTGCCTTGGCTCTGTAATAAGCTGTGTAGGGAATATTAGGATAGTGAACTTCAACAAAATCTAGTTCTTCAAGTAGTATCTTTATATCTGATTTGTTCGGGCTTTCTTTTGCTGTTAGGACCTTAGCGATAGTTAATAAAATTTGTTCTCCCAAGGATGGTTTTTTCTCACCATCTTCATTAATTGCTTCAAAATGATTTGGAGGAAGGTGGCGTAGCCTCTGGTGAATAAGAAGATTTAAATAGGATGTGTTATATTCTTTTGACTCGAGAGCAGAGCTTGTTATAAAAGTGAATAAGCTCGTTTTTGGTGGCAATTGTACGTGTGCAATTTTTGCAAACAAGTTGTCAAATACTTCAGATGGTGCTTCAGATCGCGTAAGTTCTTTTATAAACTTACCAACTTGCCACATAATATTCTCGTGTATCACGGAGTCTCGCGCTGGAATATCTAGTTCATAGAACTCATCTAAGTAAGCAAAAAATTGCTCTTTGTTGTCTAGTAAACAATGTTTCTGAAGCAAGTCAGTTAGAACTCTAGCTAGATCTTTCTTAACCAACTCTTGATCTGGCTTCTTTGCTAATCTTATTTTTGCCATTTCATAGGCATGGAGCACATCTCCTTCTCTTCTCAGACTGTCAATCACGGACATAAACATCGTTTATTAAAAAAGCAAAATTACAAAAAGCTATGATACATATAGCACACAATATTATATAAGTTTGAACATAACTCCAATGAAAGACGCTTTTCAGACACTGTAAATGAACAATTAAAGTCTTAAATGTTTATATTTGCTAACCTTAATTTTTTTGAATGGAAAAGATGACTGAAGAGAACAATTTAACAAATGAAACAGTGATTAACGAATCTCCAACAGATTTGATTCAGGAACCTATTACAGACACCAATGATGTTGTGGATTTGGCTAGATATGTTTCCATGGATACAGAGACACTTATTAATACAATTAATCATCTAATTGAGACAACTGCAATACAGAATCTAAAGCCTCATATCGAGGAAGCAAAAAAAGTGTTTTATGATCGCAGTAATTCGGCTTACAGCGAAGCTTTAGAAAAGTTCAAGTCTGAACAGTCAGAAACTATTGAAGGAGAAGAAGAAGTTGCCTTTGAGTACAGCTATCCTCATACGGATAATTTTAAAGCAATGCTCAAGGTTTACAAAACAAAGAGAGATGCTTTTTATAAAGACCAAGAAAAGCAAATGAAAGCAAACCTTAAGCTTAAACTTGAATTAATAGAAGAGCTTAAAGGTTTACTAAATGCAGAAGAAAAAATTAAAGAAACTTTTGAGCACTTCAAAAGTATTCAGCAAAAATGGAAATCTATAGGACAAGTTCCCATATCAGAGTTAAATAACTTATGGCAGACATACCACCATCATGTAGAAAAATTTTTCGATTATCTGCGTATCAATAACGATTTAAGAGATATTGAATTTAAACGCAATCTAAATCAAAAAAT
This sequence comes from Flavobacteriales bacterium, assembly GCA_965662265.1. Classification (GTDB taxonomy): domain Bacteria; phylum Bacteroidota; class Bacteroidia; order Flavobacteriales; family UBA7430; genus CBFIGX01. The sequence continues at coordinate 65,534 of CBFIGX010000005.1, forward strand.
AAGTCTTTGCGAAAAGGCAGAATCTATAGGATCGGAAGAGAATTTAGATAAAGCCTTTGCTGTACTTCAAGAGCTACACTCAGAATGGAAAGAAATTGGACCAGTAGGAAAAGATCATAGAGAATCTATTTGGGAGAGATTCCAATCTGCTACTAAAATTATACATAAAAAAAGAAATGATTTCTATGAGGAAAGAAAGCAATCTTTTGAAGCTAACTTTCAATCAAAAATTGCCATGTGTGAGCTTGTAGAAGCTATTGATACTTCATCTCTTACGCACCACAACAAATGGCAGAAACAAACTGATGTCATCAATAAGCTCAGAGAAGATTGGAAAAAAATTGGTCCTATAAGCAGAGAGCAAAACAGTATTTCTTGGACTAGATTTATGGCTGCCATCAAGGAGTTCAAAACAAAGAAAAACAATTTCTATAAAGAACTAAAAAAAGATCAAAAGAGCAACCTTGCTCAAAAGCAAGCTATTGTTGAAAAAGCTGAATCACTTGCGGATAGTACAGATTGGGAAGAAACAGCAAATGTATTAAAAGGCTTACAAGCTGATTGGAAAGCGTCGGGAATTGCTCCTAAAAAAGAGGCTGACTTACTTTGGAATAGACTAAAAACTGCGTGTAACACCTTTTTCGATAAGCTAAACGAACAACAGGCAATAAAAGAAAAAGCCTATGAAGCTAATCTGGAAGCCAAACAAAAGTATATTATTGAGGTGGAAGCATTTAAAAATTCGGGGCATGCCAAAGACGATGTCAAATCAATAATGTCTTTTGTTAATCATTGGAAAGAACTGGGAAAAGTACCTCGAAAAAATGTAAAATCTATTGAAACTAAATTTCATAAACTAATTGATTCTTTCTTTGAACAATTGGATATGGATAAGAATGAAAAAAGAGACATCCAATTCAAATCAAAGATTGAAACTATCAAAGGTGAAGGGGATCCATCCAAATTAACAGACGAGTTGTATAATTTTCAACAGAGCGCTAAAAAATGTAAAGACGAATTGGTGCTCTTAGAAACAAATATGAGTTTCTTTAAACATGCAAAGGAAGATAACCCACTAGTTAAAGAAGCAAGAAATAATATAGACAAACAAAAAGCCAAGCTCGAAGAGCTGAATTCAAGAATTGCTTTTATTAAAAGCGTTATATGATGACTAAAAAGGCAAATAAGTATTTGCCTTTTTCTTTTTAACCATGCCAATGTCATTCGAATTAGAATCTATCTTTAAACCTACTGGTGATCAACCAAAAGCGATTCAACAGCTTGTTGATGGTGTTCACGACGGAGTAAAATATCAAACATTACAAGGAGTTACTGGGTCGGGTAAAACTTTTACCATGGCAAACGTCATTCATAAGATAGATAAACCCACTCTTATTCTTTGTCATAACAAAACATTAGCAGCCCAGTTATATGGAGAGTTTAAACAGTTTTTCCCTAACAATGCAGTTGAATATTTTGTTTCTTATTATGATTACTATCAACCTGAGGCATATATCCCACACTCTGGTTTGTACATAGAAAAAGATTTGTCTATCAACGATGAAATCGAAAAGCTACGATTGAGCACCTCTTCTACTCTATTGTCTGGAAGAAGAGACGTAATTGTTGTTTCATCAGTATCATGTATTTATGGAATAGGAAATCCAGATGAGTTTAGTAAAAATGTTATTGAACTGGAACTCGGCCAGCGAATAGATCGTCAGGAGTTATTGCGCACTCTAGTGTCTTCTTTATATTCAAGGACAGAAATTCAACTAGAGCGAGGCCAATTTCGTGTTAAAGGCGATTGCATTGATATTTTTCCTGCTTATTCCGACTTTGGTTTACGACTCTTGTTTTGGGATGATGAAATTGAAGCTTTGGAATCTTTCGACCCTATAAGTGGTAAGCGAATGGATAAGTATGATAGATTGCGTATCTATCCAGCCAATATATTTGTTACATCTAAAGATCGATTAGATGCTGCACAGCATAATATCAGAACTGATTTAATTAAACAAGTTGACTATTTTAAAGACATAGGAAAACATCTTGAAGCGAAGAGACTTGAAGAAAGGGTAAACTTTGATTTAGAAATGATTCAAGAACTGGGTTACTGTTCAGGAATTGAAAATTACTCAAGATACCTAGATGGAAGAGATCCAGGTTCAAGACCCTTTTGTTTAATTGATTATTTCCCAAAAGACTTTATGCTAATGGTAGATGAAAGTCATGTAACACTACCTCAGGTTCGGGCTATGTATGGCGGTGATAAATCCAGAAAAATTAATTTAGTAGAGTATGGTTTTAGGCTTCCTGCAGCTATGGATAACAGACCATTACAATTTGATGAATTTGAGAGCATTATCCCGCAGACTATTTATGTTAGTGCCACACCAGCAGATTATGAGTTAGAACAATCTGAGGGTATCATCGTAGAACAAATCATTAGACCAACAGGTTTACTGGATCCAATAATTGAAATAAGACCAACGCAAAATCAGATAGATGATTTGTTGGAAGAAATTACCACACGTGTAGATATCGATGAACGTATTTTAGTGACAACACTTACAAAGCGTATGGCTGAAGAGCTAACTAAGTATCTTACAAAATACAATATCAGATGTCGTTATATTCATTCTGATGTTGATACAATTGAGCGTGTTGAAATCATGAGAGATTTACGACTAGGTGTTTTCGATGTGCTTATTGGGGTTAACCTACTAAGAGAAGGTCTCGATTTACCAGAGGTATCTCTAGTAGCAATTTTAGACGCTGACAAAGAAGGCTTCTTACGATCGCAAAGATCATTGACACAAACTGTAGGTCGTGCTGCAAGACATGTAAAAGGTAAAGCTATATTTTATGCAGATAAAATTACAAACTCCATGCAATTAACCATGGATGATAATGAACGTAAACGGACAATTCAAACAGCATATAACACTAAAAATAAAATTACGCCATACGCACACAAAAAATCTAAATCAAATATTTTAAATCAAACAGCCGTTATAGGAAGTAATAATAAAGCTGCAGAAGAACTAACAACAGAATTGAGTGTTAATGAAGATAATATCAAATATTTAACAGAAGATAATAAGCGTAAAAAAATAAATACACTTCGGAAAGCCATGGAAAAAGCTGCTAAAAATCTTGATTTTATAGAGGCGGCAAGATTAAGAGATTTAATTAAAAAGCTAAACAACTAACATCTTCAAATTCGAATAGAAAAATACAGAATAGTCTATTTGAATGTTAAATAGGCTTAATTCTTACTTGATATCAAGCCACACCTTTTGAAGTCCACTTACTATTACTTAATATTGTACAAAACATCAATTTATGAAACAATTCTTAAAATTTACTCTTGCATCACTTTCAGGAATTATTCTTGGAGGTTTACTATTGGTAATTATATTCGGGACTATAGCCTCAGGGGGTTCTGATGCAGAAATCAAACTGGAAGATGCACACATATTAAAAATTAGCCTTAACGGCCCTATTCAGGATCGTGTTGCGGAAAACCCATTCGATATTTATGGTCAGCTTCTAAATAATGACCCATCTGTGCTTGGACTTAATGATGTCTTAGAAAGTATTAATAAAGCAAAGGATGATGAATATATCAAAGCGATATATCTTGATATGGGTTATGTAGGCGCTGGTTATGCCACTATGGAAGAAATTAGGAACGCACTATTAGATTTTAAATCCTCTGGCAAGACCATTATTGCTTATTCTGAGGTGTTCACACAAAGTTCCTATTATTTGGCATCTGTGGCAAATAAAGTAATTATGTACCCAGAAGGTGGTATGGAACTAAAAGGAATGAATAGTCAAATTACTTTTTATACAGACGCCCTAAAAAAAATAGGTATAGAGCCACAAGTGATTCGTCACGGCAAGTTCAAATCTGCAGTAGAGCCATTTATGTTAACTTCCATGAGTGATGAAAATAGAAATCAAATAAAAACCTATATGGGCTCTATTTGGGATCATTACCTAGCAAATATTTCACAAGATAGAAACATTGATATAGATAGGCTAAATGCTATAGTAGAAGGTTTTGAAATTAAGAACTCTAATGATGCTGTTCATCTAGGCCTTATTGATACTCTTTATTACAAAGATGAACTACAGAATGAATTTGCACAACTAATGGGTACAGATAGTATTGAGGATGTCAACTTCATAGAGATCAGCAAATACTCTAGAGTTAACAACGGCTCGGCACGTCAGAAATACAAAAAAGATAAAGTGGCTGTTATCTACGCTCAAGGTGAAATACAATCAGGACAAGGTAGCGAAACTGTCATTGGATCAGAGCGTATTTCAAAAGCTATAAGAACAGCAAGACTAGATGATAAAGTTAAGGCTGTTGTCTTAAGAGTAAATTCTCCTGGTGGCTCTGCCCTAGCATCAGATGTTATTTGGAGAGAAGCGAAACTTTGTAAAGACGTTAAACCATTTGTAGTTTCTATGGGTGATGTTGCTGCTTCAGGAGGTTATTATATTGCTGCTGCTGCAGATAAGATTTATGCATCACCAAATACGATCACTGGATCTATAGGTGTTTTTGGTATGCTTTTAAACTTAGAAAAACTCTACACAGAAAAATTAGGCCTAACATTTGATCAAGTAAAAACAAACCAATATGCAGACATAGGTTCTATGACTAGAGCTCTTACCGCTGATGAGTATGATATTATTCAAAGTAGTGTGGTTGATGTTTATGAAACATTTACTTCTAAGGTATCCGAAGGTAGAAATATAAGCCAACAAGAGGTAGATGCTATTGGTCAGGGTAGAGTTTGGTCAGGAGAAAACGCCTTAGATATAAATCTTATTGATGCATATGGCGGTCTTTATAAAGCGATAGATGGTGCTGCTGAACTGGCCAACCTAGAAGATTATCGTATTACTGAATTACCAGTCCAAAAAGATCCGTTTGTAGTACTTATGGAGAGCATTGAAGAAAATGCAAAAGCATATCTATTAAAATCTCAATTAGGCGATCAATACCATTACTACAAAACCATAAACGACATACAACACTTAAAGGGAATTCAAGCTAGAATGCCATACCAGGTTACGATAAACTAATTAACTGTTCGTATGTCAACAAACTGTATTTAAAATACAAAGATTAAATTTGAGCCAATAAAAAAACCACCTAAAGGTGGTTTTTTTATTGATATTATACCTACAATAGCAATTACTTCACATAGAGTACAGATTTCACTTCTTCCATAATCTTAGACACTTTTGGTAAAAACTCTTCCACTAAGTTAGGAGCATAAGCCATTGGTACATCGGCAGTACAAACTCGTTTTACCGGGGCATCCATAAAATCAAAGGCATCTTTTTGAACGTTAAAAGCTATCTCTGAAGACAAAGATGCCATAGGCCAGGCTTCTTCAACAATTACCAGTCTGTTGGTTTTCTTAACTGAAGTAAATATAGTTTCGTAGTCTATAGGGCGCACAGTTCTCAAGTCAATCACTTCGGCACTAATCCCTTCCTCTGCTAATTTTTCTGCTGCTTCTAGTGCGCGTTTCATAATTTTACCAAATGAAACAATTGTAACATCAGTTCCCTCTTTCTTAATATCGGCAACTCCTATAGGAATAATGTAATCGCCTTCAGGAACCTCACCTTTATCTCCGTACATTTGTTCAGACTCCATAAAGATAACAGGATCATTATCTCTAATAGCAGCTTTTAATAAACCTTTAGCATCATAAGGATTTGAAGGACAAATAACTTTTAAACCTGGGCAATTTGCATACCACGACTCAAATGCTTGCGAATGCTGAGCACCTAACTGACCTGCTGAAGCTGATGGTCCTCTAAATACCATAGGAATAGGAAATTGCCCATCAGACATCTGCATCATCTTGGCGGCCGAATTAATTATTTGATCTATAGCAACTAGAGAAAAGTTGAAGGTCATAAACTCTACAATAGGACGTAAACCATTCATAGCAGCTCCAGTAGCAATACCTGCAAAACCAAGTTCAGCAATAGGAGTATCTATAATTCGCTTTGCCCCAAACTCATCTAACATGCCTTGGCTAGCTTTGTATGCGCCATTATATTCAGCAACCTCTTCTCCAAGTAAGAAAATAGATTCATCTCTTCTCATTTCCTCGCTCATCGCTTCGGCTATTGCTTGTCTGAATTGTATTACTCTCATAATCTTATTTTTTTCAGTCTCCAAAATTATGAAAATTATTAAATATAGTTATCTGTTTTCCCCATATCATTATACATTTTTTTTTCATCAAATACTTGACCTCACAAATAAGTGTCTTAAAGACACTAAAACTTTGAATTCTTTTTAATGATTGTATTCGTTTTTTAGCGCAACTATTGTACATTTTTTAATTAAATTTGTACGTAGTTAAAACATATAACAAAGCAACAAAAGAGAGAGACACAATCCTTGCGAGCTTGTTTGTTTCGATTTATGTAAAATAGAATAAAAAGATGAATATACTGGTTTGTATTAGTCATGTTCCAGACACGACATCAAAAATAAATTTCACCAACGACAACACACAGTTTGATTCTAACGGCATCACTTTTGTGATTAACCCCCACGATGAATTTGGCTTAACCAAAGCAATGCATCTGAAAGAACAAAACGGTGCATCGGTTACAGTAATTAATGTTGGTCCAGCATCTACTGAGCCAACATTAAGAAAAGCCCTTGCTATTGGTGCAGATAAGGCCGTTAGGATAGACGCAGAACCCAAAGATGGTGTTTGTGTAGCCAAACAAATCGCTGCTTATGCCAAAGACCAAAACTATGACCTTATAATTGCCGGTAAAGAATCTATCGACTACAACGGAGGTATGGTGCCAGGTATTTTAGCTACATACCTAGATATCCCTTTTGTTAATTCATGTATTGGGCTTGATTTAAATGGTAATTCCGCTATAGTAACTCGTGAAATTGATGGTGGAAAAGAAACACTTGAGGGTAATCTACCTATGATTTTAGCTGGGCAAAAAGGGTTAGTTGAAGAAAAAGACTTGAAAATTCCAGCTATGAGAGGAATCATGATGGCTCGCAAAAAACCACTGGAAGTTATTAACCCATCAGAAAGCGTAATTCTTACGGAGGCAAAACGTTTCGACCTTCCTGAAGAAAAAGCCGCATGCACAATAATTGATGCTGATAAAATTGATGAACTTGTTGAATTACTTCACGCAGAGGCGAAAGTAATTTAACCAAAAAAATAAAAATTTATGGCTGTATTAGTATACGCAGAAAGTTGGAAAGGAAACTTTAAAAAAGCAAGTTTTGAGGTTGTTAGTTATGCCGCACAGTTAGCAGGTCAACTAAATACAGAATTGATAGCTGTAACCATTGCTGCTTCAGATGACCTAAATGAATTAGGTAAATACGGAGCAAATAAAGTCGTGAACATCTCAAACGATTCGCTTACTAGTTTTAATAATTTTGCTTACGCCAATGCCCTTGTTGCAGTAGCAAACAAATATGATGCTAACACGATTGTTTTCACAAATACCAATAATGGGAAATCTGTAGCCCCAATCGTTGCCGCAAAAACCAATGCAGGATTTATTACAAATGTTATTGCATTACCAAGCTCTGTACAACCTTTTACAGTAAAGAGAAAAACCTTCTCAAGTAAGGCATATGCTCTATACAGTACCGAAGCATCAAAGAAAGTAATTTCGATTACTCCAAACGCTATTGGGATTACAGAACATAATACAGACACAACCATAGTAGAATTTAACTACGAAGCAAGCGCATCGGATATGCGTTTGAAGGCCGTATCTGAAAATCGTGCCACCGGAAAAATATCACTTACAGAAGCTGAGTTTGTAGTTTCTGCTGGTAGAGGAATGAAGGCTCCTGAAAATTGGACTATGATTGAAGAACTAGCAGATGTGTTAGGCGCAGCAACAGCTTGCTCTAAGCCTGTTTCAGATATTGGTTGGAGACCTCACAGCGAACATGTAGGACAAACAGGTATCGCAATTAATCCAGAATTATATATTGCAGTAGGTATTTCTGGAGCAATACAACACTTAGCTGGAGTAAATGCTTCAAAAAATATTGTAGTGATTAACACAGATCCAGAAGCCCCATTTTTTAAGGCTGCCGATTATGGTATTGTTGGCGATGCCTTCGAAGTAGTTCCCAAGTTGATAGACGCTATAAAATCACACAAATCGAATAATTAGAATTATTTATGCAGTACTATTATAGTATTTCACTACATTAGTCTTACTGTAAATGAGAACTATTCTACTAAATATTATTGGTTTGACTTATAGCCAATCGCAAAGCAATGCTTATGCATTGTTGATGGGCGAAGAAAATGGACCTCGAAGACTGCCAATAGTAATTGGTGCGTTTGAAGCACAATCTATTGCCATAGCTTTAGAAAAAAAACTCCTACCACCAAGGCCCTTAACTCACGATTTATTTACCAGCCTCGCCTTGTCTTATAATATATATCTAAAAGAAGTGATGATACACAAGCTCAAAAAAGGTATATTCTACTCCTATCTTCTTTTTGAACAAGATGGCGAATTGAAAAAAATTGATTCTCGTACATCTGATGCTGTGGCCCTTGCACTAAGATTTAATTGCCCTGTATACACCTACGAAAGTATACTAGAAAAAGCAGGGGTTATATTAGATGATGACAATTCGTCAAATGAGTCTATTGAGTCACCAATAGATGTGGGTGCAAATTTGATCCCAAGAAATGATGAAGATCCGAAAGAAGAGAATATGACCAAATTGTCTGATAAAGCCATTCAAAAAAAATTAGAGCAAGCTATAGAATCAGAAAATTATGAACTTGCAGCATTGCTAAGGGACGAATTACAAAAAAGAAACTCGGGCCTCTAGTATAATATGAAACTACTTATTTGTTATTTTTTTACTTTTCAAAGCTTTGCCAGGATATTTGTGCCCATTGGAATTTTAGAAGTATTACCAATATAAAAGATAACACTAATTTGCCTGTAAATGATAATGACTATATGTCGATAATGTCTGACGGTACATTTTACTATCAATTATCGGCAAAAAATAATTTAACCGCTAAAGGAACATGGCGCTTATATGATTCTGAATTATATTACAATTACACTGAACCTAAAGATACTATTAGATGCTATGGCATAGACCTAAATGGCGATGAGCTAAGGCTTGTAGAAAATGATTTCAGTTTTCGATTTACAAGAAATGAACAAGCCAACAAATCTTGTGAATAAATTCAGTCTACTGGGCTTTAACAAAAAAAGCGAATACTTTAATTTAGCCTTAAACTAGTCCCCATGAAACAATATTTAGACTTGATGCGTCATGTGCGTGATACAGGCACCCACAAAGGCGACCGAACAGGCACCGGAACAACCAGTGTTTTTGGATATCAAATGCGTTTTGATTTATCTGAAGGGTTTCCTTGTTTAACTACAAAAAAACTACACCTACGCTCTATCATTCATGAGCTATTGTGGTTCCTAAAAGGCGAAACAAACATCAATTATCTCAAAGAAAATAAGGTTAGAATATGGGATGAATGGGCCGATGAAAATGGAAACCTAGGTCCTGTATATGGCTCACAATGGCGCTCATGGCCTACTCCAGATGGTAATCACATTGATCAAATAACGCAACTTATAGATCAAATAAAAACCAATCCCAATTCTAGAAGACTTATAGTAAGCGCCTGGAATGTTGGTGAAATTGAGAATATGGCACTTCCACCTTGCCATGCCTTTTTCCAATTCTACGTGGCTAATGGAAAATTATCTTGTCAATTGTATCAAAGAAGTGCCGACATTTTTTTAGGCGTACCTTTTAACATAGCATCTTATGCTTTGCTTACAATGATGATAGCTCAGGTTTGTGGTTTAGAAGTAGGCGATTTTATACATACGTTAGGTGATGCACACCTATACTCCAATCATATGGAACAAACTGAATTGCAGCTAACAAGAGAACCGCGAAAGCTACCACAAATGAAAATCAATCCTAAGGTGAAAAATATATTCGAATTTTCTATTGACGATTTTGAATTGGTAGAATATGACCCACACCCACATATTAAAGGTATAGTAGCAGTTTAAAATGGTAGTATCTCTAATAGTTGCAGCATCAGAAAATAACGTAATCGGTAAAGACAACGATTTAATATGGCATCTTCCTAAAGACATGAAGTTCTTTAAAGATAGCACTCAAAATCACTTTGTTATTATGGGGAGGAAAAATTTTGAATCTATACCTCATAAGTTCAGACCTCTACCCAATAGAACCAATGTAGTTGTTACACGCCAAACAAATTATAAAGCGGAAGGATGCATAGTCCTACACACTTTAGAACAAGCTCTTGAAAGAGCAAAAGAGGCTGGAGATTCTGAACCCTTTATTATTGGTGGTGGACAAATATATCGCTTGGCTTTAGATAGTAATTTGATTGATCGAGTATACTTAACACGCATTCACAAACACTATGAAGGAGATACTTTTTTCCCTACGCTTGGCCCTGAATGGAAATTAATTAAAAGCGATAAGCATTTGGCAGATGATAAGCACGAATGCGATTATACTTTTGAAGTATATGAAAAATAAATAAAGCCTATGATTTTATCATAGGCTTTATTGATAGTATTGTATATTATAAATCCCGATTAATACTGTAAGTCGGTTGCAATATTTACTTTTAACTGATAACCTTGACCAGGCTTCATGTTCCCAATTCCATTAAAATTCCATTCTGGCAAATAAGCATTGCCCGAATAATCTTTAGCAATCACCAAATTTTCTGAAGAAACTAATTCTGTAAGCACTTCAGATGCATCTATCTCTACAGCAGGGATATAAGCAATTAAGTTCCAACCTATACTTAGAGGAATTAGAAGTTCTGTAGGTAAAAGCTGAATACCTTCAACAGACAATTCTTGATTAGAAATCATTTTGATTTGATAGCCTTGTGTATTATCTAAATATCCAATTCCATTATAATTCCACTCTGGCAAATAGGCGTTTCCAGCATAATCTTTGGCAATCACTAAAGAAGACTCAATAGGGCTTAACACATCTGCAAAGTCTAGGTTTTCAGGTTGAATATAGGTAGAAATCATATTCCAACCATTAGTAAGTAAAAGGTTTTGAGAAGTAACTTCTGAAGCACACGTTGCATTAATTGAAATAGCGTCTTGCGGCAAAAGATTATTTTCACCAGAGGCAATCTCTATGGCATTATAAGTAATTTCCCAAGAAATTTCATTTGTATAATCTCCTAGAACTAATTCGAAGGTATAACAATCATTAGGAATACAAAATTGAAGTGCACCTTCACTCCCATTATCTAAACTAAAACTAAGCACCTCAACTGCCAAAGAGTTTATCATCAAGATGGAATTTCCATTCCAACCATCGCCATAAGAGTCTTGCATAGAAACTTCGATAGTATTAAGATCGCATATAAATGGATACTCACAACTACCATCATCTTGATTGGCATCGATGGAATAATTGATGGCAAGAGGGTCAGTACATCCACAAGCTCCATTTACCGAAAATGCACCTGAATTATCGCTGTAATCGTCTACTAATAAAATACTGTCTTGATAGATAGACCAGCCCACTTCAGACACATAAGCACCACCCCCCATAGTATAGGTATAACAATCTTCAGCTAAACAAAACTCTAAATTCCCAGAATATCCATTATTAAGCGTTAAACTTTGTACCTCTTGGCCATCGTAGTTTACAATAGATAGAAAGTTGTTATTCCAACCATCGCCATAAGAATCGGTCATATCTATGTTTATGTATACATCATCACCACAATCGAGAGGATAGGTACAAGACCCATCATCTTCTATGGCGTAAGGATTGTAATTTAGTGCTGTAGAATCCATACAGCCATATGTAGCGAAAATCTGACCAGCCAACAAACCTTCTTCTGGCATTAAGTTATAAGCATAATCTATTAGAGAATATGTATCTCCTGCTTCATTCACTTCAAAACGCATCCAACCATAATGAAATTGTTCTGCAATGGTAAACTTAAGACCAACAAAAGCAGTTTGGCCATGCCAATCTGTAAAGGTTGGAGACCCCAAAACTAGCTGTTCTTCTAGTTCTGTAGTATAAGTCCAATTGCTCGACGGAAAAATGGAATCACCTTCTGCTAAAACAGTCATGTTTGTAGTTCCTGGAATGCAAATTCCAGATTTTGCATAAGTTTCCAGACGATAAACATTATTCACATACCACAGTCCAAAATCGGCATCACCAACGCCAAATCCAAAGGGGTTCCAGGTTTGTGCAGTCTCTGAAATCGAAATTGTGTCGGTCATTTCATAAATGATGGTATAAGGATCGCGAAAGTCAAGTGAAAACTGCTGACTTAAGTTCATAGCACCTACATCTGTACTAAACAAATCTGCATCAAAAGATATACTCAAATAAGAATTATCTTGATTATTTTGATGTTGTGTAGCTGCACCTTCTATACTTAGCAATATAGAATAATCAGATTGTCGGTACAGCCATGCATCAAGCCCATCTGGCAAACCGGTGATAGTAAAACCATCGCCCTGATGAAGAGTGTCAAAATCAAACCAAGTAGTTCCATAAACATCTATTTGCCTTAAAGAACTAATAGAGCCATTGTTGATTTCACTTTCAAAGAAAACAGTTTGGCTGTAAGCTAGATGTGGATTTTCAGTTTGACCAGCAAAAATAGGTGTATCAGGAGCTTGATGATAAGCCATATCCATAACCCAACAGCTGCTTCCGTCATCACTTACCTTAATTCGAATCCAGCCATAATGTGTATTCCCATTTTTAGAAAACGATACCCCTGTATAGGAGGTAGTGCCATTCCAGCTGGTATAATTTGTATTGGAAATATTCAACTGATCAGGAAATGAACCTGGTAACGTAAAGTTAAGAGAACTGTCTATAAGATCACCATAGTTAAGAGGGCTTAAATTGTATGTACCTTCCTCACAAACAGCTGTTTTGCCATAGGTTTCTAATTTAAACTGCGTTAAGCCATAAGTCCATAATCCAAAATCGGCGTTGCCACTACCCATAGAAAACCATTGCCAATTTTGACCTTCGTAAAAGTTATGGATATCATCAATCTCATCGATAAATACGATCTCATAAGGATCCATAAAGGTAAGTCCTATATTTGTTTTTGATGGATTATATATATCTTCTAGAGGGATATTTCCAAAAGCATTTTCTGTAAAATGAACCTCTATATTCTCAATAGCATCAGCCTCGGCGTGTGCAGACACAATTCCATTCATGGTAATTTCTGCGTATGAATCATCCATCACATCAATAGTAATAGTAGTACCATCAGGAGTATTTTGAGTGGTATAATCTTGGCCTTCTGTTAAACTTCCAATCTGACTAAAATTCAAATCAATCAATTCTATGGAAATACTACTGCTGATACTCCCGTTATTTGAATCATCTTCAGAAAAAGAAGTTTGGTTGTACACTATTCTTGGTAAGGTATCCGCATCTATAAACACCAATTCATGATTGGTATCAGACCATATATTGGATCTACCGCCCACCTCAGAATTCATAGCAGCTAGCATACGTATTTTCTGTCCTTCGGTAAACATAGATGGACAGTCAGAATAGTCCATATAATTTTGAACATTGTCCAGAGTACCACATGAAACCGCTTCAGTATCACAACTCGTATTTCCGACGGTATTGGGCGTATCATTTACCCCATCATCAAAAGAACAGCCCTCTGCCGATTGATTGTTAGACTGATCGCCCCATGTATGTTTAAGGTTCGCCCAATGCCCTACTTCGTGCGTTAAAATTTTATAATGCGTCCAAACAGCGGTTTCTGTTCTACCTACTGCCCAATAGGAGCTTACCACGCCGTCGTAAATAGAGCCTGAACCTTCTACATCTGCAGGGTAATAGGCAAAGGCGGAACCGTTGCCTCCATCAGAAGAATACACAACCCAAATATTTAAATACATCGTAGGATCCCATTGTATCATTTGCTTGAGGGCAAGGTTACTTCCATTATAAGTTAGTTCAGATTGAATTCTGTTTATTCCTGTTGTAGGCTCGCCATTAGGGTCTAAATCTGCCAAACGAAATTCAAATCCTACATTAGATACTAAAGGCTCAAAGCTAGGATGAACATCCGTCAACTCTGGGTTGGAAGCAGAAAAATCCTCATTCAGCTGAACTATAGATTCATGAATCTGATCATCAGAAATATTTTCTATTCCATTATCGTGGACCACATGAAATACTACTGGTATAAGTATATTTTGATTCGACCTATAATTGTTTTGTTGCCTAAATGATCGTGTAAAATTTTCTAAGTAATCGTGTCTATTATTTAGATGAGGTGCTAGCTCTGGATGTTCCTTGTAGAGCTGCTCTCTTTGCTTTTCATGAGAACACGAGTTTTGAGCATAGGACTGTAATGCAGAAAGAAAACTGAGTATTACAACTAATTTTTTCATGAAGGGAGGGCTTGTTAAAAGGTCACAGCTTGATAACCGTTATAAATTTAAAACAAATTTATGACCTTAAGCACTTTGGGAAATAAAATATGTAAAATCAATACAATTCCGGCAATAACTAGTAAGTGCTCATCCAGGTTTGAACACCTTTATTTTTGAGGGATTTCATGGTTTGAATGGCGTTTTCTTTTTCATAAAAACTTTCGAAAGCAACAAAATATAAGCCTCTGTCTTTTTCTTGATACATGGAGGAATTATAGCCTTTACTCTTTAGGCTTTCCTTTAAATTGGTGGCATTATCTTCATTGGAAAAACACCCTGCTATTAAATGAAAAGTTTTCTTTTTAACTTTTTTAGAAGCAAGAATTTCTGCCACAGAGCGAGTAGACTTTTTAACAGGTTCCTCTTTTACCACTTGAGAAGGATTAAATGTTAAGTGCATTAATTTTGCCTGAAATCCTAGCTCTTGGAGTGCCATTGAACTCTGACCAGATGTAGATTGAGCAAGTAAAACTGAAGGAATAAACACAAACATCCAAAAAAGAGCGTTCATTATTTTCATCGCAATGGGGGGATTAAATTTTATACTAACTTATAAATTAAGTCTATAGAATATAGATTTACCCCTAAATACTTATTAACGAAATAGTGTTGAAATTTTCGATTTAAAATAGTTCAAGCCAAAGGGAGAAAGAAAATAAAGCATTTCCCTATTTCCCAAATGGTTCTATCCTACTCAATGCGCAGCATTGACACAGACGACCTTCAAGGGTTTTGAAGAAAATAAAAGCAGACACTTAGTGAAAATGGCGCTTTGAGAGCAGCAAAAGCCGACATTTGAAATTAGTGTATGTAAATAGTTGATGATAAAAGCCTTGTGAATCTTGACCTTTGCTTCCTTTGGGTCAAGCCAAAGGAAGAAAAAAGTACCCTTTTTGAGTTCTGTTATTGGGCAAAAAAAAATGGAAACTAGGGAAGTAAGTCCCTCAGCTCCACTAAATTTTTAGCCTTACCAACAATCAACATTTGGGCATCTAGCACATAAAAAGTAGGAGAGGCATACACGGCATAATCTTCTACCATAGGGTTATCCCATTTTTCGGCAGCTCTAAGATGAATAAAATGGGAATATTTAGCGGCCTCAAGTTCCCAAGGGGCGAGAGATTCGTCTAAGCCAACAAAACCTCCCTCTCTTTAGTCGTCATAACAGTTTCAATTTAGAAATAACTTCCCCCCGGCAGTATTTCCGAAGCAAACCTGTTATATTGACGATTATGTATAATCTATAATTCATCAATCGATGATGAATTGTATTTATTAATTCTGATAGTAAATTTAGTAGAGAAACAAATTCGAATTGCTATTGGCTTGTTATTTTAGATGTCGCATCACCTATTATATTTTTCTAGTAGTTTTATGCTACATAAACAGTAACATAAATTATGTGTAGGTACATATATATGCATAAATAATTAATATTAAATACAAACATTCATAGGCATTTGACAGCAAAAATGGGTAAGTAAAAGGTGCTAAAAAGTCATTTTTATCGTGAAGACAACAAAAAATAATTGCGAAAGAGGATGATTGCTTTTGATCGTAAGAAGAAAAAATATTGAGTAATAGGCTTATAATCGTGAAGCCAAACGAATTTTGTCAAGTATATTATTCAAAAGCACTTGTTCTTCGACGCTCAAGTTAATGACGTCTCTATTGAAGTCATCAACTAAAGCGTCGATATTCCGGAGCAATTCCTTCCCTTGTTTAGAAATACGAATTAGCATTTGTCGTTTGTCTACAACATCTTGCTCCATAAGTACAAGCCCTCTTTTATTTAAGATAGCTAAGGTTCTGCTAGTATTAGGAGACTTGGATAACATTCGTGATTTGATATCATTTACCAGAATAGCCAAGCCATTTTGGCCTCTTAATATTCTAAGAATATTGTATTGTGGTTGTGTTAAATTATATGGTCGCATCAGCTCAATAAACTTCGTGTTTAAAAAGGAGGAAGTAAATAAAATGTTTACAAACGACTTCTCACTTAAGGTTCTAAAACCGCGAGACTGGATTTCTTCTTCTATACTCATACAACTAGGGATATAACAATTGACTATTACAATATTAATTATTATTTCTAAATATCTAGAAAAATTTAGTTGTATATACAAGTATATATATAAATACTACCGTGAGGCTTGATATATCTACATTTAAAGATAGGTGCGTTATTTATAATTATTAAAACAAGTATTTTAAAACTACAGAAATCACTAAAAAAAGTCATAATAATCTATATGTTGAGATGTTCATTCAAGTCTATAATTTGGTATCAAGATAATTTTGTATAACTTTGCTTTATTATAAATTATACAAAAACAATCACATGAAAGAGGTCTATGTAATAAGACGCGAACGATTCAATTCTGCCCACCGATTATTTAATCCGGCTTGGGATGATGCTAAAAATGAAGCTGTTTTCGGCAAATGCGCCAACAAAAATTGGCACGGACACAACTACGAGTTGTTTGTTACCGTCAAAGGTCCTATTGACGAAGACACTGGTTATGTGATTGATATGAAAGTATTGAGTGACATAATCAAAACTAAGATTAGCAACAAGATGGATCACAAAAACTTAAATCTTGAAGTGGACTTTTTAAAAGATAAGATTCCAACAGCAGAGCATATTGCCGTGGCTATTTACGAAGAGTTAGATGAAGCACTCAAGGCCATCAATAAAACCCTGCACGGTGTAAAATTATACGAAACAGAAAACAATTATGTAGAATATTATGGATAAAATATCACCTAAAAATGCACACGTTATAAGTCTTAACCCAGAACTTAAAAATTTAGGTTATGCAGACGGCCAGCACATTAATGGGCCACTAAGCTCAGAAGATAAAACCAAAATGATAGAGCGAGCTGCATTGAAGTTTGGAGAATTCTTACATGAACTAGGCTGTGACTGGAAAAACGACCCTAACTCTAAAGATACACCAACAAGAGTAGCTAAGGCTTACGTTAATGATTTGTGGGCGGGGCGGTATGATAGTTTTCCTAAAATTACCACTTTTCCTAATGAAGAATACGACGGAATTATTTTTGAAGGCAACATCCCCATTGTTTCAATGTGTTCGCACCACCACCAAACAATTACTGGTAAAGCACACATTGCTTACATTCCAAAAATAAATTCCAAAATTATTGGTTTGAGTAAACTCAATAGAATTGTAGAGCACTACGCCAGAAGAGGTGCAATACAAGAAAATTTAACCGTTCGTATTCACGATTCAATCCATAGGATTATTGAAGATAATCGGGGTGTTGCAGTGATGATTGAAGCTGGCCATAATTGTGTTCAATGTAGAGGGGTGAAGCACTTTGGAACCAACATGAAGACCTCAAAGTTATCTGGAGAATTTATGGGAAAAGACAAAACTCGCCATGAGTTTTATGAGTTTATCAAGCAGTCTATTCAGCATTAATAAACATTTGACAAATTCGGTATGCTCCTTAAAAAAAGTTTAGATAGAAAAGAAAAAGAAAAGGTCATTAGAGAAATCTGTGGCTCATCTTTTTCAATCATCCACAAATTTAAACAGCAATTGTTTGGCTCTCCGCGATATCGGCTCATCCAGCTGCACCCAGACGAAAAAAATGTGATGGAGTCTAACGATGTCATATACTGTAACTTTGAGCTCAAAGAAAAGGGTATTGCCTTATACTTTAGATTTATGCAAGATGAATATGCACTTGTTGCACGATATAATCAAACCACCTTTCAAACAAATCAAAATCAGCTTGATCTTCAACTAGGTAATTATATTGTACAACTAGATATACTATCCCCGAAATCTCATCAAACTTTTGTACAAAAGCTCATTAGCTCCAAGTCTGTTTATCTGGAAAGCACCCAAATACCTCTATAAGTCTAATCATTAATGCCAATTATTGTGAAAATTCTTGTTATTTCATTGAGTGCATTAGCTGTCGCCTACTTTACATTTCAATTTAATGGTATAGAAACCCCAAGTTATAGGGTCCTAAAAATAATAGACGATATTGAAATTAGGTCATACGACAAAATGATCTATGCCTCTTACACACCTAAAGGACAAAACAACAATTCATCCTTTAGAACTGTAGCTGATTTTATTTTTGGTAGCAATAATAAGAATGAAAAAATTGCCATGACTGCGCCAGTAGTTATAAAGCCACACAATTCTTATGAAATGGCATTTATCATGCCGAAAAGCTTTACCTTGTCTAACCTTCCTAAGCCTAATAATGAAGCTGTAAAAGTGTATGAAGTACCAGCTACTACTAAAGCTGTGATTGGCTACTCTGGCTACACCAATAATAACAAAGAAAAAAAATACATTAGCCAACTTAAAAACAGACTCGAAAAAAACAATATTAAGCATTTAAACGATTTTGAGGTACAAGTGTACGACCCACCCTATAAACCTATTGGACGTAAAAATGAAATCACTGTAAGCCTTGTGATGGATACAATTTCTAATTTAAATAACATGGCAAATAAAGAAAAAAATAAGGCTCCTAACACCAACACCATTCACCTAGGAGGTGGTTGCTTTTGGTGTATAGAGGCCGTATATGAAAATATAAAAGGAGTAGTTCAAGTTGTCTCAGGCTACTCTGGTGGAGATAAAGAAACCGCAAATTATAAAGACGTTTGTACAGGTAAAACAAAGCATGCCGAAGTATGTAAAATTACATATAATGTTGATGAGGTTTCTCTGGAAACCCTACTTAATTTATTTTTCACATTTCATGACCCTACAACCAAAAATAGACAGGGAAATGATATAGGCCCTCATTACAGGTCTGTAATTTTTTATAAAAACGATGCAGAACAAACTACTGCTCAAAAAGTAATTGATGCCATGAACTCTGAGGTTTACGACAACAAGATAGTGACAGAATTATCGCCATTACAACATTTCTATGAGGCTGAAAATTACCATCAAGATTATTTTGCTAATAATAAATCACAATCTTATTGCCAGATAGTTATTGCCCCTAAAGTTGCCAAACTTAGAGCAAAATATAGTGTCTTCAGCAAATAATTTGACATATAAATTATGTACTATGAGGTCTTTTATATTTGGCTAAATTGATTAATTTAGACCAATGACTAGTCCCAAGGAAACTTATGAGAGCAACGCCTTAATACAGCGCTTGCCAAAACATCTAAAGCAGTTTATTAAACCGCAGCACTATGAGCAATATACTTGCATAGATCAGGCTGTTTGGCGATATGTGATGCGAAGAAATGTACACTACTTGCCACAGGTAGCGCACGAATCTTACCTAGAAGGTTTAAAAAAAACGGCAGTAGAAATAGATTCGATACCAAGCATGTACGGTATGAATCGTATACTAAAAGAAATAGGCTGGGCTGCTGTAGCTGTTGATGGATTTATCCCACCAAATGCTTTTATGGAATTTCAAGCCTACAAAGTACTCGTTATTGCATCAGACATAAGACAACTTAAACATATTGAATATACACCTGCTCCAGACATATTGCATGAAGCAGCTGGACATGCTCCAATAATAGCAAATCCAGACTATGCGGAATACCTACGTCGTTTGGGAGCTATAGGCGCCAAAGCCATACTATCCAAACATGATATAGAAGTATACGAAGCCGTTCGTAAGTTATCTTTTCTTAAAGAAGCAAAAAATAGTTCTGTTGAAGCGCTAGAAAAAGCAGCCGATAAGGTGGAAAAACTTCAAAATAAAAAGGTGGCCTTGTCTGAAATGGCCCAGGTGCAAAACTTACAGTGGTGGACTGTAGAATATGGCTTAATAGGAGAAATGGATTCTCCAAAGATTTATGGAGCTGGTCTGCTTTCTTCTATTGGCGAAAGCAAGTCTTGCTTAGAAAATCATGTTAACAAAATCCCCTACTCTGCCGATGCCTCACAACAGACTTTTGACATCACAAAACCTCAGCCTCAGCTGTATGTGGCAAATGATTTTTCAAAACTCATGGAGGTATTGGAACAATTTGCCAATACTCTCAGCTTAAGAAAAGGAGGAACTTCAGGTCTTCATAGACTTATCGATTCCGCTTGTGTTGGAACTATCGAAATTAATACTGGACTTCAAATTTCTGGTATATTTTCAGAAATGATATGCAATGAAGATAACCAAGTAGTTTATTATATGACAAAAGGTCCCACCGCACTTTCTTACCGAGAAAAGGAACTTATTGGTCATGGTGTAACTTATCATAAACATGGCTTTAGCTCGCCACTGGGTAAACTGAAAAACATTAATTTGGCAATAGAAGATATGGGGCCATACGATTTAAAAGCATATAATTTTTACGATAACAAATGGCTTTCCTTTGAGTTTGAAAGTGGCGTTAAAGTTGAAGGACTTAATATTACTGGTATTAGAAATTTACAAGGTAAGCTGATGCTTATTCAATTAAAATCCTGTACGGTAACTTATAAAAATCGTGTATTATTTAAACCCGAATACGGCACTTACGACATGGCTATTGGGTGTGATATCGTTTCTGCTTTTGCTGGTAGTGCAGACCCAGATTCATTCCCTAATTTGTATCAAGCTTCTACTCTCTCTAGTAATAAAGAAATTTCAAACCGTTTGGATAAAGAGTTAGAAAATTTGTATCAAAAAATAAGAAACGCTAGAACAGGACAAGAAATCAACACAAATGAACTAACTATTCTTTGGACAACTATTCAAAATAAATATCCACACGAATGGCTACTTATGCTGGAGCTCATTGAAGTTTCTGATAATGCCTTACTCAATAAAAGTATTGCATCTGAACTTAACAACATAGCTAATAATCAACCTCACTTAAAATCACTTATTAAAGACGGATTAGAATTACTCTAATTAAAAAAGTCTTAAAGCTTCTCTTTTTGAATATTAACATTCGTTAATTCCAGATTAACACCTGTATTTCAGATCTTTATATATTTTGTATAATATATTTTATAAATTTCTATACAAAAATTATTTTCTATGCTTAGAATCTCGTAATTTTAAGGGTGTTGAAAATGAAAAAGTGTGTTAAGAAACAGGTTACACCTCATTTATGAAAACTTTAAGCTTAGAACAAATAGACCGAATCATTGAAATGGCTTGGGAAGATCGAACCCCATTCGAAGCCATAAACATTCAATTCAATATGTCTGAATCTGAAGTCATAAAACTAATGAGAAAGACTCTAAAAGAAAGCTCTTTCAAATTATGGCGAAAGCGAGTGCATACTGGCGTAAGTAAAAAACACAGTAAAAAAAGAAGTGAAGAAATAAAGAGATTTAAATGCAGCAGACAGAAGTCTATATCGAACAACAAGATATCGAAACGGTGAGCTTTCCCACAAATATCGACATCATCTTAAAGCGTATTTCATCTATAGAACCGATTTCTTATGGATCGACAAGGAATTTTAAAGACGGAGCAGTTACCTATCTAGGTCCGTATATCTCTCGAGGAGTAATTTCTACCAAAAAGGTGTATGATCATATCAAAACATTAGATTTAAGATGGGATAAATGTGAAAAGCTAGTTCAAGAACTTGCATGGAGAGATTATTGGCAGCAAGTATGGTGTGTGAAAAAAAAATGGATTTTTAACGACTTCAAACATTCTCAACCCGACGTAATATCTCATCAAATGCCTAGTGCAATAATACATGCTAATACTGGTATCGAGGCAGTAGACACAGCAATTAATGATCTGTATACAACCGGATATATGCATAATCACATGCGTATGTATGTGGCTTCAATTTGCTGCAATATAGCTCGGTGTCATTGGAGTGTTCCAGCAAAATGGATGTATGCACACCTAAAAGATGGTGATTTAGCTAGTAATCATTTAAGTTGGCAGTGGGTTGCTGGAAGTAATTCCTTCAAGAAATATTATGCAAATCAAAGTAATATCAACAAATATTTTGAGAGCAATCAAAGTGGCACTTTTTTAGACTACTCTTATGAAGATTTACCAAATATAAACATCCCAAAAATACTAAAAGAAACATCAGATTTTAAACTAAAAACTGATGTAACAGGTATTGACAAACCAACACTATTAAACGGTAAAGAGACTCTTGTATACACTTATTATAACCTGGACCCCTTTTGGTATAGAAATACAGAAATACAAAGAGTTTTACTATTAGAGCCTTCGATATTTGAAACATATCCAGTAACAAAAAAATGCCTGGATTTTACTCTTGAATTAGCAAAAAACATAAAAGATATTAAGATTGTTGTAGGAGAATTTAAAGACTTACAAAACAGCATTCCTAACAGTAAACTTATCTATAAAGAACACCCGCTTTTCGAACACTATTCAGGGCAGCAAGAAAACAGAGAGTGGCTGAGCTCAACTCGTGGTTACTACAGATCTTTTTTCTCATTTTGGAAAAAATGCAAAAAAGAAATCAAATGGTAAAAGAGCCTCTAAATATTGTGTGGTTAAAACGAGATTTAAGACTTCAAGATCATGCTCCTTTTTTTTATGCTGAATCCTCTAATTTCCGCTACTTACCTATCTATATTTATGAACCTTCATTACTGATCCACCCAGACAGTTCTATGAGGCACCATCAATTTGTTTACCACTCTTTGCTTGAAATGAACACACACCTAAAGGCGTTTCAACGAGAGATTATGATATTTCATAAAGAAGCATCTGAGGTGTTCGAGATGCTTTCCAAAAAATTCCATATCAATACTGTATATTCCTACCAAGAATCTGGAATTCGTAAAAGCTGGGAGAGAGATAATAAAATAGGACACTTATTCAAAATTAAAAATATTGTTTGGCGTGAATTCCAAAGAGATGGCATCTTAAGAGGTATTAAAAACAGAAATAATTGGGATAAGCAATGGCATAAATATATAAGCGACTCCTGTTTTGAAAACAAATATTCTCAAAATGGATATAAAAGCTTCAAAAACCCTTACCCGCTAAATGCAACATTTAAGTCCAAACTTATAGAATACCCAAGCGCATTTCAAAAAGCAGGTCAAAATTTTGCCTATGCCTATTTAAAATCTTTTTGTGAAGATCGAGGAAAACACTATGCTAAAAACATATCTAAACCTTTAGAAAGTAGAAGGTCATGTGGTCGATTGTCTCCCTATATAGCTTGGGGTAATATAAGTATAAGACAAGTTTATCAGTATGTAAAACTACATCCAAACTTCCATCATTACAAGCAAAGTTTTAGAGGTTTATTAACCCGCCTAAAATGGCATTGTCATTTTATACAAAAGTTTGAAGTAGAATGTGACTATGAAACGAGGTGTATAAATAGAGGTTATGAGAGCATGAGTTACTCTAACAATCCTGAACTAATAAAGGCATGGAAAAATGGTAATACTGGCTTCCCTCTTATAGATGCTTGTATGCGATGTGTAAAGGAAACGGGTTGGATAAACTTTAGAATGCGTGCTATGCTAGTCTCTTTATTTTGTCATCACTTCGACTGCAATTGGAAAAAAGGAGTTTACCACCTTAGTCGTTTATTTTTAGATTACGAACCGGGTATTCACTTCACTCAATTTCAGATGCAGGCAGGTACAACTGGAATAAATACAATAAGAATGTATAACCCTGTTAAACAATCTAAAGATCACGACCCTCAAGGTATTTTCATAAAAAGATGGGTAGAGGAATTGAAAGAGGTACCCGTAAACTTTATTCATGAACCTTGGACTATGACCGCTATGGACAAAGCATTTTTGGGTATTAATGTTGACTACCCTCTACCAGCAATTAACCTTGTAGAAAGTGGTAGTAAAGCACGAAAAAAAATATGGGGACATCGAAAAAATGAACTTGTAAAAATTGAGAATCAAAGAATTATAAAACTACATACCAGAGCAAATGCTTCTAAGAAAAACAGATATTCACAACCTAGAACGTAAATACAGATTAAACTTAATCAATTCGATAACTGGTATTAAACCAGCGAATTTAGTTGGCACAACTTCATTAGAAGGTCGAGATAATTTAGCTATATTTTCTTCCTTAGTTCACCTAGGGTCCAACCCTGCACAACTTGGGCTTGTAATGCGACCACAAACACATGTTAAGAAAGATACCTATACAAATATTACAAATACTGGGTATTACACTATAAACCACATCACAGAATCGTTTACTAAAAAAGCCCATTACACCTCTGCTAAACTCGAACATGAAAGTTCTGAATTTGACGTAATGCATATCAAAAGAGAACACATTAATGGATTTAAAGCACCCTTTGTGGCATCTAGTCCAATTAAGATAGGTATGAGTCACTTAGAAACTCTAAAGCTGCCAAATGGTTGCTTATTTATTGTTGGAGAAATTGTATTGATACAATATCCAGATGAAGTAGTGAATCATTTAGGGCAAGTAAAATTAGACCTATACAAAGGAGTAGGAATTGGCGGGTTAAACAATTATTATCAACTAAAAAAAATAGCCTCCTACCCTTATGTTCGTGTTGATGAAATTCCTGATTTTAATGACTAAGAGGCAATTAGAAGTTAAGATATGTGTGGTATGTAATCTACCCTATAGCTGGCGAAAAAAATGGGAACGAGACTGGGAAAAAGTAAAATATTGTAGCGAACGCTGTAGACGAAACAAAAATAAAAAATGAATGCCGTAAACATTATTTTTCCACATCAACTATTTGAACGTAGTGTTCTATTAGAAAATGAATTCATTATTTATCTAATTGAAGAACATTTGTTTTTCAAAGAACTTTCATTTCACAAGAAAAAAATTGCTTTTCATAGGGCAAGTATGAAAAGCTATGAGCATTATCTAAAAAGTATAGGGAAGTCTGTTTATTACATTGAATCTAGCCATCAATTGGCTGATATTAGAAATTTCAAACATGAAATAGATAAGCAAGGTATCGAACAAGTCAATGTTATAGATCCTACTGATAATTGGCTACAGAAACGACTTAAAAATACTACCAAAAAATGTAGTTTAAAAGTATTCGATAGTCTTCATTTTTTGAATAGCACAGAGGATTTAAGTACTTTTTTTAGGTCCGAAAAAAAATCTTTTTTTCAAACCACTTTTTACAAAGCACAGAGAAAAAAACACAAACTACTCCTTGACTCTGATCAAAAACCTTTGGGAGGCAAATGGACTTATGACGCAGAAAATCGAAAAAAATATCCGAAAAGTAAAACACCTCCCCAAGTAACTCGCCCAAAACCATCGAAATTTTGGGATGAAGCAGTTACATACACCGAAACACATTTTACTTGCAACCTAGGTCAACTAGATGAAAAATGCTTTTATCCTATAGATTTTAAAGGAGCTCGAATGTGGCTAAGTGATTTTTTAAAAACAAGATTTTATGATTTTGGTGCCTATGAAGACGCAATGGTGAAAGAGAATTATATCTTACACCACAGTCTTCTGTCTCCACTTATGAATTCTGGGTTATTAACACCAAGGGAAGTCATAAACTCTAGTATTAAATATGCCGAGACAGAGAACATACCAATCAATTCTTTAGAAGGCTTTGTGCGACAGGTTATTGGGTGGCGAGAATTTATACGAGGAATGTATATCTGTAAAGGCTCTTTTTCGAGGACTCATAATTTCTGGAAATTTAACCATCCTATACCACAATCATTGTACCGTGGCACCACAGGTATCGAGCCATTAGATCATAGTATAAAAACAGCACTAAAAACTGGTTACTGCCACCATATCGAACGTCTAATGATTTTAGGGAACTTCATGCTACTTTGCGAATTTAATCCTAATGGAGTTTACAAATGGTTTATGGAACTTTTTATAGATGCCTACGATTGGGTGATGGTTCCTAATGTATACGGAATGTGTTTATTTGCTGATGGAGGTACCTTTGCTACAAAACCATATATTGGAGGCTCTAATTATATTAAAAAAATGAGTAATTACAAACGTGGATCTTGGGAGAAATGTTGGGATGGCTTATTTTGGCGCTTTGTTATTAAACAAAAATCATTTTTTAAATCAAATCCTAGAACATCAATGCTAGCGTATAGCCTAGATAAAATGACACCTGAAAAGCAGGAAATACACTTGCAACATGCCAATAAGTTTATAAATAATAATTTTGTTTGGGACGACGCTATGGTTATTGAAGAACATGCAACGAACTAGTATAATATTAAATCAAAAAAAATGAATCGAAACACATTTTTAAAAAATAGCTTATTCACTACTCTAGCAGCACTTTTTACAAGTAAAGTGAGTATCGGAAAATCAGTATTACCTGAAAACTCTACCTATTCTCTACTCTCAAAACAAGTAGGCTTTAACCATTTACCTAATAAGGAACAAAAAACAATGAACACAGTATTACATAAATCCAACACACGTGGTCATGCCAACCATGGCTGGCTTAACACCCACCACAGTTTTAGCTTTGCCAATTACCATAACCCAGAACGAATGAGATTTGGTGTTCTTAGAGTTCTTAACGACGATCGTGTTGAGGCCGGTAGAGGATTTGGGACACATTCACATGACAATATGGAAATTATCTCTATACCACTAGAAGGCGATTTAGAACACAAAGACAGCATGGGAAATACAGCCATAATAAAACAAGGAGATATACAGGTAATGAGTGCGGGAACAGGAATATCACATTCTGAATTCAATAAAAATACCGATAAAGCAGTCAAGTTTCTTCAAATATGGTTGTTCCCAAACAAAATAAATGTAGTTCCTCGCTACGATCAAATTGCGTTAAACCGTTTAGAAAAAGAAAACGAATTGTATCAAATACTATCGCCAAATAAAAATGATGATGGCGTATGGATACATCAGGATGCCTGGTTTCATATGGGTAAATATACTAAACAACATTCTGAAACTTACGCTCTAAACAAAGAAGGAAATGGGGCGTATATCTTTATACTTAAAGGTCAGGCTGTGGTAAATGGACAGTCGTTAACCGACAGAGATGGGATGGGTGTATGGAATACCCAAATGCTAAAACTAGAGGCTTCAACAGGAACTGAGCTTCTTGTTATGGAAGTTCCTATGAATATTTAAACAGATATTATATGTATAAAGAAGATATTTCTGTTATATGGTTCAGAAGAGACTTAAGACTATCAGACAATCACGCCTTGTCTGAAGCGTTAAAAGGTAATTTCCCAGTGCTTCCT
Organism: Flavobacteriales bacterium; assembly: GCA_965662265.1. Lineage (GTDB taxonomy): Bacteria > Bacteroidota > Bacteroidia > Flavobacteriales > UBA7430 > CBFIGX01. The sequence continues at coordinate 93,274 of CBFIGX010000005.1, forward strand.
TTATTTATTTTTGACGAAGATATTACGGATAACCTTCCAGTTAACGATCCTAGAATTAACTTTATCCATGGCCAACTCGAATTACTAGCAAGCCGTTTATTTGAATTTGATAGTGGTATATATTGCAAAAAGGGCAAAGTCAAAAACGTATGGCAAGAACTTATATCTAAATACAACATCAAAACTGTATATGCCAATGAAGATTACGAACCTTATGCAAAAAAAAGAGATGAAGAGATTGATCAACTATTAGCTACTTATGGCTCAAAACTTCAATTATTTAAAGATCAAGTCATATTTGCCAAAGACGAAGTATTAAAAGCAGATAATAAGCCCTATACGGTATACACTCCGTATAAAAACAAATGGCTTAGCAATTTTAATAATTCCATGCTTGAAGCATATAAGTGGCCAGAAAATCCTAAGTTCTTTAAATTATCTTATTCAATTCCTAGCCTAGAATCCATGGGCTTTAAATCCTCATCAATTCAGGTAAAAGATTACGATATTTCGAAGCTAGATGAGTACGAGGCACAACGCAACTTTCCGGGTACAGACAAGACGAGCTATCTCTCACCACATTTAAGATTTGGAACCATAAGTGTTAGATATATTTTTGCTCAAACCAAGCAACATGAAACCTTTAGAAACGAATTGATATGGCGAGAATTTTTCATGCAAATCTTGTATCACTTTCCCAAGGTGGTAAATTCAAATTTTAAATCTAAATACGACCGAATTCCATGGCGCAATAATGAGCTAGAGTTTGAAAAATGGAAGGTTGGACAAACTGGATATCCAATGGTAGATGCAGGTATGCGTCAGTTAAACGCAACGGGCTATATGCATAACAGGGTTCGTATGGTAGTTGCCGGATTTTTATGTAAGCATCTCTTAATAGACTGGCGTTGGGGCGAAGCATACTTTGCAGAAAAATTGCTCGACTACGAATTATCATCCAATAACGGTAACTGGCAATGGGCTGCCGGAACAGGCTGTGATGCAGCTCCCTATTTTAGAGTGTTTAACCCTACAGAACAGGTTAAAAAATTTGACAAACAATTGGTATATATCAAAAAATGGGTGCCAGAATATGAAAGCTTAGAGTATCTTTCTCCTCTGGTAGAACATAAGATGGCAAGACTAAGAGCTATTAACACATACAAAACTGCCCTTTTGTAATTTAGGTAGTTAATATTGGATGAATAATAGCTACTTAAGATAATATTCATTAGTTTTGTATAATATTATTGTATAATTTCTATACAAATTAATTGAATCTAATTTAATAAGCTACGTCTATGTTTTTTTTCGGCAAATCATCTAAAACAAAAAAATTAAGAGCACAATACAAAAAGAAAATGGAGGAATCCTTTAAGATGTCTAAGATAGACCGTAAAGCCAGTGACAAATTAATGATGGAAGCGGAAGAGATTATGCAAAAGCTTAAAAAAGAAGAAGCTAAAGACAAGTAATCACACTATTTATCATCAATTTCCAATACTCGTATGCAACAATTTCTGCTATTCATAGCGCTCATTTTTATGCCAATTCCCTCTTCTAACCCTATTACGATATTCGATTTCAAAAACTCTTCTGAACCAGAAAAGTGGTATATTGTCAACGATGATGTTATGGGTGGTGTTTCTACTTCTAAAATAAAAATAAACAAGGAAGGGCATGCTGTATTTTCAGGACGTGTATCTACTGCTAACAATGGTGGGTTTGCTTCTGTACGTTACAGATTTGACCCGATATCTACTATTGGTTGTGCCAAAATATTGTTAAGAGTTAAAGGGGATGAAAAACCTTATCAATTAAGAGTAAAATCAAGTGCATCTGATTACTATTCTTATGTCTGTTCATTTGAAACATCTAAGGACTGGGAGTTAATAGAAGTTAATTTGAAAGATATGTATCCCAGCTTCCGTGGAATGAAATTACCCATGGGAAATTTTGATGAGACGTCTATTGAAGAGCTATCTATATTGATTGGTAACAAGAAAGATGAATCATTTGAGTTATTCATCGATCATATTAAATTAGGAAATTAACGTAGAAGTATAAAAAAGCCACCTTAAAGGTGGCTTTTTTCTTATTGAGCTTATAGGTATATTCTTACTTTATATGTTTTTCTACACGACCGTTGCTATATAAGTAAAATAATAACTGCCCTGACATATGCTGATGATGCTCTCTTCCCAATATATCAATCATCTTAATCGGACTTACATCCTCATGAACTAATTCTTCGTATAGACCCACATTATTCCAGCTTATTGGGTAGCTACAAACTACATTAGCTGATCCTGCAAAGAGCCCTTCTACCACACAAAGTTCTCCAGTAAAAGGCATTTCTAAAGCTTCGGATACAATTAATGCCCTTGTTTCACCCATCCCTGGCCCGGTTATAGCATAAACGTTTCCAGCAGATTCTAATGTTTCGGTTGCTATGGTTTCACCCATGGCATCTCTTAACATGAGTCCAGCGTATGGAATAGAATAATTATTAAAAGAAGTTTCTATAGTTACAAACAGGGTATCAAAACTTATCTCAGATGATAGGGCTATTGGGAGTTGGGCATTTAAACTTATGGAGTCGCAAAAATTAAAACATTCAGAGCAACACTGACCATCAAGCTCTTGCCAGATACCATTACAAGGAATTCCCATTTCTTCAGCACAATCAATGATTATTTCTACAAACGAACCATTGCTAAGGCATTCTCCTGTTTCACAAGGGTTATTAGGGTTTTCCCAAAAGCCTGCTTGATAAATTTCTATACCCGAGGTAGACGTGCAAAGTGGATCATTCGTTGAGGTACATTCTCCTGGTGAGTATTCATATATACTAGAGCATTCCGCAAAGCCATAATTGCTATATGTAACTCCATCGCAACCGCAAACAGGGTTATACTCCATAGTGGCCATGCAGCCTGGAATGAGAACAGCTATACAAGAATCTATAGACTGCGCTATCACAGAATGAGTGAGCAAAGACAAAAGGATTGAAAAAAGAACAGATTTCATACAAATTCAATAATATGTTTAGGTCTAAATCTAGTTAAAAATATAGAAGAATGTATACGATTTTAAAAAGATTATACATTTTGAGCTATCATAGAGCTTAATAAGAGATATACTAACCTATTATGGCAAAAAAACAGCAACTAAAGTCGCTGTTTATCATTACTTACACATGTTCAAAGTCCTAATGATCGTGCTCTTCTCCACAGTGAACTTCGTTAGCGCTTCCAGGCAAAACCATTGATGGTAAAGAATCGCCATCAACATCTAAATAAAGAGTATCCTGAATGGTATATCCAGTCTCTTCGATATCGTGTAAAGCATCTTCACAATACTCACCTAACTCCATAAGCTCATATTCTGTTCCGTTTATATCTACTACAACATGACATTCAGCACATTCGTCTTCACTACACCCTACAAATAGAAATAATGAGAGAGAGGCTAAACACACTTTTAAATTTAAAAAATTACGTTTCATGATAATTGTTTTTTTTTATTTTTCTGGTGAAATATTTAATTAGGAAATAAAGCAACTTAGTTGCAAACATAAATATTATATTTGTTAACGCAACAATGTTGCGCTAAAAGAATTACATGGGCATCAAAAGAAAAACAAAATCAGTAGACTTCATTCTAAACGAATTCCAAAAAGACAGAGAGGCCATCTCTGCCACAGATTTGGTACATAGACTAAGTAGTAATTTTAACAAAACAACTGTTTACCGTGTTTTGGAAAAACTAGAGCAAGACGGCACCTTACACTCCTTTACTGGGAAGAATTCTTCAAAATGGTACGCTAAATGTTATGGATGCAAAGCGGATAATCATATAGATGTGCATCCTCATTTTGAATGTAGTGCTTGCGCTCAAGTAGAGTGTTTGGATGTTGAGATTAGCATCCCCACTGTTGCAGACAAGAAGATTAGCAAAGCAGCAGTGCTATTACAAGGTTTATGTAGCAATTGTCTGCATTAGGGTTTTAATGACGTTACTTTCCAATACAGAAATCTCTAAATATAGAATCTAGCAGATCGTCTGTGGTAATATCACCGGTAATCTCACCTAAATGGCTTAGTGCCTGACGAATGTCCATAGCCAATAAATCACCAGACAAATTGCTCTCTAAGCCTTCCTGAACACAAATGATGTTTTCTTGAGCTTTAGTAAGTGCTTCAAAATGTCTGGAATTAGAAACAACTATATCATTGTTATGAAGATTTCCTTGATTTACTTGTTTAATTAGCAGACATTTTAGCTGCTTTATATTATATTTTTCTTTTGCTGATAGGTATAGTACATTTGGTAGGACTTCGAATTTGGTATGCAAGTTTTCTAGCTGACCTCTATCTACCTTATTGGCTATGCAGATGAGTTGTTTCCCTACAAGGTGCTCTTTCATTTTTAGCAAGTCGGCCAAAAGTTGTTGTGGGTCGTCTTTGGTTGCATCAAATAAAAATAAAACCACCTTAGCTTGAGCTATTTTCTCAAATGTTTTTTCTATCCCGATACGTTCTACCTGATCTTGAGTTTCTCTAATGCCAGCAGTATCCACAAATCTGAAGCTTACACCTTCAATGAGTAGTTCATCTTCTATAGCATCTCGAGTAGTACCTGCAACATCCGATACTATAGCGCGATCTTCGTTTAATAAGGCATTTAAAAGAGTCGATTTTCCAACATTAGGTTCCCCAACTATGGCTACAGGTATTCCATTTTTTAACACGTTACCTAGAGCAAAAGAATCTATAAGTCTTCGCAAAACAGACTTCAATTTGTTAAGCAGTTTAGTAAGTTGTTGCCTATCTGCAAATTCTACATCTTCAGTGCTGAAGTCTAGCTCTAACTCAATAAGTGAAGCAAACTTGATGAGCTCTTTTCGCAAAGCACCAATTTCTAACGAAAACCCACCACGCATTTGAGACAGGGCCAAATGGTGCGACTTCTCATTTGATGAACTAATAAGGTCTGCTACAGCCTCTGCTTGAGAAAGATCCATTTTACCATTCATAAAAGCTCTAAAGGTAAACTCTCCTGGTTCAGCTGTTCTACAACCTCTTTTAAGTAAGAGCTGTAAAATTTGTTGTTGAATATATGTAGATCCATGACAGGAAATTTCGACTACCTCTTCACCTGTGTATGAGTTTGGCGCCTTAAAAAGAGATACCAATACTTCATCAATCATCTTAGTACCATCCATAATATGACCTAAGTGGATGCTGTGTGATTTTTGATCAAGAAGATGTTTGCCTGATTTTACTGATTGAAACAAAGCATCGCAGATGCTTATGGCGTTTGAACCAGACACACGTATGACGGCAATAGCAGCAAGACCTGCCGAGGTAGCTAATGCACATATAGTATCTTTTCTCATCAACAATGAATTTTGACAAAAATAAGTAAAATGAAGTTTACTTAAACTAGAGCCATTATTTAAAATTACACACAAAATTTAACCCACATACAAAAGCCAAAAGCAAGTATGTAAGCAAAGAAGTTTAGCATCTAAATAGATACTTTTAAAAACTTTTTCACTAATTTTATGCATTAATAAGACAATTATATTTATGAGTAAAAACCAGACTTTGAGTCCCATTCAAAAGTTTATCAATGCCGAGAGTTTTAGTGGTATCCTTCTATTTTCTGCTACCATTATAGCCTTACTATTCTCTAACCTTCCCTTTTACGAATTGTACGAATCTATATGGAATTATAAACTTGGCTTTAAGATCGAGAGTTTCGAGCTCGTAAAACCTCTTATCTTATGGATTAATGACGGATTAATGGCCATTTTCTTTTTCTTGATTGGTTTAGAAATCAAACGTGAAATTTTAATAGGAGAACTTAATTCTATCAAAAAAGCATCTTTGCCTTTTTTTGCTGCTATTGGAGGTATGATCGTTCCTTTAGTATTATATATCGTTGTCAATCAAAATCCTGAAACCGAAGGTGGCTGGGGAATATCGATGGCTACAGACATTGCATTTACTTTAGCTATTTTAAAACTATTGGGTAATAAAGTACCTCTAGGCTTAAAAATTTTCCTAACTGCATTTGCCATCATAGACGACTTGGGAGCAGTACTTATTATTGCCTTGTTTTATACACAAGAAATTGGTTGGGACTTGCTTCTATACTCTGCAATACTATTAACTATCCTTTATGTACTATCGTATTTAAAAATACATAGTAAATTTTTGTTACTAAGCTTTGGTTTTGTGGTGTGGCTTTTGTTCTTAAAAGCTGGTGTACACCCAACAATTGCTGGTATTTTATTGGCTTTAGCAATTCCGGTTAGGCAAAAAATTAACGAATACAAATACGTTGAAGAACTCAAGGCGATTACAAGTAGAATTGTTGACGAATCTAACACAAGTAATTTACCTACCCTCACAGAAAAACAGATTGAAGACATTGATAATCTGGAAGACTTGACCAACAGTGTACAATCACCACTTCAACAATTAGAACACAGGCTTCACCACTGGGTAGCCTACTTGATTATGCCTGTATTTGCTTTAGCAAATGCGGGTGTACATTTTGGTTCTAACATACAACTAGACTGGAATTTAGTAAGCACTATAATTGTCTCTTTATTTATTGGTAAAACTCTGGGTGTATTTATTTTCTCTTATTTAAGTGTTCGATTTAAACTAGCAACCCTTCCCGAAAATATTAATTTCAAGCTCATCTTAGGAACAGCTGTTTTATCTGGCTTAGGCTTTACCATGTCCTTATTTATAGGCGGACTTGCTTTTCATGACAATTTCACTTATTTAAGTTCAGCTAAAGTGGGTATTATCATCGCCTCTCTCCTATCTGGAATTGTAGGGTATATTATTATTAGAAAAGAAATAAAAGTGAAAGCCTAGTTTCTAGCGAATCAAAAAACTAAAAATGTAGTTCATATTTCTTGCTGATTGCAAGAGATTAACTTAATTTCGCATCGAAAATTTTTCGAAAAAAAGACGATAAATGAGCGTATTAGTAAATAAAGACTCCAAAGTTATTATTCAAGGTTTTACAGGTAAGGAAGGTACTTTTCATGCCTCTCAAATGATTGAATATGGAACTAATGTGGTTGGTGGTGTAACTCCTGGAAAGGGAGGTCAATCTCACCTAGATCGCCCTGTATTTAACACGGTAACTGAGGCAGTAAAAAAAGCACAAGCCGACACATCTATTATTTTTGTGCCGCCAGCTTTTGCTGCAGATGCTATTATGGAAGCTGCTGACGCAGGTATCAAAGTAATCATTTGTATTACAGAAGGTGTTCCTACAAAAGATATGGTAACTGTTAAAAACTATATAAACGATAAAGACTGTCGTTTAATAGGTCCTAACTGCCCTGGAGTAATTACACCTGATGGGGCTAAATGTGGAATTATGCCAGGCTTTGTTTTTAAAACTGGTAAAGTAGGTGTGGTTTCTAAATCGGGAACTTTAACTTATGAAGCTGCAGATCAAGTGGTGAAATCTGGAATGGGAATAACTACAGCAATTGGTATTGGTGGTGATCCTATCATTGGAACTACTACTAAAGATGCTGTAGAATTACTAATGAAAGATCCCGAAACTGAAGGTATCATTATGATTGGTGAAATTGGAGGTACTATGGAGGCTGATGCTGCCAAATGGATTAAAGAACATGGGACAAAGCCAGTGGTAGGGTTTATTGCCGGACAAACTGCGCCTAAAGGAAGAACTATGGGGCATGCTGGAGCTATTGTAGGTGGAGCCGACGATACTGCTGAAGCAAAAATGAAGATTATGTCTGAATGTGGAATTCACGTAGTGGTTTCTCCAGCAGATATGGGATCTAAAATGAAAGAAGTACTTTCCTAAAACATAAATCATATTCCTAAAAAAGTCCCGCTTGATGTGGGGCTTTTTTTATGTTATTATTTCTTATTCAATACACACAATTCCTTACATTAGCACTATGAAAAATATTTACACCACTATGAAAAAAATACTCTTTTTGTTTCTTGCTATACTTAGTATTTCATGTCAGAACAACACTCATGAAGTACCTAAGGTGACTCAAAAAATTGAGCATGAAGTAAAATTATGGCAAACAGACATCAATAAAGCGTTAAAAATGTCTGCAAAAAGTGGCAAACCTATTTTTGCCTTTTTTACAGGAAAAGAATGGTGTGGTTGGTGCAAAAAACTAGATAAGCAAGTTTTAACACAAGATGCCTTTAAAAGCTATGCCAAAGAAAATTTAATTCTATTAGAGCTAGATTTTCCACGTGGTAAAAGAAATTTACCAGCAAAGCAAATAGAACTTGCCAATAAGTTTAATATCAAAGGCTACCCAACGGTGATACTTATGGATGCTCAAACAAACCATATCGCTACAACTGGATACGAAGCAATGAGCCCTGAGCAATATGTAAGTCATATCCAAAGTTTATTAAACAGTAAATAGGGTTGAGTTCACTAAATTAAAATTCAAATGAAATTACTAGAAGGAAAAACGGCAATCGTAACTGGTGCTACCAGAGGTATTGGTAGAGGAGTTGCCCTAAAGCTAGCAGAACAAGGAGCCAACATTGCATTTACCTATGTGTCTTCAGAAGAAAAAGCATTGGCCATAGAAAAAGAATTGCAAGAACTAGGTGTAAAAGCTAAAGCCTACAAATCTGATGCGTCGAAAATGGATGATGCTGAGCGTTTTGTGAAAGATGTGATCGATAATTTCGATAGTATTGACGTATTGGTAAACAATGCTGGTATTACCAAAGACAGCCTATTAATGCGAATGAGCGAAGAAGACTTCGACAGAGTAATGGAGGTCAATTTAAAGTCTATTTTTAACATGACCAAAGCCGTTCAAAGAACCATGCTAAAACAAAGAGCAGGTTCTATTGTAAATATGACTTCTGTAGTAGGTGTAAAAGGAAATGCAGGTCAAGCTAACTATGCAGCCTCAAAAGCAGGTGTTATTGGTTTCACAAAATCTATAGCTCTAGAACTAGGCTCAAGGAATATACGATGTAATGCGATTGCACCAGGTTTTATAGAAACTGAAATGACTGAAAAACTAGGAGAACAAGTTATTGCAGATTGGAGAAATTCTATTCCTTTAAAGCGCGGTGGTAGTCCAGAAGATGTTGCCAATGCCACATTATTCTTAGCTTCCAACCTTTCGGCCTATGTTACTGGACAAACACTTCACGTTTGTGGAGGAATGTTAACTTAATATTTTTTGATGCTTCAATTTGAACATCACATAATTTATATCGTAGCAGCAATGATTCTTTCATTGCTGCTTGCATTATATGTATACTACCAAGACTCTAGGTTTAGCAAGAGCCCTACGGCTATTAAAACATTACTGATAGCACTCCGATTTATCTCCTTGAGTATCCTATGTATTTTATTATTAAAGCCTAAATGGATTAAAGAACATAAGGTAACAGAAAAACCTATTGTTGTGTTTCTTCAAGATGGTTCTGAATCACTAATAAATGGAAGTGACTCTGTATTTTATAGGACTAAATTAAGTGAAGTACTTAGCAATAATGTGCAAGAGTTAAACACTGATTTCATGGTGCACTCCTACACATTTAGCGATACGCTTTATAAGGGATTGACTAACGATTTTTCCGGTTCTAAAACAAATATTTCTAGAGCGTTAAAAAATATTGACGATAGGTATTACAATAGAAATCTAGCGGCCATCATTCTTTTATCTGATGGAAACTACAATACCGGATTAAACCCTTTATATATAGTTAAAGAGATGAATTCTCAAATATATACTGTGGGCTTGGGAAACGACTCGGTATTTACTGACCTTAAAATTGCAAATGTACAGCACAACGATATCGCGTATCTAAACAATAAGTTCCCTCTTCAATTTGAAATTTACAGCAATAATGAAGTGCCTATTAAATCAATGCTTAAGGTGTACCACAATTCAAAATTATTACGTGAAGAATGGCTCACTATAAATGCTGGAACAGCTATCGAAAAAAAAATATTGTTAGAAACAACAGATGTAGGAATTCAATATTATACAATTGCCCTTGAACCAATAGAAAATGAGAAGAATACAGCTAACAACACCCAAGAAATTGCCATAGAAGTTCTCGATAACAGACAAAAAGTTTTAATCTTATCTGGGTCTCCACATCCAGACATTGCGGCAATTACCGGTGCCTTGTCTGAGGGTGATAATTTCGAAATAATACACTCTAACATTAAAGATTATACAGGAAATTTCGAAGCGTTTGACTTGGTCTTACTTCACCAAATTCCCAACATCAATCAAGCAAATAAGAATGTTATATCAAAAATAAAGGATTGTGATGTTCCCCTTTTTATTATTGGTGGAACACAAACCAATTGGGAGGAATTTAATCAAGTACAAGACCTCATTACTATAAATACTAAATACACCAATCAAGAAGTTTTTGGTGTATTACAAGATAACTTTAGTCCTTTTTATCTGACTGATGCTTGCCAACAATTTATTAATACCTGCCCACCACTTATAACAACATTCGCAGACATCAAAAATAATGCTGTTAAATACAGCCTACTAAGACAAGAAATTGAAGGCATTGAAACTGCTTATGAATTACTTTGTTTTGGTGATAACGAGGAAAAAAATACAGCAATATTATTGGCCGAAGGTATATGGCGATGGAGACTTTTTGATTACAAAAAAAATAATAATCACGCTAATTTCAATGAATTTATTCAGTCTATATGTCAATTTCTTACCCTAAATAAAGACAAGAGAAAATTACGACTAAAATACCCTAAACTGATTAATCAAGATGACGACTTCACTCTTGATGTACAACTATATAATGACAATTATCAGCTGGTAAAACAGGCAGATATGACATTAAATATTCAAAGCGCAAATGGTATTGAATATAGCTATGCCTTAAAAAATTATGGAGATAGGTATAAGCTAAAACTCAACAATCTTCCTGTTGGTAGTTATAATTTTGAACTTAACGCTACCTACAGCAATAACAATACAGCCCTAAAGGGTACATTTACTATTTTGCCATCAAATATCGAACAGAAAGAACAAGTTTCTCAATGGGATGTACTTCGTATGTTAAGTGACCAATCAAATGGTATTTATATTCCTAAGGAGAATATCAACGCTACAGCTACTATAGTGAAAGAAAATACAAAATCTAGTAGTTTAACATATTATAGCAAAAAGCTAAGCGATATCATCAATCAAAAACTAATCTTTTTAGTACTTTTGCTAAGTCTATTTACAGAATGGGCAGTAAGAAAAAGTTTAGGCACTCATTAATTAATTACTATGAATCAAAACATCAATCCTTTTGTTATTGTCGCTGGAGCGATATTCTTCTTTTTAATGCTAGTAGGGTCTAGTGCTACAGTAACTATTCAACCTGGAGAAAGAGCTATTATCTTTAGAAAGTTTACTAGCGGGCTCGACAAAGACAATATAATGAAGCCTGGATTTCATATTATTGCGCCTTGGAATAAAGTATATACCTATGAGGTAAAAGAGCAAAAAGTAGAAGAAAGTATGGATATTCTGGACAAAAACGGTTTATCTATGACTATTGAAATAACTGTTCGTTTCAATCCTACCTACAATCAAATTGGTTTCCTTCACGAAGAGTTTGGCAGCTCATATGTTGACAGACTTGTTATACCTGAAGTTCGATCTTCGGCACGTAAGGTAATGGGACGATATGAAGCAGAGGAAATTTACTCTACTAAACGTAATGAGGTAGAATCTTCTATTATCGAAGAGACGAAACATATTTTAGCGAATAACAATGTTGAAATGAAAGCTCTGTTAATTCGCTCTATTAGACTGCCAGAAAAAATACGACAAGCTATTGATGACAAGCTCAAGCAAGAACAAGAAGCTGCAGCCTACAGATACCGTTTAGAAAAAGAACAAAGTGAAGCGGAAAGAAAACGTATTGCTGCTGAAGGAGAAGCAGCAGCAAATAAGATTGTGAACAGTTCACTAACTCCTAATCTATTAAAAATGAGAGGTATTGAAGCAACCATTGAACTTTCGAAGTCGCCTAACTCTAAAGTTGTTGTAATAGGTTCCGGAGACGATGGAATGCCATTGATATTAAACAATAATTAAAAAAAAGAGCTTCGGCTCTTTTTTTTTTGATTATCCCGCCCAATTTTCACGATCTAAACTTCTATAGTGAATAGCTTCAGATAAGTGTTTAATATCTATTTCATCACTTTGATCTAAATCGGCAATTGTCCTTGATACCTTAAGGATTCTATCATAAGCACGTGCACTTAAGTCTAATTTTTCCATGGCTAGTTTTAATAAATTAGAAGAGGCCTTATCTAAAACACAGTTTTTTTTTATAACATTAGATTCCATTTGGGCATTACAATATATGTTTTGATTGTGAAAACGTTCCCCTTGTTTAATTCGAGACTCAATGACTCGTACTCTTATTTCTTCACTAGGTTCTTCATTTGTAACTTCCGTAAGTTGATCGAAACTTACAGGTGTTACCTCCACGTGTAAATCAATACGATCTAACAATGGACCTGAGACTCTATTTAGATATTTTTGAACCAGTCCGGGTGCGCAAACGCATTGTTTGGTTGGATGGTTATAATACCCACATGGACATGGATTCATAGAGGCTATTAAGGTAAAGCTAGCAGGAAAGTCAACATTAAATCGAGATCTCGATATCGTCACAACTCTATCTTCTAAGGGTTGTCTCATCACTTCTAATACGGTTCTCTTGAACTCAGGGAGCTCATCTAAAAAAAGAACCCCATTATGAGCTAAAGAGATTTCACCAGGTTGTGGAACTGTCCCTCCTCCAACTAAAGCCACATCAGAAATAGTGTGATGAGGAGCTCTAAAAGGTCTGTGGGCAACCAAGGAAGAAATCTCATTAAGCTTTCCAGCAACAGAATGAATTTTTGTTGTCTCTAATGCCTCCGCTAAGCTTAGAGGCGGTAATATACTAGGAAAACGTTTTGCAAGCATGGTTTTACCTGAACCTGGAGGCCCAATTAGAATTACATTATGCCCACCTGCTGCAGCTATTTCCAAAGCTCTTTTTATATCCACTTGACCTTTAACATCTGAGAAATTGTGAGTTTCATTTTTTTGCTCATAATTAAATACTGCTCTAGTGTCTACAAATTCAGGTTCTATTGAGGCATCTCCAGAAAAAAAGCTACAAACCTCTTTAATATGACTCATACCGTACACATTTATACCAGATACAATAGCGGCCTCCTTAGCATTTTTGCGTGGTAAGATAAGACCTTTAATACCTTCTTTTTTTGCTTGAATAGCTATTGGTAAAGCGCCTTTAATAGGCAAGATGGTCCCGTCTAGTGACAACTCTCCCATAATGATATATGAAGAAATATTAGGTGCATCAATTTGTTTAGAGCCTACAAGAACACCAATAGCTATTGCTAGATCGTAGGCTGCTCCCTCCTTTCTTATATCTGCAGGCGCCATATTTACTACCACTTTAAAACCTGGCCACCTATAACCCTGATTGTAAAGTGCGACATGAATACGCTCCTTTGATTCTTTTACAGCATTGTCAGGCAATCCAACCAATATAAACTTTGCTCCACGAGATATATTAACCTCTATGGTTATCGTGGTAGCATCTATTCCATGAACAGCACTACCAAATACTTTAACTAACATATGTATATTATTTTATTTATTGTTCAATATAGGAATATTAAACAAAAAAAAAGGTGTCTAAAAAGACACCTTTTTTTCGTAAAGATATATTTATTCGGATATCACAAACTTACGAGTTTGTTCATAACCGTTCTCAGCTCTTATTTTTGCATAATAAACACCAGGAGCATATCCAATAACGCTTAATTCTACCACATCTGAGGTAAATTCACTTATTGGCTTGAAATAAACCTCTGTGCCAAGATTATTATAAATCGTTATAGCTACATCTTGTTTACGTGCGAAAGACATACTCAGCTGAATATTGTCAGAAGCTGGATTGGGGAAAATCTCAATATGGTGTTCGCTAAAATCAGTTGTTTCAAGAGGGTAATCTACTGTAAAATGATAATCTATTTGCTGACCAAAGTCGTCCGGAAATTTTTTGATTATGTTACCCTCCATATTTCTGATTTGAACAATGCCGGCTGCACTTGATGATTCACCATTATACCAATATTCGTTAACGCCATCTTCAGCTGCATCTTTAAAAGTTAACACATAACAACCCCAGTTTAATGAAATCGTATCTTTATGCCATGTAAAAGCAGCACCATTTGGTCCTTGCTCATAAAGTAATTCCCCTTCAGCGTCATTAATGGTGTATGAACTCTGTATAGCTCTATTGGTTGATCCATAGTTTACCTGAGTTCTATATTCAAAGACAAATTCTTGAGGCAATACATCAGGAATTTCAATAGATGAGCGTAGTGTATTATTAGAGGTATACTCGTCGCCGTCATATAACAAGTTAACGATAAATTTAGAATTTTCGGTAGTGCCTGTCCAATTTGGATTTGGAAGATCTATTTGGGCTGATTCTGAGTAATTTATTGCGCCACTCCACTCATAAATTGATAAGTCTTGACCTTCTATACCATATTCAATTCGTACCGTATTAATTAATTCTGAACCTCTATTTTTAATTATAATTTTCGGTGAAGCGCAAATAGGGTTTTTTCGAGACCATGCATCTTTTGTGGATGGAGCAATAATGTCAACAATTTCAATATCTTTCGAAAAGCTATGGGCGCCATAAGTAAATAAGGTATTTGAAACAATAAATGAGCCGTCTGATTCGCCATTATTAGAATAACCTTGAATGGTATAATCGATCAGAACATCCTGATCAAACTCTATAAAATCAGTAATGTAGGTAGTTTCCATGTCAACTTTTGTACCAGGACACCAACCTGCCCTATCAAAAGGCCATGTTCCTCCTTGTGGGTAGATTGGTATCATTCCACAATCATTCCACACATCCCACTGAAAGTATTCTTCACCATCAATAGAGATACCGTGTTGCTTTGAAACCCACTCGCAACAATTTTGTGGCCCTTCATGTCCATGTCCTGAAATAATAGACTTTACAGCAATCTTTGTAACCTCTTGATCAAAATTTTTAGTAATTGGCACAAAATGATCGTTATCGGCCAAACTCTGATATGAGTAGCTACCTACCGGATACATATTTTCTATAGACAATACTTCTAATGGAGGAGTACCTTTAATAAAATCAAAATTTATGGAAGCAGAAAAACCACGTCCTTCTTGAGGCCAACCACTAAAAAGCACACGAATCAGTGAAGAGTCGTTTAACAAAGGTGCATAATCAGTGATATCAAACTCATAATTATGGGTCCACGAGGCACCATACAGATCGTTAGGGTCGGATGTTGAACTGTTCCAATCCATATAGTTGCCATAAGGTGTAATTAGCCGACCTAATTCAAATTTTTCTAGCACAGGATAAATGTTCCATGTTGTATCTACTATTGTATAGTCCGTTACAAGAGTATCTATCGAAACAATCGATGAATCTAATAGACCTGTAGGCTCCATAAGATAAATTGCAACCGTATAATCCCAATGAGAGCAGCCACCATCAGAGCAGCCTAATGTGAAATTCATCGTTATTTCTTCAAAATTTCCTTCGGTAGGAAAAAGTGCGTTTGCATCATAATTACCATACCAAGTTAATTGTGTATTGTCGTGAGCAGATACTTGTATCGTATCGTTTTGTGCTAGTACACTTATACCAAATAGTAATGACAAGCTTAAGAAAAATTGTTTCATGTTATGATTTAATTTAGATAGAATGAGTTAGATAGGTTATCAGATAATGTTTGAAAAATTTCGATATTAATCTCAGAATGGGCAGCGTCTTGTTCAACAAAATCTATAGTTCCAGCATCACCAAGAAGCAGTGAATCTAGTGCAAAATTAATTGCAATGGTTGCGCCCAGTTCATTCAAGTCAATAGCTCCAAGCCCTAGCTGGATTGTTCGATACATACTATCGAAGCCTGTATGATAAGAAAACGTTGATTGTGGAATTCCTAATTGTGTGGTATCAACCCTTCCTTCGAGCATTAAAAACTTATATTTCGAGGCCCACGACCAATACGTATTTTGAGATATACTAAGTGGCGAATCAAAATCTACTGCAGAAGGGTCGCTTGCATTCATTAATGAGTCTAAGCCTACCCCAAAGTGTATCGTATTATATGTTCCTTTTGAAAGGACTGTTTCATAATAATAATTAGAACTAGAAAAATCTATTAAAGAAAGTGTGTCTAATTCAATTATATCTCCACTAGAATGTTCGATACTAAGGTGAGATAAATAAAACTTAAACATCTCTACACGAAAAGAGCGCCCTAAATAATCAGTATAAAGTGAATCATTAAGTACTAGAACTTCTCCATTATATGTAGGTGATATGGTAATGGTTAAAGGAACACTATGGCATACTTGAGTCAATTTATCTTTTTCGCAAGAAGACAATATTAGAATCAAAAGACTTATCGATATGGCACTTTTAAAAATTTTCATAGAATGAATTTTATGTTTTAGGGTGCTTGACTATAAAAGTACTTAAAACTAGATGTAAAATATAAACAATCGACAACAAAGATGCTATTCTGCCTATATAATCACCGTATTGAGTGTAAAAGGTTATTTTATTAAGTTTAGATACATTTACAAGCATAGCACCTTGTTGATTGTAAGGAATGTGCTCAACCTCTTCACCTAAATGATTAATAAAAGAACTAACACCTGTATTTGCAGATCGTGTTATATAACGTCTATTTTCTACTGCTCTTAGTCGGGCATAGGCATTGTGTTGTTGATAGCCAAAAGTCTCCCCCCACCATCCATCGTTTGTGATGATACTTATCCAGTCGGCACCTGCTAAGACAAATGACCTAACATAATCTGGAAAAATTGACTCGTAACATATCATTGATGCCGTATTACCATGACTAGTAGCTAAATTAACAATAGAATCATTAACACCAAAATTACCTATTGTTCCACCAATATTAATTGGGAAAGCCTCTAATAATGGTCTTAGAAATAATGCAAATGGAGTCATTTCTGCACCGGGAACCAATTTTGACTTATGAAAAATTTGAGTCTTTCGATCTGTGCTTAATAGCAAAGCAGTGTTATAAACTTCAAAGTATTGGCCATCGCTACTTTTTCTTATCGATGGGTTTTGAATATTAGGATTCTGAATAATTTTTCCTGTAGAAGCTCCTGTTAAAATTTCAGCATCAGGAAAAAATCGCAACCATTCTTTCATACGCATTAGTGTGGGAGCTGTTTCTACTCTTGATTCCCAAATCCAGTCTACTACAAAAGTTTCTGGTAGGAGAATTAGGTCAGCAACCTGCTGCTGATTGGAGTCAAAAATAATTGATTTTACACGATCGAGCTGTTGTGATTGAGGAACTTTAAACTTTTCATCATGCGGCTCATAATTAGGTTGGACAATTAAAACGTGAAGTTTGTCTCCAGTTAAATTTGCATTTTGATGATATAATAACTGTGATATAGCAATAGGAAGTAAAGCTATAACTATAATTTTATATGGTTTAAGCCAAATACCTCTTTCATGGTATGTTTTGAGCATCAAAAAAACATATATATTAAGTAGCAACACCCAAATAGAGCCACCCAAAGTTCCTGTATACTCATACCACTGAATCCAGGATATGGCATCAGAAAAAACGTTCCCAAGAGTAAGCCAAGGCCATGTGAGTTCCCAATTTAAATGAAGGTATTCAAAAGCTAACCATAATGTAGGGAATGCAATAAAACCGTGCTTATTGCCTAATATTTTACGGATTTTAAATACCATAATCATGACACCAGACATAAGAAATGCGTTAAATATGGAAGCAAAGAGGCCACCTCCCCAATGGGCATTCATGACCCATGATGTTAAACTAAAGTTTATTACAAAAAATAAGAGAAGAAGTTTTAGGAATAAACTGAAGGTGTTGGTTTGTGTAGAACTATTGAAAACAAGCCACAAAAGAGGTACAAATGCAACAAATATGAAACAAGTATAACCATTAGGAGGCCATGCAACATAAAAGAACAACGAAGCTATTAAACCAACAAGTAGGTCTCTTACAAAATTCATAGGATGGATTTATATCGCATAAATTTTCTTTAATTTGCTACAAATATAAGGTTCAAATGCGAAAACACATCCCAAACTTACTTACAATAACAAATCTTATTTGTGGCTGTATTGCTGTTCAACAAGTATTTGAAGGCAACTTAATTACTGCAGCCTATTTAATTGGGTTGTCCGCACTGTTTGATTTTATGGATGGTGCAGCTGCACGATTACTTAAAGTGTCAAATGACCTAGGAAAAGAATTAGACTCTTTAGCAGATCTAGTAAGTTTTGGAGTGGTTCCTGGTGCTGTTGTTTTTCAACTGGTAGAAAATAGCACCTTAAGTACATATTCGTTTGTTGCTCTTATTATACCTGCTTTGTCTGCATACAGATTGGCTAAATTTAATATTGACGAACGACAAACAGATATGTTTATTGGGCTACCTGTTCCAGCAAATGCCTTGGTATTTTTATCCTTTCCTTTAATAACTCAGCACCAACCAAATCATATACTATCTAACTGGATTGCTACTCCTGAAGTCCTCATCATAGCAAGTTTTGTGTTTTCAATTTGCTTAGTTTCTGAGTTACCTTTGTTTGCCTTAAAATTTAAATCGCTTTCTTTTACTAATAATAAGTTGAGATATTTATTTATAGTTTTAGCCGCAACAATTGTGGTATTTATGCAATTTGCAGCTATACCTGTTATTATCGTATTGTATATCCTACTTTCTCTAATTTTCAGGAAAACTACTTACGCAAAGTAAAATTTTGCCCTAAGTAAACCCGTCTTACCTGTTCGTCAGCAGCAAGTTCTTCTGCAGTACCTGCTTTTAAAATATTTCCTTCGAATAATAGATAAGCTCTATCCGTGATAGATAAAGTTTCCTGAACGTTATGATCTGTAATTAGAATACCAATGTTTTTCTCTTTCAGTTTATAAACGATAGACTGTATATCTTCAACTGCAATAGGATCTACACCTGCAAAAGGCTCATCTAGTAAAATAAATTTAGGACTCACAGCCAGTGCTCTAGCTATTTCAGTTCTACGTCGTTCTCCTCCAGACAATAAATCGCCTCTAGTATTACGTATGTGCGATAAACTAAATTCGCTTATTAACTCATCTAATTTCTCAGATTGCTCTTGTTTACTGAGTTTAGTCATCTCTAATACGGCTTTAATATTTTCTTCTACTGTGAGCTTCCTGAATACAGAAGCCTCTTGCGCTAGATATCCAATACCTTTTTGTGCTCTTTGATACATAGCGTCAACTGTAATATCTTTATCATCCAGATACACAGAGCCTAGTGTAGGTTTTACAAGTCCTACAATCATATAAAAAGAGGTTGTTTTACCAGCGCCATTTGGGCCCAGTAAACCAACAATTTCGCCTTGATTAACTTCCAAACTAACGCCTTTTACCACTGTGCGATCTTTATATGTTTTGATAATATTATCTGCGCGTAATTTCATTTTTTTGGGCTGATTTATTTACCACGTATTTTGATATATAGATACTTATTTCATAAAGAACTAGTAATGGTAAAGTCACTAAAACTTGACTAGACAAATCTGGCGGCGTTATAATGGAGGCAATAATTAAAGAACCTACTATAGCATGAGAACGATATGTCCTCATAGTTTCAGGTAACAAGAGTCCCATGCTCGACAAAAAATAAACCAAAACTGGTAATTGAAATATTAAACCACAAGCAAAAGTAATTGTTGTGACGGTACTAATAAATGAACTTAGATTTATTTGATTAGATACCATATCGCTAACTTGATAACTACCCAAAAAATTGACTGACAAAGGAGAAATAACAAAATAACCAAAGCATATGCCGAGCATAAACAAGAATGAGACTACAACGACGACACCAGAAGTATACTTAGTTTCGTTATTGTTTAAAGCTGGCTTAATAAAACGCCACAACTCCCAAAATATATATGGAAATGCAATAATGATTCCTGCAATAAAAGCAACCCATAAATGCATGGTAAACTGACCAGACATATCAACATTCATTAAAATAAATGGCTGTTCAGTAATACATAACACATCACCCAAGTTAAATATTTCTGCAAGTTTACATAGACCTCTATAAGTTATAAAATCGGGCTCTTTAGATGCCAACAACACCTTGTCGAATAATAAATACTTATTTACAAATGCCAAAATGGTAAACACTAACACCCCTATTACCGATCTAATAAGATGGCCTCGTAACACCCCTAGATGTTGTAAGAAAGACATGTCGTTTTGTTTAGCGCTCATTTTATAAAATACCTTCTTTTAGAATATCGTTCAAGTGAATTAAGCCAATATATACTCCATTATCAACAACTATTAATTGCGTGATGTTTTTAGTCTCCATAGTTGATAATGCATTAGCGACTAGCGTACCTTTAGGAACAATATAAGGGTCTTTTGTCATTATAGTTTTTGCTTTGGCACCTGAAAAGTTCATATCATTTTCCAACATTCGTCTGAGATCACCATCAGTTACCAATCCAACTACGCTTCCCTTATCGCATACAACTGTAGCTCCCAATCTTTTTGATGAAATTTCAACGATTACCTGACTTATAGTAGCATCTAAAGAAACTTCCGGTTTATTTTCGTGTATTAAATCTTCTACTCGTAAGTATAATTTCTTTCCAAGTGAACCTCCAGGATGATATTTAGCAAAATCTTCTGCTGTAAAATCTTTCATTTCTAAAAGTGCCACAGCCATGGCATCGCCTAATACTAGCTGGACAGTGGTACTTGTTGTAGGAGCAAGATTATTGGGGCAGGCCTCTTTTTCAGCAAAAGCGTGAAAAACATAATCGGATTGATCCGCTAAATATGAGGACTTATTTGAAGTCATTGCTATTAAAGGATTACCATTATTTTTTATAAGTGGAACTAAGACTTTTATCTCGGGTGTATTACCACTTTTTGAAATACATAAAACGATATCATCTTGTAGTATCATTCCCAAATCGCCATGTATAGCATCAGCTGCATGCATAAATATTGCTGGCTGCCCAGTAGAATTTAGGGTGGCAACAATTTTATTAGCGATGTTTGCACTTTTCCCGATACCTGTAACTATCAATCTTCCTTTTGATTCATGAATTAGTTGAATAGCAGATGTGAACTCCTTATCTATAAGGGTATTGAGATTTGAAATAGCTTCGGCTTGTAGACGAATAACTTTGTTAACTATTTGTGATATTTCCTTAGAAGATTTCAAGTCTATTGTTTTGATATTAGATAACTTTATCTTTACTTTATTACCATGCAAAATAACTCAATTTTCGGGAATTTACAGCGTATATGATTGAAACAAATAAAACTCTCCATTTTGCTTTAAAAAAGCACTTTGGATTTTCAAGTTTTAAGGGCACACAAGAACAAATTATAATAAGCCTACTTAATGGAAATAATACCTTTGTAATAATGCCTACTGGTGGTGGTAAATCACTATGCTATCAACTACCAGCATTAATATCTGAAGGTACAGCAATTATAGTCTCGCCACTTATAGCTCTGATGAAAAATCAGGTAGATGCCATCCGGGGCTTTTCTTCTGATGATTCTGTTGCTCATGTACTAAACTCATCTCTAACAAAACGCGAAGCATCACAGGTAAAAGAAGATGTTAAACAAGGAAAAACAAAACTTCTTTACGTAGCCCCTGAATCGCTTACTAAAGCTGAAAATATTCAGTTTCTAAAATCCGTGAAAATTTCTTTTTTTGCAATTGATGAGGCACACTGTATTTCGGAATGGGGACATGACTTTAGACCTGAGTATCGAAATTTAAAATCTATTTTTAATAAAATAGGCAAAACACCAATTATTGCGCTTACAGCAACCGCAACAGAGAAAGTGCAACAGGATATTCAAAAAAACTTAGGAATGGAGGGTTCACAATTGTTTAAATCCTCCTTTAACAGAGATAATTTATTTTATCAAGTTAGACCTAAAATAAATGTCAATAAAGAGATTATAAAGTTTATAAAACAACACCCAAGTAAATCTGGTATTGTATACTGTTTAAGTCGAAAAAAGGTTGAAGAGATTGCCCAAACTCTTCAGGTTAATGGGATTAATGCTTTACCATATCATGCGGGCTTAGATGCAAACTCAAGAGCTAAACATCAAGACGCCTTCTTAATGGAAGACTGTGATGTGATAGTAGCCACAATAGCCTTTGGAATGGGTATAGACAAACCCGATGTTCGATTTGTAATACACCATGACATTCCAAAGAGCTTGGAAAGCTATTACCAGGAAACAGGTAGAGCGGGTAGAGATGGCGGTGAAGGTATTTGTGTGGCTTTTTACAGCTATAAAGATATCGAAAAGCTAGAAAAGTTTATGCACGGTAAACCAGTTGCGGAACAGGAAATTGGTAAACAGTTGTTACTAGAAACCGTTTCTTATGCTGAAACTTCTATTTGCAGAAGAAAATATATTTTGCATTATTTTGGCGAAAAATTTAATACCGAAAAATGCCAAAAAAAATGTGATAATTGTAGCAATCCAAAAAAACAACTTGAAGGAAAAGATGACATTGTTCTGTTGTTAAATACAATTAGCGAAAGTAAAGAGAAATTTAAAGCGAAGGAAATAGTCAACATACTAACAGGAAATATGACGGCTATGCTTAACGACTATAATAGTAAAGAACTAGATGTGTTTGGCAAAGGCAAGCATCAAGATTCTAGCTATTGGCATGCAGTAATTAGGCAATTACAAGTGTCCGGATTACTGTCAAAGGATGTAGAAACATACGGACTGCTAAAACTCAATAATTTATCAAGAGAATTTATTGAGAAGCCTAAATCTTTTATGATTACTGAAGACCATGACTATTCAGATATTGAAACAAAAGAAGCTCAATTGAATCAAAAATCATCAGCTTTTGACACCAACCTTTTAGAGCTACTAAAAGATCTTAGAAGAAGTATAGCTAGAACAAAAAACTTACCACCTTTTGTTCTTTTTCAAGATCCTTCTCTAGAGGATATGGCCATGCAGTACCCAATAAGTACAGATGAACTAACACAAATCAATGGTGTTGGTTCTGGTAAAGCAAAAAAGTACGGGAAAGAGTTTATATCATTAATTAAAGCTTATGTTGAAGAAAATGATATAGAAAGACCTCAAGACATGGTCGTCAAATCTATTGTTAACAAATCAGGCTTAAAAGTATTTATTATTCAAAGTACTGATCGAAAACTACCACTTGATGACATAGCATCAGCAAAAGGACTTAATATGACACAACTTATTAGTGAAATAGAAAATATTGTGTACTCAGGAACTAAAGTAGATATTACTTACTATTTAAATGAGATTTTAGATGAAGATCATCAAGAAGACATCTACAACTATTTTAAAGATGATGCAGAAACAGATTCTATTGATGCAGCAATGGAAGAGTTTGAGGGTGATTATGAAGAAGAAGATCTTAGATTAATGCGAATCAAGTTCTTATCTGAGCTTGCAAATTAAGTCATTTCCTTTAGCGAAAAATACGCTAAGGCTGCAGCTCCATTTACTATTGAATCCTTATCTACATCAAAATTTGGGTGATGGACTTCATGAACAATCCCTTGTTCTTTATTTCGGACTCCTAATCTAAAAAAGCAAGCTGGAATTTCTTGACTATAATAAGCAAAATCTTCAGCAGTCATACGCTTATTAATATCAACGACATTCTCCTTTCCAAAATACGCAATAGCAGAAGTCTTTACACTCTGTGTAAAGTCTACATCATTGAACAGATTAGGGTATCCTTTTTTAATGTTTAGCTTTCCACGTAATTTTTTTGTCTCCAAAAATTCATCTACAAACATAACCATTTTTTGATGCATCTTAGTACGCCATGTTTCATCCATTGTTCTAAAAGTACCATCTGCTTGTGCTTTATTAGGCACTATATTAGTTGCGCCATCAGCAATAAGTTTACCGAAAGAAAATACGTAAGGCTTCTTATCATCAGATTCGGTTTTCACATAATCGCTTAACTTTGGAAGAAGTTCTGCAAGTGCAAGAATAGGGTTGTTATATTCTTTAGTTAAGGCAGCATGACCACCAATTCCTTCAACAGAAAGATACAATTCATCACAGGCGGCCATGTACGCTCCTGATTTAAACCCTAACTTACCCACTTCTAATGAGGGAAATACATGAAGTGCCATTATTTTTTCAACTTCTGGATTCCTAAGAACGCCTTCTTTAATCATTATTGATGCTCCACCAGGTAGCAACTCTTCAGCTGGTTGAAAAATGAGCTTCACTGTTCCATTAAACATATCTTTTAATTCGTTTAACACTTTAGCTGCGCCTAGCAAACATGTAGTATGAACATCATGCCCGCAAGCATGCATCACACCATCATGAAGTGATTTATATGAAACATCATTCATTTCTTGTATGGGTAATGCATCCATATCGGCTCTCAAAGCGATGCACTTTGAGTGAGGATTATTTCCGCTAATCGTACCAACAATCCCAGTACCTGCTATACCAGACTGGTATTTTACACCCATTTCATTCAGCTTAGAACAAATAAATGCAGATGTATTGAACTCTTTAAATGAAAGTTCAGGATGACGATGTAAATGCTCTCGAATTTCAATTAATTCGGAAGATGAATTCAGGAGTATTTTATGTATATGATCTTTAGTAATCATGATTTCTTCATGTTTTTGGCTAAGAACCATCGATTTACTATCTCTGGCATAATTCTTAACAAAATGAATAATATCTTAGCTCCAATTCCAGGAATGATAACCGTCTTTTTAGCTAACATCGAGCCAACAATGTATGATGAAACATCATCTACATGTAAACTTGTCCACCGTCCAATTTTACCACTCTGCTTAATGCGTTTAACAACCTGTTTGTTAGTATAAACTCCTGCAGGACACGAAACAGATACATTAATATTATAATGTTTTAACTCCGTGTGGAGTGCCTTAGAAAAAGTATAAACAAAAGACTTAGAAGCCGTGTATAAAGCCTTATATGGTACAGGACTGTAAACACCTAAACTTGCCATATTTAAAACAAAGGAAGATTTAAATGATTTTAAATCAGGTAAAAATAGTTTAACCAATTGCAACATGGGAAAAACGTTTAAACGAACTAAGTTTAGATCGAAATCTATGGTACTATCTTGAAACTCGCCAACAGATCCAACACCTACATTATTAATTAAAATCTGAACTTTATATGAGTTTTTTTTGCAAAAAATAAAGATTTTTTCTGCAGAATACACATTAGTTAAATCGGTTGGGAAAATCACACACGGAACTGAAAAATTTTCTTCAACGTCTTTTTTTAAGACCAACAGCTCAACTTCTTTGTGCGCAACAGCTATAATAGCAACGCCTCTTGAGGCCCACTCAAAAACAAGACCTCTACCAATTCCGCTACTAGCGCCAGTAATCAAACAATAACCTCCTAAGTAATCTGGCTTTTTTCTTAGCATCAAACTATTTATATTGTTATACGAAAATAGCATTTTAATTGTATAAAAAAATTACTTTCGCTAATAAGAATACAACGCCATTACTATGATTAATATCGAGAGTTTTACTTTCAACCCATTTCAAGAAAATACATACATTGCATATGATGAAAGCTTAGAGTGTGTAATTGTTGATCCGGGATGTTATGATGATCATGAAAAAGATATATTGGAATCGTTTATTACATCCAAAAACCTAAAACCAGTAGCACTGATCAACACACATTGTCACTTAGATCATATTTTTGGCAATCATTTCATAGCTGAAAAATACAAGCTTACTCCTATAATGCATAAATTAGACTTACCCATGTTAAATTATGCACCTGAGGCTGCAAGACACTATGGTGTTCAATTGGAAAAAGGTTCATATGAGCCTCAATTTATCGAAGAAGGTGAGCAAATTCATTTTGGAAACTCTGTATTTGATGTGCTATTTACGCCAGGGCATTCTCCAGGACATATTTGTCTTTTAAATGAAAATGAAAAGATACTATTGTCAGCTGATGTATTATTTCACCTAAGCATTGGCCGAACAGATTTACCAATGGGGGATCATGAAACATTAATAAATTCTATTAAAACAAAACTATTGTGTTTAGATAAGGAGGTTAAAGTATTTCCTGGACACGGGCCAATCACCTATGTCGGTTTTGAGAAAACCAATAACCCATTTCTCAAATAGAGTCTGTACTTTTTTATCTTAGAAGAGTTCTAAATACATACGATTTATTATTTTTGAATACTTTTTAAATTTCTAATTATGAGAAATATTATTATAATACTAGGATGTTTGTTAGCCCTTACTACATTGCACTCTTGTGAAGAGGAAATTTATGGTTGTACAAATATTTCTGCAATCAATTATGATGAAGATGCCAATATTGACGACGGCTCATGCGAGTACAACAACATTTCTATACTAGGGACTTGGGAAATTTTAACTGTTGAACAAAGCTATGAAGTGAATGAAACAATGGTTGATGAGTATAAAGGATACCTAGAACTGATGGGCTATGAAGCCTTTCTAGAAATATACGGCAGCCTTCCAATAAGCTACTCAGACTGGGTAAATCTAGTAGTCATTCAAACCACAAATATTGATACTTTATCAAGCTCTTACTATAATTTTACTGAAACTCAAATTACAATTCCAGGACTTGGATCCAATGCCATGGATTATGAATTTATCGATCAAAGTGAAATTGAATTAACTAATAATGCCGACATTCTTGGATTTACTAAATTTGACCTTGCCTTACTAACTGAATCCGATTTAATTCTTGCATCTAAAAAATATATTAGTGTATACAACACGAATCAAAAGCTGACTATTCACTTAAAAAGATAATGCGAGCAGCGAAAAGTTAAGGCAATCATTTTAGAATATTTTAATACTGAGAAACACCTATTATTTAGTAAGAGAAATGTTCTAAATTCCCAAGAAAAAGGAATAGAATGACTCTATTTAGTTCAATAGACTGAGCATAAATTCTTCAATTTCTTTAGAATCCCATTTTTGCTCTATGTTGTCTATAGCCATAACTTGCTTCATTAACTCCTCCTGCCTCAAACCTTCGTTCCATGCATCTATATATGCAAAATCTGAAAAGGTAACCATTGAATACAAAGGCAACCATTTGTTAGGATGACGTGTTGAAAAATGGTGTTCTATCTTTTTTTGCAACAAAAATTTAGGATCTGCAGTTTTATCTCTCATCACAATAAAGTTATGTAAGGATAGATCCTGAACAGCATCACCGTTAGGCTTTCTTTGATCCTGATATGTTTTTAAACAAGTTAACCAGTCATCTCCGTATTTATCCATAATTTTATTAAACTCATAACAGTCTTCAAAACCTGAATTCATTCCTTGTCCATAAAAAGGAACAGTGGCATGAGACGAGTCACCAATTAACATAATCTTATCTTCATAAACCCATGGGAAGCAGCGAATTATACCCAAAGAAGATGTTTTGTTTTCATGATATTCTTTAAGTAAATCGGGCATCAAAGGCACAATGTCAGGAAACATCATATTAAAGAAATTAAGAATATCGGCATCAGTTTTCAGACTTTCAAATGAATACTCTCCTTCAAAAGGAAAAAATAGTGTGCAAGTGAAACTCCCATCTAAATTAGGAAGTGCTATAAGCATATAATTACCGCGAGGCCATATGTGCAAAGCTTCAGTTTCTAGTTTATGAGATCCATCATCATTTGCAGGAATTTCTAATTCCTTGTAACCATGAGGAATATATCTTTGCTCGTAATTAAACCTATCTTGACGTTGCATTTGTGAACGAACAGATGAAAAGAAACCATCGGCGCCTACTATAAGATCTGATTTTACCTCTTTTACTTGATTGGTATGGGTATTCTTGAATTTAGCAATAGCCTTATCTAGATCTACATGTGTACATTTTTCATTAAAATGAAATCTAACATTTGATTCTTCTTCAGCTAGATTCATTAGTAGTTCATTGAGACCCCCACGTGATACAGAATAAATAGCCTCTCCTTTTTTGCCGTAATTTTGTTCAGTTAAAGTACCATCTGTGGCATGCATAACTCTCTTGTACATAGGAATAGCTGTTTTACGAACTTCATCAGCAATACCAACAGTTTCTAATGCTTTCCACCCACGTGTTGATAAGGCTAAATTAATAGACCTACCTCCTATAACATCTACTGAACGTCTATCTTCTCTTCTTTCATAAACATCTACTTTGTGTCCTTTTTTTGCTAAATATATAGATAACAAAGAACCCACTAAACCAGCACCAGCGATACATATATTTTTTTCTTTCATAAACTAGCTTCTAATTTTAATCCAAATCTATATAAGTCTTCAAATGAATTATAAAACGGCACAGGCGCCATACGAATCACATTGGGTTCACGCCAATCTGCCACAACACCTAGAGCTGTAAGTTTATCAAATAATTGTCTGCCCTGCCCATGCATTAATACAGACAATTGACAACCTCTTTGACTAGGATTTTTAGGAGTTATAATTTCAAAATCACAATTTTCGAATTTTCTAGAAACTTCTTCTAGGATGTACTCTAGATAAGATACAAGCATTTCAGATTTATCTCGGAGTTTTACCATACCTACTTCTTCGAAAAGTTCTAAGGATGCTCTATGAGCAGCCATGCCAAGGACAGGTGCATTACTAAGCTGCCAACCCTGAGCCCCCGACATAGGTATAAAGCCCTTTTCCATTAAAAATCTTCGAGATTCATCATGACCCCACCATCCAGCAAAACGAGGAATTTTAGGGTTTTCGCCATGTTTCTCGTGAACAAAAATACCGGATACATTACCAGGTCCAGAATTTAAATACTTATACGAACACCACGCAGCAAAATCTACCTGCCATTCATTTAAACTTAAAATTATATTTCCTGTACCATGAGCCAAATCGAAGCCAACAAAAGCACCAACTTCATGGGATACTTTGGTAATTTCTTTCATATCGAAGACTTGGCCAGAATAATAGTTAACACCACCAATAAATACTAAAGCTAAGCTATCACCTAGTTCACGAATCTTTTCAATAATATCATGATGTCTAATAAGATGTTCGCCATCTCGTGGTGCTATTTCTACAATAGTATCATCAGGATTATAGCCATGAAATTTGGCTTGCGACTCCATAACATATTGATCTGAAGGAAATGCCTTGGCTTCACATAAAATCTTATGCCTTTCTTGAGTTGGTCTATAAAATGAAGCCCAAAGAAGGTGTAAATTAGTTGTTAGACCGTTCATTACCACAACCTCAGATTCTTTTGCTCCTACAATTTTTGCTGTTGAAGCACTGAGTGTCTTGTGATAATCAAACCATGGGGTTTTTCCATGAAAATGACCTTCTACCCCTAAATTTGCCCAATCTTGTAGCTCTTGATCTATAAATCGTTTTACAGATCTAGGTTGAAGACCTAAAGAATTGCCTGTCAAATAAACAGTCTCCTCTTCATTTACTTTAGGTATATAAAATTTAGATCTATAAGTTGACAAGGGATCATTACGATCCATTTTCTTAGCGAAGTCTTGTGAATATTGAAATTTCATTGTGTCAATTTAATCCTAACAAAGCTACGAATATTAGCTCTTAGAACAAGAATGTCGATTTGATTTTAGTGATATAAATCATAACTAAAAGCAGTAAGGGCAAACCTTCGATAATTAATGTGAAAAAACGCTCATTATTTCCTTGTTGTGTTCTGTAAATCATAAATATTGAGGTTTCGTAAACTATGTATATGGCTAAAAAAGTATAAAAAGTATGCTGTTGTAAAAACCAATACTGATAAAAACAAAGCAACTCGGCTAGTAAAACAAATACTATAGCTATCCACTTAGCTTTGTTTTCACCATATACTATGGGAAGAGTTTGTATTTTTTTTGAATCATAACTTAGATCTCTAATATCAAAAGGTATGGTAATAGCTGCTATAAAAAATAAGCGTTCAAAAAACATTATGATATTAAAATGATCGTCTACAATTAAAGAAACCAGACCTTCAGTAACAAAAGCCCAAACAAAAGATATTAGAAATAACTTTAAAAATGGTATTTCTCTCAACATAAATAAATTGCCATCAAGACGAATTACAGGAATAGCATAAAAGAGAGATATACAGCTTAAGATCAAAACCCAAGCAAAAATATGGTGGTAAATAAAATAGAAACCAAATGCTGCGAGTAACAAAGAACCAATAGATAAAACCCAAAGTAGCCACTTATTTTCAAAAATTTGTTTGTGACGTTCACTGCTAAGAATTAAAAACTGCTTATCAATTCTTATTAATCTGATAAAATTATATACAAAAATTGTTGCTGAAAACACAAAGAGTATCAAGGGCCAATTTTGAGTTTTACGAAACATCAAACTGATCTGTGTTAAAGCAGCTACTGAAGTAGCCACATACAAATTGCTAAACACCAAAAAATCAATACCTTTTAAAAGAAGTTTCATCATTTCAAAATTAAATATTTTTTCATGACACAATAGAACCCAACCAATGAATATTTATTAATTTTGCACTGTTTAAAAAACTACTTATTTTAACACATATGGATACAAACTCATTCTTACTTCGACACCTAGGACCAAGAGCTGAAGATGTAAGCAATATGCTAAGTGAAATTGGACTTAATAGCCTTGATGAATTAATCAATCAAACTATCCCAAACAACATACAAATCAAAGAAGAGTTACAATTAAACAAAGCACTTTCTGAGCAAGAATATTTGACACATATTAAAGAACTCGCACAAAAGAACAAGCAATTCAAAACATATATCGGATTGGGTTATCACAATACGGTACTTCCAAGTGTAATTCAAAGAAATATATTAGAAAACCCTGGTTGGTATACAGCCTATACTCCTTATCAAGCAGAAATCGCTCAAGGCAGATTAGAGGCGTTGTTAAATTTCCAAACAATGGTCTGCGATTTAACAGGAATGGAATTAGCAAATGCGTCTTTACTAGATGAGTCAACGGCAGCTGCAGAAGCTATGATTATGCTCTTCAATAGCAGATCCAGAAACAAAAAGAAAGAAGGCGCAAACCAATTTTTTGTATCTGAAAGCTGTTTACCTCAGACCATTAGTTTACTAGAAACTAGATCTCAGCCTTTAAATATAGAGCTAATTATTGGAGATCATAGCGAATTTTCATTTACCAGTAAAACTTTTGGGGCCATACTCCAATATCCAAGCGCAACAGGTGCCGTATCCAACTATAAAGAGTTTACAAGTCAAGCTCATGAAAATGATGTTTTTGTTGCCGTAGCTGCCGACTTACTATCTTTAGCTCTTCTAGAATGTCCTGGTTCTTGGGGGGCAGATGTCGTTGTAGGAACATCTCAAAGATTTGGAATTCCATTGGGTTATGGAGGTCCACATGCAGCATATTTTGCCACTAAAGAATCATTCAAAAGATCTATTCCTGGTAGAATTATTGGCGTATCTAAAGATTTAGATGGCAAAACAGCTCTCAGAATGGCGCTACAAACAAGAGAGCAACACATTAAAAGAGAAAAAGCCACCTCTAATATTTGCACTGCTCAGGTGCTTCTTGCTGTTATGGCTGGTATGTATGCGGTATATCACGGGCCAAAAGGTATAACTCATATCGCCAAGCGTATTCATAACAAAGCCAATGCTCTTGTCTCAAAAGTTAAAGATTTAGGTTACAAGCAAATTAATCCTCATTACTTTGATACACTACTTATTGATTTGGGTGATGTGTCTGCCAAAGAAGTCAATAGAATGGCTTTAGAAGCAAAAATTAATTTCTTGTATATTGATGAATCTACACTTGCCATTAGTTTAAATGAAACAACCAACATAGATGATCTAAATGACATTCTATCTATACTAGCATGTGCTAAAAAGAGAGATTTCACAAGAATCATAGAAGTATACGATTCATCATCTATTCCGGACTCTTTGAGTAGAAAGACTGAGTTCATGTCGCACGAAGTTTTCAATAGCTATCATTCTGAAACCGACATGATGCGTTACATAAAAAAGTTAGAACGTAAAGATTTAGCTTTAAACCATTCCATGATCGCATTAGGCTCTTGCACTATGAAGTTGAATGCTGCCTCAGAGATGATTCCTTTGAATGAGAGTAATTTTAACTCGATACATCCATTTGTACCACTTAATCAAGCAGAAGGATATCTTGAAATATTTAAAAGTCTTGAAGAAGACCTTTGTAAAATTACCGGTTTTGCCGGAATGTCTTTACAACCAAACTCTGGTGCTCAAGGTGAATATGCAGGGTTAATGGTTATTCGTGAGTATCATAAGTCAAGAGGGGATCACCAAAGAAATATTGCATTAATTCCATCATCAGCACATGGTACTAATCCTGCATCAGCAATTATGGCAGGTATGAAAGTTGTTGTGGTAAAATGCGATGATAGAGGAAATATTGATGTAGATGACTTAAAAGAAAAGGTAGATACTCATTCTAATGAATTAGCTGCATTAATGATAACTTATCCATCGACACATGGCGTTTTTGAAGTATCTATTAAAGAAATTACATCTCTGATTCATGAAAACGGAGGTCAGGTATACATGGACGGTGCGAATATGAACGCCCAAGTTGGTCTAACTTCACCAGCTAAAATAGGCGCTGATGTTTGCCACCTTAACCTTCACAAAACGTTTGCAATACCTCATGGAGGAGGTGGGCCTGGTGTAGGGCCTATAGGTGTTGCAAAACAATTGGTCGAATTTCTTCCTGGTCATCCTATAATTGACTGTGGTGGTAAAAACAGCATTTCTCCCATTTCAGGAGCACCATGGGGATCATCTCTTGTTCTTTTGATATCTTATGCTTACATAAAAATGCTTGGTCCTAAAGGACTTACAGATGCCACAAAATATGCTATTTTGAATGCTAATTACATGAAATCAAAACTAGAAAAGCATTATAAAATACTATATACAGGAGAGAATAATAGAGTTGCTCACGAGATGATTATTGAATGTAGAGACTTTAAAGAAAATAGCGGTGTAGATATTACAGACATTGCTAAACGCCTTATTGACTTTGGGTATCACGCGCCTACAGTTTCTTTCCCAGTTGCAGGCACACTGATGATTGAGCCTACTGAAAGTGAGAGTAAAGCTGAACTAGACCGGTTTTGTGAAGCTATGATTCATATTAGAAAAGAAATAGATCATATCATTACAGGAGAATACCACAAAGAGGATAACACTCTAAAAAACGCTCCTCATACACTTGAACAATGTACTAGTGATGAATGGATGTTTAACTACTCCAGACACCAAGCGGCATATCCTTTAGAATGGGTAAGAGACAATAAATTTTGGCCTGCTGTAAGGCGAATAGACCAAGCATTTGGAGACAGAAACTTAATATGTTCGTGCCCAAACACAGAAAGCTATAGTTAATATACTTGTTATTTTTAATAAGAAAACATACATTTGAACCACTTTTTAACACAAATTTATTATGAAAAAACTTCAACTATTATCTGGTGCTCTTTTGATAGCATCACTAAGTTTTGCTCAGTCTTCAGTTAAAAGAACTGTAAGCACAGACAAAACATTTACTAAAACATCACCAAATAATGTGGTAAACACAAAGTCTCAAGCATCATTGTGGTCTGATGATTTTTCTGACCCAAGTACTTGGGTTATCGATCATGATGCAACCGCATGTGATTTAGATTGGCAAATCGGAATGGACTTAGAGGCTACAGGTAGTTATGCGATCTCTACAATAATGTCTACTTCTTATGACAATGGATGTGCTATGATTGATTCAGATCTATATGGTGGTGCAGAAGGTGGATCTGATGTAGAAGACTCTTGGTTTACTACAGCAAATCCTATTGATTTATCAGCACACGCTAATGTTGTACTTAAATTTGAAACGTGGTACAGATCATACAACTCTGAGCGATGTTTCATTGTAACAAGTACAAATAATACAGACTGGCCAGACCTTACTCCTGACTTTGATGCAAGTACAAATCCAAATGTATACGAAGCATTCCCAGGAATATCAGGAAATTCAGGATCCGAAGTTGCTTCAAATCCTTACGAAGCTAAAGTTAACATCAGTCCTTCTGCAGGTGGTGAATCTCAAGTTTGGGTTCGTTTCCACTGGACTGGAACATGGGGGTATGCATGGTTTGTAGATGATGCTTCTATTGTTGAACAACCAGCAAATGAACTAGAATTACTTTCAGGTTGGGCTTACACTTATGATGGTACTGAATACGGAAGAACACCACAGTCTCAACTTAGTGACACTCTTGGTTTAGGTGGACAAGTGTTCAACTTTGGTTCAGCAGATCAATCTAATGTAACTCTATCGACATCTATTTTAGATGCTAACCAAAATGAAGTAGCTTCAATAGACGAAACAGTAACACTACTTGAGTCAGACTCAACATACACATTTGATAATTTAGTAGGTGGTTTAAGTTTAACTCAAGGGCTATATTCTGTTAATGCTGAAATATCTTATGATGGTACAGATTCTGACGAGTCTAACAATACTTACACAAGAAACTTTGAAGTAACTGATGATTTATACTCTTTAGATGGTATTGGGGTATATGAATCAACTAGCTTAGGAACTATCGGTTCATCAAGTACAGCTAATGGAAATATTATCATGGCAAAATACCACATCATTGAAGAAACAACTGTTAATGGATTTGAAGTACTTATTAGCTCTACAGGATCAGATGCTGGTGCGGTATTGTACCCATTCTTAAAAGAAGAACAAGATTTCATTAATGCCGACGGAACCTTTAATCAAGAAACAGATATGTTTGCTGGCCGGATTGCTGAAAACCAAAGTGGTGTAGATGTTGAACAATGGAACGTAGACAATGGTACTGTTTATGCACCATTAGATGATGTTGTAACACTTCAGCCTGGAACTTACTATGCTTGTGTTGAATTGAGTGCCCCTGACAATGGTGGGATTTATATCATTGATGATGAAACAGTTGTTCAACCATGGAATGCAAGTATTTACTACGCAGCTGACGACAACATGGTTTACTCGAACGGTGAAGCAGTAGCAATTCGTTTAGCACTTAGAGAGTATGTTTCTATAGAAGAAACATCTAACAAGATGTTTACCGTATCTCCTAATCTTACAAGTGGAGTATTTACTGTAAATTCTCCATTAAGCGCAAACTACTCTATTAACGTAGTTAATGTATTAGGTGAGGTGGTTTCATCAAGAACAATAACTGGCGACCTTAATGAAACATTTGATTTATCAAATCTTAATGCAGGTTTATACTTTGTCAAAGTATCTAATGGTACTAACGAAAATGTACAAAGAGTAATTATCAAATAATGATATTTATTAGAACTAGAACAAAAAAAAGACTCCAAAATGGAGTCTTTTTTTTGCTTTTTAATTACGTTTATTTCTGGATGCGCTTAAATAATTCTGAAGAAAACATAAAGTGTTGTAATTCTTTGTTCTTAGATTCATCAATATCATGCTTAGTGCCTTCCCAACAATTAAAACCATCTTTGATAAATAATATTTTTTCGCCAATCTCAATAACTGAATTCATGTCATGTGTGTTTATAACAGTAGTCATCTGGTACTCTTGAGTGAGTTCGAGCAGTAAGTTATCAATTAACGTAGCCGTATAAGGATCTAAACCAGAATTTGGCTCATCACAAAACAGATATTTCGGATTTAAGACAATAGCTCTTGCAATGGCTACTCTTTTATTCATACCCCCACTAATCTCAGATGGA
Source organism: Flavobacteriales bacterium (assembly GCA_965662265.1). Lineage (GTDB taxonomy): Bacteria > Bacteroidota > Bacteroidia > Flavobacteriales > UBA7430 > CBFIGX01. The sequence goes on from CBFIGX010000005.1 coordinate 129,277, forward strand.
AATAATTTGTTGACATTCTCTAAATTAACACGTTTCAAACAAAAGTTAACACGATCTAACTGGTCTGATTTATTCATGTTAGAAAACATTTGTAATGGAAACATAACGTTTTCTTCAACAGTCATAGAGTCAAAAAGTGCACCCCCTTGAAATACCATTCCAATTTCTTTACGTATCTGTTTTAATTTACTAGTTGACATGGTAACAATATTAGTCCCATCAAAATATATAGATCCATTATCTGGCTTGTAAATCCCAAGTAAGCATTTTAAAAGAACTGTTTTTCCAGAGCCACTTTGACCAATTACAAGATTTGTTACCCCTTTATCATACTCAAATGAAATATCTTTTAATATGTGCTTGCCCCCAAAACTTTTATTAATTCTATCAACAACAATCATTAATTTAACAAAATTTGAGTTAATATATAGTTCAGAACTATAATAACTACAGAACTAAACACAACAGCTTTTGTACTTGATTTACCAACTTCTAATGCACCTCCTTTGGTATAATAACCAAAATATGATGAAATACTCGCAATAAAAAAGGCAAACAAAACTGTTTTAATAATGGCATATAAGGCCTTAAAAGGAACAAATGAATATTGTAATCCCATTATAAAATCTGATGATGAACATTCTCCAGAGACCAAGCCTGCAGCCCATCCTCCAACAATTCCTACAATCATACTTACAACAATAAGTAATGGGTTAAAAAACATAAGTGCAAATATTTTAGGACGCACTAAAAATGCAGCTGGATTAACCCCCATTACTTCCAAAGCATCAATTTGCTCGGTAACTCTCATTGTACCTATGCTAGAGGCTATATTTGAACCCACCTTACCTGCAAGCAGTAAGCTTATAATGGTTGGTGAAAATTCTAAGATAATTGCATCTCTGGTAGCGTAGCCTAACAGATAATTAGGAAGCCAACTTCCTTCCATATTCGCTGCTGTCTGTAAGGTAACTACAGCGCCTACGAATAAAGATACAAATATGACAAACAACAATGACTTTAGTCCCAAATCATAAATTTCTTGAATGAGTAGCTTTGATAATACCGATCGTCGCTCAGGTTTTCTAAAAACATCGATGTTAAACAAAATAAATTTCCCTAAAGCCCTAATGAAGCTCATAAATTCAATATTCAAATTTTAAGTGTAAATTTACCGAATACTTAATTAACAACCATCATTATAAATCATATATACGATATGAAGGTGCAATACAAATTGTTTTTTATTCTTTTTATATCAAGTTTAACTCTTAACTCATGTGCTTCGCTTAAAGGTTGTGACTGTCCTGGATTAGGTCAAAAAGTGAACACCAGTACTGATATTAAAGCTTAAATTATATGAATTCAAATAACTACGCTGTAATAATGGCCGGCGGAATTGGTAGTAGATTCTGGCCTATGAGTAGAACCAAACTTCCAAAACAATTTATTGATATTTTAGGAACAGGTAGCACTCTCATTCAACAAACATTTAACAGATTATCTAAAATATGTCCTAAAGAAAATATATTAATTGTAACAAACGAAAAGTACAAAAATTTAGTTCTTGACCAACTTGAAGTCACGCAAAATCAAGTTTTATGTGAGCCTATGATGAGAAATACTGCTCCATGCGTTGCTTATGCGGCATTTAAAATTCATAAACTAAATCCAAATGCAACGATGATTGTTGCCCCATCAGATCATCTTATTCTTGACGAAGATGAATTTATTAGATGTGTAGAACATTCATTTATTGTCACCAATAAAAATGATATTCTAATAACTTTAGGCATGCAACCCAATAGGCCTGATACTGGTTATGGCTATATACAATATAGAGAAGATACTTTAAGCACCGACTCTAGATTTAAAAAAGTTAAAACATTTACAGAAAAACCAAATTTAGAATTAGCCCAGGAATTCATTAAAAGTGGTGACTTTTTATGGAATTCGGGAATATTTATTTGGTCTGTAAAAAGTATCCTTAATAGATTTCATAAAGACTTAAAAGATCTATACGACACCTTTACCCAAGGGGCTCATTTTTTGAATACAAATCAAGAAAATCATTTCATCAACACATCTTATCCTAACATGAAAAATATTTCAATAGATGTTGGTATTATGGAAAAAGCAGATAATGTATACGTTATGCCTGCTAATTTTGGTTGGAGTGACTTAGGAACTTTTGGCTCACTATATACGCTCATACAAAAAGATAATAATGACAATGCCCTAGTAAGCAAAAATGTAATGACTTATAACTCTAGTAAAAATATAGTTCATTCTAGTAAAAATAAATTGGTCGTACTCGACGGGCTTGACAATTATATTATTGTAGATCAAAAAGATGTTCTCCTTATATGCAAAAAAGAAAATGAACAATTGATAAAGCAATATATGAATGATACAAAATCTCAAAAAGGAGATACTTACACATAAAAAGTTATGATAGATAACAAATCGAAAAGTCAATCAGATTCTGAGTCGGATGAACCAACAAATAAAGTAGGTTTACTAACTCAATTGAGAAAAACAATCTCTGAATTATTAAGAACTTTTAAAGAAACATTAAAGTTTAATGATGAATTTATTGACCATAAGGAAGTACGATCCAACATTATAAAAGATATAAGCTTCAAAGGATATAATGTTTGGATACTCATCTGTTCTATTCTCATTTGCTCGATTGGATTAAATATTAATTCTACACCTGTAGTAATCGGAGCCATGTTAATTTCTCCATTAATGGGTCCAATTTTGGGCTTAGGTCTATCTATTGGTACTAACGACCTAGAAAACTTAAAATCATCTTTAAAAAATATATTTATCGCTTTAGGTGTTAGTTTACTGACTTCGACAATCTTTTTCATTCTTAGTCCATTAAATGATGCGCAATCTGAATTACTTGCACGTACGCAACCAACATTTTTAGATGCCTTAATTGCTGTAAGTGGAGGTCTTGCGGGTATAATAGCTATGAGTCGAAAAGATGCAAGTAATGTTATCCCTGGAGTTGCAATTGCAACTGCTTTAATGCCGCCTATATGTACTGCCGGATATGGACTTGCAAATGGCAATATGACTTTTTTCCTCGGTGCACTTTATCTTTTTTTACTGAATTCTGTTTTTATTAGTATCGCTACGCTTGTAATTGTTAGATACCTTCACTTTCCTTATATATCATTTGTTAATGTAACTACAGAAAAAAGGGTAAAACGTTATATTTTAATTGTAAGTGCTGTCATAATAATCCCAAGTGCTTATTTATTCTTTGAAGTAACTCAAGAATCGATATTCCAATCTAGGGCTGACAAATATCGACAAGAAACAATAATCTACAAGGGCTCCGAAGTCATTAATCAAAAATATAATTATAATAAAAATGGTTCGACCATAGAAATATTTTTAATAGGCACACAAATCCCCGAGGATGTTATTTGGGCTTGGGAACAAGAATTAAGCAACTATGATCTTACTAAAACAGAGTTAAAAATAATCCAAAATAAAGACAACAGTGAAGAACTAGCAGGTAGTATTAGCCAGCAAGTGAAAGCAGGAATTATCGAAGACTTATATAAAAAGAATTACCAAAAACTAAATCTTAAAAACCAAACTATTGACAGTTTAGCAAAACAAGTTATAAAACTTAAGGGTGATAGCATCAATTGGACCCAACTTCAAAAAGAAATCTTCATACAATATGACCAATTGGAAGAGCTAACTTTAGGACAGTCAATTCGAATTGATAGTAGTAGAATAGACACCATATTTATTTTAGCTCCAATTTGGGAAGGCAACCAACGAAATGAACAACTTAAACAATGGCTCCAAATAAGGCTAAATAAAAATAACTTAGAATTAATTGATTCAAATTAATTTTAAGAAAATAGATTTCTTACGAATCTTTATATTTATTTTTGCATTAAGAAATCAAACACTATCTTGAAAAGCAAGATTAAAGATTACAGCCAGTTAGCTAAAATTAGATTGTCGAGTACAGTTGTTTTCTCTTCAGTTGCAGGCTATCTTTTAGCAGTTGACCATATTGATTGGCAAATACTCATCATGTTAGTTGTGGGTGGATTTATGGTTGTTGCCTCATCTAATGGCTTCAATCAAGTTTACGAAAGAGATACAGACAAGTTAATGGATAGAACTAAGGAAAGGCCTTTACCTACTGGGAGAATTAACAGTACCGAGGGGTTACTTTTTTCAACTATTTTTGGTGTAATTGGCATGATTATCTTGTATCAAATTAACGCTAAGTCGGCTATCTTCGGAGCTGCAGCTTTAATTTTGTATGCTGCTGTTTACACACCACTAAAAACGCAAAGTCCAATAGCCGTATTCGTAGGTGCTTTCCCAGGTGCCATTCCATTTATGCTGGGTTGGGTTGCAGCTACAAATAATTTTGGCATAGAACCTGGCACACTCTTCGCCATACAGTTTCTATGGCAATTTCCACATTTTTGGGCTATTGCATGGTTACTAGATGACGACTACAAAAAAGCAGGTATTAGAATGCTCCCTTCTGGAAGTAAAGACAAAAGAACAGCATTTCAATCCATGCTTTATACCATTTGGCTAATCCCCGTATCTATTTTACCTTTAATATTTCCATATATTGGTATTGAAAGTAAGTTATTATTAAGCCCTATTAGTGCTATTATTATTATTATTATGGGTGTTTACTTATATAAGAAAAGTGCTGATTTATTAAAGTTTTGCGATCAAGTATCCGCAAAAAAATTAATGCTTGGAAGTCTAATATATCTCCCAGTAGTCCAAATTATTTACATCATCGACAAATACGTATTTCAATAACTATGAAAAAAGAGATTCAAATCGACAAAAGAAAAACGAGAAAACCCCTTTTAGTCATTTCGTTAATTAGCATTGTAATGCTTTTTATCGGTTTTACATCGGGTTATATTGTAAGAAAAGCGGAAGGAAACTGGCTTGATTTCAGTATGCCAGATGCCTTTTTTATGAGTACGGTCGTGATCATCCTAAGTAGTTTAACTATTCACAAAAGTTTGTCTGCAGCTAAAATCAACAACTTTGCTTTGGTAAAACGTTATTTAGGAATAACATTAACTCTTGGCCTACTATTTACATTTTTACAAATATTAGGTTGGTCTCAACTTAATGAAATTGGTGTTTATTTTACCGGAGAAAATAGTAATCCTGCAGGATCTTTTGTTTACGTCATAACGCTTGTCCATTTACTTCACCTTATAGCTGGCATTATTTCAATAATTGTAATGTATTATAATGCAAAAAGAGAGTTGTACAGTCAAGAAGATACTTTAGGCTTAGAATTAGGTGTTATATTTTGGCATTTTTTAGATGGACTTTGGATTTATCTCTTCTTATTTTTTATCGTAACTCGATAAATATTTAGAAATAATATAAAAAAGTAATTAACCCTGTAGTAATACAATTTAAGACTTTTGTCTTTTAATGGAAAGACTTATCTTTGCATTGTGTAAAAGGCTTTTTCGATACAAAGCGATAAAAAAAGAACAATATAATACAATCTAAAACTTAGCATGGGAGCAAAATCAACTACTCAAAGCGTTTGGAGAGGTGGCGTAAAACCATTTGACGCTAGTTATGGTAAAATGATGATGTGGTTTTTCTTATTAACAGATGCACTTACATTCTCAGGGTTTCTAGGAGCTTACGGATTTGCTCGTTTTAAGTATGGTGATATTTGGCCTGTTGCAGAAGAAGTATTTACTCACTTCCCCGGAATAGAGGGCGATCAACCACTACTCTATGTAGCTCTGATGACTTTTATTCTTATCATGAGTTCTGTTACTATGGTATTAGCAGTTCATCACGGTAAGAGAATGGAAACTAACAAAGTTGCTTGGTGGATGGGCTTAACTATTATTGGTGGTATTGTTTTCTTGGGGTCTCAGGCATGGGAATGGATGCACTTTATCCATGGTACTGCTGAAGGAGCTCTCAAATTAGCCGATGGAAGTATTGCTCATGTAATTGCAGCAGGCACCGACATTCTTGGTCAAACTTATAATTACGATGTATTTAAAATAGGAGCTAAAAATTATATTACTGACCCAGCATTAATAAAAACGCTGTCTGAAACTGCAGAACAAGTATATGGTGCAAATATGACAGTTAATGAATATGGTCTACCTCAATTTGCTAACTATTTCTTCTTTATCACTGGATTCCATGGATTCCACGTATTTACGGGAGTAATACTAAATATTATTGTTTTTATAAATGTTCTATTTGGCACATATGAAAAGAGAGGGCATTATGAAATGGTTGAAAAAGTTGGATTGTATTGGCACTTTGTAGACTTAGTTTGGGTATTCGTATTTACTTTCTTCTACTTAGTATAATTCTTGGCTATTAAAACAAATTAAGAAAAACTTCACACATTCAAAGATATGTCACACGATAACCACGGAGGAACAAAACAAATTTGGTTGGTATTTTGGATTCTATTAATACTTACCGCTGTAGAAGTAGCATTAGGGATATATAAGCCTGTTAGTTACGAAATACTAAAATGGACTTTTATTATACTTACACTTATTAAAGCATACTATATCATAGCTTATTTTATGCACGTAAATCACGAGCGTAAAAACTTTGTGTGGACATTAGCACTACCTACCTTCATACTCATTCCATTTTTGCTATTTATATTACTCACAGAAGCTAGTGATCTAATTTTATAATGAAACAAACACCTAACTATATCAAGTGGGTAGTACTATTTTCAATATTAGTACTACCCTCTGTTTTGTACTTATACCTTACCGCTGGAAAACACAATTTTGTTTACGTTCCTATACTTGCAGATAAAAGTCAAGATTTTATAGCATTAGTTGATGAAAATAGACTGGAACAACCAAAACACCATTATATCAATGATTTCCCTTTAAACGACAGTCTATTCTTCTCAGATCTTGACAATAAAATCAAGCTTATATTTTACACAAAATCTTCAGAAGTAACAACCTCTAAACTAATAGCTTACATGCTAGAAAGCGAAGTTTGGTCTGACCTTGGTGACTATGAGGATATCTATTTTTTAAACTTCATAGTTGAAGATTCTACTCATAAATTCAAAGAAAAAACTTTTGACGAATGTCAAATACCAAAAAATCAATGGATTAACGTTAACCTCAACAAGGAAGAACTCTTAAGTTATATGGAAGGCAATGTGTGGGTCGGAAAAATAACTAATAAAATGCTCAAAAATAATACTATTAACTATGGGCAAATTATTATTTCTGATAGAGAAGGTAGGATTAGAACTGGCTTTGATAATAATGACATTCTTTTAAACACATACAACGCACTAAGCAAGTATGAGATTAAACATCTTAGAGATGATTTAAAGGTTTTACTAGCAGAATATCAAAGAGAACTAAAAAACAAAAATGAATAGATTACTTACAGTAATACTAATATCCGTCTCACTAGTTTCTTGCCATAGAAATAGTGTAAACAATAAACTTGCTATTATAGGGCCAATTGAAATTAGCAACCAAGATACTTTATACCACAAGATTCCACCTTTTGAACTTGTTAATCAAGACAGCATACTAATTTCTAATACATCTTTAGCTGGGAAAATATATGTGGCAGACTTTTTTTTCACAACCTGCCCATCAATATGTCCAGTTATGACTAATAATATGGTTAAAATACAACGTGCTTTTAGTGATACAGAAAACTTTGCTCTAGTATCTCATACCGTAAACCCTTTATATGATGAGCCAAATGTTCTGAAAGAATATGCATCAAAAATGCACGCAAATACCGATAACTGGCACTTCTTGACAGGCGCAAAAGAAGATATATACCAAACTGCTTTTCATGGATATTTTGCCAATGCGGAAGAAGATAAACTTGCTCCTGGCGGTTTTTTACATTCTGAGTACTTTGTTTTAGTAGATAAAGAAGGACGTATCAGATCTAGTTATGACAAAACTGGCAATCCTAAGGGTGTTTATGATGGTACCAACAATCAAGACATACTTCAACTAATAAAAGATATTAAACAACTATTAAAAGAATAGAAATGAAATATAAACATGCATCCAAAATAATCTATTCTATTTCGATAGCTGTTCTTGCTCTTGTAGTACTTTTGTACAATTTACCACAAGCAAAGCAAATTCCCACATTTATCAAATACTTACCCACCCTTAATGCATGCATAAATGGCACATGTTTTATCTTATTAATATCATCTTTAATCGCTATAAAACAAAAGAAAATAAACCTACATAAAAAGCTAAACATAACATCTTTTGTCCTTTCTGCAATATTCATATTATCATATGTTACATTTCACTCATACGGAATTGAAACATTTTACCCTAAAACTGAGCCATTAAGACCTTTATATCTACTAATACTAATAACACATATTATAACAGCTGCTATTGTATTGCCTTTAGTACTTTTTTCTTTCTATAAAGCGTTAGCAGGTGATATAGAAAGTCATAGAAAAATTTCTAAATGGACAATGCCTGTATGGCTTTATGTAACATTAACTGGTGTTATTGTTTATATTATGATTTCACCTTATTACAACTTCTAGCATATGAACAAAATTATTCTGCTATTACTCGCTTGTTTTTTAAATGTAAAATTATTTGCCCAGGGATGTTCTATGTGTAAAGCTGTTGCAGAAACTAGTGTTGCAGGCGGTAACCCTCAAGGAGCAGGATTAAATGCTGGCATATTATATATTATGGTATTTCCATATATTCTTATTGGAATTGGATTTTACTTATGGTATAAGCATAAAAAAAAGTTGCAGGCCGAAGACAATCAAACTCTATAGTATTAACAAGTATTAACAAGGGGTGTTAGTGCATATTGTTATATTTGTTAAGACCTAAATAGTAAATTCATGAAATTGACAGCTTTTTTTGCTTTGTCTATGATCATAAGCAATGCTTTTGCTCAACAAATATGGACTCTAGAAGATTGCATTAATCACGCACTTAAACACAATATAACCTTAAAACAAACTGAACTAAATATAGAACTGAATGACATTCAGGTTCTTCAATCATATGCAAATTTAGCTCCGTCATGGAATCTTAATTCTTCAATTAGTGAGAATAGAGGCCGCTCAATAAATATTGTAAGCAATGAATACGTAGATGATATAAACAAAAGTTTTAATCTATCAACATCAATCGATATGACTCTTTTTAGTGGATTCAAAAATTGGTTTCAAATAAAAAAGTCTGCTACAGAATTACAAAAAAGCATCTACGATTTAGAATCATCAAAAAACGATTTAATTAGCTCTATTGCCTTAAACTATTTGCAAATTTTATTCAACAAAGAGCTATTGAGTGCATCTCAAAAACAGTTCGAGCTAAGTATGGCCCAAAAAGAAAGGATAAAACTTATGGTAGATTTAGGGTCGTTAGCCAAAGGTGAACTACTAAACACACAATCTCAACTTGCACTAGAGGAACAGCAACTTATTCAAGCAGAAAATCAACTAAATCTCTCTAAGCTGCAACTTGCACAATTACTAGAGTTGGACAAATTTCAAGAGTTAGACATTAAGTATTTGGATCTTGAAATTCCACAAATCCAATTAAAAGAGTCAATACAAGAAGATTACGAACTTGCATTAACTAAACAATACAATATAAAATCAGCGAATCTGGCTGTTCAAAGTGCCAAACAAGATTATCAAATTAGCATGTCTAATTTCTACCCAACCCTTAGCTTAGGCTATTCTACAGGTACTAACTACAACAATTATAACAATCTATATAGCTTTAACGAACAATTTGAAAACAACGCAAGTTCAACAATTTCATTAAGATTAAACATACCGTTATTCAATAAATTGTATAATCATACAAGCTTAAGTCAAAGTAAAGTACAAATTGAAAATGCAAATTTAAACGCAGAATTAAGTAAGAATCAACTTCGAAAAAATATGGAACAAGCCTACTCAGACCAAATTGCTGCTTATAAAAAATATGAGGCTTCCATAAAATCTGTGCTTGCCTATAAGGAGTCTTACAATTACATTTCTGAACGCTTTGAGCTTGGGATGGTTAACAGTTATGAGTTTAACGAATCCAAAAACAACTTGATTAAAGCTGAGTCAGAGCAATTACAAGCAAAATACGACCTGATTTTTAAGGCTAAATTATATGAATTTTACACCAGTTTAACTTTTGAATTATGAAAAAAAAGAATATAATAATATTAGGTGTCATACTTATTTTTACTGCTTTAATTATTGCAAAAAAAACAGGTTATCTGGGTATGGAGAAACGTATTTCTGTAGAAACAGAAATAGTATTTTTAGGTGATATCATTGAAACAGTCCCTGCAAATGGAAAAATACAGCCTGAAATGGAAGTTAAAATCTCCCCTGATGTTTCTGGAGAGATAACTGAATTAATTGTTAAAGAAGGAGATTGGGTAAATCAAGGTGATTTATTACTCCGAATTAATCCTGAAATTTATGCTGCTAACTTAGATAGAATGGAAGCTGCATTGAACAACACAAAATCTAACTTAGCACAACAAAAATCTCAATTAAAAGATGCTGAATTAAAACATAACAGAAATATTAATTTATATGAAAAAGGTGCCATTTCATCATTAGAATTTGAAACAAGTGAAAATAATCTGGAGTTGGCTAAACTCGCTGTAGAAGCTACAATGTACAGTGTTAAAAGCTCAGAAGCCTCTCTTAAAGAAGCTGAAAATAGCCTTAATAGAACGTCAATATATGCACCTATATCGGGTACTATCTCAAAATTAAACGTAGAACAAGGTGAGCGAGTTGTTGGTACCGCACAAATGACTGGTACAGAGTTGTTACGAATCGCAGACCTTAGTTTTATGGAAGTTGTAGTTGATGTTAGTGAAAATGATATCCTTAGAGTGAACGTTGGAGACATGGCAGATATTAATGTTGATGCGTACATGAAAGATAAATTTAAAGGGCAGGTAACAGAAATTGCTAATTCTGCCAATCTCATAGGAACATCTGCAGATCAAGTGACTAATTTTGAAGTCAAAATTAGAATCTTAGAATCCTCTTACAAAAATTTAACAAATAATAACAAACATCCTTTTAGACCTGGTATGACAGCTTCAGTAAATATAAATACTGAAATGAAAACAGGAATTAATTTACTTTCTATTCAGTCTGTAACTACAAGAAAAGATAGTAGTACAGTAAAATTGTCTGCTAAAGAAAGGCTATCTACAGAGTTGAAAAAAAGAGAAGCATTCGAGTGCGTATTTGTATACAGCAACGGAGAAGTCTTACTTAAAGAAGTGGAAACAGGTATTCAAGATGATCAAAATATTGAAATTTTATCTGGCTTAAAATTAGGTGATGAAGTTGTAAGATCTCCTTACAGCGCTGTTTCAAAGCTTCTTAAACATAAAATGAAAGTAGAGATACTTGAAGATTAATATTCTCCTTGAAATCGTCTTACTAAGGCTTTAAACATTCATTAATGGCTCTTATTTTAATTTTAGAAACTGCTACTAAAAATTGCTCAGTCGCTCTCTCTGAAATGGGTAGACTAATTGAATATCGAGATTTGAATAATGGACAATTCTCACATTCTGAGAAACTACATCTCTTTATAGAAGATGTTTTGAGTAATGCTAATAAAAAAATTGAAGATTTAGAAGCAATAGTTATTAGTAAAGGGCCAGGATCATATACTGGTTTGCGCATTGGTGTATCTGCCGCAAAAGGGTTGTGCTATGGGCTCAACATACCTTTAATTAGCATTAATACTTTAGACGTACTATGTTTAAGTTATCTCGCTTTAAATACAGTTCAATCTGATGATATACTTATCCCAATGATTGATGCTAGACGTATGGAAGTTTACACAGGAGTTTACACCTCACAGCTATTGCCTATAGAAGCGACTCAGGCACTCATCTTAGACAACAACTCCTTTAACTCATATAATACGATAAAAAAATATCATTTTTTTGGAGATGGTGCTTCAAAAGCTTCTGGATTATTTACAGATAGGAATGCTGTTTTTAATTCAAGTATTTATCCTAGTGCCAAAAACATCGCGAAAAAATCTTATGAATTATTTCTAAATCAAGAATTTGAAAACACAGCTTATTTCGAGCCTTTTTATCTTAAAGATTTTGTTGATGGCAATAAACATAAGCAGTGATCGCAGATTAATAAATTCTAATATTTATTTCTATACCAATTAATGAGGTAAATTTACCAGGTAAATTATCACGCATGAAAAAAGTAGCCTTAATAATTTTAGACGGTTGGGGTAATGGTGATCATTCACCCTCAAATGCAATAAAAAATGCAAATACACCATTTATCGATTCTCTTTATGAAAACTATCCTAACTCAGAGCTGAGGACAGATGGTATTTATGTAGGCCTTCCAGAAGGACAGATGGGTAACTCAGAAGTTGGACACTTAAATATTGGAGCAGGGCGAATTGTAAATCAAGATTTGGTGAAGATAGATAAAGCCATTGAAGAAGATACGTTTAAAACAAACAAAGCACTGACAAGTGCCTTTGAATATGCAAAAAAAGAGAACAAAGCTGTTCATTATATTGGTCTTCTATCTGATGGCGGAATTCACTCGCATCAAGAACACCTCTATCATTTATGTGAACTAGCCGAAAAAAGCAATTTAAAGAAAGTATATATTCATGCATTTACAGATGGTAGAGATACAGACCCAAAAAGTGGTGAGCTATTCGTTGACCAATTAGAAAAAAAAATAAAACCACTTTCAGCACAACTTGTATCCGTAGTAGGAAGATATTTTGCCATGGATAGAGATCATCGATGGGAAAGAATTAAGTTGGCCTATGACCTACTGGTAAATGGAATTGGGAGAAAGACTAGATCTATCAAAGATGCTATAGGTGAGTCATATAATGATAACATTACAGATGAATTTATTAAGCCAATAGTGAAAACTGATTTAAATGGCTCTCCTATTGCTAAAATCTCAAATAAAGATGTGGTTATCTGCTTTAATTATAGGAAAGATCGTTGCAGAGAAATTACAAGAGTCCTGAGTCAAGAAAACATGGATGACTATCAGATGTGCAAGTTAGATTTAAACTACAATACTATGACTAATTACGACTCATCTTTTAAGAATGTGTCCGTATTATTTACCAAATCTAATTTAAAAAACACATTAGGAGAAGTCATTGCAAATAATCATAAAAGTCAAGTCCGAATTGCTGAAACTGAAAAGTACCCACATGTGTCATTCTTCTTTTCTGGAGGTAGAGAATCTAATTTTAACCTTGAAACTCGAATACTTATCCCATCACCTAAAGTCTCTACTTACGATTTAAAACCTAGTATGAGTGCTCAAAAAGTGGCAGATGCAATTATTAAAGACATGCAAAATAAACCTAAAGATTTTATTTGCTTAAACTTTGCCAATCCAGATATGGTGGGACACACTGGTGTATACGAGGCAGTAATTAAAGCAGTAGAAAAAGTTGATAATTGTGTTCATCAAGTCGTTGAAGAAGGTTTAAAAAACGACTATGCTTTTTTAATAATTGCAGATCATGGCAATGCAGACTTTATGATAAATAGTGATGGTAGTCCTAATACAGCGCATACAACCAACCATGTTCCTTGTTTTTTAATTAACACCAATTATAATCAAATTAAGGATGGTAAACTCGCAGATATTGCTCCTACGATATTAAAAATAATGGGGCTTAATATTCCACCTGAGATGAGTGGGGATTTATTAGTCTAAATTTAAAGCATTTAACTTCAAAAAACATTCCCTATTTTTGAGATATGATATCTGATAAAAAACGTCTTCATTTATTACTAGAAAAGCTCAAAAATCCTTTTGTATTTTTAGGTATGATATTTGTTTTTTGGATGCTTTTTTTTGACAGTAATTCCTATCTAAATCACAGGAGTTTATCAAAGACAATTGATCAATTAGAAAAGGATCAACAGCACTATAAAAGAGAAATACAAAAAGACTCTATTGCCTTACAAGAACTGTCTTACCCAGAAGGTCTTGAAAAGTATGCTAGGGAAAAATACTTCATGAAAAAAGAAAACGAAGAGATTTTCATCATTGTTGAATAAAGTGTCAATTGTAAATTATGGAAAAGTTGTTTAAAAAATTTCATCCACTAAATCTTAAAGATTGGAATAAAAAAATTGAAAATGACTTAAAGGGGATGTCTATCGAGAATCTAAAATGGCATAGTCCTGAAGGAATAACTATTGATGCTATATATCATGAAGATTCAATATCAAAAATTTCAAAAATTAGTACGCACTCACACTCTGACTGGGAAATTGAACAATTTTTTCAAAATACAGATAACTCCAAAATATTAAACTGTTTAAACAAAGGTGTTACCTCAATATATTTAGATAAAATAAAATCTGAAGATCTGAACAAACTCTTAAAGGACGTTTTAATTCAACATATTCAGACATGTATTAGTTCAGATGATGTTACTTTATGTGCATTACAATTAAAAGATTTGATAAAACACAGAAAACTCGATCCAAGGAGTGTTCGAGGAAGTTTTCAATTCGACCCACTTATTGAATGTTTAAAATCTGGTAGTTTTAAACAACTTTCATGGAATTATATTCAAAAATACTGCGATTCGATGAGTAGTTTACTCTCGTTTCAGTGTTTAAGTATTCAAGCTCAAGAATATCATAATGCAGGAGCAAATATTATACAAGAACTAGCATACTCTATTGCACAAGCAAGTGATTATTATACAAACCTAAAAGGTCTGCGTACTCAATCTATTCAGCTTAGTATGGCGACCTCAAGCAATTATTTTTTTGAAATTGCCAAATATAGATCGGCGCGAATACTTTGGTCACAACTTCAAGATGCATATGGTTTTAAAAATGCTCCATTAAATCTAAGAGCTGAAACAAGTTTAAGATATACAACACTCTATGATAGTCACGTAAATATGTTAAGAGCTACGAGTCAATGCATGTCTGCAGCATTAGGTGGTGTAAATACTATTATGGCACATAACTATAACTATGCAATAAAAAAAGAGGATGAGCTAGCACAGAGAATTAGTAGGAATATATCACTTATCTTGAAAGAAGAAGCCTACTTGAACAAAGTAAGCGACCCCGGGTCTGGTTCATATTATATTGAGTACTTAACAAATCAAATATGTGATATGGCTTGGAAAGAGTTTCAAAAAATCGAATCTATGGGTGGTTGGATGGCTGCAGTAAAATCAAACTACATACAAAATCAAATAGAGAAAAATGCCAAGAAACAAATGCAACTATTAGAATCTGGTGAATTAAGTTTATTAGGAACAAATTTATACCCTTTAAAGGAGGAGAAAATGAATGATAAATTAGAATCACCAATAGGAATAATATCAAATGAAACAAGGGAATTTAAGAACATTGCAAGAAACAGACTTTCAATAAAACTGGATCTGGAGCGCTTAGAAAAGGAGGTGACCAATGAATAGGCCTGACTTTTCTAAAATAGATTTAAATGTAAAGCCAGTAATAAAAGACTCTTATGATCATAATTGGCTGAGTGCGGAGCAAATTGAAATTAAGAACAAATATTCAAAAAAGGATATTGAACAGCTAGAGCATTTAAATTTTATTTCTGGATCACCACCCTTTCTGAGAGGCCCCTACTCTAGCATGTATGTAAAACAACCTTGGACAATTAGACAGTATGCTGGGTTTTCAACAGCAGAGGAATCAAATGCATTTTATAGACGAAATCTTGCAGCTGGCCAAAAGGGACTTTCTGTGGCCTTTGATTTAGCGACTCACAGAGGCTACGACTCTGATCATGAACGTGTTGTTGGTGATGTTGGTAAAGCAGGAGTAGCTATAGATTCAGTAGAGGATATGAAAATTCTATTTGATAAAATTCCGCTAGATAAAATGTCTGTTTCTATGACCATGAACGGTGCAGTACTTCCAATCCTTGCGTTTTATATCGTTGCCGCAGAAGAGCAAGGTGTTGACCAGAATCTACTAAGTGGGACCATCCAAAATGATATTCTAAAAGAATTTATGGTCCGGAATACATATATATATCCACCTCAATATTCTATGAAGATCATTGCAGATATTTTTGAATATACATCTAAAAATATGCCTAAGTACAACTCTATCAGCATCTCTGGATATCACATGCAAGAGGCAGGAGCAACATCAGACATAGAGCTTGCGTACACACTTGCCGATGGGCTTGAGTATATCAAAACTGGAATTGCAGCAGGTATTGACATTGATAGTTTTGCACCACGACTTTCTTTTTTCTGGGCTATTGGTATGAACCATTTTATGGAAATTGCTAAAATGAGGGCTGCAAGAATGCTATGGGCAAAAATTGTAAAACAATTTAATCCAAAAAATGAAAAATCATTGAAATTAAGAACACATTGTCAAACATCTGGTTGGAGTCTTACCGAACAAGATCCATTTAACAATGTAACAAGAACTTGTGTAGAAGCTATGGCTGCTGCATTTGGTGGCACACAATCGTTACACACCAATGCACTTGATGAAGCATTAGCTTTACCAACTGAGTTTTCAGCTAGAATTGCTCGCAATACTCAAATTTACTTGCAAAAAGAAACAGAAATAACAAGAGTTGTAGACCCTTGGGGAGGCTCTTATTATTTAGAGCAACTCACTGATTCTATTGCGCGAAAAGCTTGGAGTTTAATTACCGAAATTGAGTCTTTAGGCGGAATGTCTAAAGCCATAGAAACAGGAGTTCCAAAAATGCGTATCGAAGAAGCTGCTGCTCGAAAACAGGCTCGGATTGATGGTAGGAAAGATCAAATTATTGGCGTAAACTCATACAAATTAGATAAAGAAGAAATAATTGAAACTCGAGAAGTTGACAATACAAGTGTAAGAAATTCTCAAATTAAGCGTTTAAAAAACATTAGAAATACTCGAGATGAGGTAGCAGTTAAAAACTCATTACAGCAACTTACTAATGCCTGTAAAACAGGAGAAGAAAATTTATTAAAGTTAGCTGTAGAAGCTGCTAGAAACAGAGCATCACTTGGTGAGATATCTATGGCATGTGAAAAAGTATTTGGTAGATATCAAGCGAAAATTCGTTCAATTTCAGGAATTTACTCAATGGAAATAGCTAACAATGAGGTGTTTAAAAAAGCCAAACAATTGGCTAATAAGTTTGCACATATAGAAGGGAGAAGACCTAGAATAATGATTGCCAAAATGGGACAAGATGGTCATGACCGCGGAGCAAAAGTTGTTTCTACTTCATTTGCAGATTTAGGGTTTGATGTAGATATTGGTCCGTTATTCCAAACCCCAGCAGAAGCAGCTAAGCAGGCTGTAGAAAATGATGTGCATATATTAGGTATATCATCATTAGCTGCAGGGCATATGACACTTGTACCACAAGTTATAAACGAATTAAAAGCATTAGGTCGACCAGATATTATGATTGTTGCAGGTGGTGTTATCCCTCCACAAGACTATGAGTATTTATTTAAGATAGGTGTTGTTGGTGTATTCGGACCAGGAACCGTAATTGCAGAAGCTGCATCTCAGATTCTTGAGATGATGATTAATAACTCAAGATGAAATGTATAAAAAAATAATATTTTTTATTGTAGTATTCATAAGCATTCAATCTGAAGCGCAAATATCACGTAATGATCATTACACTGCGTTTGGTATAATTTCTGACTTTGGAGATATTCCCTATGGAGTATCGATTTATTCTGTAAGTAGAACAAATAAATATGGATTCTTTTCAGAGTTAAGAATAAACAGACTGAAATTTGAATCTGAATATACTTTTCAGGGTTATCATTTACCATCAGATGAACTAAGAGGGTCAGAATTTATTAGCAATAAAAGTCTCATTAAAATGATTACAATTGGGACACTTATTAATCCTCAAAAGTTTGGGGTTTTAGAATGGGACATTATAGATTTTGACTTTGTTCTAGGGATTGGTTACATGCAGAACTTTAAATACAACTTCTATATTGATACTGATGGAATTAACACCGAAGATCTTCAATCTGATCCCTTAGGTAAATATTACGTGATAGACTACAACCAACACGGAGTAAATTTGAAAATTGGAACGAATATTTCACTTGAGAACTATAGACTCATGCTCCATATAGGCTATGATACACATCCTAAAAGGATGGCTTTAGGATTTAATTGGAAAATGAAATAAACCTAATAGGTTTTAGTCATCGATGACGGAGTTACAATAATAAAGTTGGCTTTACTATGGTCTTTATCTAATTCAGATAAAAGATCTTGCTCCTCACATCCTATAGTTAGGATATTTAAATCTGGATCCATAGAACTTAGATACCAATATATACCCTCATAATCTTTTGAATGATAGGCTCCATTAAAATGAATAAATTGATTTTCGTAGGAAAAATTATTTAGAATAAAGTAAGCCATTGTAGCATCTTTTAAAGCTTGAGAATATACAAGGTTTATACCTCCATGACTATCCATCATTTGTAATAATTCAGAATAAGAACTTAATGACGTATCAACTGCAATAGGTAATGGTGCAAAATGATTTTGAGCTTCTTCTGACAAGCTAATTAACGTATCAATACCCAAGTGGTAAACCATAGAAGCATATCGCCTTGGTACATTTGTTCCAATAAATGCCAACTTGTTTTCTTTAGCAAAATTCAATAACGGTTTGTAATCTGTAGAATAATTGGGCCAAAGCTTAGCTTCTGCTTCAAACTTTGTTTCTGAATAATAACCAAATAAATATTCGTTGATAATAATTTGATCATCTGATTCAAACATTTCTGCACCAAGAACTAAATTTGAATCTATCATATATAAGTCATTAGTCAATTCTAATTGCAACCAATGAATTATGGGATTGTCGTGAAATTCACCAAATAAAATCACGTCGGCTTTTTTTGCCTCTTTTAACAGTTTTGAGTAAGGAACCTCTTTACCTTTGTTATTAAATATTACATAGGCTTCTTTTTGAGCCATACAGGCTGTTGAAAATATAAGAAATAGAAATAACCTCATAATATATCTATTTGGTATCTAATGAATCTGATTGACACTGCTGATTGGGCTCTGCACCACAATAGCCACAAGCCTCTCCCTCTTTAGTTACTAAGGGATTGTTACTAGCGCAAGTTCCCTCAAATTTACCATCTTTTTTGGCCCATATCTTAATAGCAATACCTGCAAAACCAATTCCTAATAAAACTATGGCTAATAATACTGTTTTCATATTGTATATTTAGTTAGCAAATTTAAGTTTTCACTCTCAAAATTAAATAAAATGATTACACATAATTTATGAAGAACTTCTAATAATATTAACCTCCATTTCTAAGCGTATATTAAATTTATGATTTACGGATTCTATAATATCATTAGCTAAAGAAAATAATGATTCTCCAGAAGCATCGCTGTAATTAACTAAAACTAAAGCCTGTTTATGATGAACACCGTAATTAGCAAAGCGTTTACCTTTCCAACCTGTTTTTTCAATTAGCCATGCAGCTGGTACCTTAAGCACCGAGTCATCTATTGGATAGAAAGGTATATTAGGGTATGTACTTTTAATTTTGGAAAAGTGTGCTTTAGAAATAATAGGGTTTTTAAAAAAAGAACCTGAGTTACCAACCTGTTTTGGATCGGGTATTTTAGAGTTTCTTATAGAAATAACCGCCTCACTAACATCTTTAGGCTTAGGGTTCTTTATACTTCTTGATTTTAATACTTCTGAAATAGCACCATAATCGGTATTTACAATACCATCTCTTTGTAATTTAAACGTAACAGATAAAATAATATATTTATTCTTTAACTGTTTCTTAAAAATCGAATCTCTATATCCAAACTTACATTCAGATTTTGAAAAAATTCGTGTTTCTTTATGATCAATGTCAAAAGCTTCTAACTCAACAAAAGAGCTTTTTAATTCAACACCATAAGCACCGATATTTTGTATTGGTGCAGTCCCAACATTTCCAGGTATTAAAGAAAGATTTTCTATGCCATTAAAACCATTACTAAGACTCCAAAGAACAAAATCATGCCAACATTCTCCTGCTTGAACCTTTATGATTGCATTACCCAAATCTTCAATTCCTTTAGTGTCTATCTTTATAACAAGTCCATTAAAATCATCACACAAAAGAACATTAGATCCGCCACCAAGAACTAGTAGAGGTAATAATTTAAATTTAGGATTTTGGAGTAATGATTTTAATTGAGAAAAAGACTCAATACGAGCAAAATACGAAGCCTTTACATCTATACCAAAAGTATTGTAGGGCTTTAGTGAGATGTTTTTAAGGATTTTCATATTCAAAGATACAGTTCCTATGACTTTAAACAATTCCTCCCATAAATTTTTATATTTTCATTAACAACCCAGGATAATAAAATTATAATAAAGCTGATAATATCTTTGATTGTAAAATAGCAAATTATAAATTGAACGAATAATGTTAGATCGAACATATTTGTGTCTTCTGCGAGGTATTAATGTATCTGGAAAAAATATAATTAAGATGTCAGACTTGAGATCCATTCTTGAAATGGATGGATATTGTAATGTCAATACTTATATTCAAAGCGGTAATATTATACTCTGCGCATCAAACCAATCAAGACAAAAGGTGGGGCGTAATATTGAAGCACTTATAAAAAAACACTATGGATGGGATGTTCCTTGTATTTGTTTAACTACAGATATACTGAAATCTATACTCGATAATAATCCTTTTCCCCACTTAGTAAATGAGAGCAAAAACAAACCCTATGTGTGTATTCCTAGCAGAGAATTAACTAAAATGGATCAAAGTAAACTCCAAGAACTTGTTTTTATAGATGAAAACTTTATTGCTAGTAATTTAGCCATTTACCTTAACCACAAAACCCTATCATATAAGTCAAAAATGTTTAATAGTAAGTTTGAGAAGCAATTAGACATTTCATGTACAACAAGGAATTGGCGAACTTTAAATAAAACCTATACGATGATGAGTCAAATAGACACCTAGAACTTATAAAATAGCTGCTAATAATTTTTCAATTGTCACATCTTCAGCTTCAGCTTTATAGTTTCGCACAATTCTATGTCTAAGAATTGGAAGAGCTACAGCTTGAACATCTTCTATATCTGGAGAAAACTTACCATTGATGGCAGCATGGGCTTTTGATGCAACTATCAAAAACTGTGAGGCTCTAGGGCCAGCACCCCAAGAAAGATATTTATTTACTATTTCTGGAGCCATGTCTGTATTAGGCCTTGTTTTAGCCACTAATTTAACAGCATACTCTACCACGTTATCAGCTACAGGTATTTTACGGATAACTTCCTGGATTTTTATTATATCTGCGGCAGATAATACCTCCTTTATCTCTACATGCTTATTTGAAGTTGTATTCTTTACTATATCAACTTCTTCATCAAATGTGGGGTAGTCTACATTTAAATTAAACATAAAACGATCTAATTGTGCCTCTGGTAATGGGTACGTACCTTCTTGCTCTATCGGGTTTTGAGTAGCTAACACAAAAAAGGGATGATCTAATTTATGATTAAATCCAGCAGCAGTAACAGATTGTTCTTGCATAGCTTCCAACAGGGCTGCTTGGGTTTTTGGCGGCGTTCGATTAATCTCATCTGCTAAGATTACATTTGAAAATATAGGTCCTTTAATAAATTTGAAATTACGGGACTCATCTAATATTTCAGCCCCAATAATATCTGAGGGCATCAAGTCTGGGGTAAACTGAATTCGAGAAAAACCCAAACCTAATGATTCACTGATAGTTTTGACTAATAGAGTTTTTGCTAAACCTGGAACACCAACAAGAAGAACATGTCCCTTGCTGAATATAGATAATATTAACTCTTCTACGACCTTATCCTGGCCTACTATAACCTTAGAAATTTCATTTTTGAGATTATGAAATTGTGATTGCAAATTTTGAATAGCTTGCAAATCTTTATTGGTGTCTGACATAATTTTAATTTTTTACCCAATTATACTGAAATGTATAATTTTTGTAGGATTCAGATATCATTACATAAGTTTTGACTAGGATATCATTTACCCACTCTTCAATTGCTTTATTTTTTTTGTCTTGAAGGGCTAAATCATAAATCGCTTTATAGTCATCCTTAAGATTAGCCGTATGTGCTTCTTTTTTTGCTAAGAGTATAAACATTCTATAAGCTTCACTTCCATCATCCATTTTAACATAAATAGGATTTGTAACATCACCTTCACTCAATCCTTCGATAGCTACACGAACAGAGTTTTCCAACTCATGCATTTCAAAAAAACTATCTCCTTTTTGAATATTCATCAATAAACCACCGTTCTGTTTGGTCAATTTATCATCTGAATGATTTAAAGCACCTTGATTAAAACTTAAATCTCCATCCAAAATAGAATCTCTTACTACTTCTAGAAGTTCTTTCGAATTATTTAAATCTACAGGTGATATTTTTGGTGACATCAAGATATGTCTTACATCAACTTCATCTCCCCTCCGCTCTTCTAATTTAACTATATGATAACCATACTCGGTTTCAAATACATCAGAAATTTCACCTTCTTCTAAGCTATACATTACTGCTTCAAATTCTTTCACAAACATTCCTCTTTTAAGACCATTATAGAGACCACCATTACGCGATGATCCAGGGTCTTCAGAATATAAAATAGCAAGTGTTGCAAAGTTCTCTCCTTTGAGAACTCTTTCTTTCAACTTCTCTAACTTACTTCTTGTTTCTTCAATGGCCTCTTTACTTGCTGGTGGTCTTTTTAGAATTTGTGCTACTTGCACCCTATCATTTATTTTTGGTAGACTATCAACATTGAAACTGTTATAAAATAATCTAACTTCAGCAGGTGTTATATCAACCGAAGATGATATACTATAACGAACTCTCTGGATCAATAAAGAACTTTCGATTGGTTCATACATTTCATCTTTAATTTCATAAATTTTTTTATCAAAATAGGCTTCTAATTGCTCTTCGCTTCCAAGCTGCATTATAAAGTTATTAAGACGTGAGTCTATTTCATTAACAACTTCGTTTTCAGTAACTACTATACTGTCTTGACTTGCTTTATGAAGTAGTAACTTCTGAAATAAAAGATCTTCAAACACCTGAGAGTTTAAAGCTGAATCTTGTTCTAAGCCTTGTGCTTTATATTGTAATATCTGTTGTTCAATATCAGATTTAAGAATAATATTTTCGCCTACTATACCAGCAATTTCATCAATCAAAACCTGAGCTATGGTATGAATATTCGTAGATAAAAAGAAAAAAGAAAATAAAATGAACTGTCTAATAAATTTCAAATTGTTGAGATTGCTTTGCATCTTCTAGTAATTTAGATTGTATGTAGTCTATTGTTTTGAGTTTTCTTTGATTCAGCAATATACTTTTTATTTCTTGCTGAACGAACTCAAGTGGTGCTATTTCATTAATACCCCTTACATCGATCAAACGAATTAAGTATACATCTAACGAATCATTAATCTGCATCGTATTATTTTTTAGGGAAAGATCCTGCAAATAATTTGTATTTGGTATGACATTAATAACATCAGACCAATCTAACCATTCAGATTTATTGTAATAGTACCTTTTTGAATACAGGTGTGCATATTCCTCAATAGCATTGAGGTCTAGAGTATCTGCATTTAAAACTTGATTTTTTATAGCATCTAATTCTGGTGCAAGATTACTCAATTGAAGGAATAAAATTTGCGCTATTTTTTTTGATAGTATATAATCTTCTTTATGTAAATTATGATAATCCCTCATCTCTTGTTGGGTAACAAGAGTATCTAACCCTTGTTGAATGAGACTCTGCTCGTAGGCGTGAATAAGAAGTGATCTCCTATAATCCTCTAATCTTTTTTCTAGATTTAAATTTTTTGTATCAATGTTTAATTCTGCTTTTTGAAGGATGAGTTCTTCTTGGGCCCAATTGTAAATATATTGCTGAATGAAAGCCATACTATCAGAAGACAATAAATTATTTGGAATGGTTAATTCGTGATAATACAATTTAGAGTCGCCAACTCTTGCTAATAAAATGTCATCAGATCTATCGTTAAAAAAACATGATGACAGAATAAGAACAAGTAATATGTAATATTTCTTAAACACTTAACCTACTTTATTTCAGTAGTATACAAGCCTCCGTTCCATTCAAAAAGAGTTGACTTAGATGCTCCTAAGTCTTTAACAGCATTAGAAAAAGCTAAAGAAAAACCACCCTTATACACAGGAATTATATTATTCACTGATTCAACAACTTCAACTTCACTCTTATTAATTTGATGTAACTTATTATTTTTTAATAGATCAAAAACATCATAGTTTACAACAACATCAAATTTGTTTTTAAGCGAATTAAGCCATAAATTTTCTAAATAATCTTGATAGTCTGATGTTATTAAACCTTTGGCATCCATAAGTTTTTTTGCTTCTGGTTCAATAACATTTGTAATGTATACAAGCTTGTAGTTAGGCTTATCAAAAAGAATCTCAGAGATACCATTTTTCCAAACCACTCCATCTACAAACTGATTATCTCCTTTAGCAAATACACCAGAATTCACATCCATAGTCAATGAGGATTTCTTATTTACTTTTATTTCAATTAAATCAAAATTTGGTGATTTTTTCGATAGCTTTTTTCGGACTTTATTAGCAATTCTAGCGTCCGTAAAATTCAAAACTTTTGCTTCTACCCTTTGTGGCCACATATAGTTTGACTTATTGGAATTATGAAAATCTCTTAATCCAATCGTATCTTTAACTGCTCGAGACCATACTTTTTCATCAGTAAGTTCGTATAACAATATACCATCTCTATATTCTTGCATGAGTAACCTAAAGTCAGGGTATTTATGCTCTAATCTACTGTCTTCATATGCCAATATTTCAGCATCAACCCATTGTTTGTATAATTGTTCTATAACGATATCGGTTATTTTAGTTTTGGAATTCAATTTAATGTATTCTAAAAACTGATTTTGGGAATAATTCTTAGTATCTAAATCAAATAAAACTATATCGTATTTTGACTCAAGCGCTTCGCTATTCGGTCCATTTATGATTACGTTTTTCTTAAATGACTTTAAATTATTTAAATACTGATTAAAGCTGTACTCTTTCTTTAGTCTATTAATGATTGAGGTAGTTTTTGCTTCAGACCTAGAATCTTTCTCAACCTTTTTTACAATTTCTTCTTTTTCTATTTCAAAGGACTCTAAACCTCTTTTTTCAAGTAGCTTGATAATATGCCAGCCATAAGGTGTTTGAATGGGTTGAGAAATATCACCTATGTTTTTGATGTTAAATGCTGCTTCTTCAAAGCTCTCGACCATTCTATTAGAGCCAAACCAAGGTAACTCACCGCCTTTTTTAGCACTATTCTTATCATCAGAATATTGGGCACACATCTCTTTGAAATCAGCATTATCATTAATAAGTTTAGAATAAATCTCATCTATTTTAAGCTTTGCTCTTAACACCTCATCAGGATTGTTTTTACCAGAAGATGTGTCAAACTTAATCATGATATGAGCAGTTTTAAGTTCTCCTCTGGACGTTCTTTTGTCATTAACCTTAAGAAGATGATAACCAAATCTAGTTCTAATGATCTTAGACAATTCTCCAGTTGGAGTTGTATAGGCAGCATTTTCGAAAGGATACACCATATATAAGGCACTAAAATAACCTAAGTTACCGCCATTTTGGTTTACAGAAGGGTCCTCTGAATTTTGTTTGGCCATAGTTATAAAGTCTTCGCCTCCTTGTATTTTAGACTTTATATTTAGAATTTTTTTGTAGGCAGTTAATGTGTCCGTTGGTGAAGCGTCTAAGCCAACAGTTATTAGTATATGGCTCACATTAACTTCATAATTCAATCTATTGTATGCTTCTTTAATCAATGCATCACCTACTTCTTTATCAATCAAATAGGGTTTAGCTAGTTGTTTTCTATATCCATCCAACTCTTTAACAAATGAAGCTACCGTATCCATTCCTAATGCTTCGGCTTCTTTGACTTTTAATTTAAAGTTGATAAATAGTTCTAGATATTCTTCTAGCTCTTTGGCATCAATAGAATTATTTTCTTGTCTATTTTTATTATAAATGCTCATAAAGTCGTCTACAGAGACTTTTTCATCAGCAATTGTTAGCAATATATTTTCTTGAGCAAATACACTTATAGACATAAATGATAATGCCAAAAGACTAATTATTCTTTTCATAATAATTTATTTTCTACTGTAATTTGGTGCTTCGCGAGTAATAGTAACATCATGAGGGTGGGACTCTACAACTCCAGCACTTGTGATTCTTACAAATTGAGCATGTTCTTTAAGTGAAGTAATATTTTTGGCTCCACAATAGCCCATACCAGCTCTTAATCCTCCTACGAATTGATACATAACTTCTGCAAGTGAACCTTTGTAAGCTACTCTACCTACAATTCCTTCTGGAACGAGTTTTTGAACATCATCTTCAACATCCTGGAAATATCGATCTTTAGAGCCAGCCTTCATCGCATCGATAGACCCCATTCCTCTGTAAGATTTATATTTTCTTCCTTCGTAAATAATTGTTTCACCTGGCGACTCTTCTGTTCCTGCAAGTAGAGAACCGAGCATCACAGAATCAGCTCCTGCTGCTATTGCTTTAACAATATCTCCAGTATAACGAATACCACCATCAGCAATTACTGGTATCCCAGAGCCTTTTACCGCTTGTGAAACCATCATTACTGCAGATAATTGAGGTACGCCTACACCAGCGACAACCCTCGTTGTACATATAGAACCTGGTCCAATTCCAACTTTTAATCCATCTGCACCAGCTTTTAATAATAGTTTTGCAGCAGCAGCAGTTGCAATATTACCTACAACTACATCTAAATTTTTGTGTTTAGATTTTATGCTCTTTAGAGTATCTATAACGCCTTTGGTATGACCATGAGCTGTATCAACTATTACAGCATCAACACCAGCAGCAACTAGGGTGTTAACTCTTTGCATTACATCATTAGTAACTCCTACACCAGCAGCAACTCTTAACCTACCGTATTGATCTTTGTTTGCGTTTGGTTGAACTCTTACTTTAATGATATCTCTGTAAGTAATTAATCCAATTAAATGATTCTTATCATCTACAACTGGAAGTTTTTCAATTTTATGTTTTTGAAGTATTTTTTCGGCTTGTGCTAAAGTCGTGTTTTCTTTTGTTGTCACTAAACCCTCTTTGGTCATTACCTCATCTATTGACAAATTATTTTTTTTGACAAATCGCAGATCTCTATTTGTTACAATACCAAGCAACTTACCATCTTTATCAATCACAGGAATTCCACCAATTCTAAATTCTTTCATCATTTTTTTCGCATCAGAAACCTTAGCTTCGTGTGACAAGGTGACAGGGTCCAGAATCATTCCAGACTCAGCTCTTTTTACTGATCTAACTTCTTTAGCTTGAGCCTCAATGGTCATGTTTTTGTGTAAAACAGCTATTCCTCCATCTCTTGCAATAGCAATAGCCATTGCTGACTCTGATACAGTATCCATTGCTGCCGAAACAATAGGTGTATTTAAAGTAATATTTCTTGAGAACTTAGAGGAGATATTGACATCACGAGGGAGTACTTCGGAGTATGCAGGAACTAAAAGTACATCATCGTAAGTTAAACCTTCACCGATGATTTTTCCATTTGTATGTAAATCCATTTTATATGCAAATTAAGATGATAATTGCATGCAAATATACTAAAATTGGAACGTTCATTCACTACCCTAACAAAAGAAAAACGCAGTGAAATAACACAGAAATAGTACTCAAATAAAATAGATAATACGTGTTGATTTTTTAAAATTTAATTGACATACCAATTTTTGATATATCAAATGTGTAATCGTTGATAGCCCATTGTTGGGCCATATAGAACTCGTAATTTTTATAATTTTTAGTTACTCTAATACTATTAGTAATTGGTTGATCTCCGTTATGAAGATAGCCTCTAAAACCTTTAAGATTGTTAGAAATTGTATATTTTTTATATATCAAATTCATTGATAAAGCACCTAATACAGCATCGTTTTGCCTATTATTAGGTTGATATGTTTGCCAAACATACAAGCCAAGTAATGCTCCAATATCTATGGATAAATTAGGGCTTATGTCTTTTTGTTTATGATAAGACAAATTAAAGTAGTAAGCAGGTACATCTGTGTATCTAGCATTTCGAATTTGTGTTCCTGAGGCTGTTTTTAATCCTATGTTTAACAATAACTGACTTCCATTTGCCTCGTAAACAAGTGTATTCATTTCTATCAACAAATCTCCTACTGCATAACCTTGAGGCTCGAGGTCTCTTGCTGCTCTAGCATCTCTAACGCTGTCTCCTAGCTCAAAATATTCTATTGGGTTAATTGCAAATTTTAGAGTCGCTTTTTCACCAATAACAAATTTTATTCGAGTATAAAGATCCCAAGAATGTTCTCCTGGACTGTCATGATAATTATACTCCAAATCAATACAATTATCTCTAACCATTCGCTCTGCATTAGGAATTGGAAATGCATTTGGCCCCATAGTCGAGGGCGCCAAATTTAAATAACTTGTCCAGTGCGTATTACCATCCCATTGATGAGTCTCATTCCACCATGTATAGTTTTGAGCATTTAGTTCAAACGTCACTAGAATTACAACGAGGATATATCTCCAACAATAATTTCGCATAAATCTTCATCTTTTAAATATGTATTTGCCAATAGCTTCAAACGATTTGAATTTAATTGATCTAGAAATTGTCTATGATCAGAAAAGTAACTAAAATCTGTTCCTTGTATGTGCATATTCTTTAAGAGACTTGCTTGAGCAAAGGGGCCATCGGCAGACTTTAATATATGTCCTAAAACATAATTCTTCACCAATGAGATTTCATCATCACTAATTTTTTCTTCTCGCAATCGCTTTAACTCTTTATAAATCTCTTTTAAAACTATATGAACCGAGTTCCCCTTAACCTCAGTTGCAATACAAAAGTAACCAGAATCTTCTTGTGATGAGCAAAAAGACCCTATGCTGTATGTAAGACCCTTGTCTTCTCTTATGTTACTCATTAGTCTTGAGCCGAAATAGCCACCGAGTAAAATTGACAAAAATTTAAGTTCATTAAAATCAGTATGGTTTGTATTAAAACTAACACGACCGATTCTTATTGCTGATTGCAATGCCAAAGGTTTTGCTTTATGAATTTTAAAACCCTTAGTGGCAAATTTTATATCTTGCCTTGGTGATATTCTTTTTTGAGGCCAATCTTCAATAGTGTCTTCTATAATTTGATTAAAGTTTAGAGGTAATTCTCCAGAAACATATACTATTAAATCTGAAGTCTTGTAAAAATTATCATGAAAATCAATTAGGTCTTGACGAGTAATATTATCAAAATCACTTAACTCAACAGAGGCACCATATGGATGTTTTTTAAACAATTCGCTGAAGAACAAATTTCTTGCTACAAACTCGACTTTTTCAGAATTGATTTCAAATGTTTGTTTCTTTTGCTCAACAAACAAGTCGAATTGTTGAGCAGGAAAACTCGCATTTCGAATAGCATTAACAAAAACAGGGAATACCTTATCAAAATATTTATTAACACAAAAAAGTGAAACAGAAGACCTATCGGGAGTAACATCTAATTGAGTGTAAGCACCATAGTAATCTAGTATTTGATTAATGTGATCTCCCGTTTCAGTTGGTGTTCCCTCAAAGAGCATGGCATTACACATACTTGCCTGTAACATTTTAATTTGATGTTTTGAGCCAGCTTTAAAAACCATTTCAACACGACATAATTGTTGACCACCTCCCTGAATTAAAAACAGATCTACATTATTCTTAAGTTTAATTTGATTAGGATTTATAAACTTTGGAATTGTAATGTTGTGGAATGAAATATTTGTTGTTCTATCTAATTTATTCATTGGATGACTTGTAATACAGAGTGTTAGAGTTTTCTTTTTTAAATACTGATTTAGCAACATCCCGAATTTCATTGGCACTAACACTTTCGTATAAGTCAACTTGAGCATTTATCAAATTAGCATCACCCTGTAGTTCTGAATTAGCAAGATTTATTGCTTTATTTAAAACGTTTAACTCAGAAAATAAATGCGCAGAAATAACTTTATTCTTTACTTTTCGTAACTCATCGTCGGGAACAAGAAAGTTCTGTAATTTATTTATTTCATCATAAATGCCTTGTTCTGCAAGTTCAATACTTACGTTAGAAGCTATTTTACCTGCAAAATAAAATAAGCCTGGATCTCTGTCACCACTAATAAAAGCATCTATATCGCTAAATAATTTTTTTTCTTTAACCAAGTTCATATATAGCCTTGATGACTTTCCTCTTGATAATATATCTGAAATTAAATCAGTAGCATAATAGGTCTTTGATTGTCTCGAGCACATATGAAATGCAATGTAAATTACGTCTACAGGGACATCTCTCTTAACTTCTAAAAATCGAGCTTTTAACTGTGGAGGCTCATTAGGAATAATTCTAATTGGCACTTTTCTTGGCTCTATAGGTCCAAACCATTTTTCTGCAAGTTTTTTGACTTCATCGACTTTCACATCGCCAGCAACAACCAAAATAGCATTATTTGGCGCATAATATTTATAAAAAAAATCTTTGACACTAGTCATTGTAGCGTCAGCAATGTGTTGGATATTTTTACCGATTGTAGGCCATTGATATGGGTGCTTTTTATAAGCTAAAGGCCTTAATAACAGATGGATATCTCCATAAGGTTGGTTGAGGTAATTTTGTTTAAATTCTTCTATTACAACTTGCCTTTGAACTTCAAGGCTTTTGGGCGTAAAGGCTAAGCCGAGCATTCTATCTGATTCTAATCTAAAAGCATGCTCTAAATTTTCTTTGGGAAGAGTGATGTAATAATTAGTGATATCATTAGATGTAAAAGCATTATTTTGACCACCTGACATTTCAACAATTTTATCATAATCTGGAATATTTATTGATCCACCAAACATAAGATGTTCAAAAAGATGAGCAAAGCCTGTTCTGTTAGGATCTTCATCTCTGGCGCCTACATCATAAAGTAAATTAAAGGCTACAATAGGAGTGGTTTTATCATTATGAACGATTACTCTTAGTCCATTTTGTAAAACAAATTTATCAAAATTGATCATTAATTAGTGTGGGTTATTGTTTTCACAATTTATATTTGAATCCAATTAAATTTTAATGCTACAAATAGGGCTGAAAATAAAAGCAAATATAATATTCCTAAAATAGAAAGTATTTTCATTTTTATTCCAGGCTTATGTTCATAACTCAGGTCGTCAGAGCATACAAGTTTATAATTAACAACAGCAATAATAGGTGCAATTAAAAAAGAAATTATAGTAGCAAGATCTATTAATTGTTTAAAATTTCCAATAAAATTATTGATGACTACAAATGCACCAACTAATACAATAATAAGCCATACTTTATAAGTGTTAAGCTTTTTTGACTTAAGACCTAATAGTAAGCAACTAGCTTCAGACATGGCCCTAGCATAACCGTCATAAACAGTAATACAAGTACTAAACATTATAGAAAAAGATGCTATGGCAATAAAATAATATGCGCCTGAACCTAATGTGGCTGTATACAAGCTTATTAATTGGTTTGAAAATGTAGCAGCATTTTCAGATAAACTTGTGTTCGTTCCATATATTAAATAGGCTCCTAGCGATAAGAAGCACATAGATAAAATAGCTGAAATCCAATAACCAATATTAAATTCATGTAAGGTTTGTTTCATACTAGGAAGGTAATTTGTTTGCTTGATACGCTCTACAGTCCAGATAGAGTTCCAGGTAGACAGATCAACAGCTGTAGGCATCCAACCCATTAATGCAATTATAAAAAAAACTGTTTCATTACTTAAATCTATTGGCGAAATCAAAACATCCCAAGAAGCTATTGGACCATGCCAAATAGTTGTTAAAAAGGCAGCTAATGTAGAGATTAATAAGATTAAACCGACTAGTTTTATGAGAGAGTCTAACATATTAAACCTACCACTGAGTAATAGTATTAAGCAAACAAGCATTAAAACAATAGACACTTCAGCTGGCTCAATCGATAACTGAAATAAATTAATACTTAATCCAACACATACATAAGTAACAGCTGCAACAACCGTAAACATAGACAGTAAGGTAATTAGTAGATATAAGATTAACATTTTCTTACCTATTCTGCTATAGCCCCAAAGCAAGCTTTTACCAGTAGCATTAGCATACCTTGAGCCATATTCAAAAAAAGGATACTTGAATATGTTGGCAAGCAACACAAAAACAATTAAAGAAAATCCATATTCAGCACCTGCTCTTGTTGACTGTACTAGATGAGAGACCCCTATCGCAGTACTAGCGAATAAAACACCAGGTCCGAGCGTTTTGAAAAATACATTTGAATTTTTAAACACTATTGATGGTTCTAAGTTTGTTTATGGTAAACAGATACTCCTGCCAAATATCATCTACAATTTTTGATGCAGGTAAAATGGTGTTTATTGATGAGGCTACTTGACCAATTTCAAGTTCACCTTCTGATGTATCTCCTTCAAACATACCTTTCTTTGCCCTTGCCCTTCCAAGAATTACCTTTAGTTCTTCGAGTGAAGCTGATCTTGCATAAGCTGCTTGAACATCATTATAAAACTTATTTTTAATTAATCTAACAGGTGTTAACTCTTTCAAAGTAAGTTCTGTACCACCTTCTTTTAATTCAATTATTGTTTTTTTAAAATTGATATGAGCAGATGATTCTACACTAGCGACAAACCTTGAACCTACTTGTACACCTTCAGCACCAAGAGCAAAGCTTGCTGCCATTGCTCTTCCAGAACCAATACCACCAGCAGCTATAACAGGTATTTCGACAACATCTACAATTTCTGGCACTAAACATAAGGTTGTAGTCTCTTCCCTTCCATTATGACCACCGGCTTCAAAACCTTCAGCTACAATTGCATCTACACCTGCTAACTCAGACTTTTGGGCAAATATTTTATTAGACACAACATGTACCACTACAATACCATGTTCTTTTAAAATTGGTGTCCATTTTTTGGGGCTGCCTGCTGATGTAAAAACTATTGGCACTTTTTGTTTAATAATAGTTTGAACATGTGATTCGATACTAGGGTATAATAAAGGTAAATTAACTGCAAAAGGTTTGTTTGTGGCTACTTTACATTTTTTTATTTGATCTTCTAAAACGTCAGGATACATAGATCCTGCACCAATAACACCAAGGGCATTTGCATTGCTAACAGCAGAGGCCAACTCCCAACCACTACACCAAATCATTCCACCTTGAACAATCGGCTTTTGTATTCCAAATAATTGTGTTATTCTATTTTTCATTTCACTATCCTTCTATAAAAAGTATTAGCTCCTTTAGTTATTTCGATAAAATATGTTCCAGAAGGCAATATTTCTGGCACTTGGATCGTCAATTTATGCGAAACATGTTCGTTAAATGAGAGTACTTTTTGACCAAGATTATTATAAATACTTAGATCAAGATGTTCCATTTTTTGTTCTGAAAATAGAATAGTAAGTGTACTAACAAATGGATTTGGATAGACACCAATACTTGGTTGTTGATGATCAGGTATAGACAACAAGTCAAGTACTTTACTAAAATCTGGAATACCGTTTCCATATTCATTATTTCCGTTTGGATAAAGATGCCCTGACTCTTGGATTAAATCAAACAAATCCATACTTGTTAAGTATGGCATAGCAGACCAAACTGAGGCGGCCATACCGGAAATTATAGGTGCTGAAAAAGAAGTACCATTTGCGTATGTAATACCACCGTCCATATTTGCAACGGTAGTATATAGTCCCTGAGCTACTATATTGGGCTTTAATCGACCATCTGCACTAGGGCCACGAGAACTAAATGATGTTATAAGACTATCGGCATCTATTGCCCCAACTGCTAAGACACTATCTCCATCTGCTGGAGCAGTAATATAATACCAATCGTTAGAACCTGAATTTCCTGCTGAATTAACAACTAATATACCTTTTGATGCAGCAATATCTGCTGCTTTGGTAATGATGGTAGAATTACCGTCCATGTCGTTATAAGTATGTGAAGCCAGAGAATCATCCATGTTAGAATAACCTAGTGATGTGTTTATTATGTTAGCACCTTGCATATCAGCACGCTCAGCAGCTGCAACCCAAAAATCTTCTTCAGACAAGCTCTCTGATGAGATGTCTTCAGTTCTATAGAGCAGATAATTGGCTTTTGGCGCTGTACCAACTAAACTATCAGGCATATATCCTGCCATACAAGAAAGCACCATTGTTCCATGATAACCTATTGTGTCATTTTCGTAATCTAATTCTTGATTGAGCACAAAGTCCCAAGAGTCAATTATCTGATTATTTACCCAAAGACTATCAAATATAGGTAACTGGTTTACTTTGTAAAAAGAAGCATCTATTACTGCAATTGTACAGCCAGCTCCATAATAACCTTGAGCATGTACTTGATGACCGTTAATCTGGGCAATCTGTCCAAAAGAAGGCCCATAATATCCATCTGTATTGGGATATAAATTAACTTTATATTCTAAAGGTGTGGTGACAGTTAATTTTTTGACTTTTTGAATATGTTTCACAAAATCGAGGGAATTAAGTGTTTGCAGATCTTGAGAATCTTGCACATAAACAGATACAGCATTTAACCACCTCGATGATTGGCAAATAGTAAATCCTATATTACTAATGGTGTGAATGTAATTAGATGATAACGGGTAATCATTCTCGTCTATTAAAATTTGTTGTAATTTTCTGTTTTTCAGAGATTCATCAGACATAAAACTATGATCCTCATAATATTGAATCGATTCAGATTTATCAGTAAAAAAAATCCAATACTTATCTTGTGCTAAGGAAGCAAAAGGAATTAATAAGCATAGTATTTTAACGATGTTGGATAGTTTTAAGTGCATCTCCATCTCTTATTACAGTTTTTAACAAATCTCCAAATTCATAAACTTCCATTTTATCTTGATTTCCTGAAGTTGAATAATAGAACCATTTTCCATGTTTCAGTCCTTTTTTATAAAAACCTTTATGTTTTACTTTACCTGATTCATAGTAGCTAGTGTATGGTCCATGTAAAGTGTTAGACTGATACTTTGCATCTAAAATTTTCACCCCTAAAAGATTAAATTTTTGCCATTTACCTTGCTTTAATCCATTACTCCAAGATACAATTTCGGCTGTAGTACTGTCAGGAAAAAAAACTATCTCTTCTCCGTGTTTTTGACCTTCTAAATAGGTTTCTGTTGATACAACGTAACCTTTAGTACTATAATAAACCCAATCACCTATTTTATTCTTACCGTTAAAAGACCCCAAAGCTTCAACATTTCCGTTTGGGAAATACATCACAGTATTTGATTGCCCACCTGGAGACAAATAATTTCGTTCTGAAATTAATTTTTCATTATGGTCATAAAATCTAAATACACCTATTTCTTTATTGTCAATAAAGTTTCCTTCGTATCGCTTAGCTCCCCATGGATAATTTTTGGACCAAAAGCCTTGCTTTAAACCGTTGTCATCTATAATATTTTGAGAATACAAAATAGATGCAACACTAAAAAACCATACAATTAAGACAGTTCTCATAGAACAAATTTTATAGTGTATTTCTAAAAAAACAGCTTCGTGAAGCTGTTTTTTTTGTTGAATAATTAATGTTGAATTGTGATTTTTTTAACTATAGTTCTTTCCGAATCATTTAGCTCAATAAAATACATTCCATCTGGGAATTTTTTTGTTGAAAGACGCAATTCAGATCCCACAAATACATCTTTATTAATGACCTTACCTTGAACATTATATACTGTATAATTAATTTGATTTAACCATTTCCCAGATAAACGAATTTGCACAGTATTATTAGCAGGATTTGGGTAAAGCTGAACGAATACATTGTCTAGCTGTTCTTCAACAGTAACACCATAATGATCATACATTATTGTACCTGCATTATCTACCTCATCACAATTTACAATTGAATTACTTGATGAGCGTACACATGCATTATTCTCTATAGAATACAAATCTATAATTCTAACATCATCAATCGTCCACCCTTCAACATTAGTCGCAGTATCGTTTTCTTCATCTGCTACAAAGGAAAAGCGGACATTTATTTCTTGTCCTATATAATCTCTTAAATCAATAATTGTGTTCATAAATCCATTACTATTTCCCCAGAATGAATTTTTCCCTCCTAAAGGAGGAGATGCTTGTGAAACTCCTCGGTAATGACCTCTAATTATTTTATCACCAACTTCCTCGTAATTTATATTATCAGTTGATATTGTAACATAGCCACCATCAAATGCAGGTTCTGTAATATATTTATGCCAAAAGCTTAAACATGGGTTTTCTCCTTCAACTACGAAAGAAACTAAATCTAAATGAGACTCAAACCTAGTATCCCAGTTTGTAATAAACCAAGCATCATTTCCACTGTAGGTTTCATAGTCATTTGAAATCTCCCAAAACAAGTCTTGCTCGGAAGATACAAACCAATTGTCATCCCCATCTTCCATATCATCCTCGAACAAGATATCACTAAATAATTGATCGTCAGTAACCACTTCATAAATACACTCAATTGATTGCCCAGGAGACATGTCTCCAAGAGTAAAACTAAGAACATTTCCACTCTCTTCAATTTGGCATGAAGAAGACCCTTGTGCGTACTGAACATCTGACTGAAGCGTATCTTGAATAGTTACGTTAGTAAGCAATTCATCAGTATAATTAGTAATAACTATGCTGTAAAGGATTGCATCACCAGCTTTAGCGGCATCCTTAGCCGATTTATCAATTGTGAGCTCTTTAGCACATTCAGGAAGATTATCAAAAGCTTCTGTTCCATCTGATCTGCTTCCAGAGGAACCGCCATTTGCACTGTAACCAACCCCTCTACGAGCAAAAGTCTCCCATATTAAACACTTGTGTTGCCCTTCGTATAATAAAGAATCTGCAGTGACTAAAGAATTTCTTAAATCGATAAATGTTGACTGACACGGTTGAAGCTTTAAGCCATCAATGACTAATTGCATTACCATATTATTACCACCAGTACCATGATACTTGTCATTATCATATCCATACAAATCAACAAGATTCCAATGTAAATCCCATAATATTGTAGCCCATACAGATCCGACTCCATGAGGAACAGATTCCGTAATTATATAATCATATGTCATAGGGTTCACAGACATATCTCTACTGTAAGGATAAGATCGAATTCCTCTCCCGTCGTTTAATTCAGCTGAGACATAGGTTCCGATACCATGAGGTTCTTCGGCATTATCAGAATCGTCACTAGTCATCATTAGTGCAAAAAAGTCACTCCATCCTTCACCAGCTTGTTCATCTCCAAATAAACAGTTAGAACCTGCAAGTCTACTTGATATTCCATGGCCATATTCATGTGCTATAATACCGTTATCAAAATCACCATCAAGGTAATCTGGGCCTTCAGGAGAATTATTTACTATAGTTGCATTAACAGATTCTCCATTTATTATTTGATCTCTCAAAGCCTCACCATCTAATTTTCCTAAAAATATAGAAGGAATAGTTACAGCACCACCATCTGCCCCAGCGCCCATATCTACCATACCACCAACATTGTTGTATATGATTATAGCAACAGCTCCTGCATTTTGAGCATTTAACGATTTGAGTCCAAATTCGCAGGTACCACGACTAACCAGAGCAATTTTACCTGTTAAATCATTTAATATATCTCCACAACCTTCGTAACCATAAGTTGAACCATCATCTACAATCTCTAAATCTGCAGTTATTGGAATACTAGTTACTTCTCCGCCCCAATCATTTGCAAGACTTACTTCATAAACACCTTGATTGCTTTCAGGAGAATTTACTGTAAACAAATCATAAGGGTTTGTTGGCTTATCCCAAATATACATCTGCATCACAGGATTTGAGCCATCGCCCGGTGTATAAAAATTGGCATTATTAAGGGCGATATTATCATTTACACCACTTGAATCTTGTGCTTGTGCAAGAACATAATCTCCACCGGCGCCACCTTCACCATAATTATTTTCTTGAAAATTTCCTGCTTGGGGGTCAAAACCATAATGATACCATACATCGTGCATCATGTTGTTCATGTAAAATAAATTGACAGTTGCAGCATCCAAATTTTGATCTGGCTCTAACATAGGGTCGAAAGGATAATCAAAGAGTAAGCTATCGCCTCCGTCTGGCTCATCTCCCTGAGATATACCAGAATCATTTAAATCAGAATATGCATGTACGTTATTACCTCTGGTAATTGTATACTCTGGATTATCAGTTGCATCTCCATTAGTATCGTGCCATCCATAAGGCGAAGCGTCGATGTCATGTGGCTCTACTTCTATTGTTCTATCACCGTGAGAAGGACTTTCTAAAGGTATTGCGAACACGTTGTATGCAGCGCCGTCCACTTGTTCTGCTGGTAAACCCTGAGTGATATTTGTACTCGAATGATTATGATCTGCACACGCGATTTCGGGGCTAAAACTACAGTGCTTTACCCAGTTGTATTTTCTTACTATTTCTCCAGATTTTGCATCGATTAGTACATTCCAACAATCTGAAGCATCAGCTTCATAAATTGTAATATCCCAAACAGGGATAATTATTTGCCCTTGAACAAAAAATGACTTCATTACTGGAATTAGATCGCGAGAAAACTCTCCTTCATAAATCTTAGATGTAGCACTTTTTTTACCTCTGTAGTTTATGGGGGTTAACTCAATATTTAACTGATTACACGCAAATTTAATTGCTTGAATTTCTGAAATCGAGTAGCTTAAATCTGCTTCATTGCTAGCCAAATTGTTGACAAATGTATTTTGAGTTAAAAGCCATTCATTATTTTTATCCAAATGTAATCTTAGCTCTGCTTGATGAATAGGAATACCATCATAATTCTGTTGAACAAATAAATGGGTTAAACCTGATTTTTTGCTTTCATACTCTCTATAAATTGAGTAGTCTGACACATCGTATGCCTCAAGATTAAGCTCTTTTAGATTATTCAATATATATGAATCAACTCTTGAATCCATAGTTGTTTCTTGTGCGTATGCAGTAAGTTGAAACGATGCTAAAAATAGTAGAAAGTACCTCATATCGGTTTTTAAATTTTCACTAAAATACAAATAAAATTCTGTAGAATTACTAATAGTGTTTCAAGAGTTGTCTCGCCATATTTATCCATGAATACCTCTCTTTTTCAATAGAAATATTTTTACTGAATCGTGATTCATTATTTTCTTTATAAAATCTATTAACGGCATCAGAGATAGCCACAGGGTCAACATCAACAATATAGCCTACTTTGTTATGAGGAACTACTTCTGCAAGACCTCCAACATTTGTAACAATAATAGGTTTATTAAAATGATAGGCAATTTGGGCCACGCCACTTTGTGTTGCTGACTTATAGGGTTGAACAACCATATCACAAGCCGAAAAGTAATTTGTTACGTCGCTTTGTGGTATAAATTCAGAAAATAAATGAATTCTAGTCTTTAGATTTAAATTGTCTATTAAGCTTAAGTAAGGTGTGTGATCGTCATAAAACTCTCCAGCCACAATTAAATGAACATTAGTGTCAATATGCGGCATAGCATTAATTAAAAGATCTAAGCCTTTATAGGCTCTTATAAATCCGAAAAATAAAATGTATTTTCTGTCATTATCAAGGCCGAGAATATGCTTTGCTTCAACTTTTGCTTTTAGTTTTCCAAATTGATCGTAAACAGGATGGGGATGAAAATCTACTCTTGGCTTATCTATAAATTTATTAATATCGTCACCAACTGATTTAGACATTACAAAGTAGGTGTTATTTGATTTTAAAAAAAACTTAGTTAGTACAGAATCACCAATACGTTTTTCGTGTGGAATAATATTATCACACAAAGCCACTAAAGTTGACTTAGATTTTAAACCGCTAATTCTCAATATTGAACCAATACTAACACCTATAAAAGGAATCCAGTATCTAGATATAATAATATCTGGCTTTTGTTTCCTAAGCCATAATGCACAATTAATCCATGAAATAGGATTAATGGAGTTGATAGCTGAATTAATTTTTATATTTGGTGGACTAGCGTCGTAATCAAACTGAGACTTTCCAGGGAATAGTATTGACGGGTATTGTAAATTAAATGATAAAAACTCTACATGGTGACCTAGTTGCTGTAATGCTGCTGCCAAAGAATGGTTACTATCAGCAATACCTCCTCTAAGTGGATGAGCTGGTCCAATAATTATGATTTTCTTTATTTGCAAGCCTAGATGTTAATTCTATCTTCAACAATATAATGATTTCTTTCACTATTTGATCGGGCAACTAATTCAGCTATAAATCCAGTCATAAATAGTTGAACTCCTATAATCATTGTTACAATCCCGAAATAAAATAATGGTCTGTCAGTCATATTATATGCCTGCCACATTATTTTTGCATAAGTTAAATATGCAGCAATACTAAAACCTATAGCAAAAAAAATGACGCCAACTAAACCAAAAAGATGCATGGGTTTTTTTCCAAACTTAGAAATAAATACAACAGTTAATAGATCTAGAAATCCATTTATAAACCTTTCTACACCAAATTTGGTAACACCATATTTTCGCTCTTGATGTATGACAACTTTTTCACTAATTTTTGTAAACCCAGCCCACTTAGCAAGAACGGGGATGTATCTATGCATTTCTCCATAAACCTCAATAGACTTAACTACTTTATGGTCATAAGCTTTTAATCCACAATTAAAATCTCGTAGCTGAATTCCCGACATTTTACGGGTAGCCCAATTAAACAATTTGGTAGGTATTGTTTTAGTTAATGGATCAAATCTTTTTTCTTTATAACCTGAAACTAAATCAAAATGATCATTTTTAATCATTCTATATAATGCAGGAATTTCTTCAGGACTGTCTTGTAAATCGGCATCCATAGTTATAACTACATCTCCATTTGCTGCTTCAAATGCAACAAATAAGCCTGCAGATTTACCATAATTTCTTCTGAATTTAATCCCATGAACTTCAGGGTTAACTGAGGCTAGCTTCTGGATCACTGACCAAGATTCATCAGTGCTACCGTCATCTACAAAAATAACTTCATAACTAAAATTATTTTCATCCATTACTTTTTTTATCCATTGATGTAGTTCGGATAAAGATTCTTGTTCATTGTACAGGGGTACACATATAGATAGTTGTAATAAACTCACTATTTACTCAATTATGGGTTGATCCTTTTTGGTAAAAGCTGCGACTATTAGGCCAAAGACAGTATAAAAAACTATAGAAAAAATATAGCTCTTAAATAATGAAAGTGGGCTAAAGTCAGTGTTTTGTTCAATTTGACTTATCATTTCTTCAATTTGAGAATCTTCCATGCCTAATTGCTCAAATTGAGCAACAGTTTTATTCACAATAGAGTCAACTAATTCAATAGCGTAGTTTGGGTCAATAATATTATACAAAACGATGCTTACAAATATATTAATAAACCCCGCAGCAACTAAAATACCTGTACAGGAGGTGAAAGCATCTTTAAAACTTATATATCCATCTTGAGAAGATCTTAGGATTCTAGTCTGGTAAATTGGGAATATTATTGTAATCAACATAGTGCTAATTGATATCACATAGTTTGTAGCATATTCTGCCCCCAACAGATAGGTTGTTAAAGTAATTGCTACTAAGACAAATCCTAGAGTTGTTCCATTTTTTAGAATGTGTTGTTTTAATTCTTCTTTCATAATTTGTATAGAATTTAAACAAAGATAATAATCTATATAAGAGTCACAAGTCTAATACTATTTAACAAAAAAGGCCCTGAAATTATTCAGGGCCTTTATCATATTAAAATAGTTGATTATTATCTCACCATTTTCTTTTCAACAGTTCCATCATTGAATAAGTATAATAATACTTCACCAGGGAACTGATCTTCAGGGTTCACTTCTTGTCCAATCATATTAACCACTTTTACAAGAGATCTAATATCATTAGGGTGAATCTCAGTTTCCATATCAATTGCCCATTGAGGCACTGAAGGTGTTAAGTCTAAACGAGCACCGTTAACATCTGGCCATGTATAACCAGGTATTGCAGCATCTGTTTTAACTTGATAACCTTGACCAGGAATAAAGTCTCCAATACCATTGAATCCAAATTCTGGCCAGTATACTTGTGCATTATTATTCTTAACGATAAGGATATTACCAACTATATCTTCAACAGTTGCTGCAACGTCCTGACCATATGGCAAGGTATATCCTAGGATATTCCAACCATTAACAATGTCAATGTAAATAGCTTCACATGAACCACCACCGGCATTGGCAAGAGCTTCATCTAACTGTGCTTGTAAGTCGGCAATAGTAGCAGCGCTTGCAGCATTTGCAGCGTCTACATCAGCTTGTGTAATT
Source organism: Flavobacteriales bacterium (assembly GCA_965662265.1). Classification (GTDB taxonomy): domain Bacteria; phylum Bacteroidota; class Bacteroidia; order Flavobacteriales; family UBA7430; genus CBFIGX01. The sequence goes on from CBFIGX010000005.1 coordinate 172,012, forward strand.
CCATCTTCAGGAGTTACTGATGCAGCACCATCAGCGTAGGCAGCATCTACATCAGCTTGTGTGATTCCATCATCACCATCAGCTAATCCTGCATTATAACCATCACCGTATCCGTATCCATAAGATAGATCAGCTTGGGCGTCTACATCAGCTTGTGTGATCCCATCTTCTTGGTTAGCAAGAGCATCAGCTAATTCTGCATCTAGACTTGAGATAGTGGCATTGGCAGCATCTAAGTCGGCATATGCGTCGTCAAGTAAAGCTTGTACAGCATCTACATCAGCTTGAGAAACACCATCTTCTTGGTTTTCAAGAGCATCAGCCAATTGGGCCTCAAGGCTTTCTATAAGTGCATTTGCAGCGTCAACATCTGCTTGTGCATTTGCAAGTGCTTCTGCCCATGTTGTTGTACATGAACCATCATCAAGGGTAGCTTCAGAGTTGTACTCTATATAGTCTGAGTTTGTACAACCTTGAACATCAGTAACAGGTTCTTCACACGGTGTACCACCGTAGTTAGAACATTCTCCAGCACCAAAGCCTTCAGCAAATGGTCCAAAGCC
>CBFIGX010000006.1:0-149504 GCA_965662265.1 Flavobacteriales bacterium
TAAAACATAGCTTATAAGTGCTAAACCGAAAGGTTCGTGCTTATTTGTGAAGACCGCCAAATCTTTAAATTTGGCTTTTAAGATTGATACGTTAAAAACAAAATATAAAAATTCGGCTCTGTGTTAATCCGAAAAGTTAGCGTCTTTTTACAACGCTACGTTTCATACACAAGACCGTTAGCGAACATTAGCCAAAAAAACCTAAAAAAAGAAGACTATTCTATCTTTTTGGCAATCGATAAATTGGTGTTTAACGATATGATTGATGATGCCCATTCGACTTGAAAACAAGGAATGGATTATTTTCGAACTCTCTTTATGCTACAGCCTATGGGTTTCGTTTCTTTGGTGACAATATTGTTTTTTGATGCCAATTGCTCAATTGCATCTTTGATGTAGAAACTCTTTACATCTTCTTTGGATTCATAATTGTCGTCTATAGAACCTTTGTAAACCAGATTGTCATCTTCGTTAAACAAAAATATGTGAGGCGTTGTTTTGGCATAAAAAGCATTTGCCAAAGTGCTTTTTTCATCTACCAAATAGGGGAAAGAGTAGTTGTTGTTTTTGCTATGCTCCACCATGGCTTCATAGGAGTCTACCGATTCTCTTAATTTTTCATTTGAGTTTATGTATGCCATTCCCACTTTATTTTTCTTGCATATTTCCTCTATCATGGTGTAGCGGTCTTCCCACATAACTACAAATGGGCAGGTATTGGAAGAGAAGATAATGAGGGTTCCATTCTCATCTTTAACATCAGATATGCTGTATTCCATCTGGTCTGTAGCAAGCATTTTTACTTCCATCATTGGTGCTTGAGATCCAATGTTTAGTGTTTTTTTGTTTTGAGCACTAAGCATAAGAGGAAATAGAAGAATGTAAAGGGAGGTTAGTCTTATCATGTTATCTGTTTTTAGTTAATTATTATTCGGTAATGCCTTCTAATTTGAGCAAGAAGGCGTGTTCTAATGCTACTTCTCTTAAACTTTCAAATCGCCCAGAAGCGCCCCCATGTCCTACATCCATATTGCATGACATGACTAACATATTTTGGTTTGTTCTATAGTCTCTAAGTTTTGCAATCCATTTGGCAGGTTCCCAATATTGTACTTGGCTGTCCCAGTAGCCAGTAGTAACTAATAAGTTTGGGTAATCCATTTTTTGGATGTTGTCGTATGGAGAATAAGATTTGATATAGTCGTAGTATACTTTATCTTTTGGATTACCCCATTCGTCAAACTCAGATGTAGTAAGTGGTATAGATTCATCCCACATGGTATTGATGACATCAACAAATGGTACGCCTGCAATAACACCATTCCATAACTTTGGTTCTTGGTTAATGATAGCACCCATAAGCAATCCGCCAGCACTTCCGCCTTGTGCGTACATGTGCGAGGGACTCGTGTAGTTATTCTCTACTAAAAAATGTCCGCAATCGATGAAGTCATTAAAGGTATTTTTCTTCTTCAGCAACTTTCCATCTTCATACCAGTCGCGACCCATTTCTTGGCCACCTCGTATATGTGCTATTGCAAATGCAAAGCCTCTGTCCAATAAACTTAACCTGGTTAAGCTAAAATATGGGTCCATGTTTGCGCCATAAGACCCATAGCCATATAGAAGTACTGGTGCCGTTCCATCTTTTTTAAATTTCTTATTGTATACTATAGAAATAGGAATTTTAGTAATTCCATCTCTACTTAAAGCATACTGTCTCTCAGAGATGTAATTTTCGCTATTGAATTTACCGCCTAAAACTTCTTGTTGTTTGAGAAGTGTTCGCTCTTTAGTGGCTAAATTATAGTCGTAAGTTGAGTTTGGTGTTGTTAGTGAAGCGTATGAAAACCGGAATAGATCTGTGTCAAAGTCAAGGTTTATATTGGCATATAATGAGTAGGTAGGATCGTTAAAGGTAATGTAGTGCTCTTCATCACTCAACCAGTTTATCACTCTCATTTGGGTTAAGCCATCTTTTCTTTCTTTTAAAACTAAGTAGTTTTTAAAAATTTCTAAACCACTTAAAAAGACGTCTTCTCTGTGTTCTATAAGGTCTTCCCAGTTTTCTTTTGAAGGAGAAGAAACAGAAGTTTTCATTAGTTTAAAGTTTTTTGCATCCCAATTGGTTCGGATAAAAAAGGCATCATCATAGTGACTTACCGAATATTCTAGCCCACGTTCTCTTGGCTGAATAATGGTCCAAGTTCCATTTGGCTTGTTGGCATCTAAAAATCTAACTTCTGTAGATAATGTCTGATAAGAACCTATGAAAAGATAGTCATTGCTTTTAGATTTGTACACATAGCAACTGTAGGTTTCATCTTTTTCTTCAAAAACGAGCTCATCATTTTTTGAATCTGTACCCAAGACGTGCTTGTAAATTTTATTCGACCTCAGTGTTTGAGGGTCTTTTTTAACATAAAATACGGTCTTGTTATCATTGGCCCAGGTAATTCCCCCAGCAGTAGCTTCGATTTTATCCTCGAGTAACTCACCAGTATTTAGGTCTTTAAATTGAATGTTGTATTCTCTCCTTGATATCAAATCGGTGCTGTATGCCAAAATTTTGTTGTTTGAGCTTACAGACCAGTCACCAAGAGAAAAATAGCTTTGATTTTGAGCCAATTTAGGTAAATCTAAAATTAATTCATCACTGCTCTCGGCTTCATTTTTCTTCCTGTAATAACGTCTGTAGTCTTGTCCTTGTTCGAATTTAGCATAATAGGTATAGCCATTGTCTGAGTAAGGAATAGAGGCATCGTCTTGTTTAATTCTGGAGACGTATTCATCGAAAAGTTTTTTCTGAAGCTCATCAGTGTCTAACATTTGACTGTCTAGATAGCTGTTTTCATCATTTAAGTAATTCAGAACATCTTGTGTTTGAGCGTCAGGGCTTGTCGCTTCTTTTTGTTGATCTGATAAGCGCATCCAAAAATAATTATCTGTTATGGAGTCTGAATGATAATTTAGTTGGGTGGGTATTTTTTTTGCAACGGGCTCCATGATGTTGGTTTTATTGTCAGTTTGACAGGCTGAAATAGCTATAACTGCGAAAATGGTTAAAAAGAAATTTTTCATAAATGTGTCGTTTAGACTTGTAAAATTAGAGATAATTATTGCAAGACTAGGTTAAAATTGCTTAAAATATCCATGAATTGTATTTTACTATTTTTTGCTCAAAATGGATGAAAAAAGACTTAAAAACGTTGATTTTAATCAAAAAATAAGCTTAAATTATGAAATTATCGAAATTTTTATTTCCCTTATTTATTCAAGAATAGATAAATTTGAATAGGTGTAGTAGGCTAGGCGAGGAGTTCTGTATATGTCTACAATGCCCCACCATTCCTCATTCATGTTAGGGTCTGGGTAAGCGCCATTGCTCCATGAAGACTCTGTATCTTGAGCATATGCACTGCCGCCATTGTATTTCCACCACTCGTCATTAAAGCTAAAAAGCATGCCGCCAGAACAAACACCATTTTCTGTTACAGATGCATTAGTAAGAATCTCTTGAGTTAGAGAAGATACAATCTCTGATTGGGTATTTTGATCTTCCTGGTTTGTTTGTCCGTTGTAGGCATCGCAACCGTATTCTGCCAGGTACATAGGCTTAGTGCTCAACGATTCCCAGGAGTTAAACAATGATCCAAAGCTAGCTCCAGTGTACACGTTAAGTCCCCATATATCAACGTCTGGTAAGGAGTTGTACACTGTTTCTGAAGGGATGTTGCCGTATACAGTAGAGACGATTCTTGTTGGGTCGGCCTGTTTGATGGCAGAAGTAACTGAGGCAACTGTAGCTAGTGCTTCGTCAAAACTAATGGATAGCCCTAATGTGTTGTAGTTCCATTCGTTACCAACAATCCAGCCAATAATTGCAGGATGATTTTTAAGAGAACATACGTGTTCTAAGGCAGATTCTACATCGTCGTTGTATCCATAAAATACGGTCATCATTACATAAATTCCTTGTGCATAGAGCTGGTCAAGTACATCGGTGTCGGAAATAGGCCCATAGGTTCGCACTACATTAATGCCTGCATCAGCCATTAAAGTAGCATCATCTTGTACATATTGCGCAAAGTTTATTTCGTTTACACCAGGCGAAGAGCCAATACCATGAGGTGACCAGCAAATACCTTTCATGTGTAGTGCATCGTTTCCAATTTTAATTTGATAGCCATCGGTACTTACAGGAATATCCCTACCCTCAATTTCGTCGCAAGTATTTTCGTTAGAGGATGAGTTTTCGCAAGGGCCACACGAACCAAAACAGTTGAGCGGTAGGTTCAAAATTTCGTCACATCCTACTGTAAACTCATAATTGTGAAATTCATCATTGGTATTGTCTTCACAAGCCTCTGGTGCATAACCTACGGTTCCCCAACCCGACCAGTTGTCGGATGAACCAGTAAGTGCATGTACATATTGGTAGGTTCCTTCTTCTACAGATAAGCTACCGGTGTAAATGCCGTCGCCATCATCATCACTAAGTACTAGGCCCCAGCCATTCCAGTTGTCAAAGTTTCCATTGATTACTACATTGTTTTGAGCGCTGGTAATTACATCTGAAGCATCTACCGAAAAGTTTACCGTAGCCATCCCACAAGTGAATATGCAACTGCCGTCATCTATAATGGCAGAGGTATTATAGTTAAGCGCGGCTTGGTCGGTACAGCCACTCTCTTGAATTTCATCGCATACTTGATCTGCATTGGTGTCATTTAGGCAGTTCCCAGAGCAATCTTCGTAGGCGTTGGGGTAGTTGCACGAGCCATCATTAAAGGTGGCTCCAGTATTATAGTTACAAGCACTTATATCTGTGCATCCTTGCGCTTCTTCTGAGTCGTTAGTGCCATTATTATTAATATCAGAAAATGGAACTAAAGCCGGACAAAATTGAAAATTTAAAATTTCCATGCTGAGTTTAATTTGGTAGCCGCGTGCATATTGTAAAGCTCCAATACCGTTGAATCCCCATTCTGGCAGATAGGCACTACCCTGACTATCTTTTATGATAATTACAGACTCTTGAATACTTGTGAAAGCTTCAGGTAAGTCACGAGATTCAATGCAGGTATAACCAAACATGCTCCAACCAGAGGGTAGATGAATAGGTATGTCTTGTTCTTGGTAAAGCTCTTGACTGAAAGATAATAAAGGAAGGAATAGAAGGAGCAAGAGTGACTTTTTCATGGAGGGGACTTTGTTATTTGAGTAAATGTACTAAATACTTTATGATACGATGTATTAAAAGTTGAATTTCAATATATATCCTTGCTTTTATGTGTGTTAAGGGTAAGGATTAGATTTAAATAAAGAGTATCTCGACTGGCTCAGTACATATAAAGCCAAACCAGAGTAACAAACATAGTTTTAAAAAAAATCAATAATATCAGTCAATTTAATTGGCTCTTAGTGCTTAAAAATCATTACTTTAGCGATTATTAAACTTTAAATCCTCCTTTATGAAACGATTGTTTTATCTTTTGATTTTAACGCCTTTGTTTGCTTATTCTCAATCTAGCACTCACGAAATGGTGTTTGATGGTCTTGTAAGAGAGTATATCGTGTATCTCCCAGAAAGTTATGACGGTACAGAGTCTATGCCTGTCGTATTTAATTTTCATGGTGGTAGTGGCTATGCCAACGACTTTATGAATGTTAATGATATGAGGCCTATTGCAGATACCGCTGGTTTTATAGCGGTTTATCCTCAAGGTGCCATAGATCCCGATGGCGGGACTACTTCATGGATTCACAAAGCACCAACAGATCATGATGATGTTTTTTTTGTTGAGGCAATTATTGATGCAATGAGTTTGGAATATTCGATTGATCAAAGCCGAATATACGCTTGTGGTTATTCCGAGGGTGCTATTCTTTCATACGAATTGGGGTGTCGATTAAATAGTAAAATTGCAGCATTTGCTGCAGTTTCAGGTAGTATGCTTGATAATTATTACAGAGATGATATTTATGGATGGGGTCCTTGCTCTCCTATTCACCCAACTGGCATGATGCTTATTCCTGGTTCAATTGATCAAAATCCTCATTCTACTTATGAAGGTCTTTCTTATGGTGATATGCCACTTTATATGTCAGTAAATGACATTACAAATTACTGGTCAAGTTATAATTCTACTGACGTTAATCCAGTGGTAACCGATGTAGACAATATCGTTACCTCAGATGGAAGTACTGTAGAGAGGAGGGTTTGGATGAATGGCGATAACTGTGTGTCTGTTGAAGAGCTTAAAGTTGTTAATGGCGATCATGATTGGCCAGGATCTTTTGGAAATATGGATATAAGTGCTTCGGAAGAAATATGGAACTTTGTATCTCAATACAATATCGAGGGATTAATAAATTGTGATGGTCTTTCGACAGAAGAACTCCTTATTTCTTCAAAAACTAAAACACTAGTAAATATTGTAGATATTTTAGGTCGAGTAGTGATTCCACAGAATAATAAAACGCAACTACTGTTTTATATTTATGATGATGGAAGTGTAGAGAAAGATATAAAGTAATAGACGATAGACATAAAAAACCCACGAAATCGTGGGTTTTTTATTATAAATACTTTTTAAAAATGATTAGCAAATAAAGTAATACGTCGTATATAAATATCTTCTGTATTTTTAACCCTATGGATGTATTAATTAGAAAAGGAGTAAAAGAAGATTTACCCCAAGTGCTGTCTCTCATAAAAGAGTTGGCCGCTTATGAAAAGGCCCTCGATGAAGTGAAACTCTCATTATTCGATCTTGAAAAAGACGGTTTTGGAATGCGCCCAGCATTTGAATTTTTAGTGGCAATAATGGACAGTGAACTTGTGGGGATGTCCTTTTATTTTACAAGATATTCAACCTGGAAAGGTCGTTTTTTGTATTTGGAAGACTTTGTGGTCAAAACGTCCTACCGTGGTCAAGGTATTGGAGGAAAGCTTTTCGAGGAAACCATTGCTGTTTGTGCTGCAGAAGGCTATCAGGGTATGTGTTGGCAGGTGTTGGACTGGAATGCTCCTGCGATTAATTTTTACAAAAAATATAATGCTAATATAAGTTCTAATTGGTTGAATGGAACCTTGACGAAACAACAAATAGATGAAATATCTAGTACTCATTCACCTGTATAAAAATCAAGTACCATTAGTTGAGTAGAATATATTGTATATTTATAATCTTAAAAAAATCATTATTTATGAAAAATTACAGTCTGATTTTAAGTTTGTTAGCTTTTAGCTTTACAGCCCTTGGTCAGTTTACCTCCGACATGACTTACACAACAAGTGATGGCGAAACGATTAATCCATCCGTTGTACTTCAGGAAGGCAAATATATTTATCTAGACTTTTTTTCTACCAGCTGTGGCCTTTGTAATAGTGTAGCTTCAGAAATTAATAATGCTTACAGTTATTACGGTCAAAATTCTGAAAATATATTTTTTATCGGTGTAGATTCATACTCATCTGCCGCAGCTTGTGAGAGCTTCAAAGTTTCACATGGCTCAGAATTTCCTGTAATTGCTGGTCAAGAAGGCGGTGCAAGTGTGTTTACTTTATTCAATCAAACTGGTTATCCTAGTGGCGTTTTATTGGATCCTTCAGGAAATGTAGTGACTACCTTTGGTTATGCAGCTATAGCAACACTTACCGAAAGTTTAGGGGCTCACATAAGTCCTTTGAGTGATTGTGAATTGATTGACGTTACATCTATTACTTTGAACACTCAAACGAATCATATAGATATGGAAATCTATGCAAATTCCAATTATTTGTATAGCTATCCTTCTTTCTTAATATTGAATAGTTTTGGCGACACGCTTGCCACCGAAGAGGTTTTCTATTATGGGTTAAGCGGTACATCAACCCACAGTCTTTCTTTGGTAAGTGAATTTTATTTATGGGATGAAGACATTGAACTACAGCTTTTTTCAGGTTTTAATGAAACTATGGAATGTAGCTTTCCAATAAGTAAAAGTAATATCGCATATGCTGGTTGTACAGATCCTTATGCGGGTAACTACAATTATAATGCGGTGTTAGATAATGGTTCTTGTTTGTATGCACCATCTTATTTTATTACAAGTATCGATTTAGATGCTGGCTGGAATTTAGTTGGCTACTCGTGTCCTACATCGGTTGATGTTATGGAAGCATTTGATCCATATATAAACCGTCTGATCATCGTTAAGGATTATTTAGGAAATGCGTATTTGCCTGAATGGGGTTTTAATGGTATTGGTAATCTAGAGTCAGGCTATGGCTATCAGCTAAAAATTAATGAGAGTATAGCTGGATTTGTCTTGTGTCCTTAGGGTTGATAATTCATAAGCGATTTTTCTATATCGCATCCGTCATTGATTTAGTATTTATGTAAAAAAATAACCCCCATAAATGGGGGTTTAATAAATAAGTGTTGTTGATTTTATTCGTACACACTATCGTTAGATATATACTGAATGCTGCCAGCGTTGTATGTCTTTATTTGGTACCCTTCACCAGGCTTCATGGTGCCAATGCCATTAAAATCCCATTCAGGCAAATACGCATCTCCTATTGAGTTTTTAGCAATAATTAAGTTTCCTTGTGAAACGAGTTCTGCTAATGCAAGATTTGCTGGCGCTTCTTCTGTTCTTAAATACGCAACTATATTCCAGCCAGATTCAAAAGTTATTAGTTGATTTTCTGGCATAATTTGTAATCCAATTATCGCTAAGTTTGTTTGTGCACTTGTTTTGATTTGATAGCCTTGCTCTATTTCTAAATTTCCTATCCCATTAAAGTCCCATTCTGGTAGGTAAGCTGATCCTGTGTAATCTTTTACAATAATAAGATCATTTAATATTGGAGCTAAAATTGCCGACATATCATTTTCTGTTGGGAGAACATAAGTTGAAAATAAAGACCAACCTTGTGGAAGGCTAATAATTTGCTCTTCAGAGCTAATAGTTGTTGCAGTAATAGATTCAATAAATGTTATTCCATTAACTGAAAATACCTCAGGGCCGTTTGTGATATTATAATCTACTCCGTATTCTTGACAATTTGAGGCATCCCAAATTCTTAAAATTAGAGGCTCACCAGAGCTTAACCCGTCAATTTGATCGGTTGTTGCATCATTGCCCATTATTGATATTTGTAAAAGCTCCCCGGTATTATAGGTGTATCCAGCACAAACGAAGTTTCCAGCGTCGTTTTGGTAAAAAGCACCTAATGCCGAACTGTCACTTAATGTTACACCATTTGGATCTGTCCATTCACCACTTATGAAAAGAGAGTGATTTTGATCTGTTACATTTACATCCCAGTCAAAGTTACAAGGATACTGACATGTACCATCATCATTGGTAGCTTCAATATTATAGTTTGTAGCAGTAATGTCTGTACACCCTTCTATATCCGCAGATGACGTATCTGAACCACTTGAAATAACAGTTACATTTGATAGTGTTACTTCTATATTTTGAGTTACGATATATAATAAGAAAGAACTAAATGTATTTGTACCTTGCGCCGGAATGTTTAATGTGTATTCTCCATTATTACTCACTGCAATGGTTGATGTTGTAAAGTTTGGATCAACATCAGGATAAGGGTTGTGTTCAAACCTAAAAAACAGCTCTGCATCACCAGCATTGGTGTTTGCTGTAAACGATATTGTTCCTCCATTTTCAAAACTTAATGGATAAATGCTAGGATCTTCATTAGCAAAGCCAGCCCATGACTCAGAGCCGGAAGGATTCATGTATGATGAACCATTATAGATAACACCACCAAAGGGAATTGAGAATACGATATTTGTAGTAGAATTCTCAATATCATAGCTACAGGAGCCATCATCAATAGTTGCATCTGGATTGTAATTTGTTGCCTCGGCATTGGTGCATCCTTCTGTAGTCTGACTTACATTTTCACACGGAGTTCCACCATAATTGCTACAGTCTTGAGCATTAAAGTTTTGATGCCACCCCGCAAATGCATCAGCATACATACACCCATCATAAGGTACATCATTGCACGAAGAATAGGTGCAAAGAATGTTATTCCATTGGTCATAGGCTTGTTCGGTAGCTTCAGGATTGTAATCTATTGCGTTTTCATCGATGCAGCCTATACTGTTTGTCGTATTGTTATCACATGGAGTTCCACCATAATTCAAGCAGTCTTGGGCATTAAAATTTTCATTCCATCCTGCAAATGCATTTGAATACATACAGCCATTATAAGGAACTTCATTGCAGGATGCGTAAGTACATAGGTTGTTCCCATACTGATCTACGTTTTGTATTGTGGCATTTGAGGTGTAATTTAACGCATTTTCATCTAAGCAACCGTATATTGGACCCGAACCTACACCTCCTTCACCGCCTTGGTATACTCTAACGTAGTCAATCTCAAGTGTGCTTTGCTGAAAATTTGAGGCTATGTCTGGAGCAATTGCTAGGTTTAATAATAAAAATTGCTCGGTATCAAAAGGCCAAGTATTGCTGTCTTTTACAGGAGGATTGTAGGTGTAATGAACCACATCGTCTACACTAAAGACCAATTGTTCTTCAGTCCAAATTAAACCATAAGTATGGAATTCCGAGGAGACTGTTGGGATATACTGCCCACCGTGATTAATTGTTCCACCATAACTAGAGGGCGTGTGTGTAGCGCTTTGAACATAATTTTGATTGCTACCCCAGTGTTCCATGATGTCAATTTCTCCACAGCCAGGCCAACTTGTAGTTCCGTATCCTTGGTTAAACCAGTAGGCTCCAGATTCCGTAATGTTTTTACCTAAGGTCCAAATGGCTGGCCATGTTCCTTGTCCAGTAGGTAGTTTGGCTCTTACTTCTACCTTTCCGTATTGAAATGCAAATTTAGAATTTAGCCTTGCAGATGTGTAGGGCTTGGTTTGTCCTTGATCGGTATAGTCTTCTTTTATTCCAACGATTTTTAATGTTCCATTATCTACGTAAGAATTTTCAATTTCATCTGTGTAATGCTGAAGTTCATTATTAAACCAACTGTAGCCATTAGGCAATTGAGTTTGGTGAAACCATTTTTCATTATTTACAGCGCCATCAGTATTAAATTCATCTGCCCAAACAAGATTCCACTCTTGAGCATTCATGTAGATAGTTGTTGCTAAAAAAAGCAATAGAGTCTTGGTAAGTTTTGTAGTAAAATTCACATCAAATAAATTAGCTAGGGGGCAGCTCTTAAAGATGTTGTCTCAATTTAATAAACTTATAATTGGACGCTTTTGGAAATGCTCCTAAATGTTACAAGGCTAATTTACATATTTATTTGTAGGTTATAAGTGTATTAGTAACACTTTAATTTTTTATGGAACTGAAACCATATAGATATTAATCACTTCACAAAAAGAATTGTTAAATTGCATAGCTTTTGATTTAGAGATAAAAGCGTCAATCGACACAGATATTCCATCGATTTGGAATTGAAATGTTGTACATAGATAAGTTTGATATGAAAGTAAAATATATAGTAGCGCTGCTTACTACTCTTTTTTTTAACATTTTTTATACTGTTAGTGCTAGTACTTTACTTTTTGTAGAATATAATGAGGTTTTAGGTTGTCTAGATGAAAATGCAACAGATTACAATCCTGAAGCTACCACACAAGCTTATGATGATTGGGGAAATACTTTATGCATTTATGCATCTTGTAATGATGTGCCTTACGATGGATGTATGTACGAAGAGTCATACTCTCCATGGTTTGATTGGTTTAATGCTTCTGATTGCATCAATTATGGTGGTGTGCCATGTGCATATGAGGCTACTGATTCTGTTAGCGGAATTGTGTTTTCTGGTTCTTTTGGAGGTGCACTTGTAGAAGGTCAAACATACTTTAATCCTTCAGGTTCAGAGTCATGGGCTGGGTTTGCCAACGAAGATCCTAGCATTTATCCATTAAGTTTTGAAAATGGAGGAATGATTTCATTTTCGGCAATCACTAATGGAGCTAGCGTTGATGTCTATTTTCGACTAGAGTACAATCCATATCCGGATACTGATCCAAGCTATAATACCGAAATTGTAAATATTAACATGTCTGGGAACTACTCAGTAATGATTCCATCACAATCTTCAAACACATTTAGCTCATTCATATTATATGTAGTTACCCATGAGGTTGAGGTCACTTTAACTAATCTGACGGTGACATCATATGGTTCTATCGGTAATTATGATATTGTTGGTTGTATGGATAGTTTAGCACTTAACTATAATTCAGATGCCACAACACAAAACATAGATCAGTATGGGAACAACCTATGTACTTACGCATCCTGCAATGACGTTCCTTATAATGGCTGTATGTATTCAAATGCATTTGCAGGATGGAATGAAAATTTTAATGCCCAAGACTGCTTGAATTATGGTGGAACACCTTGTGAGGTAATTAATAATTGCGGGCCATGCGCTTATAATGAATTTTGTATGGATGGTATATGTCAAACTGTAATTCCAGTAAATACCAACTTGCCTGTTGTTTATATTACTACAGAAAATCAGCAAGGAATTAATTCTACTGATAACTACGTAGAAGGTAGGGTTACTGTAGAAGGTGGGCAAAGTGTAACTAGTGATTCATTAATTTTTGGCCTCGACACCTTAGCCATGAAGATAAGAGGACGCGGAAATTCTACCTGGTTACATCCTAAAAAACCGTACCAAATGAAGCTCGATAGTAAAGAAGAATTTCTTGGAATGCCAGATGATAAGAAATGGATTTTCTTAGCAGAGTATTCTGATAAATCTATGTTGAGAAATACCCTTGCTTTTGAAATGGGTTATTCTAGTGTACTCGATTGGACTCCCGATGGAGAGTTTGCTGAAGTGTATATTAACGGACTTTATAATGGAACCTACAACATAACGCAGAAAGTCGAAGAGAAGTCCAATCGAGTAGATATTGGTAATGATGGTTTCTTATTAGAGGTAGATCAACTAGAGAGATTAGATGATGATGATCATTATTTTACAACGCCAGATTTTCCAGTAATTGCTATTAAAGAGCCCAATATCAATGATATGATTATAGATGACGGTCAGGTGTCTGCCGATAGTACTATTGCTGTAATCACTAATTTTGTGAATGAATTTGAAGCTGTTTTACACAGTGATAATTTTGCAGATACAACCAATGGTTATCACAAATATATTGATGTAGAAAGTTTTATTGACTGGTTCCTTATTAATGAGATTACTAAGAATGTAGATGCTAAAAACTTTTCGAGCATTTATTTTAATGTTATTATCGATGATAATGGAGTGGGCAAGCTAAAGATGGGTCCACTTTGGGACTATGATTTATCTCTTGGGAATAATGATTATTCCGATTGTGAGTTTTATGAAGGTTGGTGGGTGAGAAATCATCCTTGGATCTATCGTCTGCTTGAGGATTCAGAATTTTCAAACCTAGTAACAGCAAGATTTGAGGAGCATTTTTATCCAAGAAAGGATTCTGTACTAAATAAAATTGACTCGTACTCCAACGCCCTAACGGCTTCAGCCGTAGAAAATGATGCCAGGTGGCAACCTTATATAGGTTCTTATGTATGGCCCAATCCTAGCCAAGGAGATGTGGCTTCTGGTAATACAGGTGAGTTAGGTTACGAAGATGCTATTGACCATGTAGCAAATTGGTATGCGCAAAGAATGGATTGGCTGAATGAAAATTTCAACCAACTAACAGATGAGTATGGTTGTCTTGATGTAAATGCTCTTAATTATTCTTTAGATGCTAATGAGCAGGCTTACGATCAATGGAACAATATATTATGTGCGTATGCCTCTTGTGACGATACTCCTGGCGGAGGTTGTCTTTACGACCAAGCATGGGCCTATTACAATAGTTTTTTTGGACCAAATGATTGTATAAATTACGGAGGTATTCCATGTTTGGAATCCAATTTAGAGTTAGAAGAACAAGCGCTTATTATTCCTCAGGGTTGGTCTATATTCTCTACTTATCTGGCACCAATTAACAACGACATTACATTAGTTTTGGCACCTATCGTCGACGATTTAATTATTGTGAAAGATTATTTAGGTCTTGCTTACTTAACCGAATGGAACTATAATGGTATTGGTGATATGCAAATAGGACAAGGCTATCAAATAAAAACAAGCAATAATGTAGAGCTTATTATTGAAGGAGATCAAATAATTCCGGAAGAAAATCTTATACCACTATTAGCGGGCTGGAACATGATAGGATATTTACGACTAGAAGAAGCAGACGTCACACTTGTTTTTGAAGACCTTGTGTCTTCAGATAACCTAATTATAGCCAAAGATTATTATGGTTCTGCTTATTTACCTGAATGGAATTTTAATGGTATTGGAACCATGAAACCAGGTGAGGGCTATCAGATAAAAACAAACGTGGAAAGTGTGCTAGAGTATTTGCCAAATAACAGCTCTTACTAATCCATATATAAGTATCATTATGCATTTAAACTTTATTGAAAGATGAAAAAAACAATTTATTACATAATATTTTCCGTTTTATTTAGTCAATTAGCTTCTGCTCAAGAAGTATTACCAAAGTATATAACTCCAACCGAGCAATTAAAGATGGATAGTTATTTGTCTAAATTTTCTCAAAAGCAAGCTACTAACCCACCAGACTTCCCTGTCAGAACTATGGCAGAGTGGGAGGAAATTAAAGCTTTAACCCTTAGTTGGCAAGGTTATACTGGCGTACTAACAGAAATCGTTAGAGAAGCTGTTGATGAAGTAGAGGTCATTATTTTTACTTCCAATGCATCGAGTGTTGAAAATACATTAATGAGTGCGGGTGTAAATACTGACCAAGTAACATATATTAATCAACCTACTAATTCAATATGGATAAGAGATTATGGCCAGCATACAGTTTATGCCAACGATGTAGGAGACCAAGTTCTGATTGATTGGATTTATAACAGACCACGCCCCTTAGATGATCAAAGCCCAGAAGAAATTGCTACTTATTTCAATTATGAGCTATTTACGACAACCACAGGTGTAAATCAATTGGTAAATACTGGGGGCAACTTTATGTCAGATGGTATGGGTACTGCCTTTGCATCAAAACTTATACTTGAGGAAAATGATGGCTTTGGTCCCTACAACTCTGTAAACTATCCGAACTTAAATGAAGCCGAGATTGATGATATCATGAGTCAGTTTATGGGGATTAATAACTACATCAAAATGGAAACATTACCATATGATGGAATACACCACATAGATATGCATATGAAGCTTTTAAATGAAGAAACTATTTTAATTGCTGAATATCCTGAAGGTGTTGCTGATGGGCCACAAATTGAAGCTAATATTCAATACATACTAGATAATTTTACAAGCCCTTATGGCAATCCGTATAAAATTGTAAGAATTCCGAGTCCACCAAGTACCAGTGGTGCCCACCCTGATTCTGGAGGTTCTTACAGAACATATACAAATTCGGTTTTTATCAATAATAAAGTACTTGTACCTTTTTATAGAACAGAATACGACACGATTGCCCAAAGAATATACGAAGAGGCTTTACCTGGCTACGAAATAATAGGTATAGACTGTGACGATTCTGGGAATAATATCATCTCCTTGGGTGGTGCAATTCATTGTATTACAAAAGCTGTAGGTGTAGATGACCCTTTGTTGGTTAATCACGCACCTATTAGAAATGGTGATTATGTTTCTGACATTATATTTGAAGCTTCTGCTAAGCATTCGTCTGGTATTGCGTCAATGGCTTTGTATTATAGAGTTGAAGGATCCCCTTATCAAGTAGAGGCGATGACTAGTATAGGCGATGATGTATACGCTTGTAGTATTCAAGGTTTGCCAGCTAATGAAACTATACAATATTACTTTAAAGCTACATCTAATAGTGGTAAAGTTATTAATAGGCCTATAGTAGCACCTCAAGGAGGATTTGAGTTTAAAATGAATCAAACCTTTCCGAATGGGCAACTTATTTCTATCACTCAAGGTTGGAATATTATATCTTCATTTATAAATTCCAATCAATCTATTGATGATTTTTTTGAGTCTATCAGCAACAATATCGTTATAGTAAAGGATAATTTTGGATCTGCTTATCTACCCGAATGGGATTTTAATAGTATCGGCGATTTAAACCCATTAGAAGGCTACTTTGTAAAAAGTAATATTGATACAATGCTCAATGTCACAGGTTCATACGTATTCCCTGGGCAAAACCCAATTACATTAAATCAGGGTTGGTCAACGGTTTCTTATCTTCGTTTAGATGAAGTTTCAGCAGAATTAATTTTTGCGGAAATAGTAAGTAATTCTAATCTAGTAATTGTGAAAGATCATTTTGGAAATGCATATTTACCAGACTGGGATTATAATGGAATAGGAAATCTTAAACCAGGTAAAGGGTATCAATTAAAAGTTATAGAGTCTGATGAGTTACAATATTTGCCAATAAACGAATCCTATTAGTAACCATTTATTCTTAAAATAAAACAATTAAAACAGCTTAGGCATTCTGTTTAATGGTAAAATATAGGGTGTGTTTAGCAAATTAATTAACACAACATTTGCAATGATTGATCATAATTTTATTTGTCCATATTGTTTTGAAAATCAATTGAAAAGAATTGATTTTAGTATTTCCAATCAGAACTTTATAGAAGACTGCGAAGTATGTTGCAACCCTATTGATTTTACAATTGCACTCCAGGAGGGACAAGTAACATTGTTTGAAGCCAAAATGATGGATTAAAAAAATGATATTTAGCAAAGAAGAGGTCATAAATAATGAAATCCCAAAAAATAAAGTGGGTCTCTACTATTTTATGGATGCCAACGACAAAATACTCTACATTGGCAAAAGCATTGATATAAAGATAAGATTACAGCAGCATTTAAAAAACGGAAGAAAGCGGATGCTAGCAGCTTTTTCAAAAGTTAGACTTAAGATATTGCATACAGAGTTGGAAGCTTTACTTCTAGAATCCCAAGAGATAAAAAAGCATTTACCCATTTTTAACAGGCGACTTAGAAAAACAAAATATACCGTTTCCTTAGTTCAAGAAATATCCGATAGTGGTTATAAAAAATTTGTAGTCAAAACCCATGAGCCTAACTCAATAATTGATTTTTATTCCAAAAAGAATGCTGAAAAATTCTTAAGACGCCTTATAGATACTTATGATCTTTGTACTAAAATAAACGGTCTTGATCATTCAAAAGGAGCTTGTTTTCAATATCATTTAAAATCTTGTTATGGTGCTTGTATAAACAAGGAAACACCTTATACTTACAATAAAAGGTTCGAAAAAAGTATCTCTAATATATCAACTATCCCTGTAAATTCTACCTTGGTTTTTAAGGAAAATTTACATTCTACTTTTGTACACATTAAAAATAAACGGGTTGTATCTTTTGGTGTTACTGATTGCTCGCACTATAAAATTAATTTCCCTTCTTTAGATGATATTAAAATAGTAATGCGTTATAGGTCTAACATCCTTCCAGCCGTAAAGTTAATTTAAAGATAGTCTTTGTTAGAATAATTATTTCAAAGAGTATTGATTGTAATTATGATGAAAATAGTTCATGGAAAATTTAAATAGAGAGTCTATCATATCGATAAAAAATGGTGCGTATATTTTTATAAAGAACTATTATGAAACTAAAGCTGCAGATGCCTATTTCAAAAAACTCTTTTCAGAAATTGAATGGCGCCAAGAAGCGATGTATATGTTTGGAAAAAAAATCAACTTTCCTAGGCTAATGGCTTATTATGGCGATGGTGCTCCGTATAGATTTTCTAAAAACACTTTTGAGTCTAGTCCATGGATAACCCCTTTGTCTGAAATAAGACAAGATTTAGAATCTGATTTTCACTATTCTTTTAATTCGGTCTTAGCCAACCTATATAGGCATCAAACAGATTCTATGTCTTGGCATCAAGATGATGAAAAGGAGATGGGAAAAAATCCCATTATAGCATCAGTTAATTTTGGGGCAACGCGCCGATTTGAGATGAGACATCTTCAAACCAAAGAGAAAATAAAATTTGAATTAAATCACGGTTCTTTACTCATCATGTTGGGGGAGACACAACACTACTGGCAGCATCAATTACCTAAATTGAAAAGACCTTTGGGGTCTAGAATTAATTTAACTTATCGCTTAATAAAATAGTATTGCTTTAGGAGCTTTTATTATCAGATTTACTCTTATTAAATTCGCACATGATTAGTGTATGAGGGAGCGTAATTACCGAAATTAATACTACAGTAAGCAGTGGGATAGAGAGAGGTATAATTTCGTAGTAGGAGCATGTAAGTACCGCTGTAATAAAAAATAAACTTAGGGATGAAAAGGGTAGCATCAGCTTTATGAAAGCGGCCAAGTTAAACCCAGGGGTTTTACTTTTCAAATGCTCGTACTGATTTACTAAAGAAGGAACAGAATGAAGTACAATAAAAAATAATGTAAAGCAAATAAGAAGAGAAAATAAAAAAGCCGAGATGTGGATGATAAATAGAAAAAATAGTTCCTTAGAAATTTCTTGTGAACGCATCTCTTTGTGATAGCCAGTGATTGCAAACCACAGAATGAGTAATGTATTACTACCTACAAAAGTGTATGTAATCAGGTTATTGTGGTAAAACTCAATTAGTCCTACTGTATCGGGATATGCTAAAGAAAAATTTATTAATTCTTCAGCGTTGTAATAAAGTATGCTAAAAGTTACTGCGCTACCCCAGATTAAATAAACAAGGTGTTTTAAAACTTCTTTCTTTATTTTGTATCGATATAGCTGTGTTTCTCCAAAATGGAAAGCAGATATAAATAGAAATGTGAGTAAGCCTGCTTGTTTAGAGATGCTCCAAATCGCTAAAAATAAAAGTATGAGTCCTAAATAGAATGCGTAAAACCTAATTTGTGATTTTAGGCTTTTTTTGACGGGGAGCATTAAATGATCAAGTGTACCGTGAGGAATTCCAATCAATAGGATAAGAATGGAACAAACTGATACTTGAATCTCTAAAGGTATTTGATTGTATAATTGAAGAGCATTAGAGACAATGAAAGCACAAAGGAGATATATGAATATATATATAGACACTATATGAAAAAACAAGCGCAGCTATAACAGCTGCGCTTGTTTAGAAATTTATTTAGATTCAGAAATTGCAATGTTGTATACAACAAGACCAAATCCAATCTTGTTAATAGCATCTGCAATGTTGTAGAATAAATCAACGTTTTGAGAAGTCCATCCGAACGCTGTGTTCAGCCAACCGCCGTCCATACACATGTAACCAATTGGGTATATAGCCCAACCTACAAGTACGAACCAAGCTAAGTATCTTACCCCTTTCTTGATAGCTACAGAAGCACTTTTCTCTGCTAACTGTGCTACCTCACCGAACCAGGCAGTATACACCACATAGATGTAACCAAGAGTAGAAATCATACCCCAAGTAACAGAGTGAGAAGTACTACCGCCTTCTGGGTTAAATGCTTCACCAATGTAACCTGCTACAAGCATCCACAACGAAGCAATAATTAGCTTCCATAGTAAACCTCTAGTAGCACCAGCAAGTTTTGTTAATAAATAGAATTCAACACACATTAATGGAACTGTAAGGATCCAGTCAATATATCTTAGTGCTGTCGGATTTTCTCCAGTTGCTAAATAATAGTCACGCATGTAGTAGTAATGTACTGCAGCAATACCTGTGATTAATCCTGAGATTAACAATGACATCTGCCATTTTTTGTCTACGGAACTTCTTTCGAAGAAGAAAAATACTGCTGAGGCAAACATTGCCATGTAGCCTAAGAAAAATGTAAATGCAATTGCATCTGTCTTAGGGATCATTAAAACGTCTAGTAACATAATTTAAAGTTTAGTTAGTAATTAAATGGTTTGGTTAATAAAAAGTTGTTGTTATTTCACAAAGAAGTAGCCTCTCATCATGTTGGCATGCCCTGGATAGCTGCAGAAAAATTCGTAGTTATTTTTTTCAGGTGCTTTAAATTCTAGGATAACAGTTTCTCCAGGTCCAGCCATTGGCGATGCGGCTATAACGTTATCATCTTGTGGAACAAATTCGTATTCAGGGCCTGCTTCTACAGCTTTTAGTGCCATATCTTTACGAGTTCCATAGTTTACAAAAACAATATTATGAATCATGGCAGGATCAGAGCCTTCGTTAATCAGCTTGATTCTTACTGAAGCTCCTTCTTTAACTGTGATATTCTTCACAGAAAATGCCATATCCTGCATGGTGTTCCCTGTAGCTCTAATTTCAAATTCCTCCCAAACTTGCTCAGCTTGTTTTACTTCAATATTTTCTGTAGGAGTTGAAACCTCATCATTTGATTTTGGACTACCACATGAAATAATTGTAGCAATGCCTATACTTACACATATAATTTTTGATATAAACTGCATAGTTATTTTATAAAAATTCTAGACAAAACTATATCAAAAATTATTAACTAGCAATAAATAATTGTAATAAAATGAATAATTTGGTTAGGTGTATAGCTCTTTTAAGTGGTTAGTTATCAATGTTTATAATTGTAGTTTGTAGGGTTTTAATATGTGTAAAACCCTATTTTAAAGGGCCTACAGAATACACGTAAAAATTACACTTAATAGAGGCGTAATGACTAATAAATAATAGAAAAAAGTGATTTTAAATTCACTTTTTAAACTCAATCCGTGGGTGTAAATGAGTGAATTTATCTAATTTTAGTCAAATATTTCTCCCAAAAAGTGCTTAAAATGTCCTAATAAAACTATTCAGTTACTAAGAGTATTTTATAAAATTTGATGGTTTTTTGTGAAGTGTTAACTCATCAAAATATACTTCAACTAAGTTTAAATACCCAGAAACATCTGTTTAGACGCTCAATTCATCATAACCGAAGTTTCCAGTCAGCAATTATTACTAATTTTTTTTTATTTACTTACTTTTGACCAAAATTAAATATCCTGAAAAAATTTTTAGTCATAAGGTTCAGTTCAATAGGTGATATCGTTTTAACCACACCAGTAATTCGTTGTTTAAAAAAACAGCTTGGCGTGGAATTGCATTATCTCACTAAAAATTCTTTTGCTGGGCTTCTTGATAACAATCCATATGTTGACAAGGTTCACACGATTGACCATGAGATAGATTCTAATTTGCTAGAAATTTTGAGAGCCGAGAACTATGACTTAATTGTAGACTTGCACAACAATCTTCGAACATTTAGGTTGAAAAGAGCTTTGCAAGTAAAGTCTAAATCATTTTCAAAGCTCAATATTCAGAAGTGGTTGTTGGTAAACTTTAAGTGGAATAGGATGCCGTCTATACATATTGTTGATCGGTATATGCAAACCGTTGAAACTTTAGGTGTAGTAAATGATGGCGCAGGCCTGGATTATTTTATTCCAACACATTTAGAGGTAGCATTGTCTCGTTTACCATCTCTCCAATCTAATGGATATGTAGCTATTGTTATTGGCGGTCAACACGCCACAAAAATGATGACTATTCCTAAGTTAATAGAGCTATGTATGGCGCTCAATGAACCTATTGTTCTTTTAGGAGGACCAGAAGACGAATTGCGTGGTCAACACATTCAACAGGCAATCGGAGAGAAGGTATATAACGCTTGTGGGAAGTTTAAGCTCCATGAATCTGCTAGTCTAGTCAAGCAAGCTTCGTGGGTAATTAGTCATGATACAGGTCTCATGCACATAGCTGCAGCTTTTAAAAAGAAAATTATTTCTGTTTGGGGAAACACAGTTCCTGAGCTTGGGATGTTTCCTTATCTATCACATCCAGATTCAGCAATAGTCGAATCCAAAGACTTGTCTTGCAGACCTTGCTCTAAGATAGGATATTCAAAATGTCCTAAAGGTCATTTTAAATGTATGGATCACTCTACAGCTGATATTATTCGTTAAATGTATGGATATGGACCTCTCTTGTGATTACAAAAAATAAATATAACTATCAATATGAGTCACGTGTGTTTTGTGTAAAAAAGGAATATTAATCTGTAAATAAAGCCTTTAGTTCCGTAGCTTCATTGGGATTCATTTTGCCCGATAAAATCAGACTTAATTGTCTTCTTCTCAAAGCTCCATCATAACGCTTAATCTCTTCTTCAGTTTCTGGAATAATCTCTGGTATTTGAATAGGAGACCCAAGTTGGTCCACAGCAACAAAGGTGTAAATAGCTTGATTGCAATGAGATTTCTCACCTGAAGAACGGTCTTCCATCCAAACGTCCACAAAGACTTCCATAGAAGAGTTGAAGGCCCTAGAAACTTTTGCTTCCAAAGTAACTATGCTCCCCATAGGAATTGGGTTGTTAAAAGATACATTGTTTACTGAAGCCGTGACCACAATTCTTTTGCTGTGTCTTTGGGCAGAAATAGCTGTTGCGATATCCATCCAATGTAATAATCGACCACCCATTAAGTTGTTTAGTGGGTTGGTGTCGTTAGGTAGTACCAATTCTGTAAGCGTTGTCCTAGATTCTATTGCTGCTTTTGCATTCTTCTTCATCTGCTTCTTCTTTTGTGGACTCCAAAGATATTGATTCGCACCTATTATTCATGCCAGAACTAGGTTTAAATTAATTATAAGATACAAAGAAGAAATAATGTGGGTAAATTGGGGTCGCTTATTGAACCAACAACCATGTAGCTTTGCCTTCAGCCCTTATTATATTCATTGCATTAACAGCTTCATCTCTATTGCTGTATGAGTTGAAGGCAACTCTATGTAAACCTTGTACACTTTTACCTATAATAGAAGATTTGTAGCCCTGATTAAGCAGTTGGTTTACCAATTTATTTGCGTTTTCTGTAGATGAAAAACAGCCAGCTACAAGATGGAAGTTATTGATTTCTATAGTTGCTTTAGGCTCTACTGCTTTTCTAGATTCAATAATTTTCGGTTCTAAAGCCTCGGATGTGAATTCACTAGAAGTAGATTCTGTAATCTCTTCTTTGGTAGTTTCATAATTTGTTCTAGGAACATAAACTGCAGCGGGCTTTTCTTTGAAGGGGTTTAGGTAAGCATAATTTTTATAGACTTCATAGACCCTTTCTTGTTGTAAAGATACATACGTGCTAAGACCAATAAGAGCCAGGATAGAAGCAGCCATTTTCCAATTTATTATTGATTTTTGCTGTTTCATTTGCTTGGCACCTCTACTTAATTGTTTTTGAATATTTAGAGGCGTTGTTTTACGCAAAATGGCAGGAGACTGAATGGCTTCCAATCCAAAAGAGTCTAAAAGATAATTTGTGTTCAAATCTGGTTCAAATCGAATTAAACCTTGAGCATCTACAGTAAGCATACCTATCTTTTCAAGGGAAGCTTCTTTTTTATGTTCTAAATCGTTAAGAATGGATTTTACAAATTGCTCCATCTTGTTAACAGCCTGAGCAAATGAAATGGATTCACATGATGCGATATAGTTTGCAAGTAGTCCATCGTTGTCCTTAAGCTGTACGTTAAACCCAATGCTTTTGCTTGGAGGGCTAAGAGTGTGGCTTACAGGGTGAATTTTCGCAGAACGATAGTTGGTGATAAATCCGCCCAATCCAGGTACAATAACACAGTCGTGTCTGTATAAAAGGTCGCTGATGTAAGTTTCCAATTTCATAATGCTAAAGTATAAAAAAGCTCACTTCTATGAAAAAAATCTTTCCTCGATTCTTTTTAAGTCTTCTGGAAGATCCACTGCTATGCATTCAGAGTCTATTTCGGCTGTGTAAATAGTGTAGCCATTCTCTAGCCATCGGAGTTGTTCTAGGCGTTCTTTTTGCTCTAGTGGTGAAGGCTGTAAGGTAGTAATATTTTCGAGCGCATATTTTTTAAAGGCGTATAATCCTATGTGCTGAAAATAATCATTCTTCCTGTGCCACTTTTCTTTTGCAATGCCTCGAAGGTGAGGAATAGCTTCTCTTGAAAAATAAAGGGCCTGATCGTTTGTTCCCAACACTACTTTAGGAATATTAGAATTAAATAAGGTTTCGCTATCCTTGATCTTTTTTATTAGAGTAGCAATTTGTTTGTTTACGCTCGAGAGGCAATGGCATAGTTTGTCAATGTCTTCGGGATTGATAAAAGGCTCATCGCCTTGAACATTTACGATGATGTCATTATGATCTAGTTGCATGCTCTGTGCGGCTTCTGCAATTCGATCAGTGCCACTTTTATGGCTTGTAGAAGTCATTACAACTTCGCCTCCAAACTCCTTCACATGCTGGAAGATTCGCTCATCATCTGTAGCAACCAATACCTTGTCTAATTTAGATTTTTGACATTGCTCATAAACTCGTTGTACCATACTTTTTCCGTGTATGTTTACTAGTGGTTTGCCCGGAAATCTAGTAGAGGCAAATCGTGCGGGAATGATTCCTATATGCTTCATTAAAAAGAATGTTTGTAGAGTAATGAGTAGGTTCTTGGTGCTCCTAAAGAGGCCGGTCTTTGCAACTGCTCTACATTAAAAATATTGTCAATATTTACTGCAATTTGACTGTCTGCTGTAATGTTATACCCAAACCGCATATCGGTAATTGTTGTTGGTTTGTTGAGCCTATTCCAAGCTTGTTCAGTACCTAATAAAAGATCAAAGATTCCGGCATTAAAAACAGCGTCGATATTTTTTATGGCACTTTGGTAATTTATGCCAATCCCTATAGAAGATCTCTTGAAGCCAACGGTTGCATCAAACTTAGCCATTCTTTCGTATCGGTATTTTAAACTTCCGTTTGTATTAAGGCTGGTATTTAGATAGTTTAATTCATTACCTTCATTGTCTAGGGCATATACAAAAGTATTATCTTTAATATAGGGTTTTGTGTATGTAAAAGAGCCCATCATGTGAAGTGTAATAGCTCCTAATCTTCCTTCGCATGCCATAGAAAGTTCTAGCCCTTCTATCACTGTTTGGCCAATATTGATTGATTTGAACCCAATACCTCCAAAAAAACCTTCAGGAGGCCCCCATAAACCAAAACTGAACTCCATCATATCCTCATAATTCATTTTAAAAGCAGCCAAGTCGATAATACCTTTGAAAGCACCTATTTGGAAGCCTTGTTTTAACCCAATTTCTGCACTCCAACCGCTTTCTGGTGTTAAATCTGAGTTTGGGTAAATGTACATTGGTCCTGTGTTGTACGTTATAAAACGCTCTAACATGGAAGGAAATCGTATTCCTTCGCCATAAGACGATCTAAGCCAGGTGGCACGCCCTAATTGATAGTTAACACCTGTTCTTAAGATAGGTTTTGTAATAGTTTTGACGCCGTTGTAATAATGCTCATAACGTCCACCAATAGATAGATTTAGTTTGTGGTGTTTTAAGTCTAACTGACTGTATATAGATACGTTATTTTCTTTATGAACACCATAGATGTCTGCATCTTGACCTAAACAAAACTTGTTGGTAAGCCCTGAAGTAATGGTTAACGCTTCATGATACAATTTTTGGTATTGATAGTCTATGTAAAACATTTTAGAAAAGCGTCTTTGCTTGTCCTCATAGTAATTGCTTGTATCTGCATATGCTTCATTATTTTCAGTAGCTTCTACTTGCTCTATATTTAATGAATCACCATATCTTGGGTAAATTTCTATGTGTAAGTACCTAGTGTTTAAAGAATGCTTGCTATTTTTTTCTTCATTTATATAGCTTATGTATGGGTCTATGCTCAGGTAGGCTTGGTCTTTAAATCCTGGATCATTGTCTAAAGGATTGTAAGCCAACGAATCGTGATCCCAGATAATAGCATCACCAATTTCACTGCGCATCAAATTGGCCTTCACACCATACTTTAGCCCTCGGGTAGTTTCAGAATATTTTGTGTAACCAAAATTTATTCTTGCTCTTTTGCTCGTTACTTTATATTGATAACCACCATCATACATAAGGTTTGCCCCAAGAATAAAGTCTTGGTTGTTTTTCTTTTGGGAATGGAATAAGGAGAGGTTATTGGCAGAGTAATACCCGTTTTTATACCAATGCAAGCTTTTACGTTTTGGGGCACCATAGTAACTGTGGGTAAAGCTAATTTTGTTTAGAGGCTCGCTTGATGGATAAGAGGTTCTAATATTTATGGTTCCATTAAGAGCCGAAGAACCGAACAAAACTGATGAGGCACCTTTAATGATTTCTACTTGTGCTATGTTTTCCATTGGGATGAGTTGCCATTCGGCTGCACCTTGATCTCCACTCATTATCGGCATACCATCTACCATTACCATTACTCTAGATCCTGCTCCGTAGCTCCAACCACTTCCACTTCTAATATTTGCTTGCCCGTCTACAATATGAATAGAGGGGGCTTGTTTTAGTGTTTTGTCGATAGAATTGGCGGCTTTATTTTCTATAAAACTCGGTTTAATGACATCCATAGAAATGGTAACCTCCTCAATATTTTGCTCATACTTACCTGCAGATACTACTACTGTTGAAAGCAGTTCGCTATCTTCATCAAGCGTAATGGTTAGTTGTTTTTGTTGGTTTACTTGAAGGCATACTTTTTCACTGTAATTTTTATAACCGATGTATTGAAAGTGAAGTATGTGACAGCCTATGGGAAGGTCGAGATTGAAATTGCCATCAAAGTCAGTGCTAGAACCCAATAATGTATTCCCTTCAACATAGATGTTTACGCCAACAAGAGTCTGCGCTTGTTCGTCTTTTACAGTTCCATTAAGTCTGCATTGTGCAAAACTGTAAAAAGAGTTTAAAAGAAATAGGAGGCTTAAAAATTTATTCATGGCGGGTTTAGAATTGTGTAGAAATTTTTAAAGAATACATTCTAGGAGGACCCAATGAGCCCGGCCTTATTTGATATTCTCTGTTCAAGGCATTTTCAATGAGTATTTGTAATTGAGCGTTTTTGTTAAGTTTGTAGCTCAGTCTAAAGTCTGCAATGATATCTCCGTCTTGAAGTTTTTCTCGTGAAGATTTTATTCCCATATCATAGATGTTAGCATCAGCTAAAGTAAATAAGTCATTAACATCACTATTAAAAACACCACTTTCAAATAATTGATCGATATTCTCCATATAGCTATTGTATTGAATATATGTTCCAAAACTGAATGCGCCATATTCTATGTTAAGGTTTAATTTAACCAAATGTTTATAGCGATATTTAAGGATTTCAGACTCTGGGTTTGAGCTAGTTTTATTGAAAGTAAGAGGACTAAGTTGAGCTTCAGCTACTTGCCTAATAATCGGCGCTAGATCTGCGCTAATTGACCCATCATTAATGAGACTTTGAATCAAGTCATCAATTCGATCGTCAAAGTCGTCGTAGACTTCGTCTGGGTTTACAGCTTTGGGTAAACAGTAGGTATAGCTTAGTTGGCTGCTTAAATTCCATAAATTGATTTTACCTTCAGCCAGAATTGAAAAGTCAAGCCCACTAATAGTTGTTTCACCCACATTAATAGGTTTAAAACCAATTCCTAATGGATTGAGGCGAGTAGAGTCTCCCCATAAACCATAACTATACTCTATCATGTTATCAAATTTCATATGAAATGCTGCTATATCAAAATAGGCAGATAATTTTTCTGATGCCAACCATTTATGTTTGTAACCTATTTCTGCACTATAGCCAGTTTCTGGTTCTAATTTGGGGTTAGAGTAGATAGATATTTCTCCTGCATCTTTATATAAAAATAGTTCATACATGGAAGGGTACCTGTATCCTTGACCCATAGAAGCTCTGAAAAAGTTTCTGTCGTTAAATTGATAATTGAAGCCAATTCGCGTGATAGGTTTACCTTCCTTATTGTTCCTTAGGTTGTATCTCTCAAAGCGAGTTCCTAAAGTAAATCTTAAAGGGCCTTGGGTATGATCATATTGATAAAAAAAAGCGTAATTGATTCCTTTTTGATCATCTGAAAAGAAGTCTGAAAGTCCAACATACTGGTTAAGGTTAGCCCCTAATGAGATTCGTCCATTAAGCCAAATCTTTTGAAATAAATATTCTGAATAAAGCGCAATATAGTTGTTTGTTTTTTGATCACCAGTAGGGTTGAAGTTAGTCTGTAAATAGCGACCTAAAAATTTGTGTTTAGTGTTGTTTTTAGTGTTTACGTAGCTAAGGTGCGGACTTAGTGATAGTTGTCCACTTTTAAATACTGAGAAAGAACTTTCGCTAAAAGGGGTGTAACCTAAACTGTCGCTAAGGTATATGAAGCCATCTGCTTCATCAAAACGAAGATATGTAGTATTGATACCGTAGTCTAGACCTTTTATTTTTCTAGAGCTATATGAGCTGTTAAGATAAAGTCTTGTTCTTTGATTTCCTACATGTAAAATATCTGTAATGGTGTCATTGTCATTAAATGTACTATCTATAAGGCCATTATATCCATCACTTTTATGAGCCTGAACGCCAAAACTTAAGCTAAGAGATTTTAATTTTCTAGAGTGATTAAGATTAAACCCTTTTTCTTCTAAATTTATGTCTGCATCGTTCCACCAGTTTAGTGATTCTCGTGTCGCGTTATCAAAGATACCATAGTAAGCAGATACATTTGTTAATGGGATTGTTGTTGGTTTTTTGCTGGTAATATTAATAACTCCATTGAGTGCTGACGAACCAAAAAGTACGGAAGAAGCACCTTTGATAATTTCTATATTTTCAATGTTTTCGGCAGGGATAAGTTCCCATTGTACTGCTCCTGTTGTGGCGTTTGTTACTGGTAACCCGTCTAAAAGTACCAAAACTCTAGATCCAGCACCATAACTCCATCCACTTCCCCCTCTAATATTAAGTTGACCGTCAATAATGTGAACGCCTGGTGCTTGAGATATTTTTTTTTCGACATTATAGTTGTGCTGATTTTCAATAGTTTGCCCCTTTATAATGTCTAATGAGACACTTAATTCTTCAATTTTTTGTTCAAACTTACCGGCACTTAACACAATAGTTTCTAGTTGCTCATTTTTTGAGCTTAACTCTATGTTAACAATTTGATTTTCATATTTTTTTGCATGAATTTCTATAGTTTTAACTTCAAAAGAAAGGTGCTGAAAGTTTATTATGTAATGACCATTAGGGATCTCTAATTCATAAAAACCATCTATGTTACTGATGGTGTTATGTCCTTTATTTGTGCTTACATGCACATTTGATATAGGTGATTTACTTTGTTCATTAGAAATGATTCCAGAGATAATTATTTGGGCACTAACACTTAAATTTAGTGTTAATACCAATAATAAAAGAGGGAATTTGAATGTGGACATAATAAATAACTTATTTTCAAAAATAACTTTAATTAATTGAATTCATACAAAATATATCAAATTGCTTTAACGATGTTACCAATGGTTGGGGATGTAGTTGCCAAAAAATTGATAGCTTATTGTGGAAGTGCTGAAGCCGTATTTAAAGCATCTAAAAAATCATTGATGGCTATTCCTGGAGTTGGAACTCGTATTGCGAACTCAATAGTCTCACAAGATGTGTTGTTGGTAGCTGAGGGTGAACTTCGTTTTATGGAAAAAAACAATATTCAAGCGATTTATTACTTAGATGAAGCATATTCATTTCGATTGAAACAATGCATTGATGCACCCGTAATGCTTTACATGAAAGGCGATGTCAATTTGAATGCTAGGCGATTCTTGTCAATTGTAGGTACACGAAATGCATCCGATTATGGTAAGTCTGTTACAGAGCAGCTTATTGCAGAGCTTAGCCATCTAGAGGGTTTGGTTGTAGTAAGTGGATTGGCCTATGGTATTGATGTGACTGCGCACAAAGTATGTCTTAAGCACAATATCCCAACGATAGGAGTTGTTGCTCACGGTCTAGATAGGCTTTACCCAAATGCTCATTCAAAAATAGCTCTTAAAATGATAGAAAACGGAGCTTTAATGAGTGATTTCATTTCAGGGACAAATCCTGATCGTGAAAATTTTCCAAAGAGAAATCGAATAATAGCAGGATTGTCAGATGCTACTTTGGTGGTGGAAGCCCGCAAAAAAGGAGGTGCCCTTATTACTGCAGGTATAGCAAATTCTTATGCAAGAGATGTCTTTTCAGTTCCAGGTAGAGTGGGAGATCTAAACTCAGAGGGGTGTAACAATCTAATTCGAACAAATCAAGCTGCCTTAGTACAAAATGCTAAAGACATCTGTTATCTTATGAGGTGGGATCAAGAAGTCACAAAAAAGCTCCCAAGGCAACCCCAATTATTTGTTGAATTGACAAAAGATGAAACAGAAATTTTAGAAATTTTATCTCTTAATGATAAACTGCAAATAAACCTCATATCATATCAGTCAAAAATGAGTATTTCGAAAATTGTGCAGATTCTGTTGGCCCTAGAAATCAAGGGTTTGGTAAAACCACTCCCTGGCAACCAATATGCAAAGTCCTAAAAAAATAGTTTTTAGTTGTTAGAAATGAAAAATGTTATAGGTTTGTAGGGTATTTAATCAATTAAATAGCTTTTAAAGATGGAAGCAAAAATCAAAACTTTTATCGATCGTGTAAAAGTTAGAAATGGTCACGAGCCAGAATTCATTCAAGCGGTAACAGAAGTTGCCGAAGCAGTTATCCCTTTTGTTGAAAAAAATCCGAAATACGCTGATGCAAAAATATTAGAACGTATGGTAGAACCAGAGCGCGTAGTGATCTTTCGCGTTCCTTGGTTAGATGATAAAGGAGAGGTGCAGGTAAACAGAGGTTTTCGCATAGAAATGAACAGCGCCATAGGTCCTTACAAAGGAGGGCTGCGTTTTCACCCTTCTGTAAATTTAGGAATTTTAAAATTCCTAGCCTTTGAGCAAGTTTTTAAAAACAGCTTAACGACACTTCCTATGGGAGGCGGTAAAGGTGGTGCCGACTTCGACCCTAAAGGCAAGTCAGACAATGAAGTAATGCGTTTTTGTCAAAGTTTTATGACCGAGCTGGCCCGACACATTGGTCCTAACACTGATGTTCCTGCAGGAGACATAGGAGTAGGTGGACGTGAAATAGGTTATATGTTTGGTCAATATAAGCGTTTGAAAAACGAATTTACTGGCGTACTTACTGGTAAAGGCGCCAACTGGGGCGGTTCTTTAATTCGTCCTGAAGCGACAGGGTACGGCTGTGTGTACTTTGCCGATGAGATGCTTAACAAGAGCAATGATAATTTTCAGGGCAAAACAGTAGCCATTTCTGGTTCTGGAAATGTGGCGCAATTTGCTTTGCAAAAAGTAATTCACCTTGGAGGTAAAGTTGTTACAGTTTCGGATTCTTCGGGCTACTTGTATGCTCCAAACGGCATTCATGCCGAAAAGCTCGATTATTTAATGGAGCTGAAAAACGTAAAAAGAGGACGCTTAAAAGAAATGGTAAATGCTTTCGAAGATGTGCAATATTTTGAAGGTGAAAGAGCTTGGAACGCCCCTTGTAACATTGATGTAGTCCTCCCTTGTGCTACCCAAAACGAGTTGAACGGAGATAATGCTAGGGTTTTGTTAGACAAAGGCTTGATGTTGGTTGCCGAAGGAGCTAACATGCCTTCTACACCTGAGGCTATAGAGCTTTTCCACAAGAGTGGTATCTTGTTTGCTCCAGGAAAAGCTTCCAATGCAGGTGGTGTCGCAGTTTCTGGACTAGAAATGTCACAAAATTCACTTCGCTACAATTGGACTCGCGAAGAAGTAGATGCGAAACTAAAACAAATAATGAAAGATATTCATAAGGCTTGCGTAAAGTATGGTTCTGAAGGCGATTTTGTAGACTATGTAAAAGGTGCAAATATTGCTGGATTTGTAAAAGTGGCAGACTCTATGATAGATCAAGGAGTAGTATAATGCTCCTATAATCCATATATAAAAGGCTTCTGAAGTCGGAAGCATTTTGTTGTGCAACCGCCTCAATATATATATGTGAATTTTAGACCACCGAAAGCATGTGATTTGCTACATCTGTGTTGTATTTTGACATCAAGGCCTATGCTGATATTTAAACACAACAGTTGGATGATTTTATACAAATAATAAGTTTTAGATCTTTTCTCTAATTAACCTCAAGTAGTCAAAATTCATATCTTTGCAAGCCTTAACAAATAAATAAAAAACGGTGTACGGAGATTATAAATCGCATTTGCAAAGTCAGCTAGAAGATATTAAGGCTTCTGGCTTGTACAAAAAAGAAAGAATCATAATAGGTCCTCAGGGTGGGGATGTTAAAGTTAGTGATGGCTCGCAAGTCATTAACTTTTGTGCTAACAATTACTTGGGCCTTTCCTCTCATCCCGATGTCATTCAGGCTTCCAAAGCCACACTAGATTCCCATGGTTTCGGAATGTCTTCAGTACGATTTATTTGTGGCACACAAGATATTCACAAGCAGTTGGAAGATAAAATATCTGCATTTTTAGGTATGGAAGATACCATACTGTATGCCGCAGCCTTTGATGCTAATGGGGGTGTATTTGAGCCTCTGTTTACTGCAGAAGATGCCATTATTTCCGACGAGCTAAACCACGCATCTATTATTGACGGAGTTCGCTTGTGTAAGGCCCAACGTTTCCGGTACAAGAATAGCGATATGATCGACTTGGAGGCAAAGCTGCAAGCGGCCCAATCGGCACGCTACAGAATAATTGTTACCGATGGGGTGTTTTCTATGGATGGCTACATTGCCAAACTAGACAAAATATGCGACTTGGCAGACAAATACAATGCTTTGGTTATGGTAGACGATTGTCATGCCACTGGTTTTGTAGGGAAAACAGGTAGAGGTACTCACGAGCATTGCGGTGTAATGGGTAGAGTAGATATTATTACAGGAACCTTAGGGAAGGCACTGGGAGGAGCCATGGGTGGTTTTACTGCTGCCAAAAAAGAAATTGTAGACATTTTACGTCAACGCTCCCGCCCTTATTTATTTTCTAATTCATTAGCACCCAACTTAGTGGGTGCCGCAAATACGGTATTGGATTTACTAAGCACCTCTACCTTGTTAAGAGACAAGCTAGAAGGTAATGCCAAGCAGTTTAGGGCAGGAATGGAGGCTGCAGGTTTTGACTTGCGCCCAGGCGAACACGCCATTATACCCGTTATGTTGTACGATGCAGAATTGTCGCAACAGTTTGCAGATAAATTGTTGGAAGAAGGAATTTATGTGATTGGCTTCTTTTATCCGGTGGTACCCAAAGATTTGGCGCGAATACGCGTTCAGATATCGGCGGCCCACGAGTCGCATCATATACAAAAAGCCATTGCTGCTTTTACCAAAGTAGGGAAAGAGCTGGGCGTAATATAATAGGGGTTATGCACTGCTAGGGTGTATTAAAAAAGAGCTTAAATTTGAACGCTGCTCTCCAATTAAATCTCTATTTGTGAATAAGTATACGCATCCGCGCCTTAAACTATTTTACTGTCAGTAGGTAAGCCTTAAAAAAGCTTAAAATTTAAGATTGGATAAAGATAATGGGGGTAGGGTGGTTAATTGTAAAAAAAATAACTACCTTTGCCCTCCGTTTTTATGGGCATGTTGTGTCCATTTGTAAAGGAAATTAACTAACCTAAATCAGTAAAAGGTGAATACATTAAGCTACAAAACTGTATCAGCAAATGCGCAAACCGTTCAGAAAGAATGGTTGTTGGTAGATGCTGATGGACAGACGTTGGGGCGTATGGCTTCTAAGGTTGCAAAACTGATCCGTGGTAAGCACAAACCAAGTTTTACCCCACATGTAGACTGTGGAGATAATGTGATTGTGATTAACGCTGACAAGATTGTTTTAACAGGCGACAAATGGGAAGCTAAAGAGTACATTAGCCATACAGGTTATCCTGGTGGTCAGCGTAACGCCACAGCAAGAGAAGTATTTGAGAAGGATCCTACGCGTTTGGTAACAAAAGCGGTTTATGGAATGCTTCCAAAAAACAAATTAGGAGCTGCTTTGAATAGAAATTTACGTGTCTTCGTTGGCGATGCACACGGGATGGAAGCTCAGAAGCCAAAACAAATCAACTTAAAAGATATCAAATAAGATGGAAGTTGTTCACACAATCGGTAGAAGAAAAAAAGCGGTAGCCCGTGTATACCTTACAGAAGGTAAAGGTGCTATTGTGGTAAATGGTAAAGATGTAAAAGACTACTTTACTACTGCTACGCTACAATACAAACTTGAGCAAGCTCAAGCTTTGGCCGGTGTCGAGGGTCAATACGATATTAAAGTAAACGTAGACGGTGGTGGTATCACTGGTCAAGCTGAGGCGATTCGTCTTGGCATATCGCGTGCTTTAGTACAAGTAGATCCTGATCACCGTGCAGCCTTGAAACCAGAAGGATTGCTAACTCGTGACCCTAGAATGGTAGAGCGTAAGAAACCAGGACAGAAGAAAGCTCGTAAGAAATTCCAGTTCTCTAAACGTTAAAATTGGTTTAGTATCTAAATTATTGAGACTGCTAAAAGCATTACTTGATAATTGCGTAATAATCGAAAAAAGAAAGTAAACAGACAATAAAATGGCTGATATCAAAGAACTATTAGACGCAGGTGTACACTTTGGTCACCTTACGCGTAAGTGGAATCCAAATATGGCACCATACATCTTTATGGAGCGCAACGGGATTCATATTATCGATCTGAACAAAACTGCAGTAAAGCTTGATGAAGCTGCTGAAGCCTTGAAAAAGATTGCTCGATCGGGAAGAAAAATTATGTATGTGGCAACCAAGAAACAAGCCAAAGAGTTGGTTTCTAATGCCGCACAAGAAGTAAACATGCCATACATTACTGAGCGTTGGCCAGGTGGTATGTTAACCAATTTTGTGACCATTCGTAAAGCAGTTAAAAAAATGTCTTCTATTGATAAAATGAAGGCCGATGGTACCTTTATGGTTCTTTCTAAAAGAGAGCGCTTACAAATTGATCGTCAAAGAGCCAAGCTTGAAAAAAACTTAGGTTCTATTGCTGATATGACCCGATTGCCAGCGGCTATATTTATTGTAGACGTCAAGCGTGAAGCGATTGCTATTGCAGAAGCAAAAAAGTTAGGAATTCCTACTTTTGCAATGGTAGATACAAATGCTGATCCTGAATTGGTAGATTTCGCTATTCCCTCTAACGATGATGCTTCAAAATCCATTACAACCATCTTAAATGCAGTAAATGCAGGTGTGAAAGAAGGATTAGCAGAGCGCAAAAAAGAAAAAGAAGTTCAGGCGGCTGCTAAAAAAGACGAAGCTGAAGCAAAGGCCAAGGCAGAATCTAAAGCGAAAGAGCAAAAAGCAGACGCTAAGGAAGAAGTGAAAGCTGAAAAAGCGAATTAATTCTTAAATAATAAAGCATTATGAAAATTACTGCTGCAGAAGTAAATAAATTAAGAAAGCAAACAGGTGCCGGAATGATGGACTGCAAGAAAGCTCTTGTGGAAGCTGAGGGCGACTTTGATGCTGCGGTTGATATCCTTCGTAAAAAAGGTCAGAAAATTGCTGCGAAGCGTGCCGATAGAGACGCCTCTGAAGGAGTGGCTATTACTAAAATTAATGACGACAAAACGATAGGAGTTGCTATGGTTTTGGCTTGTGAAACAGACTTTGTTGCAATTAACGATTCTTTTAAAGCACTAGCAACTGAGTTTGCTGACAGAGCCTTAGGTTTTGCCAATAAAGAAGAATTTTTAGCATCAGACTTTGACGGTATGACAGTGACTGAAAAACTTACAGAGCAATCTGGAGTCATTGGTGAGAAAATTGAAATCAAAGGTTTTGAACGAGTAGAAGCAAAATTCGTTGGATCATATACTCATGGTACTAAAATTGCCGTCGTGGTAGGACTTGACAATGCCGTTGATAAAGCCGACCAGTTGGCTAAAGACTTGTCCATGCAAGTAGCCTCTATGGGTGCTACTACTTTGTCTTACAAAGATTTTGATACCGCTTTTGTGGCTTCTGAAACCGAAGCAAGAATTGCTGTAATCGAAAAAGAGAACGAAGAGCTTGCGCGTTTAGGCAAAACACTTAAAAATGTACCTCAGTACATTTCTATGTCTCAACTCACAGATGAGGTTATGGCTAAAGCAAAAAGTGAAATCGAAGCTCAATTGGCTGCTGAAGGGAAGCCAGAGAAAATTTGGGATAAAATAGTACCTGGTAAAGTAGATCGTTTTATTGCTGACAATACAACGCTAGATCAAGAAATGTGTCTTTTAGATCAAGATTTTATTAAAGACGAAAAGAAGAACGTGGCAGAATACATAGCTACTTATGGTGATGTAAATGTTTCAGGATTCAAAAGAGTTTCTTTAGGATAATCAAAATACACATAAAAAAACCACTCTGAGAAGAGTGGTTTTTTTGTGCCTAAAATTTTCGAAAAGAGAATTTTTACTTTGCGGGTTTTAGCTATCTTTGAAAAACTATAATTTCACCTATGAAATACAAAAGAATACTTCTGAAGCTAAGTGGAGAAGCCTTGATGGGGGAAGGTCAGTATGGCATATCTCCGGATAAAATTGCCGAATATGCCAAAGAAATCCAATCTATCGTTAATTTAGGTTGTGAAGTAGCTATTGTAATTGGTGGAGGAAACATATTTAGAGGTATTCAGGCGGCTAATAGCGGTATGGATCGTGTTCAAGGAGATTATATGGGAATGCTAGCCACCGTAATTAACGGATTAGCACTACAATCATCATTAGAACACATACAAGTAAATACCCGTCTGATGACGGCTATCAAAATGGATGAAGTTGCCGAGCCTTTTATTAGAAGACGGGCAGTAAGACATCTGGAGAAGGGGAGAGTCGTAATTTTTTCTGCTGGAACGGGAAATCCTTATTTTACAACTGATACAGCGGCTACACTTAGAGCTATAGAAGTAGAAGCCGACGTTATTCTCAAAGGAACTCGTGTAGATGGAATTTATACGGCAGATCCTGAAAAGGATCCCACTGCAACAAAGTACGATACCATTACCTTTGATGAGGTGTATCAAAAAGGACTTAATGTAATGGATATGACCGCCTTTACCTTGTGCAATGAAAATAAACTACCCATCATGGTATTTAATATGAATACAACAGGTAATTTATTAAACGCAGTAAAAGGAGCTGAAGTGGGTACTTTGGTATCCTTTGAATCGAATTAAACTAATCAGTCATGACAGAAGAAGTACAGTTTTGTATAGATAGCGCAAAAGAGAGTATGAACAAATCTATTGCGCATTACGAATCCGAATTACTAAAGATTAGAGCCGGTAGAGCAAATCCTCAGATGCTTTCCGGAGTCATGGTTGATTATTATGGAACCATGACTGCTTTGCCACAGGTAGCAAATGTTGGTGCGCCAGATGCTAGAACTCTTACCGTACAGCCTTGGGAGAAAAATATGCTCGTAGAGCTTAATAAGGCTATCATTAATGCCAACTTAGGTTTTAGCCCTATGGACAACGGTGAAATGCTTATCATCAATATCCCACCTTTAACAGAAGAGCGCCGTAGAGATCTTGTGAAAAGAGCAAAGTCTGAGGCTGAAAATTGTAAAGTGTCTATTCGCTCTGCCAGAAAAGATGCTAACGACGAAATAAAACAACTCGGGAAAGATGGACTGCCTGAAGATTCTGTTAAAGACGCTGAAGTTTCTATTCAAAAACTTACCGATTCTTATATCGCAAAAATTGACGCAATCCTCAAAGTAAAGGATGCTGAAATAATGAAAGTATAATCAAAGCAAGCCCTGGGGCTTTATTCTAGCAAATATTTAAAGCCGCATGTGGGCATTTATTTCTCGTTTAATACTTCGCAATAAAATATTGCTAGTGTCGCTATTAGCGATTGCCACCTTTTTTATGGCCAAACAGGCCTCTAAGGTTACATTTTCTTACGAGTTTGCCTCTTTGCTTCCTCACACCGACTCTACCTATTTAGAGTACCAACAATTTCTTGCCGACTTTGGACAAGAGTCTAATGCCATGGTGGTAGGCTTTCAATCTGATAGCTTATACAGTTTAGCCAATTACAAAACTCTTTTGTCTCTATGTGAGCGTTTAACATCTATAGAAGGGGTAGAAAGTGTTAGCTCTATTTTGCAAGCTTATAAAATGGAGAAAAATGAGCAGAATAAGTCTTTTGACTTTGTTCCTGTGTTTTCTCAAGAGCCTCAAACCCAGCAAGACTTGAATCGTTTGGCTATTGAGCTTGACAATCTGCCTTTCTACAAAAGTAGATTTTACAACGCGGAGTCAAAAGCTTATTTAATGGTATTGGGTCTAAACAAAGAAATGCTAATGTCAGAGGTTCGCGTAGGTCTGATTGAGCAAATAGAGTCTATGGTTGAGCCTAGTATAGAGAATATTGGAAGTAAAGCCCACTATTCCGGACTACCTTATATAAGAACAAAGAGTACAGTTAAAACCAAAAAAGAGGTGAACATGTTCATCTTCTTAGCTATGGGAGTAACCGCAATAATTATGTTGCTCTTCTTCCGTTCTTTTTCAGCAATGTTCTACTCCATGTTGGTGGTAGGAGCAGGTGTAATTTGGGCTTTGGGTACCATACACTTGTTGGGCTTTAAAATCACCATACTAACGGCCTTAATTCCCCCGCTTATTATTGTGATAGGGATACCTAACTGTATATTCCTCTTAAATAAGTATCACAACGAGTACAAGTCGCATGGTAACAAAATCAAGGCCTTGTCTAGAGTAATTCAAAAGGTAGGAAATGCTACTTTTATGACCAACGCAACAACCGCAGCTGGTTTTGCTACTTTTATAATAACTCAAACCGATATGCTGGTGGAGTTTGGAATTGTAGCTTCGCTCAATATACTTTTTGTATTTATCATTTCGCTCATTATTATTCCATCTGTCTTTAGTTTTTTACCTGCGCCCAAGGAAAGACACTTATTGCATCTGGAACGTAGATGGATGAATGGTTTAACTCATTGGATGGAGCAAGTGGTTCTAGATCATAGGACCCTAGTTTACATAACTACAGTAGTATTGGTGGTACTCTCAATTATTGGTGTATCTAAAATTCAGACCACTGGAAATATCGTAGATGATATACCCAAGGATGACCCTATATACACAGATTTGACATTTTTTGAAGAGCACTTCGCTGGGGTAATGCCTTTTGAGATTCGAGTAGACACAAAAAAGAAAAACGGAGTAAGTAAGTCATCAACATTGAAAAGGATGGATAAACTCGACAAGCTTTTGCTCGAGTATCCACAGATTTCTAGTGCTGTATCGGTAGTAGATTTGGCTAAATTTTCTAAACAAGCTTATTACAATGGAAATCCCAACTATTATTCTTTGCCTACTGCTCAAGAGAAGAATTTCATCATGAAATATGCAAATAATATGGAGAGTAAACAGAGCTCTCTGTTTGATAGTTTTATCGATTCTACAAGATCTGTAGCTCGTATCTCTGCTAGAATGAAAGACATTGGCACAAAAGAAATGAGGTGGATAAAAGATTCTATTCAGCCTAAGATTAACGAAATTTTTAGTCCTGACAAATATGACATTTCTATTACTGGAACTAGTGTTTTGTTTTTAGAAGGAACAAGTTATTTGGTAAAGAATCTATTTACAAGCTTGTTGCTTGCAATTGGTTTAATTGCCATACTGATGGCTTGGATGTTTTCATCCTCGCGTATGGTAATTGTATCCTTGCTACCCAACTTAATTCCATTAGTGCTTACAGGTGCATTAATGGGCTATTTTGGCGTTTCTGTTAAGCCGTCTACCATATTAGTGTTTAGTATAGCCTTTGGTATATCTATTGACGACACCATCCATTTTTTGGCAAAATACAGACAAGAGTTAAAGTCTAATAATTGGAATATAAAGCCAGCAGTGTTAAGCGCACTTAAAGAAACAGGAGTAAGTATGTTCTATACTTCGATTGTTCTCTTCTTTGGTTTTTCTATATTTATAGCTTCAGAGTTTGGTGGTACAATAGCCTTAGGATTATTAGTGTCTGTAACACTGTTGTTTGCTATGATGGCAAACCTACTTTTATTGCCTTCTCTGTTGTTATCTCTAGAGCGTCTAATTACCACACAATCCTTTAAGGAGCCGCTTATTGATATTTTAGATGAAGAAGAAGATATAGAGTTAGAAGCATTAACCATTCGTAAAGAAAAGTAATATGAAAGGGATTATCTTGGCAGGAGGGTCTGGAACACGATTACACCCTCTAACATTATCTGTAAGCAAGCAACTAATGCCTGTGTTTGATAAGCCTATGATTTATTATCCTTTGTCTACCTTATTGGAGGCTGGGATTTCTGAAATTCTTATTATTTCTACCCCACACGATATGTCAAATTTCAAAAAGCTATTAGGAGATGGCTCCTCTTTGGGTTGTAGGTTTGAATATGCCATACAAGAAGTTCCCAATGGGCTGGCACAAGCATTTGTGATAGGCGAAGATTTTATAGGCGGTGATTCTGTTGCGCTTATCTTGGGGGATAATATTTTTTATGGTGCAAGCATGCCTAAATTGCTTAAGGAAAATATCAGCCCACAAGGAGGGGTGATATTCGCTTACCACGTTTCAGATCCTGAGCGTTATGGAGTGGTTGAGTTTGACGATAATTTTAAGGCACTTTCTATAGAAGAAAAACCCATACAGCCCAAATCTAATTATGCTGTGCCAGGCTTGTATTTTTATGATAATAGTGTGGTGGAAATTGCGAAGTCATTAAAGCCATCTGCTCGAGGTGAATATGAAATTACTGATGTAAATAAGGAGTACCTTCGAAGAGATAGCCTAAAGGTAGGAATACTAGATAGAGGAACTGCTTGGCTAGATACAGGTACTTTTGCTACACTTATGCAAGCTGGACAGTTTGTTCAGGTCTTGGAAGAACGACAAGGTCTCAAGGTAGGTTGTATTGAAGAGAGTGCATTTAGGGCAGGTCTCATTAGTTCTCGTGAGTTAAAAGAATTAGCAAAGCCACTATTAAAAAGTGGCTATGGAAAATATTTGATGCATTTGAATGACTAATTTAAAAAGCATTGCAGAACTACAAAAGTTACTGCAAAATTCACTCGTAAAATTATCTCTTGAGTCAGAGCCCACTGAACTTTATCAGCCTATTAGATATATCATAGACCTAGGTGGAAAACGATTAAGGCCCGCATTAGTTTTAATGGCAGCTGATATGTTTGGTTCTGATGTGAATAAGGCATTACCTCAAGCTATGGGAATAGAGTTGTTTCATAACTTTACACTCCTACACGACGATATAATGGATCAGGCACCACTACGACGCGGAAAGACTACTGTTCATGAAAAGTGGAATACTAATATCGCAATTCTTTCCGGAGATGCATTGTTTGTAAAAGCCTATCAATCTCTTGTTCAAGCAGAACCTAATATTTTACCCGATTTGATGTGCTTGTTTAACGCCACTGCATTACAGGTGTGTGAAGGGCAACAGTATGATATGAATTTTGAGGAGATGGACTCAGTTTCTATGTCGGAGTACCTAAAAATGATTAAGTATAAAACTGCAGTACTGCTAGGTTGTGCGCTGAAAATTGGTGCAATAGTTGCAAAAGCTTCAAAAGAAGATCAAAAGCAGATATACGATTTTGGAATTCATATAGGTTTGGCTTTTCAATTGATGGACGACATCCTTGATGTTTATGCCGATAAAGCCAATTTCGGCAAACAGATGGCTGGCGATATTTTATCCAATAAAAAAACCTGTCTCTATATCAAGGCATACGAAAAAGCCAATTCTATAGAAAAGGAAGTATTGGATTATTATTTTGCACATCAAGACTTTAATCCAAAAGAGAAAATTAATAAAGTGATGGAGGTGTACAATGGTCTAAATGTTCGTCAGGACTGTATGCAGATGATGGAAGATCACTACATTTTAGCTCTAAAGTGTATGGGAAATTTATCAGTAGATAATACCAAAAAACAAGTACTGAAACAGTTTGTAGACCTATTAATGGTACGTGTAAAATAATGAATTTAGGCCTTCAGAACATCGAAGATTATACGAAAGATTTGCATTGGATGCTCCAAGCCACTATGCAATTAGAAAAAGAATTTTATCAGCAAGGTTGGATTTTTGATAAACCTATTCAAGCAGACAATGCTTTTGAGTTTATAGAGCAACAACTGCTTCCCAAATTGTCTAATGAGATGGCTCAAAAAGGCAATTCTTATTCCAAGCAATTACTTTATAAGATAGATATAGAAGAGTCTCAAATAGCTAGAGCAGCTATAGAAAGTCAAGGTAGCTCTTTCCTAGAAATACTTACAAAGCTTATCATTATGCGCTGCTTGCAAAAAGTATTGATAAGAAACTATTATAAACACAATGAAAAAGACGCGATAGACAAGCTATTAGAAGAATAAATTATTATATTTTTGCTAGGAATTTTTGCGTTTAAGAAAACGATGGATAATTATTCATTTTTAGGAGCAGCCAATACTGCTTTTTTTGAAGAGATCTACGAACAGTATCTCAAAGAGCCCGATTCGGTAGAAGCCAGTTGGAGATCTTTCTTTCAAGGCTATGACTTTGCCAATGAGAACTATTCCGAAGAGGAACTGGAAGCCGCTTTGCCTGATTCTTTTAAAAAAGAATTTAAGGTAATTAACTTGATTAATGCATACCGAGATCGTGGGCATTTATTCACTAAAACAAATCCCGTAAGAGAGCGAAGGATTTATAGTCCTAAATTAGAGTTGGATAATTTTGAATTGTCTGATTCGGATTTAGATACAGTTTTTCAGGCTGGAACACAATGTGGAATTGGCGCGGCTAGTCTCAAACAAATTATTACACACCTAAAGAAGGTATATTGTCAGTCTACAGGAATAGAATATACATATATCCGAGATTCTAAAGAGAGAAATTGGATAAAAAACTATATTCATGAGAATAGTAATCAGCCTAAGTTTAGCCCAGAGCAGAAAAAGCAAATTCTGAAAAAATTGAACGAAGCGGTAGCTTTTGAGAGTTTCTTGCATACAAAGTATGTAGGGCAAAAACGATTTTCATTAGAAGGTGGGGAGTCTTTAATACCCGCGCTAGACGCTGTGGTAGAATATGGCTCTACCATTAATATCAAAGAATTTGTTATCGGTATGGCTCATCGAGGTCGACTGAGTGTGTTGGCAAATATTTTTAAGAAACCCTACAAGCAGGTTTTTAAAGAATTTGAAGGTAAAGGTTATGAGGATGAAGAGTTTGATGGCGATGTGAAGTATCACTTAGGGTATTCCTATGACGTGACTACGGATGCAGGTAAGAATGTGAGCATGAGTTTAGTTCCTAACCCATCTCATTTAGAGACAGTAGGATCAGTAATGCTAGGAATCTCTCGAGCTAAAATAGATCATAAATATCAAGGAGATAATTCTAAATTACTACCAATCATTATTCATGGTGATGCAGCAATCGCAGGTCAAGGATTGGTGTATGAGCTTATTCAGATGGCGCAACTTCCAGCATACAAAACAGGAGGTAGCATGCATATCGTTATCAATAATCAGGTAGGATTTACAACCAACTATCTAGACGGCCGTTCTTCTACTTATTGTACCGACATTGCAAAAACAACACTTTGCCCAGTACTCCATGTAAATGGAGATGATGTAGAGGCTGTAGTTCATGCTATGAATTTTGCTGCTGCCTACCGACAAGAATTTAAAAAAGATGTATTTATCGACTTATTATGTTACCGTCGTTATGGTCATAATGAAGGTGATGAGCCTCGATTTACACAGCCCAAATTATATCAATCTATAGCAAAACACCCTAATCCAAGAGAAATTTACAATCAGAAGTTGATGACTCAAGGTGTGGTTGAAGCAAATATAGTGAAGGAGATGGCCGCTCAGTTTAAAGGTTTGCTAGAGTTAGATCTAGATCAGGCACGGAAAGAAGAAACTACGAGCATCACTCGATTTATGGAGAAAGAATGGGCACATATAAAGAAGGCTCAGGCCATTGATTTTGAAAGCTCTCCTGAAACAGGTGTCTCTCAGGAGCGTTTGTCAAAAATTGCGAAAGCTTTATATACGCCTCCCAACGGGCATCAATTTTATAAGAAAGCACTGCGCCTGCTTAAAGAACGAGGTAA
This sequence comes from Flavobacteriales bacterium, assembly GCA_965662265.1. Taxonomy (GTDB): domain Bacteria; phylum Bacteroidota; class Bacteroidia; order Flavobacteriales; family UBA7430; genus CBFIGX01. Next base: position 44,152 of record CBFIGX010000006.1, read on the forward strand.
AATGTTTAACGAAACCAATCGTTTGGATTGGGGAATGGCAGAGTTGCTTGCTTACGGATCTATCCTTACTGAAGGAAAAGAAGTAAGAATGACAGGTCAGGATGTAGAACGAGGTACTTTCTCTCATAGACATGCTATATTGAGAAATGTAGACTCAGAAGAGCGTGTTAATCTACTAAATCATATAGATACATCGCAACAAAAGTTTGAGATATACAATTCATTCCTGTCAGAGTACGGGGTATTAGGTTTTGATTATGGCTATGCGATGGCCTCTCCTGATGCCCTTACTATTTGGGAAGCTCAGTTTGGAGATTTCTCTAATGGGGCACAAATATTAATTGACCAATATCTTTCTGCAGCAGAAGATAAATGGGAAATATACAATGGTTTAGTACTATTGCTCCCACACGGATATGAAGGACAAGGTGCAGAGCATTCTAGTGCAAGACTAGAGCGTTACTTACAACTCTGTGCTCAGTATAATATGCAAGTTGCCAATGCTACTACTCCTGCCAATTTTTTCCATTTAATGCGTAGACAGCTACATAGAGACTTTAGGAAACCTTTGGTCATAATGAGTCCTAAGAGTTTGTTAAGACATCCACAATGTGTGTCCGGTGTAGAAGATTTAGTTAAAGGTCGATTCCAAGAAGTAATCGATGACCATCAGGCAGATGCTTCTCAGGTAAAAAAGCTAGTGTTCTGTTCTGGTAAATTATACTACGAACTGTTAGAAGAAAAACAAAAACAAAATGCCAATAGTGTGGCTATAGTTAGGTTGGAGCAATTATATCCATTCCCTATTTCTCAACTAGAGGCAATTGTGAATAAATATCAGAAAACTCAGAAATTTGTTTGGGCTCAAGAAGAACCTGAAAATATGGGTGCTTGGGGTTTTATTCTCCGTCATTGGAGAACTATGCCTTTAGAACTTATTGCTAGATCTGCGAGTGCTACTCCAGCCTCAGGATCGTCTAAAAGATCGGCAAAAAGACAAGCTGATGTTATTAAACGTGTATTTGAATTGTAAAAAGAAAATTAAGAAGGCAAAATATATATAGCTATGATCGTTGAAATGAATGTTCCATCACCTGGTGAATCTATCTCGGAAGTAGAGATAGCATCTTGGTTAGTTGCCGACGGAGAGTACGTTGAAAAAGATCAGGAGATCTGTGAAATAGACTCAGACAAGGCCACACTTACTTTGGCTGCCGAAGAAAGTGGTGCGATTTCTATAAAAGTAGAAGAAGGAGAAACTGTAGCCATTGGCGATTTAGTATGCACAATAGATACCGAAGCAGAAGGAACGGCTTCTTCATCAGCAACTAAAACAAATGCAACTCAACTTGAGTCAACACCAGCAACTACTTCTAGTGTTAACCCTACGCAAACCAACTATGCTACAGGATCACCATCTCCTGCTGCTCGTAAGATGATGACTGAGCAAGGTGTGCAGTTGGATCGTGGAACAGGTAAAGGAGGTCGAATTACAAAAGAAGATGTAGTAAAAGCCAAAACAGCGATGGGTAATGGCCCTGGGCCAAGAGGTAGCGAACGCAAGAAAATGTCAACCTTAAGAAGAAAGGTTGCTGAACGTTTGGTTTCAGTGAAAAACGAAACAGCAATGCTTACAACTTTTAATGAGGTTGATATGAAGCCAATAATGGATCTACGAAAAGTGTATAAGGAAGACTTTAAAGAGAAGCATGGGGTTGGTTTAGGTTTTATGTCCTTCTTTACGAAAGCAGTTACCAGAGCACTGAAGCTTTTCCCTGATGTGAATGCTATGATTGATGGTAAAGAAGTTGTCTACTTCGACTATGCTGATATTTCTATAGCTGTAAGCTCGCCTAAAGGGCTTATGGTACCCGTGGTACGTAATGCTGAATTACTAGATTTTGCCGGAGTAGAATCAGAAATAAAGCGTTTAGCAATTAAGGCAAGAGATGGAAAAATAAGTATGGATGACATGCTGGGTGGTACATTCACTATTACCAACGGAGGAGTGTTTGGTTCTATGTTGTCTACACCTATTATTAACCCGCCGCAGTCAGCTATATTAGGAATGCACAATATTGTAGAACGCCCTGTGGTAGTAGATGGTAAGGTAGTTGTTAGGCCAGTTATGTATGTGGCACTTTCATACGATCACCGTATCATAGACGGAAAAGAATCTGTTGGGTTCTTGTGTGCTGTCAAAGAAGCTTTAGAAAATCCAGTAGAGATTTTATTAGGTGGTAATGATGAAATAAAACAAAATTTAGGTCTTTAACTCAATTAGAATAACACTTTGTAAACCCCGGCTATGAGTCGGGGTTTTTTGTGCTCAATACATATTTTTAAAATATGTGTTCCACTAACTTATAATTTAATAACATGAATATCATAAACTTACATATTGGTTGTTAACAATCAATTAACAAAGTTGAAGGTGATTTTTTCACGCATTAAACCCTAAATTTGTGGCATCTATTTATAAAATACATTTATGTTAAAAAGAGTTCGTTTTCAAAATAAGGAGCAGGCACCTTTTGTAAAGGTGCTTCGCCAAAGAGTAAATGCTTATTTTAAAGAAAATAATATATCTAGAAATGCGAACGCGCACATGGTAATCAAAACCATATCTATGTTTTTGATTTATCTAATTCCTTACGCTTTAGTGTATACAAACCTGCTTACAGGACCTTGGGCATTGCTTTTAGCTATATTTATGGGACTAGGTATGGCTGGTATAGGGATGTCTATTATGCACGATGCAAATCATGGTGCTTATTCATCAAATGCTAAAGTGAATAAGCTATTGGGTGTTTGTATATATCTTATAGGTGGTGATGTGTATAATTGGAAGGTTCAGCACAATATACTTCATCATACATATACAAATATTGATGGTTTAGATGGAGATATAGATCAAGACCCGCTCCTTCGCTTGTCTTCTGAGCAAAAATGGGGTAAAGGACATAAATTTCAACATATTTACGCTTTTTTCCTTTATAGTTTAGGGACCCTATTATGGGCTTTTATGGATTTTGTTCAGCACAGAAGGTTTACTAAAATGGGTTTGAGTCCAGACGGTAAATTGAATAAAGCGAAGCAATTGAGAAAACTTTTAACCTATAAAACTTTTTATTGGAGTTTTATTTTTGCTCTTCCAATGATCTTCTCTCCTTTTACTTGGTGGCAAATAATTTTAGGTTGGTTGATAATGAATATAGTTGCTGGTTTTATATTAACTGTTACATTCCAATTGGCTCATGTTGTTGAGGGTGTTTCATTTCCAGTTCCTTCAAAAGAAGGAAACGTTGAGAACGAGTGGATGATTCATCAGTTAAAAACAACCGCTAATTTTGCTAAAAACTCCAAACTTGTTACCTGGTACGTCGGAGGCTTAAACTTTCAGATAGAGCATCACTTATTTCCAAATATTTGTCATGTACATTATGAAAAATTGTCAGACATTGTTAAGCAAACTGCTGAGGAATATGGTATTATCTATAACTACAAAGAAACATATTTTGATGCTGTTAAATCGCACTATAAGATGTTGAAAGAGCTAGGTGCTAAGCCAGTTTTAGCTCGTTAAGTTCATTTTAAATTGTTAATGCCACTACATAAAGTGGCATTTTTTTTTGACTTATAGCTTCCAATATAGCTCCATGATAAAAGTCAACGTAGCATGAGTAAATAATTTCTTAAAATTTAAAGATACTAGTAAAGTTTCAAACTGATTGTTAGGCTTTTATTTTAATTATATTGGAATACTTTCCTTCATCTTTGACATATAATGGAGTGCGACATCAATTTCTTGAATGTCCTCAAACACTATACTCAACTTGTTGTTTCTTTCTTTTATTTGACAAGTTTTAGGGTTTCTTTGAATAAACAATAGTATTTTTTGAAAATCATCAGACTCATAGAATTCTGCTTGAGGGTTAGCAATAAAATACGCAATCATCTTTTTAGATTTGAGTACTATTTTTTCGAAACCTAAGTCTTTAGCCATCCACCTTAGTTTTAGTGAGTTTAGAAGCTTTTCTACAGAAGATGGTGTGGGACCAAATCGGTCTATCAATTGCCGTTCATACATTTGTAATTCTTCTTCTGAAGTTAAATTATTCAGGTTCTTGTAGAGTTGTAGCCTTTCAGAAATAGAGTTTACATAATTGTCAGGGATAAGTATTTCCATGTCGGTATCTATTTGACATTCTTCTACAAAAAAGTTGTCGGAATATTCGTTTTTGTATAGATCTTTAAATTCATTCTCCTTGAGTTCTTTTACTGCTTCGTTAAGAATTTTTTGATACATATCGAATCCAATATCTGAAATAAACCCTGACTGCTCTGCGCCTAAAAGGTCTCCTGCGCCTCGAATTTCTAGATCTCGCATCGCAATATTAAATCCAGATCCAAGATCGGCATGTTGTTCTAAGGCTTGAATTCTTTTTCTACCTTCTTCGCTCATGCTAATTTTAGGCGGAGTGATAAGGTAGCAAAAGGCTTTTTTATTTGACCTTCCTACGCGTCCTCTCATTTGATGTAGATCACTAAGTCCAAAATTTTGTGCGTTATTTATTATAATTGTATTGGCGTTAGGTATATCTAAACCACTTTCGATAATAGATGTAGACACTAATACATCAAATTCTCCCTCAATGAAGTCGAGCATAAGACTTTCAAGTTTTGGACCATCCATCTGTCCATGTCCTATACCTACTTTTACATCTGGACATAAACGATTTATCATTCCAGCCACTTCTTTTATATTTTCGATTCGATTGTGAATAAAGAATACTTGTCCACCTCTTGAAACCTCGTATTGTACAGCATCTCGAACAGTTTCTTCATTAAATCCAATATTTTTAGTTTGCACAGGAAGTCTATTAGGAGGCGCAGTTTTTATAGTAGACAAATCTCTAGCAGCCATTAAAGAGAATTGTAAAGTTCTCGGGATAGGAGTTGCCGAAAGAGTTAAGGTATCCACATTTGCTTTGATAGTTTTTAATTTATCCTTTACTCCAACACCAAACTTCTGTTCTTCATCTACAATCAATAGTCCTAAGTCTAAAAAATGTACATCTTTTCCTGCTAGTCTGTGGGTTCCTATAATTATATCTATTTTACCATCTGCAAGATTTTTTAGCGTCTCTCTTTGTTGTTTCTGAGTTTTAAATCGATTGATATAGTCTATACTAACAGGGAATTCTTTGAGTCTTTTCTTAAAGGTTTTATAGTGCTGTAGTGCTAATATTGTAGTAGGTACAAGCACGGCAACTTGTTTGCTGTCGCAAACAGCTTTAAAAGCGGCACGGATGGCAATTTCAGTTTTCCCGAAACCAACATCACCACAGACGAGTCTATCCATTGGTGTAATGGATTCCATATCTTTTTTAATAGCCTGTGTAGTATGAAGCTGATCTGGAGTGTCTTCATACAAAAAGCTAGCTTCTAATTCATGTTGTAAGTAACTGTCTGGGCTATACCTGTATCCTTTTATAGATTTTCTTTTTGCATAGAGCTCAATAAGGTCATATGCAATTGTTTTAATCTTAGTTTTGGTTTTAGATTTTGTTTTTGCCCATTGTCCTGATCCGAGCTGATGTATTTTAGGAGCCTTGCCTTCTTTGCTATTAAACTTACTTATTTTGTGTAATGCATGTATACTAACATATAGTAGGTCGTTATTTCGATAAACTAATTTAATAGCTTCTTGCTTTTTACCATTAATATCAATCTTCTGAAGTCCTCCAAACTTCCCTATTCCATGATCTATATGAGTTACAAAATCTCCGATTTCAAGATTGGTAATTTCATCTATTGTTATTGTTTTTTTGTATTGTTGTGTCGTTTTAAGTTTGAATTTATGATAACGCTCAAAAAGCTGATGATCAGTGTAACAGAGGATTTTATTATGATGGTCAATAAACCCTTCATGGACAGGAAGTAGTAGTGTGTTGTAGCGAACCTCTTTTTCTTCTTCTTCTTGCTTTTCAACGATACTCCTAAAGCGTTCCTCTTGTTTTTGTGAACTGCAAAGAATAAGGTTTTCATATCCCTGTTCGCTCATTTCTTTAAAGTGGTCTATAATTAACTTAAATTGTTTGTTAAAGCTAGGCTGTAATGCTGTGTTGAAGTTTATTCCTTCTTTGTCTATAGTCTTGTCAGTAAAAGATACATTTGTATATTGGCTAATGGCTATTGATAATGACTTCCCGTTAATAAAAAGTTCTTCAGGTTTTAGATGGTTTATTTCACCATTCATTTTTTGATAGGCTTCGCAGGCTTTTAGGTAAAGCTTGTTTAGTTTTGCGCTGCAATAGTCGAGGTCTTTTATCCATATACAAGCTTCAGAACTTAAATAATTTAAAAACGACACTCTTTGTTCTAACATTTCCTTATTTTCTACATTAGGAATGATAGATAGCTTCTTTAACTCTTTTATTGAAAGCTGTGTATTTATGTTAAATTTCCGAATACTTTCTACCTCATCTCCAAAAAATTCTATTCTAAATGGGTGTTCGTCTGAAAATGAAAAAACATCTACTATGCCTCCTCTAACTGAGAATTGACCTGGTTCAACAACGAAATCGGCATATTGAAAGTTGTATTCAAAGAGTGTTTCTGTGATAAAGTCTATACCAATTTCATCTCCAATAGATAATTTTAAGGTGTTTTTATGAAGTTCTTTTTTTGTGATTACTCTTTCGAATAATGCTTCTGGGTAAGTAACAACACAAGAAGGTTTTCGAGTAGAGCTAAGTCTTGTGAGTACTTCGGCTCGCATCAACACATTTGCATTGTCAGTTTCTTCAATTTGATATGGTCTTCTGTAAGATCCTGGATAGAATAGGAGATTCTTATCCATGATTAAATGCTCTAAATCATTATAGAAATAGGCGGCCTCTTCTTTGTCGTTTAGAAGTATGAGAAATGGCTTTTCGAGCTGATTAAAACAAATGGAAGCAACAATACTCGCCGCAGATCCTTTTAAACCTTGTAGTCCAAGATTGTCATTATTTTCAAGAGATTCTAGAATCTCAAAGTCTTTTATTTGTTTTAAGTAGCCATTTAAGAGCTCGCTTTTTTTCATACTCACTTAATCGTTTAACCCCAATCATTTCAATGATTGGGGTGTAAGTGTTTTCATAAATTCAGAAGTTATTATGCTTCTGAAATAAAGGACAATGCTTTGTCCATCATATTTTTTGAGCCTGTAAAGAATGGTGTTCTTTGGTGAAGCTCACTAACTTTAATATCTAATAATCGTTTACTTCCACATGTTGCTCGACCTCCTGATTGTTCTGCCAGTAGTGCTATGGGATTACATTCGTATAACAAGCGTAACCTGCCTAGTGGTGCATCAGCGGTTGCAGGATATATAAAAATACCTCCTTTTATCATATTTCTATGAAAATCTGCCACTAACGAGCCCATAAAACGTGCAGTATGCGTTCTATTTCCATTATCGTTAAGTTTTTTGCAGTAATCTATATATTTTAATACGGATAAATCTAATGAGTTGTAATTGCCTTCATTTATGGAGTAAATTGCCCCATTATGTGGTGTTTCAACATATTTATTTACTAGTATAAAACATTTACGTTCTGGGTCGTAAGTAAAAATATGAACACCCGATTTACAAGTGTAAACAAGTTGTGTAGATGTTCCGTACAAAATATAACCAGCTAATACTTGTTCATTTCCATATCTGTAAAATTCATCTGACGTGGGCTCTCCCTTTTTGACTCTTTTAAAAACAGAAAAAATAGTCCCAACAGATATATTTACATCAATATTTGAAGACCCATCTAGAGGATCAGTGGCAAATAAATAGTCGCCGGATGCGTTAATGGGAATAATATCTTCATTTTCTTCACTAGCTACTGCAGCTATTAGACCACAATTTTTTAGGCTTTTAATAATTTGATCATTCGCATATAAGTCGAGTTTCTGAACTTGTTCTCCCTGAATATTTTCACTTCCAACAGCCCCTAAAATGTCATTTAAGCCTGCTCTATTGATAGCCTTGTTAATATTTTCTGTGGCATTTTCAATTGCCGACAAAATACCTAACATCGATGATGGATCATCTCCGTGTAGTTTTTTATTTTGTTCTATAAAGTGCTGTAATGACAATGAGCTTTTAGAGTTCATAATGCGTTTAATCAAAATTTATTATTATACCTATTTTGCTGAAAAGATAAGCGTCATTATTTGCATTACTTATTTGGAGGTCAATATCATCTATGAAAAATAAATGGTGGTCAATACCTGCAACAAGACCTATCGTGTTTGTAATATAGTAATAGCATTCTATAGTGGAAACCATATATGGTGCCGTTATTCTTTTTTTGATTGGTGTATAATTATGTGCTTCTTCTTGAAATAAATGCACGTCAGAAACGTGATAGCCCAATCCGATTCCAATGTGAGATTGAAAATTTGATGGTTGATTTTTTTTCTTGTCGATGATTATACGTCTTTGAGCAGAAAAGCTATAGGATTGAAAATCACTGGTAAAAGTATCTGGATTATCTTCCTCATTTTGGCCATTTAAGTGCCCATAACTAGCGTTAAATAATAAATTGTATTTGCTGTGAATTCTTTTTTTAGCAAAAAAGGTATAGGCTAGATTGTTTTTATTTGCATTCTTGTATCCTTGATCTAGGTCAGTCAATGAAATGCTAGAATTCATTGTAAAACCAATGCTTATAGCGTTTTTATATACTCCACTCTTGCTAAGGCCAAATTCTTTGTCTATGGTGTTGTATTTTGGTCTTACCTGTGCTATACTAAATTGGCTTAGGCAAATTGTTGCAAAAAGAAATATAAAGATCCTCATAACTAGTTTATTTTAAAGAACACTCCTGTTTTGAAATTTGTTAAGTAATCAAGTTCTGATTGGCTAGAATTCATAAGGTCCATATTTTCATTTGCAATTAAGTAATAGTCATAGGCTATTTGTATACCTAGGTTACCCTTAATCATATAGGATGTTTCAAATCCAATAGGAAAAACCAAACTTTGTATATATCTGCTTATTTTAATGCTATAGTCAGTTTTTTTTCTCAACAAAACACTTGAAGACATATATCCTAAGCCAATATTAAAAAACACACCAAATTTTTTCTCATTATTGATGTTCTTTAGTTTGGTAAAGCCAATTTTTGTGCGCGAGGTAAAACCTATAAGTGCATATTTTCCGGTAACTTCGCTATTGAAAAAGTCATTTGCATTATATGTTGTATTCAGCCCGTCTGTATATGGCTGAGGGTTGTCGTTAATTCCGATATCGGCATAGTTACCTAATGACATAAATAATTTCCCAGAAGACCTTGGTGTCCACCTCTTGTTAATAGCAATATTTATATTGGACTGATTGGGCACATCAGTTTGGTAGCCTTGTAAATCTCCATAAAAGGTAATTAATCCATAGCTAATATCGCAGCTAAAAGCTGTTTTGTATTGTTTGTGATAGCGATTAAGTCCTCTTGATTGTCGAGAGTTTATTTCATTAACTTGTTCACTCCAATTGTAGTCTGTATTATTTGAATTCTGATTAATTTGAATACTATTATTAATAGGAGAGGTGGCTCTATATTGAGCAAAGCCATCAGTACATATAATAAGTGTTATAAGTATAAATTTATAATAGCGCATGTGTTTAATCAAATTTGTAGCACAAACCAAAGTTCAAATTGATTTGATTATCGTAACCATTAATTTTTGATTCGTATAAATCAATAGTATCATTAAGAAAGAAACTATTGGTCATAGAAATAAAAATACCCCAATTTTTCGGAGTATAATAAGTGGCCTCTATACCTATTGGAATAGCGAATGCCCAAACATCATCTTCAATTTCTCTGATATCTTTTTGTCCAGACAATACCTCTTCTCCTTCTGGTGTGTATGTGTAAATATCGATGTATTCTGTTAAAATGGCATCTGCATAATAGTATCCTAGACCTGTAATTAAGTGAAGCTGAACCGCAGATTCTCGATTAGATCGGTCAAAACTATTCGTTAAAGATCTTCTGTAAGCCATATGAGTGCTAACATATTTACTTCTAAAAACTTTGGTTGGCAGATAGCCGCTGTGGTCATTCTCACCACTATTTTGACCAGTGTTTAAGGCAATTTGAAGAGAATGACGGTCATTATATTCTTTGTTAAATCGGGTTGAAAGAGAGACGTTGCTAAGGTATTTTTCTGAAGAAATCTGATGAAGATCTCCAACAAAAAAAGTGCTACCAAAACTTAAGCTACCTGTCCAGTTAATTTCTTGAGTGCTAAGAGTCTTATCAAATGTGTTAAATCTTGTTTTTTTTTGTGCAAAAACAGAGCTGCTTATTAAGAGAGCAATCGAAAGGAGTAAGCTATGTTTCATGATTTTTGATCCTAGAAAATTAATTCAACAAAGATAAGTTTTATGATTAGTTGACAAAATCATAACATAGCTAACTTGACAGATCTAGATTGTCATTAATAGCTTTATATATACAAAGAGAAATAAATATCATAGTTGCCGTAAAAAATGTGTATATTTGCGCCCGATTTCCGAGATTTTTTATTTTTAAAAATCTCATTTGCAGGGTTTAACCATCAAAAAATTATTAATGAACATTTCTAAAGAAAATATAGATTCATTAAATGCTGTTTTGAAAATAGAGCTTACAGCTGCTGATTATCAAGAACGCGTAGACAAGGTATTGTCTGATTATCGAAAAAATGCTGACATGCCTGGTTTCCGAAAAGGAAAAGTTCCTATGGGCGTAATAAAAAAACGTTATGGTATTCCTGTTAAAGTAGAAGAAATTAATAAGTTGCTTTCCGATTCTGTTTCTAAGTATATCATGGATGAGAAGTTGGACATTTTAGGAAATCCACTCCCAAAAGAAAGCTCACCTATTGATTGGGACAATCAAGAAAAGTTTGCTTTTGAATACGAATTGGGACTGGCACCTGATTTTGAAGTGAAAATTACCAAGAGAAACAAAATACCATTTTATGTAGTTAAGGCAGATGACGCAATGATTGATAGATACGCTGAGGATATAGCTAAGCGTTATGGAAAAATGTCGAGCCCAGAAAAAGTGGAAGATAAAGATCTTGTTTACGGAACTTTCCATGAACTAGATGCCCAGGGCAATGCTTTAGAAGGTGGAATTACCAATCAAGCTTCTGTGTCTGTCGATACTATAAAAACTAAAAAATTAAAGAATGAATTTTTAGGTTCTAAAAAAGGTGCTGTTTTTACTTTAGACCCCAAGAAAAGCTTTCAAAATGATACAGATGCTGCGGCAATGCTCAATATAGATAAGGAGGCCTATTCCTCCCTAAACGCTAAATTTTCGTTTGCTTTAGAGAATATAAGCAGAATGGAGCCTGCAACTCTTGATGTGGAGCTTTTTGATAAAGTTTATGGAGTTGGTGTTGTGAAAAATGTGAAAGAATTCCGTGCAAAGATTGCTGCTGAGGCAGAGAATATGTTTGTAGCAGAATCGGATCGTAAGTTCCAAAATGATGCGGTAGAGTTTCTGTTAGACAAAATCTCTTTTGAATTACCTGAAGAATTTTTAAAGCGTTGGATGCAATCCGTTTCCGAAAAACCCATTACACTCGCAGAAATTGAATCAGAATTTGAAGGATATAAGAAGTCTCTCAAGTGGCAGATTATAGAGAATAAAATTGCTAAGGAGAATAATCTAAGCGTAAATCGTGAAGAAGCGATAGCGCAGACCAAAAAGTTAATTGCTGCTCAAATGGCACAATACGGTCAAATGGCACCTGAAGAAGAGCAGTTGGAGCAATATGCACAGCAAGTTCTGGCCAACAAAGAGGAAGAAAAGAATGTTTACGATAGAGTATTTGCATCAAAGATGACGGCCTTTTTTAAAGAAGCATTCAAGTTAGAGGAAAAAGAGATTTCATATGATGACTTTACCAAGATGATGCAAGCTTAATTGTTTACAGATTATTTTTTAAAAGGCTAGTGTTTCATTAGCCTTTTTTTATTTTAGCTACTACAAAAATTGATATATTATGTTTTCACAAGAAGAGTTCAGAAAATACGCCATAAATCACAAAGGGATAAGTAGTACAACTGTTGATTCTTATACCTCAATGATGAATAATTACATTTCGCCAACTATTATTGAAGAGCGTCAAATGAATGTAGCGTCTATGGATGTTTTTTCCAGATTAATGATGGACAGAATCATTTTTTTAGGTGTGCCCATTAATGATTACGTGGCTAATATTATTCAGGCACAACTTTTGTTTTTAGAATCAGTAGATTCAAAAAAAGATATTCAAATTTATTTAAATTCTCCTGGTGGTGGCGTTTATGCTGGTTTAGGCATATATGATACCATGCAGTATATATCTCCTGATGTTGCTACGATTTGTACCGGTATGGCTGCTAGTATGGGAGCTGTATTATTGTGTGCTGGTGCGAAAGGTAAGCGAACAGCTTTAAGACATTCAAGAGTAATGATTCATCAACCTCTTGGAGGCGCACAAGGCCAAGCCTCAGATATAGAAATTACCGCTAGAGAGATTCAAAAATTAAAGAAAGAGTTATATACTATTATTTCAGAACATTCTGGGAAATCTTATGATGAGGTTTGGAAAGACGGTGATAGAGATTATTGGATGACTTCTGCGGAAGCTAATGATTATGGAATGATTGATGAGGTTCTCATAAGAACCAAGTAAATTTTTTTTATTTTAAATTCATAAAATGTAGATTATGAAGTATAAGGCTTCAAATCCTGAAGAATATATCGCTCAAGTTCCTGAGGATAGAGTGGATGCTATGCTCAAAATTCGCACCCTTATAAAAGAGAATTTACCTGCGGGATTTCAAGAGCAAATGAGTTATGGTATGATTGGTTATGTTGTACCTCACGCTATATATCCATCTGGATATCATTGTTCACCAGATTTACCTTTACCTTTTCTAAGTTTTGCTTCTCAAAAAAACTTTATTGGGATTTACCATATGGGAATTTATGCCGACCCCAAGCTTATGAATTGGTTCGTTACTCAGTATCCTATGCACTGTAAAAGAAAATTAGATATAGGTAAAAGTTGCATTAGATTTAAAAAGATGGATGATATTCCCTATGAGTTACTCGCTCAACTAGTTCAAAAAATGACAGTAGAACAATGGGTTAATCTTTATGAATCAAAGATTAAAACGAAAAAATAATTTCTAAAAAAGCCATTATTGAGAATGGCTTTTTTTATTCATCGTCGATAGCTTCGTATCTGTCAATTTCTCTTTGATAAAATTCATCAGCTTTAGCTAATAGTTCATCAATAGCTGTAGTCAACTCCGCTTCATTATCAGTGCCAAGAATTTCAGGTAAATCGTCATCTAGCCACTTCACGTCATCGTTGTCGAGGTTTAAAATAAACTTAGGTGCTTGTGTGTGTATAATAAATACAGCATCAGGACATTCTGTATTGTCTCCAACTAAAAATTTAGGTATTTCCATGATTATTGTTTTCCAGCAAATGATTCTACATCTTTTTTATTTACAGTTTCACTACATAATATAATTAATCGCTCAATTACATTTCGAAACTCCCTTATATTTCCTGACCATGAGTAGCTCATCAGTTTTTCAAGAGCATCTTTTTCAAAAATTTTCTCTGCGATTCCATGTTCTTCACAAATTTCCTTGTTAAAATGTTTTGTGAGAAGTGGAATATCTTCTTTCCTTTCGCTTAGTGTTGGGTTGTTGATTAAAATAACTCCTAACCTGTGGTAAAGGTCTTCTCTAAAGGTGCCTTTTTCAATCTCCTTTTTAAGATCTTTATTGGTAGCAGCTAAAACACGAACATTAACTGTAATTGTTTTGTCGCTTCCCACTCTAGTAATTTTGTGTTCTTGAAGAGCTCTCAATACTTTTGCCTGAGCTTTTAAGCTCATATCGCCAACCTCATCTAAGAACAATGTTCCGCCATCAGCAGTTTCAAATTTTCCTTTCCTTTGTTTGATTGCAGATGTAAAGGCGCCTTTTTCATGTCCGAATAATTCAGATTCTATGAGTTCTGAAGGAATGGCAGCACAATTGACTTCTATCATTGGGGCTCCAGATCGATTGCTTTTTTCGTGTATAGCGTGCGCAATAAGTTCTTTTCCTGTTCCATTTTGACCTGTAATTAAAACTCGAGCATCAGTAGGAGCAACTCGGTCAATCATTTGATGGATTTTTTTTAAAGCTGCAGAGCTACCAATCATCTGATATTTTTTACTTACTTTTTTCTTCAGGACTTTGTTTTGAACCACTAATTGTTTTCTATCTAGCCCATTTCTTACCGTATTTAGTAAACGATTTAAATCTGGTGGTTTAGATATATAGTCAAATGCACCCTTCTTAATGCATTCAACTGCAGTATCAATATCACCATGGCCCGAAATCATAATCATAGCAATATCTGGGTGTGTTTCTAAGGCTTTTCCAAGGAGTTCAAAGCCATCCATTTTTGGCATTTTAATATCGCAAAGTACTAGGTCATAATTGCCTTTGATAATCATTTCCAGGCCTAAATGACCATTTTCTGCTAAATCTACCTCGTAATTTTTATTTTCCTCCTTAATTATATTAGAGAGTACATTACGAATTGCTTTTTCATCTTCTATAATGAGGATTTTTGCCATGAGTGTGGTTTTGTAAGTAAAGTATGTATTAAGCCTTCTTTTAAAGCATATCTAGATAGCATTAAGTCGTGTATAGTTAAGGTGTTTAATATGTAGTTTATCAAGACCACAGAAATGACAATCATATCAGCTCTCATAGGAATAAGTCCCTTCATTTTTAATCGCTCCTTGAGGGTAGATTGTATTAAATTACGTTGTACATAATTATAATCATGCATGTTAAATTGAAAGTAGTTTTTGTTTTTCCAATCTCTGCAGTTTCCAATTTTGCAGGAGATAATTTCGGCTAACGAGTCAAAGGAGCCAGATGAACCTATCATACAATCTACATCATAAGCTTTTACCATCTCGATAAGCTCATCAAGCTCATCCTCTAGATGTTGATCAATTTTGTCAACTTCCTCTAATGTTATGGGGTCCGATGGTTGGATCATTTCTAGCAAACGAGAAGCTCCTAACTTGTAACTTTTTTTCCAGAACACTTCTGTTTTATTTGCAATAATAAATTCTGTACTTCCACCCCCTATATCCATGATTAGCTTCGGTGTATCTTCAAGATCTATGGCTTGTTTTACACCAGCAAATATTAGTTCGGCTTCTTCAAGTCCATCAATTATGTTGATGCTAAGGTTTAAAGTCGATTTAACTATCTCAGCAAACTCAGTACCATTGGAGGCACTCCTAATGGCAGACGTTGCCAAGGCGTAACATTCATTTACTTGATACATTCTTAAAGTATCTCGATGCTTTTCAAGAGCTTTTAAACCACGTTGAAATGCCTGGTCAGTGATAAAACCTTTTGTGATTCCTCCTTCGCCAAGTTTAACAGCAATTTTATTTTTATGGATGATTTTATGGTTCATCCCATCTACTTCTGAGATGAGCAGATTGAATGTATTTGTTCCCAAATCAATAATACCTATCTTTTTCATTTTAGCTTTGTCTGATCCATTTCCATAGGGTTTTATAGTTTACCTTTTGGCCATACATTAGTATACCAACTCTATAAATCCTTCCTGCTACCCATGAAGTAAATATAAAACCAATTATTAATAATACCATTGATAAAATTATTTCCCAAAGAGGAGGCTCAAATGGCAATCTACCCATCATTACTATAGGAGACGTGAATGGTATAATTGAACACCAAAATGCCAAAGAGCTGTCGGGGTTTTCTAAAATAGTTTGTAGTGCAATAAAAGAGAATATAAGAGGTAAAGTAATAGGCATCATAAATTGCTGAGTGTCAGTTTCAGAATCTACAGCAGCACCCACCGCTGCAAATAATGACCCATACATTAAGTAACCTCCAACAAAGTAAAAGAGAAACATAATAAGTAAACGAGGGATATTCATGTCCATAAGTTGATTTAAAACGGATTGTATTCCGCTTGAACTTTGTGTGTTAACAAACTCTGCACTTTGTTGCACACTTTCTAAATCTAGCTCTGTGCCGTTAATAAATAAGCTGCTCGCTGCGGTAGTTATTAAGAAGGTAAATAAAATCCATAACGCAAATTGAGTGAAGCCTACCAAAGCAACACCTACAATTTTACCCATCATAAGCTGCAATGGTTTTACAGATGAGATTATTACTTCGATGATTCTACTTGTTTTTTCTTCCATGACACCTCTCATGACCATTGCACCATATAGAAAAATGAATATATAAATTAGGAAGCCACCCGCCATGCTTAAGCCAGAGGTAATTTCTGTTGACCCAGAAGTTTCTGTACCACTATCATCCAGTATAATGCTTTGAAGGTAAATTTGACTTTGGGTGCTGTCAATTTGTGCTTTACTAATTCCAAGCTGCTTTAACTTAATTGTTTCGACACAATTTTCGATATCAGAACTTAGCATTTGTTGATACGAGAAACTTAGTGGCTTATGAGTGAAAACTAATACTTCTTTCTCTAAGAGATCAATATTACTACTGTCAATATTAGGAATGTGGACTAAAGCCATAGCTTCAGAATTATGGAAATTTTGCTTAAGTTCATCGAGTGAACCATCCATGGATGAAAATTTTATCTCATCGGTATTTTTGTAATAATCAGTGAAAAGTTCACTTTGGTCATGAATCCATATTTCTTTTTGCTCATCATCGGAAGTGTCCATAAGTAAGGGAGCTGTGATGAGGGCACCCATAAGTATAGGTGCTATAAGTGTCATTATTATAAATGATTTTTTTCGAACTCTAGAGAGATATTCTCTTTTTATGATTAAGGCAATTTTATTCATACTTTTTCTTCCTGAACCGTTTTTATAAATATTTCATTGATACTAGGGATTTTCTCCTCAAATGCCTTAATGTCGGCCTGTTCTAAAAGTGTCCTTAGTAGGTGAGAGGCAGAGTATTCATTTAGTATTTGAATTTCTGCTCGGTTCCCATTTGATGAATGTAGCCTGTAATGATCTGGTAGTTTCTTTAGAAAGTCAAGTTCGTTATTGTTAAAGCAAATTTTGAATAACTTTTCTTTGTATTGATTTTTAATTTCTTGTACAGGGCCATCTAATATTTTTTCTGACTTGTTAATTAAAGCAATATGATCACATAGCAATTCTACAGATTCCATTCTATGTGTAGAAAAAATAATAGATGTTCCTTCTTTTTTAAGTTGAAGAATTTCATCTTTAATAATATTAGCATTTATTGGGTCGAATCCAGAAAACGGTTCATCGAATATTAAAAGTTTAGGTTTGTGAAGCACGGTGGTTATGAACTGTATTTTTTGAGCCATCCCTTTTGACAGTTCTTCAACTTTCTTGTCCCACCAGGGGCTAATGTCGAATTTGTCGAACCAAATTTTTAGAGCCTTTTTTGCCTCATGTGAAGAAAGACCTTTAAGCTGTGCAAGATAAAGTGCTTGCTCGCCAACTTTCATCTTCTTGTATAAGCCTCTCTCTTCCGGAAGATACCCAATCTTGGCTATGTGTTGTTGAGAAAGCTTTTCTCCATCAAAAAGGACTTCACCACTATCAGGCATAGTAATTTGATTGATAATTCTAATTAGGCTAGTTTTTCCTGCGCCATTTGGTCCCAAAAGACCGAAAATTTGACCTTTAGTTATAGAAAGACTAATGTTTTTTAAAGCTATATGGTTGCTATAGCTTTTGTTTACAGATTGTACTTCAAGTACTTTCATAGAAGTTAAAAGTATAAATATAAATCTTAAATATAGCTATTAGAAATTGATTGTGTTATTTTAAAACAAAAAAAACCCTAACAATTGTTAGGGTTATATTTTATTGGAACATTTCTTTGACTTTATCAAAGAATGATTTGTTGTTTTCATCTGGGTCAGGCTTAAAGTTGTTTTTCTCCAGGCAAGATTCAAAGAATTTTTTTTGTTCTTTATCTAATTCTTGTGGTGTCCAAACATTCACGTGTATAAGTAGATCTCCAGTACCATATCGTTCTACGCTAGGTAAACCTTTACCCCTAAGTCTTAAAATTTTACCCGATTGAATTCCTTCTTCTAATTTTATTTTAACTTTTGAGTTGATGGTTTGAATTTCTGGATTACAGCCTAATACAGCTTGCGCAAAACTTATGAATAGATCATAGTGTAAATTCTTTCCATCTCGTTTTAAAAATTCATGAGGAGTTTCTTCAATAACAACAATAAGGTCGCCAGGTATGCCACCTTTAAGAGCTGCATTTCCTTTTCCTGATACAGAGAGTTGCATGCCATCTTCTACACCAGCAGGTATATTTATACTTACTTCGTCAGACTTTTTAATAACACCTTGGCCCGAACAAGTTCCACACGCGCTGGTGGCTTTTTCACCTTGACCGTTACAAGCATTGCAGGTCGTAGAGGTTTGCATTCTGCCTAGTGGAGTGTTTACTATTTGAACCATTTGACCTGAGCCATTACATTGCTGACATGTACTTAAGTTTCCATTTTCAGCACCAGTAGCATTGCAGTCGTCACAGCCAACGTTCTTTTTTAACTTAATTTTTTTCTCTACTCCGTTTGCAATCTCATCAAGCGTTAGCTTAACACGCACTCTTAAGTTAGATCCTCTTGATCTTCGTCTGCCACCTCTGGCACCACCGAAGCCTCCTCCAAAAGCTGACCCAAAAATATCGCCAAATTGACTAAATATATCGTCCATATTCATGCCGCCTCCTCCGAAGCCGCCTCCTCCGAAGCCGCCTCCTTCTAGACCTGCATGCCCGTATTGATCGTAGCGAGCTCTTTTGTCAGCGTTACTTAATACCTCATATGCTTCTGCAGCTTCTTTAAATTTAGTCTCTGCACTTTTGTCATCAGGGTTTTTATCAGGATGAAACTTGATGGCAAGTTTGCGATACGCCTTTTTTAAATCCTTATCGTTTGCACTTTTTGCAACGCCTAATACCTCGTAATAATCTCTTTTAGCCATTAGTGCTGGTTATTTTCCGACAACCACCTTAGTGTATCGTATTACTTTATCGTTTAGCAAATACCCTTTTTCTGTTTCGTCGATAATTTTACCTTTCATATCTTCTGTAGGAGCTGGTATTTGAGTGATTGCTTCGTGAAGGTCAGTATCAAAGTGATTTCCGATAGATGACTCCATAGCTTTTAAACCTTTTAGTTCTAATATACCTACAATCTTATTGTGTATTAGTTCCATTCCTTTACGAATATCTTCATCGCTAGAGCTCTCAGCATGTTTAGATGCTCTGTCAAAGTCGTCTAAAACAGGCAGCATAGCTTCGCAGAATTCAATGCTCGCATTCTTGAATAAATCAATTCTCTCTTTGGCGGTTCGTTTTTTGAAATTTTCAAATTCAGCAAAAAGACGAATTTGCTTGTCTTTAAGTTCTGCAACTTCCTTCTCTAATTGATCTTCCCTAGATAATTCCTCTTTTGGTTGCTCAGCACTTTCTTTTTTATTTTGTTCTTGCTGATCTGTTGTTTCTTCTAATTCTGAATCCGTAATTGTCTTTTCTTCTGACATTTCAAATATATTTTATAAATATGCGATGGTTTATTGGCAATATGTTTGCCATATCATAAATTGTGACAGATTGGCGCAAAAGTAGTTAAAATAAGGTAGTTTTGTCTTGTTTTATGACGTGTTATTGTATGGTGATGTGTTTGTTGTAAAAACTATTACATTGAGTGTGTAACATCTTTTTTGTGTAGAGCAAAAAGATGTCATTATTAGGTGTTGCTTGCTTTTTTTATTCAGTCAGTTTCTTCAAAGTTGCAAACAATGCAGGACCTTTAATGTCCTTTGCTATTATGAGACCATTTTCGTCTATTAAATAATTACTTGGGATGCTATTAATATGGTACTCGTTTATAACTTCACCGGACCAGCCATTTAATTCGCTTAGTTGTGCTTCCCAGCTTAAATTATCTTCCTCTATTGCCCTAATCCATTCATTTTTTGCATTTGCTTGTTTTGGATTACCTCTTCTATCTTTTATACCATCTAATGAAATTCCTATAATCTCAAAGCCCTCTGCCGATTTAAATGACGCTTGATTAAATTTACTATAAATGGATACAAGATTTGGATTGTCTTTTCTGCATGGGCCACACCATGAAGCCCAAAAATCAATGAGTACAATTTTACCTTTATAGTCTGAAAGTTTAATGGATTTACCTTTGTGATTAGTTAATTCAAACTCTGGAGCTTTATCTCCACGATTTAAGCCTATTTCTTGAGATTGAACAGAAAAGCTAACTAGACATAGTAAGGCTAAGTAAATTTTTTTAATATGATGTTTCATATTTCTACGTTTAATTTATTCGCTTAATATCTGCGCCTATTGCTTTTAGTCTGGCTTCGATGTTTTCGTAGCCCCTATCAATTTGCTCAATGTTATGGATTATACTTTCACCATCAGCAGATAAAGCTGCAATTAAGAGTGATATTCCTGCTCTGATGTCGGGTGATGTCATTGTTGTAGATTTTAGATTACTTTTTCTATCTAAACCAATTACTGTTGCTCTGTGAGGATCACAAAGTATTATTTGAGCTCCCATATCTATTAGTTTGTCAGTGAAAAATAAACGACTTTCAAACATTTTTTGATGTATTAAAACAGATCCCCTTGCTTGAGTTGCAACTACGAGTATAATGCTTAATAAATCAGGGGTGAAGCCTGGCCATGGTGCATCAGAAATACTCATAATAGAACCGTCTATAAAGCTTTCAATCTCGTAATGATCTTGTGATGGAACAAATATATCATCTCTTCTTCTTTCTAGTTTTATTCCTAACTTTTTGAACGTGGATGGAATGACTCCTAATTCATCAAATGCGACATTTTTTATTGTTAGTTCGGATTTGGTCATGGCTGCGAGACCAATCCAAGAGCCAATTTCAATCATGTCTGGCAGGACATTATGAGTGCAGCCATGCAGTTTTTCTACACCCTCTATAACTAATAGGTTAGAGCCTATACCAGATATACGCCCTCCCATAGAGTTAATCATTTTGCACAATTGTTGTAAGTAAGGCTCACAGGCTGCATTATAAATAGTTGTTTTTCCTTCTGCAAGACATGATGCCATTACAATGTTTGCGGTTCCTGTTACAGAAGCTTCTTCCAAAAGCATGTAAGTGCCTTTGAGTGTATTTCCTCTGATATTGAAAAACCCATCTTTATGGTTGTATTCAAATTTAGCACCGAGTTTTTCAAAGCCGATAAAATGAGTGTCAAGACGTCGTCTACCTATTTTATCGCCTCCAGGTCTGGGAATAGCTGCTAATCCAAAACGGGCTAGTAAAGGGCCTACAATCATGATTGAACCTCTTAGTCGTCCGCCTTTATCTTTGAATATATCGCTTTTTAAATATTCAAGATCTAATTCATCTGCTGTGAAACTATATGAACCATTCGCTAATTTTTTGACTTTAACACCTAAGTCTACCAGTATGTCTATTAGTTTGTTGACATCAACAATATCAGGAATGTTGTTGATGATTACTTGCTTTGGCGTAAGTAAAACTGCGCTTATTATTTGGAGTGCTTCGTTTTTTGCACCTTGAGGGGTAATCTCTCCATGTAGCGGCTTGCCTCCTTTGATTATAAATGAAGCCATAAGTTTTTATTTTCTTTTACCATGGTGTCTGCCACGATTGTTATTTTTCTTATTTGGCTTGTTTGTTTTCACATCTATAAATGAGGAAAGTTTGAAGTGTTCTTTCATCACTAGTTTTCCTTCTGAAAGTAATTCTAGGTGTTTTAATATAACCTCATCTTCTACAGAAGATTTATTCCACATTAGATAGCATTTTTTCATGTGATTCGCTATCGAGTATACAAGTAAATCTTTGTAATCACCTTCTTCTAAACTAACAGCACGGGTAATGATTGTCGGTAAAATTTTCCCATAATGTCTGAGTTTAATATTATTTTCAGAATAATTAAGTGGTTCAGGTTTAGCCTCTAAAGATTCTCTAGAAGGTTTTTCGTAAGGTGCTTCAACATCCAAAAGAAAATCAGACATTATAAATAAGTGATCCCAGAGTTTGTGTTTAAAGTCCGGTACATCTCTTAGATGAGGATTTAAATTACCCATGACTTCAATGATTGCTTTTGCCTGGTGATTTCTTTTTTCTTGATCTTCGATGTTGATTATCGAGTGAACCATCTTTTGAATATTTCTTCCGTATTCGGGGATGATTAGTCTTGGTTGACTAGTGTTGTATTCCATTCAAATGATTATTTGAGAATTGTGAGTTTTGCAAATTTTGCGAGGAGTGTCTTTTCTCCAACATCTGTAAAGTTAACGCTAATTTTTTTATTAGCGCCCGTACCTTCTAGTTTACATATTATTCCTATACCAAAACGAATATGCTCTACCTTCATTCCTGTAGTATATTTTTGTTCAGTGTAATTTCTTGATTGAATATTAGGGTTTAGTTTTTTTAGGTTATTTGGTATAAAGTCCGATTTAGTTGATGGGTTTTCTTTTTGTTTAACCGCCCGGTTAAATCTCGATGGGACATTAGTTTTATAGTTTGATGGAGGGCCAAATGTGGCTCTTGTTTTTTTTTGTGATTCATATTTTGCAATATTATAATCTAAATAGTCATCACTAATTTCTTCGATAAATCTACTCGGCTCACAATCAATTAAATTCCCCCACCTGTATCTACTCAAAGCATAACTAAGCGTAACTCGTTTTTCGGCTCTTGTTAGCGCTACATAAAATAACCGACGTTCTTCTTCAAGATCTGCACGGGTGCTCATAGACATCTGAGATGGAAATAGATTTTCTTCCAAGCCTACAATATATACATAAGGATATTCAAGACCTTTAGACTGATGAATAGTCATTAGAGAAACGTGATCTCCATTATCATCATCTTTCTTGTCTGCGTTTGTTAATAGGGAAATATTTTCAAGATAGGAAGCTAGACTTGTGTTCCTCTCTTCTTCTGCCTTTTCGTTTTCTTGATCTACAAAGTCTTTTATACCATTAAGTAATTCTTGTAAATTGTCAAATCTAGTAATTCCTTCTGGCGTTTTGTCGTTTTGCATTTCCCTTATTATACCAGATTGTTTTGCGATGTAAACAGCTACATCATAGGCGTTTTGTTCTATTGCTAAAGCTTGAAAACTTTTAATGAGAACAGCGAAATTATCTACTTTGACTTTGCTTCCCGAGTTGAGGCCAGTGTTTTCTAATTTAATGTTTTCAATTATCGACCACATCGTTTTTTGCTGTTCTTTTGAGCTTAATGTAATGCGATCAATTGAGCTATTACCTATCCCTCTTTTTGGATAATTAATGATACGCCTTAATGCTTCTTCGTCTTTGTTGTTTGTTACTAGACGAAGGTATCCGATTATATCCTTTATTTCTTTTCTTTGGTAGAAAGATAAACCACCGTATATTCGATATGGGATAGCTCTTTTTCTCAAGGCTTCTTCCATGCTCCTTGATTGTGCATTAGTACGATATAAAATGGCAAAATCACAATTGTTGGCGTGCGCTCTGCTTTTTGTTTCTTGTATATTTGAGGCTACTAAAGAGGCTTCATCGTTGTCGCTCATACCTCTGTTAACCTTTATTTTTTCACCCTGATCATTAGAAGTCCATACTTTTTTATCTAGTTGATCTTTGTTGTTTTTAATTAAGCTATTTGCGGCGTTAACAATATGTTTAGTAGAGCGATAGTTCTGTTCGAGTTTGATAATTTTTGCGTCGTTATAGTCTTTTTTGAAATTTAAAATGTTTCTAATATTGGCTCCTCGAAAGGCATAAATACTTTGGGCATCATCACCTACAACGCAAATATTTTCAAATCGTGACGCTAGAGCTTTAACAATAAGATATTGCGAATGATTGGTATCTTGATATTCGTCTACTAGAATGTATCTAAAACGATTTTGATATTTGTGCAACACATCAGGATTCTTAAATAATAGTTCATTTGTTTTGAGTAACAAATCATCAAAATCCATTGCACCTGATTTAAAGCACTCTTTAACGTAGCGCTCATAAATGTCTCCCATTAGTGGTCTATGTGCTGAATCATCTTGTGTTTTAAGCTCAGTGTTGTTGTGATAGGCTTTAACGGTAATCAGGTTGTTTTTGAAAGATGAAATCCTAGATTGAATGATGCTAACCTTATAAATATCAGTGTCAAGATTCATTTCTTTAATAATTCTTCGCAAAAGAGTTTTGGAGTCATCGGTGTCATAAATTGTAAAGTTAGAGGGATACCCTAGTTTATCAGCTTCAAACCTTAGGATTTTCGCAAAAACTGAGTGGAATGTACCCATCCATAAATTTTTTGATTCTTGTCCAACAATAGCTCCTATTCGCTCTTGCATTTCTTTAGCCGCTTTGTTAGTGAAAGTTAAAGAAAGGATGTTAAAGGGGTCTACCCCTTTGTTCAGTAGGTGTGCTATTCGGTATGTTAGAACACGAGTTTTTCCTGCTCCCGCTCCCGCTATAACCATTACGGGTCCTTCGGTTTGCTCTACAGCAGAAAGCTGTGATGAATTTAAATGGGTTAAATAATCACGCATTAAATTTGCCAAATATGTTTAAATGTAAAATCAATTATAAGTAGGTATCAAAGTTATATTTTATGTGCTACCTATAAAAGCTTGTTTTGAAAAAAAACATGCTATTTATTAAAAGGGCTGAAATTAGTAGAGTACAATACTATAAATATGACAATTTCAATCAATTATTATTTTTTGACACTACTTTTTGTCTGTTCATAAGTTGAATAAAGCTTTATTTTCTCTCAATTATAGCATATCAATAAATAAAAGTAGAGAGCTATTTGTAAAACAAAGTAAAAGTTATACATTTGCAATCCCTAAAAATTAGGGAAGTTGTATAGAAACAAATTATAAATCAAAATAGCATTATGCCTACTATTCAGCAGTTGGTACGAAAAGGTCGGGAAAAGTTTACTAAGAAAAGTAAGTCGGCCGCACTAGATGCTTGTCCTCAAAGAAGAGGTGTTTGCACCCGTGTGTATACGACCACTCCTAAGAAACCAAACTCAGCAATGCGTAAAGTAGCAAGGGTTAGGTTGACTAATGGAAACGAAGTCAATGCATATATTCCGGGAGAAGGACACAACTTACAAGAGCACTCAATCGTTTTGGTTCGTGGAGGAAGGGTAAAAGATCTTCCTGGTGTGCGTTACCATATCGTTCGTGGTGCTTTGGATACAGCGGGTGTTGACGGACGTACGCAAAGACGTTCTAAGTACGGAGCTAAAAAACCTAAAAAGTAATCAGAGTAATCTGAAGAACAAAGTAAAATGAGAAAAGCAAGAGCTAAAAAAAGAGTCTTATTACCAGATCCAAAGTTTAATGATACGATTGTAACTCGTTTCGTTAACAACTTGATGTTGGATGGTAAAAAGAGTACTGCGTTCAGAATATTTTATGATGCAATGGACATTGTAGGAGATAAGAACGGGGACGAAGAGTCAGCATTGGAAACATTTAAGCAGGCGTTGCAAAACGCTACACCACATGTAGAAGTACGTAGTAGAAGAGTGGGTGGTGCTACATTCCAAATTCCAATGCAAATTCGTCCTGACAGGAAGATGTCTTTAGGCATGAAGTGGATGATTTCTGTTGCGCGTAATCGCAACGAAAAGACCATGGCATTAAGATTGGCTAATGAGATTCTAGCGGCCTCTAAGGAAGAGGGTGCTACAGTAAAGAAGAGAACCGATGTTCACCGTATGGCGGAAGCAAACAAAGCATTCTCTCACTTTAGATTTTAACTATTAAAGAATCGTAAAAATGGCTAAAAGAGATCTAAAATTTACACGTAACATTGGTATCATGGCGCATATTGATGCTGGTAAAACAACAACTACCGAGCGTGTTTTGTACTATACAGGTGTGTCACACAAAATTGGTGAGGTTCATGATGGTGCAGCTACTATGGACTGGATGGAGCAAGAGCAGGAAAGAGGTATTACTATTACTTCTGCTGCTACAACTTGTTTTTGGAATTACCGAGAGAAGGAATATCAAATGAATATTATTGATACTCCAGGTCACGTAGATTTTACCGTTGAAGTTGAGCGTTCGTTACGTGTTTTAGATGGTGCGGTGGCATTGTTCTGTGCAGTAGGTGGTGTTGAACCTCAGTCTGAGACTGTATGGCGTCAAGCTGATAAATATTCTGTTCCTCGTATTGGTTTCGTTAATAAAATGGACCGTGCAGGAGCTGACTTCTTTAACGTGGTTGCTCAAGTTAAAGATCGTTTAGGGGCGCACCCTGTTCCTCTACAAGTACCAATTGGTGCGGAGGATACATTTAAAGGTGTTGTAGACCTTATTTCCAATAAGGCAATTGTATGGAATGATGATACTCAAGGAATGACTTATGATGAGATAGAAATTCCTGAGGATCTAGTAAATACTGTTGCTGAGTGGAGAGAAAAGTTGATTGAGTCTATCGCTGAGTACGATGACAATTTGATGGAGAAATTCTTCGATAACCCAGATTCAATTACTCAAGACGAAATAGAATCTGCTATCAAAGCAGCGGTGCACGATATGAAAATTACTCCTATGTTTTGTGGCTCTGCCTTCAAGAACAAAGGTGTGCAAGCTGTGCTAGATGCAGTAATGGAGTTTTTACCTTCTCCAGTAGATGTTGATTCTATTGTAGGTACAAACCCAAGAACAGAAGAAGAAGAAGAGCGTAAGCCTGACGTGACTGAGCCATTTGCAGCTTTGGCATTTAAGATTGCTACCGACCCATTTGTAGGTCGACTATGTTTCTTCAGAGTTTATTCTGGTAATTTAGATGCAGGTTCATATATCTGGAACTCAAGAACTGGAAAAAAAGAGCGCATCTCACGTATATTCCAAATGCACTCGAATAAGCAGAATGCGATTGATAATATAGGTGCAGGTGATATAGGTGCAGGTGTTGGATTTAAAGACATTCGTACTGGTGATACATTACATTCTGAAAAAGAGCCTATCGTATTAGAGTCAATGTCTTTCCCCGAGCCAGTAATTGGTATTGCAGTCGAGCCTAAAACAAAGGCGGATGTTGATAAGATGGGTATGGCTTTGGCAAAGTTAGCCGAAGAAGACCCTACATTCCGTGTTGCTACCAACGAGGAAACAGGTCAAACAGTGATTTCTGGTATGGGTGAACTTCACTTAGATATCCTTATTGATCGTATGCGTCGAGAATTTAAGGTAGAGTGTAACCAAGGTGCTCCTCAAGTACAATATAAAGAAGCTATACGTGGAACATTCGAGCACAGACAAACTTATAAAAAGCAATCTGGTGGTAAAGGTAAATTTGCTGATATTCAGTTTAGAATTGAACCTGTAGTTGCTCCTGAAGGTGAAGAGGTGAAAGAAGGCTTGGAGTTTGTAGACCAAATTAAAGGTGGTTCTATTCCAAGAGAATTTATTCCTTCTGTTCAAAAAGGATTTACGCAAGCTATGACAACTGGACCTTTAGCTGGGTATCCAATGGATAGTTTAAAAGTTACCTTGTTTGATGGTTCTTTCCACGCGGTGGATTCGGATGCCTTGTCATTCGAATTAGCTGCCAAGATGGGTTATAAAGAAGCTTGTAAGCAAGCACAACCCGCATTAATGGAGCCAGTAATGAAGTTGGAAGTTGTTACTCCAGAAGATTATATGGGAGATGTAGTAGCTGACTTGAATCGAAGAAGAGGTCAAGTAGCTGGAATGGATTCACGTAATGGAGCTCAGGTAATTAAAGCAAATGTTCCTCTCTCAGAGATGTTTGGATATGTTACAGCACTTCGTACTGTAACTTCAGGTAGAGCTACTTCAACTATGGAGTTCTCTCATTACGATGATTGTCCAAAGAATATTGCCGAGGAGGTAATATCAAAAGTTAACGGTAAAGCATAATTCAGCAAACTATGAGTCAAAAGATTAGAATAAAGTTAAAGTCTTACGACCACAATTTAGTGGATAAATCTGCTGAGAAAATTGTGAAAACTGTTAAGACAACAGGTGCAGTAGTTAATGGTCCAATTCCATTACCAACTCACAAAAAAATATACACAGTGCTTCGTTCTCCTCACGTCAATAAGAAAGCTCGTGAACAATTCGAGTTAAGTTCTTACAAACGTTTGTTAGACATCTATAGTTCTTCTTCAAAAACTGTTGATGCTTTGATGAGGTTAGAATTACCTAGTGGTGTAGAAGTAGAGATTAAAGTTTAATAAGTTATCCATTAAATAAACAAAAATGCCAGGTTTAATTGGAAAAAAAGTAGGAATGACAAGCATCTTTAATGACCAAGGGAAAAATGTTCCTTGTACAGTTTTAGAAGTTGGTCCTTGTGTAGTAACACAAGTTAGAACCCTCGAAGCAGACGGTTACGAGGCTATTCAGCTTGGTTATGGCGAAAAGAAGGCAAAAAATGTAGGTAAGGCACTTACAGGTCATTTTGCTAAAGCTAAAACTACTCCGAAAGTTAAAGTTCAAGAATTTAACGGATTCGAAAATGAACTTAATTTAGGGGATGTAGTTGATGTAGAGCTTTTCGTCGAAGGTGAATATGTTGATGTAACTGGTGTATCAAAGGGTAAAGGTTTTCAAGGAGTTGTTAAGCGACACGGTTTCCGAGGTGTAGGTGATGCTACTCACGGACAGCACAACCGTTTACGTGCTCCAGGTTCTATTGGTGCGGCTTCTTACCCTGCACGTGTATTCAAAGGAATGCGCATGGCAGGTCGTATGGGAGGTGATCAGGTAACTGTCGCCAATCTTGAAGTCTTAAAAGTGATCAAGGACAAAAACTTATTAGTTGTAAAAGGTTCTGTGCCAGGGCCGAAAAACTCACTCTTAACGATCGAGAAATAATGGAAGCAGTAGTATTAGATATTAAGGGTAAAGATACAGGTAGAAAAGTGTCTTTAAACGATGCAATCTATGCCATCGAGCCAAACGATCACGCTATATATTTAGACGTAAAGCACTACTTGGCTAACCAACGCCAAGGTACCCACAAGTCTAAAGAAAGAGCAGAGATTACAGGATCTACAAGAAAAATTAAGAAGCAAAAAGGAACCGGTACCGCTCGTGCAGGTAGTATAAAATCTCCTGTGTTTAGAGGTGGTGGTCGTATTTTTGGACCTCGTCCAAGAAATTATTCTTTCAAGCTCAATAAAAAACTAAAAGTTTTAGCTCGTAAATCAGCGTTCACTATGAAAGCTAAAGACGAGACGATTCTTGTTTTAGAGAACTTTTCGTTTGAGACGCCCAAGACGGCTTCTTACACAGAAATTTTAACTAACCTAGGGCTTTCAGGTAAAAAAACCCTATTGGTGCTAGGAGATTCAAATAAAAATGTATATTTGTCGTCGCGAAATTTACAGCGCACAGAGGTTGTAACCACCTCTGAATTAAGTACTTATAAGATACTTAATGCTGGAACCTTATTATTGACAGAGGACGCGGTAGAGAAAATAGATAACATTTTAAGCTAAACAGACTATGGATATTCTTATTAAACCGGTTATTACCGAGAAGATGACAGATGAAAGTGAAAAGTATAATCGCTTTGGTTTTGTTGTTGATAGGAGAGCTAATAAGCTTGAAATCAAAGACGCTGTGGAAAAAACCTACGGTGTGTCTGTACAAAAAGTAAGAACTATGATTTATCCAGGAAAAGCCAAATCTCGTAATACGAAAGGTGGCGTAATTAGTGGAAGAACAAATTCTTACAAGAAAGCTATTGTAGAAATAGCTGAAGGTGATAGTATTGATTTTTATAGCAATATTTAAATAGATTATGGCAGTTAGAAAATTAAGACCAATAACGCCAGGGCAAAGACATAAGGTGGTAAATACATTTGATGGTATTACGTCATCTACACCTGAAAAGTCTTTACTTGCGCCGATGAAGCGTTCAGGAGGTAGAAATAACTCTGGACGCATGACAATGCGTTACATCGGTGGTGGTCACAAAAAGCGTTACCGAATTATTGACTTTAAGAGAGAGAAGTTTGGTATGGAAGCTACTGTGACTACAATAGAATACGATCCAAACCGTACGGCTCGTATTGCCTTGGTAATTTACGCAGATGGTGAAAAGCGGTATATCATTGCTCCGAATGGTCTAAAAGTTGGGGATAAAATAGTGTCTGGTAAAGGCGCAGCTCCTGAGGTTGGAAATTCACTCTATTTGAGTGATATCCCTCTGGGTACCATTATTCACAACATAGAACTTCGTCCGGGACAAGGTGCCGTAATGGCTCGTAGCGCAGGTGCATATGCACAATTAGTCGCTAGAGAAGGTAAGTACGCAATTCTTCGTCTTCCATCAGGGGAAACAAGAATGGTGTTAATTACTTGTTTAGCAACCGTTGGAGTTGTGTCAAACAGTGAGAGAGGCCTCGAAAGATCAGGTAAAGCAGGTAGATCTAGATGGTTAGGACGACGTCCACGTACCAGAGGAGTTGCTATGAACCCGGTTGATCACCCAATGGGTGGTGGTGAAGGTAAATCTTCAGGAGGACATCCACGTTCTAGAAATGGTGTGCCAGCAAAAGGTTATAAGACCCGAGCTAAGAAGAAGGCAACCAATAAGTATATTGTTGAACGAAGAAAGAAATAATAGATATGGCGCGTTCACTAAAAAAAGGACCTTACGTACACTATAAGCTAGAAAAGAAAGTTCTTGCTAATGCTGAGTCTAGTAAAAAAACGGTAATCAAAACTTGGTCTAGAGCCTCGATGATTACGCCTGATTTTGTTGGTCAAACTATAGCAGTACATAATGGTCGGCAGTTTATTCCTGTTTTTGTAACAGAAAACATGGTAGGTCATAAGTTGGGCGAATTTGCCCTTACCCGTACCTATAGAGGTCATGGTGGTAAAAAAGATAAGGGTAGAAGATAACAGTATTAAGCCTTAATCATGGGAAAAAGAAAACATAATACGGCAGTAGCAATAAAGGAAGCACGTGCTAACGTTGCTTTTGCAAAGCTAAATAATTGCCCTACTTCCCCAAGAAAAATGCGTCTTGTGGCTGATTTGGTACGTGGAGTTGAAGTAAATAAGGCTCTACAAATTTTGAAGTTTAACACTAAGGAGGCATCTAACCGTTTAGAGAAGTTACTTCTTTCTGCTATTGCTAATTGGCAAGCAAAGAATGAAGATGCTCGTATGGAAGATAGTGGTCTGTTCGTCAAGGAAATTCAAGTAGATTCTGCTCGAGTTTTGAAGCGATTACGACCAGCCCCTCAAGGTAGAGCTCACAGAATTAGAAAGCGTTCAAATCATGTAACAGTCGTGATAGGAAGTAAATCAGAAAAAGAATAACCTGATATGGGACAAAAGACTAATCCAATAGGTAACCGTTTGGGAATCATCAGAGGATGGGATTCGGCATGGTATGGCGGAAAAAACTTCGGTGACAAAATAGCAGAAGACAGCAAAATACGAAAGTATATTGATGCTCGTTTGTCTAAGGCAAGTGTTTCTAAAGTAATCATCGAACGTACATTAAAACTCGTTACAATTACAATTTGCACTGCTAGACCTGGTATTATTATCGGTAAAGGTGGTTCAGAGGTAGATCGATTGAAAGAAGAGTTAAAAAAATTAACTCAGAAAGATGTTCAGGTGAATATCTACGAAATTAAAAGACCAGAGATTGATGCGAAACTAGTTGGTGCAAGTATAGCTCGCCAGATAGAAGGACGTATTTCATATCGTCGTGCCGTTAAAATGGCCATTGCTTCTGCAATGCGAATGGGTGCTGAAGGAATCAAAATCCAAGTATCTGGTAGACTAAATGGCGCCGAGATGGCTCGTTCAGAAATGTATAAAGATGGTAGAACACCATTGCATACTTTCCGAGCGGATATTGATTATGCCCTTGTAGAGTCGCATACCACATATGGAGTACTTGGAGTTAAAGTTTGGATATGTAAAGGTGAGTTATACGGAAAGCGTGACTTAACTCCTATTGAAACTTTATCGAAAGGTCCTAAGAAACAAGGTCGTGGTTCCCGAGGTGGTTCACAACGTAGAAAAAGAAAGTAGTAATAAGCTCTACTAAAACGTAAGAAAGATGTTACAACCAAAAAGAACGAAGTTCCGTAAGATGCAAAAAGGCCGCATGAAGGGTAATGCCGGGCGTGGTAATCAAATTGCATTCGGATCTTTCGCTATCAAAGCTTTGGAAGAATGTTGGATTACTTCACGTCAAATTGAAGCAGCTCGTATCGCGGCAACCCGTTATATGAAACGTGAAGGTCAGATGTGGATTCGTATTTTTCCAGACAAACCTATTACTAAAAAACCTGCCGAAGTTCGAATGGGTAAAGGTAAAGGTGCACCAGAATATTGGGCTGCAGTTGTTAAACCAGGACGTGTTATGTTCGAACTAGATGGAGTTTCTAGAGAGGTCGCTCAAGAAGCCCTGCGTTTATCAGCTCAAAAACTGCCAATAACAACTAAGTTCGTAGTTAGAAGAGACTACGTTGAAGCTTAATCGATAAATTTTTAGCGATGAAACAAGCTGTAATTATTGAAATGACAACTGAGGAGTTGATAGGTAAACTTGAACAGGAAAGAGCTACACTTGCTAAACTAAATTTAGCACATGCAGTATCTCCTTTAGAGAACCCTTTACAAATTCGTCAAACAAAGAAAACAGTTGCACGAATTCTAACAGAAGTTAGAAGAAGAGAAATACAAGCATAAAACAAGATGGAAACTAGAAATCTTAGAAAAGAACGTGTAGGGGTTGTAAAGAGCAACAAAATGCACAAATCTGTTACCGTGTCTATCCAACGTAAAGAAAGACATGCTATGTACGGAAAGTTCGTGAAGAAATCTTCTACTTTTGTTGCTCATGATGAGAAAAATGATTGCAATATCGGAGATACGGTGCGCATCATGGAAACACGTCCACTGAGTAAAACAAAGAATTGGAGAGTAGTAGAAATCCTAGAAAGAGCTAAGTAAGATGGTACAACAGGAAAGTCGATTAAAAGTAGCCGACAACACGGGTGCCAAAGAAGTACTTTGTATTCGTGTATTAGGTGGTACTCGCAGAAGATACGCCTCATTAGGAGATAAGATTGTTGTTACTGTTAAGTCTGCAATACCTGCAGGAACAGTAAAAAAAGGTCAAGTGTCTACGGCAGTAGTTGTTCGTACAAAAAAAGAAGTACGTCGTCAAGATGGATCGTATATTCGATTTGATGACAATGCTTGTGTTTTGTTAAGTACTACTGGAGAAATGAGAGGTACACGTGTATTCGGGCCAGTAGCCCGAGAACTACGTGACAAGCAGTACATGAAAATAGTTTCACTAGCACCAGAGGTGTTATAAAAACAATTAGGATGTCTAAAATACACATAAAAAAAGGAGATACAGTAAAAGTATTGTCAGGTGCCGACAACGGTAAAACTGGCAAGGTAGTTTCTGTCGATCTTCAAAAATCAAGAGCCTTCGTAGAAGGCGTAAACATGGTGTCGAAACATACAAAGCCAAGTGCTACTAGCCCTCAAGGAGGGATTATCAAAAGCGAGGCTTCTGTTCATATTTCTAACCTTATGGTCGTTGATTCGAAAGGTCAAGCTAGCCGTATAGGAAGAAAGCTTAATGATGCAGGTAAGTTAGTTAGATACTCCAAAAAATCAGGGGAGGTTTTATAATGTCGTATACTCCAAGACTACAAGAGAAATATCGCAACGAGATTGTTGCGGCTCTCACGGAGCGCATGGGTTACAAAAATATCATGCAAGTGCCCAAGTTAGAGAAGATTTGTTTGAATCAAGGGATTGGTGAAGCTACTACAGATAAGAAATTAGTTGAAGTAGCAGCTGATGAGATGACTCGTATCTGCGGTCAGAAAGCCGTAGGAACTCTTTCAAAGAAAGATATCTCCAACTTTAAACTAAGAAAGGGAATGCCAGTAGGTGTTCGTGTTACATTACGTGGAGAACGTATGTATGAATTCTTAGATCGTTTAGTTTCTACTGCTCTTCCTGCGGTACGTGACTTCCACGGGATTAATCCAAAAGGATTTGACGGTAGAGGTAACTACAATTTAGGAATTAAAGAGCAGATCATATTCCCTGAGATCTTCATTGATCAAGTGAATAAGATTACCGGTATGGATATTACATTTGTAACATCTGCAAATACTGATAAAGAAGCTTTTGAGTTGTTAAAAGAATTTGGTTTACCATTTAAAAAATAAGTAGGATGGCAAAAGAATCAATGAAAGCCAGAGAGCTTAAAAGACAAAAACTGGTAGAAAAATACGCTGAAAAGCGCGCGGCTTTAAAAGCAGCTGGGGACTATGTAGGTTTGCAAAAACTTCCAAAAGACGCCTCACCTGTTCGTTTACACAACCGTTGTAAATTAACTGGTAGACCGAAAGGTTACATGCGTCAGTTTGGAATCTCTCGTGTTACATTCCGTGAGATGGCAAATTTCGGATTGATTCCAGGTGTTAAAAAAGCCAGTTGGTAAACTGATAAACTTACAAATTATGTATACAGATCCAATAGCAGATTACTTAACGCGTCTTCGTAACGCCATAATGGCGAACCACAGAGTCGTTGAAGTGCCTGCGTCAAACCTAAAAAAAGAAATAACAAAGATCTTAAAAGATCAAGGTTATATCTTGAACTATAAGTTCGAAAATAACAACGCACAAGGTAGCATCAAAATTGCTTTGAAATACAATGCTATTACAAAGCTACCTGCTATTACTTCACTAAAAAGAGCTTCTAAACCAGGCTTACGTAAATATTCTTCGGCATCAAATATGCCAAGAGTATTAAATGGTTTAGGTGTTGCAATCGTATCTACCTCAAAAGGTGTTATGACCGATAAGGAAGCACGTACATTAAATGTAGGTGGCGAAGTAATATGTTACGTTTATTAATTAACGGAAAACATTAAGAAATGTCAAGAATAGGTAAACAACCAGTCTTAATTCCTTCAGGAACTACCGTTACAGTCTCTTCATCAAATGAAGTTTCTGTTAAGGGTAAGCTAGGGGAATTATCTATGCAGGTTACAGAGCCAATCGTGGTAAAAGTAGAGGAATCTGTCGTTACTGTCGAAAGACCAAATGATCAAAAAGATGTTCGAGCAAAGCACGGTTTATATCGAGCTTTGATTCAAAATATGGTTGATGGTGTTACAACAGGTTATACTAAGGAACTTGAACTTGTTGGAGTAGGTTATCGTGCTTCAAACAAAGGTCAGTTGCTGGAATTAAGTTTAGGATACTCTCACAATATTGTGATTGAAGTGTGTCCTGAGGTTAAAGTGGAAACAGTATCAGAAAAGGGTAAAAACCCAATTGTCAAATTAACTTCAAATGATAAGCAACTTATAGGAATGGTAGCGGCTAAAATTCGCTCTATGAGAAAGCCTGAGCCATACAAAGGTAAAGGTATTAAGTTTGTTGGTGAACAAATTAGAAGAAAAGCAGGTAAAACTGCAGGCTAAAATAGAAGCTATGGCATTGTCAAAAGAATATAGAAGAAAGCGTATCAAAATGCGTGTTCGTAAGAACATCAATGGTACAGCTACAACTCCAAGACTTTCAGTTTTTAGAAGTAACAAGTCGATTTACGCTCAGTTAATCGATGATTTAGCAGGTAAGACAATTGTCGCTGTTGGATCTACAGATAAAGTTGTTAAAGCAGAGGGAACTAAGAGCGAACAAGCCAACCTAGTTGGTAAGGCCCTTGCCGAAAAAGCTGTTGCTGCTGGAATCACGGAATGTGTTTTCGATAGAAACGGCTATTTATATCACGGAAGAGTAAAATCTTTAGCCGAAGGTGCTAGAGAAGGTGGACTTAAATTCTAAGAAATTATGGCTAGTAAATACTATAACCTAGAAAAAGTTAAGCCTTCAGGCTTAGAGCTAAAAGAGCGCTTAGTAGGTATTCAACGTGTAACCAAAGTTACCAAGGGTGGTAGAACATTTAGTTTTTCTGCCATTATGGTAGTTGGTAACGAAGAAGGAGTTGTGGGACATGGAATGGGTAAGGCTCAAGAAGTTGTTTCGGCAATTACTAAAGGCACTGAAGATGCTAAGAAAAATTTATACCGAATTCCCGTTGTAAATGGAACCATACCTCACGAGCAAAATGGAAAATTTGGTGGATCTCGAATTTTTATGCGTCCTGCCTCACATGGTACCGGAGTTATTGCTGGAGGTGCAATGCGTGCCGTAGTAGAATCTGTTGGTATTCACGATATTTTGGCAAAATCTAAAGGTTCATCGAATCCTCACAATGTTGTTAAAGCAACCATGGATGCTTTACTTCAATTAAGAGATGCTCATTCTGTAGCTTCTCAAAGAGGTATTTCTATGAGCAAAGTCTTTAACGGTAAATAAAGAACAAGATGTCCAAAATTAAAATTAAGCAAGTTCGTAGTAAGATCGATAGACCTGAGCGTCAAAAAAGAACGCTTGAGGCATTAGGTCTTAAGAAAATCAATCAAGTTGTAGAGCAAGAGGCTACTCCTCAAATTTTAGGAATGGTTAATGCTGTTAAGCACTTAGTTGAAGTAGAAGAAGTTAAATAAGAACCATTTAAGTAATCGTTAGATGAATTTAAGTAATTTGAAACCGGCTGCTGGCTCGGTAAAAAATAAAAAGCGTATTGCACGTGGACAGGGTTCTGGTCATGGTGGTACCGCCACACGTGGTCATAAAGGACAAAAATCCCGCTCTGGTTACTCAAGGAAAATTGGTTTCGAAGGTGGTCAAATGCCACTACAACGACGCGTGCCAAAATTTGGGTTCAAGAATATTAATCGTATAGAATACAAGGGAATTAATCTTGACACACTTCAGACTCTAGTTGACAATAAGAAAATTAAGGACGAAGTAAATATCGAAGTATTAATTGCGAATGGATTAATGCGCAAAAATGATCTAGTAAAGATTTTGGGGAGGGGTGCCTTAAAAGCTAAACTAAACATTAGTGCTCATAAATTTACTGCTACTGCCAAAGCAGCAATAGAAGCTGTAGATGGTACTGCTACTACCCTTTAATAAGCCCCCATACTTATGAAGAAATTAATTGATACAATAAAAAATATTTGGAAGATAGAAGAGTTAAGAAACAGAATCTTAACAACCTTAGGTTTCTTATTAATCTATCGTCTAGGTTCTTTTGTAGCCCTTCCTGGCATAGACCCTCAACAGTTAGATGCACTTCAAAATCAAACAGCTGATGGGTTACTAGGACTCCTCAACATGTTTACGGGTGGTGCATTCTCACAGGCCTCTATTATGGCTCTAGGTATTATGCCTTACATTTCAGCTTCTATCGTTATCCAATTAATGACTATGGCTGTTCCATATCTACAAAAGTTGCAGAAGGATGGTGAAAGTGGTAGAACTAAAATTTCTCAAATAACCCGATATTTAACCGTTTTGATTACTTGCTTCCAAGCACCTGGATACATTGCTAATCTTAAAGCTACATTACCTGCAGAAGCATTTTTATTATCGAGTGGTTCATTTTGGTTTTCGAGCATTATAATACTTGTAACAGGTACCATGTTCGCAATGTGGTTAGGTGAAAAGATAACAGATAGAGGTATCGGTAATGGTATTTCACTATTGATTATGGTTGGTATTATTGCAACCTTGCCACAATCATTTATTTTTGAAGTAGGTAGAGCAAAGCCATTGATTATCTTAGTTGAGTTAGTAATTA
The DNA here is from genome assembly GCA_965662265.1 of Flavobacteriales bacterium. Classification (GTDB taxonomy): domain Bacteria; phylum Bacteroidota; class Bacteroidia; order Flavobacteriales; family UBA7430; genus CBFIGX01. The sequence continues at coordinate 81,999 of CBFIGX010000006.1, forward strand.
TGTTAGCTGTAATTTTAGCTTCAGTTTTACTTGTTCAAGGTGTTCGTCGAATACCTATTCAATACGCCAAAAGAGGTGCTTCGGGTCAGGTTGCTGCGTCTGCGCGTCAGTATCTGCCTCTCAAAGTTAATGCCTCAGGAGTAATGCCAATTATCTTTGCTCAGGCCATCATGTTTATACCAATTACATTTGCTGGCTTATCTGACTCTGAAGGTGTGCAAAATTTTGTAGCCATATTCTCTGATTTTTCTGGATTCTGGTATAATTTTGTATTTGCAATATTAATCATACTATTTACTTATTTCTACACTGCTATTACAGTTAATACCAACCAAATGGCAGATGATTTAAAGCGAAATGGTGGTTTCGTACCAGGTGTTAAGCCAGGAAAGGATACTGCTACTTTTTTGGATAGTGTGATGTCTAGAATTGTGTTTCCTGGTTCGGTGTTCTTAGCAATCTTGGCTATTTTGCCCGCTTTTGCAATGAATGCAGGTGTGAATCAGTCGTTCGCACAATTTTTTGGAGGTACTTCTCTGTTAATTATGGTAGGTGTTGTTTTAGATACACTTCAACAAATTGAGGGATACCTATTAAATCGTCATTATGATGGTTTAATGAAGTCTGGTCGTTTGACTGGAAAGTCAGGAATGTAGAAGATAATTATGATCTATTACAAGACTGAAGAAGAAATTGAATTAATAAGAGAGAGTTCTTTACTTGTTGCAAAAACGCACGCTGAAGTTGCGAAAATTATCAAACCTGGTGTTACAACCAATGAGTTAGATAAAATCGCAGAGGAGTTCATCAGAGACCATGATGCTATTCCAGCTTTTAAAGGTTATAGTGGTTTTCCCAATACATTATGTGCATCCCCGGATGAACAAGTTGTCCACGGAATACCCAATAACCAACCATTAGAATCAGGTTCGATTTTATCATTGGACTGTGGTGTTAAAAAAAATGGCTTCTATGGAGATTCTGCTTTCACCTATGAAATAGGAGAAGTGGATCAAGAAGTAAAAGATTTACTTAGAGTTACGAGAGAGTCTCTATATAAAGCAATCGAAGTAGCTGTGTCTGGAAACCGTATAGGTGATATAGGCTATGCTGTACAATTACACGCAGAGAAAAATGGATATTCAGTAGTTCGAGAATTGGTGGGTCATGGAGTTGGAGAAAATCTTCACGAAAGTCCAGAGGTTCCCAACTATGGTAAAAGAGGAAGAGGCGTAAAGTTAAATGAGGGATTGGTAATCGCAATAGAACCTATGATTAATATGGGTGTAAAAGAGATTATACAATTAAACGATGGTTGGACAATTAAAACGGCCGACCTAAAACCTTCAGCACACTTCGAACATACGATTGTGGTTCGTAAAGGTAAAGCAGAAATATTATCGTCATTTGATTATATTGACGAGGTTTTAAATAAAAATAAATAGTGTATGGCTAAACAAGCATCTATAGAGCAAGACGGAGTGATTATTGAATCGCTTTCTAATGCAATGTTTCGAGTAGAACTAGAAAATGGACACATTTTAACAGCTCACATCTCAGGAAAGATGCGAATGCACTATATCAAATTATTACCAGGTGATAAAGTCAAATTAGCTATGTCGCCTTATGATTTGACAAAAGGAAGAATTACTTACAGATACTAAATAAAGAACGATGAAAGTAAGAGCATCAATTAAAAAAAGAAGTGCCGACTGCCAAATAGTGCGCAGAAAGGGGCGTCTTTACGTTATTAACAAGAAGAACCCTAAATTTAAACAAAGACAAGGTTAGTCCTTGATCGAAAAAAAAAATCTATGGCAAGAATTGCAGGGGTAGATTTACCTACAAACAAAAGAGGAGAAATCGGGTTAACTTATATCTTTGGTATAGGAAGGACTCGTGCACAGAAAATCCTTACACAAGCCGGTGTTAATCTAAACACAAAGGTTAAGGATTGGAATGACGATGAATTGTCACAAATTCGTACGATCATTGCTAACTACACTATAGAAGGTGAGTTGCGCTCTGAAGTTCAATTGAGTATCAAGAGATTGATGGACATTGGATGTAATAGAGGACAACGTCATCGTTCGGGATTACCGTTAAGAGGTCAGAGAACCAAAAACAATTCTCGAACAAGAAAAGGTAGAAGAAAAACTGTTGCAAACAAAAAGAAAGCAACTAAATAGTAGGCAATATGGCTAAGACAAACAAAAAGAGAAACGTAAAAGTTGAGGCTCTTGGGCAGGCGCATATTCACGCTTCTTTCAACAATATTATTATTTCTCTTACCAACAATGCAGGTCAAGTAATATCTTGGTCTTCTGCGGGTAAGCAAGGATTTAAGGGTTCGAAGAAAAACACACCTTACGCGGCTCAAACAGCAGCTGAAGATTGTGCAAAGATAGCGTATGAAGCTGGTTTAAGAAAAGTAAAAGTTTTCGTTAAGGGTCCAGGAAATGGACGCGAATCGGCTATTCGTACTTTACACAACACAGGAATTCAAGTTACTGAAATCGTTGATGTGACGCCTCAACCTCACAATGGTTGTAGACCACCAAAACGTAGAAGAGTTTAATCCTATTAAAATCTAAGAAATGGCAAGATATACAGGTCCAAAAACCAAAATTGCTCGTAGGTTCGGTGAGGCAATCTTCGGTGCTGACAAATCATTGGAGAAAAGAAATTATCCTCCAGGTCAACACGGAAACTCACGAAGAAGATCAAAGAAGTCTGAATATGCAGTTCAACTTCTAGAGAAGCAAAAGGCAAAATATACATACGGAATATTAGAAAAACAATTCCGTAACCTATATAAAAAAGCATCTTCAAAAGTAGGTGTAACCGGTGAAATTCTTTTACAACTTTGTGAACGAAGACTAGATAACACCGTATACCGAATGGGAATTGCTCCAACAAGAAGTGCTGCGCGTCAATTAGTATCACACCGCCACATTATGGTAAATGGTACAGTTGTAAATATTCCGTCATTCTCTATGCGTCCAGGTGATGTAGTTGAGGTGCGTGAAAAGTCAAAAGCCTTAGAAGTAGTAAATGATTCTATTAAGGCTAACTCTAGCGTCTATGAATGGTTAGAGTTTAATGCAGACACAATGAAAGGTACTTTCGTTACTGTTCCTGAAAGAGCTCAAATTCCTGAGAATATCAAAGAGCAGTTAATCGTTGAATTGTACTCTAAGTAATAACAAAGCAATAAAATTTATCATATGGCAATATTAAATTTCCAGAAACCAGATAGAGTATTTATGGTAAACTCTAGTGACAATAACGGTCAGTTTGAGTTTCGCCCATTAGAACCGGGATATGGTTTAACTGTTGGTAATGCTTTACGTAGGGTCTTGCTATCTTCTCTAGAGGGATTTGCCATTTCATCTATACGTATAGATGGCGTTGAGCATGAGTTTTCTACTATCGAGGGAGTTGTTGAAGATGTTACAGAAATAATATTAAACCTCAAGCAAGTCCGCTTCAAGAAACAAGTAGAAAATGTTGAAGACGAAACAGTTCAGGTATCTGTTTCTGGCCAAGATCAATTAAAAGCTGCAGACATAGGAAAGTTTATCTCTGGATTTCAAGTATTAAATCCAGACTTAGTGATCTGTAACATGAATACTAAGGTTAAAATTGACATGGTTCTGACGATTATTAAAGGTCGAGGATTTGTTACTTCGGAAGAACAAAATATCGAAGAAGCTCCTCTTGGAACTATAGCAACCGATTCTATCTTTACACCAATAAAAAATGTAAAATACGAAGTAGAAAACTTCCGTGTTGAACAAAAGACAGATTATGAAAAGTTAATCTTTGATTTAACTACTGATGGATCTATTGACCCAAAAGATGCATTAACAGAAGCTGCCAAAATCTTGATTCACCACTTTATGTTGTTCTCTGACGAACGTATTTCTCTAGAAGATGAGGAAACTGCTTCTGAAAACCAATATGATGAAGAATCATTAAAAATGAGACAACTTCTTCAGTCAAAATTGACCGATATGGATCTTTCTGTGAGAGCATTAAATTGCTTAAAAGCTGCCGAAGTTGAAACATTAGGTGATTTGGTAACATTTAACAAAAGCGATTTAATGAAGTTTAGAAACTTCGGTAAGAAGTCGTTGACAGAATTAGACGAACTAGTTGCTTTAAAAGGTCTTACCTTTGGTATGGACACTGCGAAGTACAAATTAGATAAGGAATAGCGGCATGAGACACGGAAAAAAATTCAATCATTTAGGGAGAAAAGCTGCACATCGTAAAGCGATGTTATCAAATATGGCTAACTCATTGATTGAGCATAAAAGAATAAACACTACTGTGGCTAAGGCAAAAGCATTGAAAAAATATGTAGAACCCTTAATTACTAAAGCAAAGACAGATTCGACTCACTCTCGTAGAGTAGTTTTCTCTTATCTAAAGCAAAAAGAAGCAATCAAAGAGCTGTTTGGTTCTGTAGCAATAAAAATTGGTGATCGTCCAGGAGGATATACTCGTATTATTAAAACGGGGAATCGAATGGGAGATAATGCCGAAATGTGTATGATTGAGTTGGTAGATTTCAACGAAGTTTATAACAACGGTAAAGAGACAAAGAAAACGAAAACTCGTAGACGTAAGAAATCTAGCGTTAAATCTGTTGAGACTCCTGTGGTTGACGAAGCTCAAGTGGTAGAAGAAACACCTGCAGTTGAAGAAGCACAATCTGAAGATGCAACTGGTGAAAATCAAGATGCATAATAGAACAAGTGAAATAGTATATTAAATACCAAAAAAGGATAGGGCTTCGGCTTTATCCTTTTTTTTTAGAATTTCAACTCTAGATGAAATACAAGGCAAAAGAAAAAGCAGTACTAGTATTAGAAGATGGCACCATTTTTCACGGACATGCAGCAGGGCTGAAAGGAACAGCAACTGGTGAAGTATGCTTTAATACAGGTATGACTGGATATCAAGAAATTTTCACGGATCCTTCTTACACAGGACAAATTATGCTTACTACTAATGCTCATATTGGTAATTATGGTATACATAACGACGAAGTAGAGTCCGATAGTGTAAAGATTTCAGGTTTGATCTGTAAAGATTTTAACGACCATAACACCAGACCATCTTCAAGTATGTCTTTGCAGGAGTATTTCGAAAAGGAAGGCTTAGTAGCTATCTGTGATCTAGACACGCGGGCTCTTGTTCGATATGTACGCGATAAAGGAGCAATGAATGCGATTATCTCTTCAGAAAACCTAGATATAGACTCCTTAAAGGCCCAATTAGCTGAGGTTCCCAGTATGGAAGGTTTGGAACTTTCTTCCACTGTGTCAACCAAAGAGCCTTACACATTTGGTGAGGAAAACGCTCAATACAAAGTGGCTGTATTAGATTTGGGAGTAAAGAAAAATATATTAAGATGTTTAGCTGACAGGGGGTGTTACCTAAAAGTGTTTCCTATGCATGCTAGTGTGGGTGATATGTTAAGTTGGGAGCCTGATGGTTTTTTCCTTTCTAACGGGCCTGGTGATCCTAGTGCTATGCCAAATGTTATTGGAGAAGTAAAGAAGATTTTAAATGTCGGCTTGCCAATTTTTGGTATTTGTTTAGGCCATCAAATGATTGGTTTGTCATCAGGACTTACTACGTATAAAATGCATAACGGACATAGAGGTATTAATCACCCAGTTTTAAATCTTGAAACTGGTTTGGGAGAAATTACATCTCAAAATCATGGTTTTGCAATTAGTATGGATAGTCTAGAAACCAACGATAACATTATTTTAACCCATAAAAATTTAAATGACAATACGGTTGAGGGAATTCGATTAAAAGATCGCTCTTGTTTTTCAGTACAGTACCATCCTGAGTCTTCACCTGGGCCTCATGATTCTCGTTACCTTTTTGATCAGTTTGTAGAAAATATAAAAGCACATAAAAAGTAATCAATGACTTTAATTACAGATATACATGCACGTCAAATTTTAGATTCTAGGGGTAATCCTACCGTCGAAGTAGATATTGTAACAGAATCGGGTTCATTTGGTCGTGCTGCTGTACCTTCTGGTGCATCTACCGGAAAGTATGAGGCTGTTGAGCTTAGAGATGGAGATCAATCCATTTATATGGGTAAAAGCGTTCAAAAAGCTGTTGACAATGTAAATGGATTGATCTACGATTCTCTAGTAGGATTCCCGATAGAAGATCAAGCTGGTTTAGATAACCTGATGATTGAGATTGATGGTACACCAAATAAAGCATTATTAGGTGCTAATGCTATGTTAGCAGTATCATTGGCTTCTGCAAAGGCTGCTGCTGCATCTACAGGTCAGATGCTATATAACTATGTAGGCGGTGTTAATGCACGTACACTACCTATACCTATGATGAACATTTTAAATGGTGGTTCACATGCGGATAATGCCATTGACTTTCAAGAGTTTATGGTAATGCCTGTCGGGGCAGAAACTTTTTCACAGTCTCTGAGAATGGGTACTGAAATTTTTCATCATCTCAAAGCAGTTTTAAAATCAAAAGGTTTAGCTACAAACGTAGGAGACGAAGGAGGATTTGCACCTAATCTTCGCTCTAATGTAGAAGCAATGGAAATGGTGCTTAAGGCCATTGAAAATGCAGGGTTTAGACCTGGAGAAGATGTATATGTAGCAATGGATGCAGCAGCGTCAGAATTTTACAATGCTGAAGAAGAGGTATATCACTTTCATCAATCTACAGGAGACAAACTAACATCAGCAGAGATGGTAGATTACTGGGCCGATTGGTGTAAGAAATATCCAATATTATCCATAGAAGATGGCTTGGATGAAGATGATTGGTCAGGATGGAAATCGCTGACAAATAAATTAGGTGAAAAAATACAATTAGTAGGTGACGATTTGTTTGTTACAAATGTAGAGCGCTTATCTCGAGGAATAAATCAGGGTATAGCCAATTCTTTGTTGGTAAAAGTAAATCAAATTGGAACACTTACAGAAACAATGAATGCTGTTCAAATGGCTCAGGGCAATTCTTATACATCCGTAATGAGCCATCGTTCTGGAGAAACAGAGGATAATACTATTGCTGATCTAGCCGTTGCGATGAATACTGGACAAATTAAAACAGGTTCTGCTTCACGTTCTGATAGAATGGCTAAATACAATCAGCTTCTACGTATAGAAGAAGCACTTGGAGAAATGGCAATTTTTCCAGGAAAAAACTTTAAATTCCTAAAATAAAACAGAGCCTTTAGACTTTGGTTTTAAAGAAGGTAGAAAATAATATATAAACGAGCAATTAGGTTAAAAATGTCAAAATTTGCAGAACTAAATTACGAAGGAAAGAGTTACCAATTACCAGTTATAGAAGGTAGTGAAGGAGAACAAGCAATTGATATTAGCAAACTAAGAGGCCAGACAGGTCTAATTACTATTGATAAAGGATTTAAAAATACTGGATCTACTGAAAGTGCTATTACTTTTTTAGATGGAGAAAAGGGTGTTTTACGACACAGAGGTTATAGTATAGAAGATTTAGCCGAAAAATCGTCATTTATTGAAGTTGCATATCTTGTAATTTATGGAGAATTGCCTTCTATTGAGCAATTAAAAACATTTAAAAGTGATATTACTCACCATACATTAGTACATGAAGACGTGAAATCAATATTAGATGGTTTCCCATCTAAAGCACACCCAATGGGAGTACTTTCATCTTTGGTTTCTTCACTTACTGCCTTTTATCCAAAATCTTTAGACCCTAATCGTTCTGCAGAAGAGATTAATGGTACAATTATTCGCATCATTGCAAAACTTCCTACCCTTGCAGCTTGGGCATTTAAAAACAGAGTTCGTCAACCTTTAGTATATCCAAATAACGAATTAGACTACTGTTCTAACTTCTTACGAATGATGTTTGGCCTTCCTACCGAAGATTATAAAGCCAACCCGGTAATAGCTTCAGCATTAGACAAGTTATTAATACTACATGCCGATCATGAACAAAACTGTTCTGCTTCTACTGTAAGAATTGTAGGTTCTTCCCATGCCAGTTTGTACGCATCAGTATCTGCTGGTATTGCAGCTTTGTGGGGTCCACTTCATGGCGGCGCAAATCAGGCTGTAATAGAGATGCTCGAGGCAATTAAGGCAGATGGGGGAGATGTGTCTAAATATGTTGCAAAGGCTAAAGATAAGTCAGATTCTTTCCGTTTAATGGGCTTTGGTCATAGAGTCTACAAAAACTTTGATCCGCGCGCACGGATTATTAAAAAAGCAGCAGATGATGTATTAGGAGCTCTAGGGATTAATGACCCAGTGTTAGATATCGCCAAAGAGCTAGAAGGTGTTGCGTTAAAAGATCAATACTTCATTGATAGAGGTTTATATCCAAACGTAGATTTTTACTCAGGAATTATATACAGAGCGCTTGGTATACCAACAGATATGTTTACCGTGATGTTTGCTCTAGGAAGACTGCCAGGTTGGGTAGCTCAATGGAAAGAAATGAGAGAAAATGGAGATCCTATTGGTCGGCCACGTCAGGTATATACAGGCTACAATGCAAGACCTTATGTGCCAATAAACGAACGTTAAATTTTATTAATTTCTTGTAAAATCGACCTATTATATTTTTATAGTATTACATAGATTAAATATCTTTGAACAAAGAAATCACTATGGGTTATAAAAGTTTAGAAGATTGTGTTAAAGATTTAGAAAAAACAGGACAACTCATACGTATAAAAGAAGAAGTCGACCCTCATTTAGAGATGTCTTCAATTCAACTTAGGGCATATAGAAAAGGAGCTCAAGCCATACTCTTTGAAAAAGTCAAAGGATCACCATTCAGGGCATTATCAAATTTATTTGGTGACGTAAATCGTTCTCAATTTTTGTTTAGGGATACCATAGAAATGGTGCAAAACATTGCTTTGCTAAAAAAAGATCCACTCATAGCCCTCAAACAACCTCTCAAGTATTTATCTACTCCTAAACATTTGTATAACGCACTCCCTAAAAAAGTGTCTAAGCGAAGTGCAAAGTTTAAAGAAACTACGATTGATAAATTACCCCAGATAAAATCATGGAAGAATGATGGAGGACCATTCATTACCTTACCTATAGTTTATACAGAAGATGTTGAGCAGCCAGGATGGTTTAAGTCCAATATGGGGATGTATCGTATTCAATTAGGAGGAAATGACTATGTTCAAAATCAAGAAATTGGATTACATTATCAGATTCATAGAGGTATCGGAGTACACCAAACAAAAGCCAATGCTGTTGGTGAGCCATTGAAAGTAAGTATTTTTGTTGGAGGACCACCTTCACTTACTTTTTCTGCCGTAATGCCTTTGCCAGAAGGATTGCCAGAATTAGCTTTTGCCGGTATGCTAGGCGGAAAGCGAATGCGTTATTTTAAAGAAGATGGATATACCGTATCGGCAGATGCTGATTTTGTAATTACTGGAGAGGTATTGCCACATGATGTAAAACCTGAAGGCCCATTCGGTGATCATCTAGGATATTACAGTTTAAAACACGATTTTCCTGTAATGAAAGTTCATAAAGTGTACCATAAAAAAAATGCCATTTGGCCATTTACAGTTGTTGGAAGACCTCCGCAAGAAGATACGAGCTTTGGTGCAATGATTCATGAGCTCGCTGGAGAAACTGTTAAACTCGAATTGCCAGGTGTAAAAGCTGTACATGCTGTAGATGCCTCAGGTGTACATCCATTACTTTTTGCTATTGGTTCTGAGCGTTATACACCCTACATTAAAAATAAACAACCTGCAGAAATTTTAACACAAGCAAACCATATACTCGGTTTTGGACAGATGTCTTTAGCTAAATTTCTATTCATCGCCGCAGAGGAAGATAACAAGCCATTAAATATTGATGATGAGCAAGCCTTTATGAGATACATATTAGAGCATGTAGACTGGAATAGAGACCTGCATTTTTATACTAAAACAAGTATTGATACATTAGATTATTCTTCAGAAGGGTTAAACGAAGGGTCTAAAGTTGTTGTTGCGGCAGCTGGAGAACAAAAGCGAACTCTGGCTAATAAACTCAACTTAAACAAAGAATTGCCAAGTGGCATTACTAAAGCTAGTGTTGTTTCCTCTGGAATTATTGCCTTTTCATGCTCCGCTTTTAAATCTTACGATAGCGCTGAAAAAGAGATTATGATTTGGAGTAATGGACTAAAACAATGCCTGGGAGATGAAATTGATCAATGGCCTTTATTTCTAATTACCGATGACGCTGATTTTGTAGCCGAAGATTATCAAAACTTCTTATGGACAACCTTTACAAGAGCCAATCCTTCACACGACATATATGGTGTGGACTCCTATATTCAACACAAACATTGGGGTTGCAAAGGGCCGTTAGTTATTGATACAAGAGTTAAGCCTCATCATGCTCCACCATTAATACTAGATGATGATGTTGAAAAAAGAGTAGATCAACTTTTTAAAGCGCATCCTGAGTTGTCAAAATTATAGTTTTCTTGTCTATCCTAAATTATTGTTGTCAAGATTTTCCGATACCGACTTTTCTAATAATTCTTTAGAAATACTCTTGTTTGTTTTTGCGCCTAGTTTTTTGATTTTCTCGACACTTGTTACTAAATTTCCTCTGCCGCTTTGTAGCTTGTTATGAGCTGATTCATATTTTTTGTGAGCAGAATCAATAGCTTTTCCAATGCCGTCTAAGTCATCCAGAAAACCACAAAACTTATCGTAAAGAGCACCAGATTGCCTTGCAATTTCCAGAACATTTTTTTTCTGATTTTCTTGCTGCCAAATAAATGAAACAGTTCGCATAGTTGCCATCAGAGTAGAAGTGCTTACCAAAATAATATTTTTGCTTAGAGCAATGTTAAACAATTCGTTTTCGTTTTGAAGTGCAAGAGTTAGAGCAGGTTCTATTGGTATAAACATGAGTACATAGTCTGGTGTATTTATGCTATATAGCTTAGGATAATCTTTAGAAGCTAAATCTTTGATATGTTTTTTAATAGAATCTATATGTTGTTTTAATCGAATTTCTTTTTGAGTTTCATCTTCTATGCTCATAAATTGTTCATAGGATGTAAGAGAAACCTTAGAGTCAATTATTAAATTTTTATCATCAGGAAGATCAATAATACAGTCTGGGCGTTTTTCTTTACCATATTCATCTTTAAAGGAGTTTTGTGAGTTGTAGTGAACGCCTTTATGTAAGCCAGATTTTTCTAAAATTGTTTCAAGTTGTAGCTCTCCCCAGTCACCTTGTACCTTAGAGTCTCCTTTTAGTGCATTTGTTAGGTTTATAGCATCTTGGCTAATTTTTTGATTTGCTAATTGAAGTTGTTTGATCTGTTCTTCTAATCCTGCTCTACTTTTCTGATCTTTGATGTATTTATCTTCCACACTTTCTTCAAAACTTTTTATCTTGTCTCCTAAAGGCTTAAGAATTTGGTCTATGTTCTTTTGATTCTGCTCTGCGAACTTTTCAGATTTCTTTTCAAGAATTTGGTTTGCCATATTCTCAAACTGAGTTTGAAGATATTTTTGTTGTTCCTGTAAACGTTTGCCATCTTCTTGAAGTTTATCCTTAAGACTCGTTAAAAGAGTGTTTTTAGAGCCTATTTCCGATTTTAATTCTTCAATTTCTTGTTGCTTATTTTTTAGCTCTAAATCAAGTTTTTCTAGTCGCATCTTCTCAGATTCATACAAGTCCTTTGACACATATTTGCTGTCATCTTTGATTGTTTTCTTTTCTGATGCTTTGGCATAAAGTAGACCTATAGAAAGACCACTTATTAAGCCAATAACCAAATAAACTATTTCCATCTGTTGTATAATTTAATTCATAACAAAAGTCTAGTCTAATAATGACAATTGATGACAATCATCATCTAATTCCCAACTTATTGGACTTAGACCAACCGAAGTTAAGTATTCGTTACATACTGAAAAAGGTTTTGAGCCGAAGAATCCATTTCTAGCTGAAAAAGGTGATGGATGCACTGAAGAGATGATTTTGTGTTTAGAGGTGTTGATATTTTTTAGTTTTTGTTTGGCGTAGTTGCCCCAAAGAATGAATACTATATGGTCTTTTTTCTCCGAAATTGAGCGAATAATAGCGTTGGTAAATTCTTCCCAACCCTTATTTTGGTGTGAACCTGGTTGGTGAGCCCTTACAGTAAGAATACTATTTAATAATAAGACTCCTTGATGTGCCCATTTTGATAAATCGCCAGATTTTGATGGTTGAATGTTTAGGTCGTTGTGTAACTCTTTGTATATGTTCCTTAAAGAAGCAGGAATTTTAACACTATTTGACACCGAAAAACACAAGCCATTTGCTTGACCATGATTATGATATGGGTCCTGCCCTACAATTATAACTTTGATTTTATTTAATGGTGTTTTATTTAAAGATGAAAAAGTTAATTCATAAGGAGGAAATATCATATGTTCTTCGCGCTCATTTTTTAAAAATAGTTCTAGTTCTTTGAAATAGTCTTTATCAAACTCTTCAATCAGGTGTTTTCTCCAAGACCAATTAAGCGTATCTCTCATAAATCCAAAAGTAGTTATTTCCTCAGTTTTGGAAATGCAATCAATCCCTTTTGTTTAATGTTTATACTTCCCATATTAAAGAGATGCTTTGTGCTCGTAGGTAACATTTCATTTGCTAAATTTATTTTACTTATTTTTGTTGTTCATTAAAATAAAAAGAAGATGAAGAAAGTCTTATTTATAGCCGCGTTGTTCGTACTTGCATTGGCAGCACAATCATGTTGTGTTACAGTAAATTGTCCTGGTGTGGCTTCCACAGAAGAGGCTCCGACAAACGATTCATAAATGGGTTGGATAGACTTAATCGATTATTCACAAATTCAAGAGGCTCTTATAAAATCTGAGCCTTTTCTTGTATTTAAACATAGCACGCGATGTTCCATTTCTACAATGGCTAAGACTCGGTTAGAAAGACAATTAAGTATCGAAGACATCACCATCTACTACTTAGATATTTTGAATTACAGATCTATTTCTGATACAATATCAGATGAGTTTTTGGTTGTTCATCAATCTCCACAATTATTATTTATTCAAGATGGCAAATGTATTTATCATGGTTCTCATAATGCAATCGATCCAGTCTCGATAAAAGAACTTTTATAAGTTTAAATGCCGAATATTAGCTATTTTTGTAATGCTAATAAAATTTTCAATGGCTACAGTATCTCCAAAAGAACAAAAAGAAGAAAGAATTGCTAAACCAAAGTGGTTACGTGTAAAACTGCCCACTGGTGAAAGCTATAAGAAGGTTCGTAAACTTGTATCTAACCATAAACTTCATACTATTTGCGAAAGTGGTAATTGTCCAAATATGGGCGAATGTTGGGGCGCAGGTACGGCAACATTTATGATATTAGGAAATATCTGTACTCGTTCTTGTGGCTTTTGTGCCGTGGCTACTGGAAAACCCTTAACTGTAGATTGGGCTGAGCCTGAACGTGTTGCCCGCTCTGTTAAATTAATGCAAGTTAAACATGCTGTAATTACTTCGGTAGATAGGGATGACTTAAAAGATGGCGGGTCTATTATTTGGGCAGATACTGTCAAAGCAATTCGAAGAGTTAGTCCTCATACAACTATGGAAACTCTTATCCCAGATTTTAAAGGTAACATGGATCAAGTACAACGTATTGTAGACGTATCTCCTGAGGTAGTCTCTCATAACATGGAAACAGTAGAGCGTCTAACGCGCTCAGTTAGGATACAGGCTCGTTATGGTAGATCTTTAAAAGTACTTGAGTACCTAAAGGATGGTGGCATGCGGAGTAAGACAGGTATAATGTTAGGTTTAGGAGAGACTGAAGATGAGGTTGTGCAATCTATGAAAGATTTGGTTGATGTAGGTTTAGATGTGTTGACATTAGGTCAATACCTTCAACCTACCCCAAAACACCTTCCTGTAAAGGAGTTCATAAGACCAGAACAATTTGCACGTTTAAAGAAAATAGGTCTTGATTTAGGTATACAATATGTGGAGAGTGGACCTTTGGTTCGATCTTCATATAAAGCTGAAAAACATTTAAAATAAATAGGTCACTCATACTTGATTTCATTAATTTATGAAGAATATTAGAGTTGCAATAAATGGATTTGGACGCATTGGAAGGACATTATTTAGAGTTTTACACGAAAGAGATGACATCCAAATAGTTGCAATCAACGATCTGGCAGATGCTGCTGTATTGGCTCACCTACTTAAGTATGATTCAGTTCATAGAACCTTTTCGGCAGATGTTTCTCATAATGCTGATTCCATCATCGTTGACAAAAAAAAAATACCACTATACAATTGTAAGAATATTAATCAACTAAGTTGGAACTGCGACATAGTTGTTGAAGCAACAGGTCAATATCATACTAAAGAAGAATTAGAAAAGCACCTCAAGGCAGGTGCTAAAAAAGTTCTATTAGCTGCTCCTCCGAAGGATGACACTGTAAAGATGTTTGTTTTAGGTGTAAACGACGACCAACTAAATCCTGAAGATATAATTGTTTCAAATGCATCTTGTACCACCAATTGCGCAGCTCCAATGGTTGAGCTAATTGACAAATATTTAGGTGTAAAACAGGCTTATATTACAACCATACACTCGTATACCAAAGATCAAAGCTTACATGATAGTCCACATAGTGATTTTCGTAGAGCTAGAGCTGGAGCTCAATCGATTATCCCAACAACAACAGGAGCAGCAAAAGCACTTACAAAGATCTTTCCCAATTTAGAAATTGGCGGTTGTGGAATGCGCGTACCCGTTCCAAATGGATCGCTTACTGATATTACCTTTATTGTAGATGAAGATTCTACGATAAAGCAGATTAATGAGATGTTTTTAAATGCATCAAAAAATAACTACTTGGGTATTGTGTCATATACCGATGATCCAATTGTTTCTGTTGATGTCATTGGTCATTCTGCATCTTGTCTTTTTGATGCCCAGTTAACATCAGTGCTAGGAAAAATGGTAAAAGTAGTGGCTTGGTATGACAATGAAATGGGATACTCACACCGTTTAGCTGATATGATACTAAAAATGAATTAAATGCACTTAATGTTAAGTGCTTCATCGTATTTAGATTTATAGAAAAGCAATTGTAGATTACCATTTTCTAATACGGCGTAAGAATTGTAATTAATCCACTCACCTAAATTAACATAAGTGCTATTTTCAGATAACTTAATATTTAGAGGTATGTGCCTATGACCAAAAATGAAATAATCAAATTGTTTTGTTTTTAAAATTTCATTAGCATAGTTAACCAACCATTCTTTGTCATCGCCTTTATATTGGGCATCACTATCACCGTTAGAAGCTCTACTCAATTTTGAAAAGTAGTGAGCTATTGCGATAGAGTTATTAGGATGTAATCTTGAGAACAACCATTGACAGAGTTTTGATGTAAATAACTTTTTTAGTAATCTGTACCCTTTGTCATTGTAACCAAGACCGTCTCCATGAGCCAAATAACACGTTTTATTTTGTAGAGTTATTTCTTGTGGTTTTCGATGTATTTTAAGCCCTATTTCTTGTTCTAAATATCCAAAACTCCATAAGTCATGATTTCCGGTAAAAAAATTAATATTTATACCTAGATCGCTGAGTTCTGCAAGTTTACCAAGTAATCTTGTGAATCCTTTAGGTACAGTATATTTCCATTCGTACCAGAAGTCAAATACATCTCCCAATAGATAGAGGTCTGTAGCATCTTTTTTTATGGTGTCAAGCCATGAAATGATAAGTATTTCTCGCTGCTTACTTTTTTCATCGTTTGGGGCGCCAAGATGAAAATCGGAAGCAAAGTATATTTTAGAAACTTTAGTCATTTAGGTATTTAGCTATTGTTTCTTCTAAGATAGGTTGCTCCATGTTTTCACCTAAAATACGGCCATCAGGTGCAATAAGAATAGTAAATGGAATTGATTTAAAAGCATAGGTTGATCTTATACTTGTTTCCCATCCTTTAAGGTCACTTAATTGAGTCCAATTTAGCCCATCTTCAGATATAGCGTCTAACCAGTCTTGCTTTGGATTTGATTGTTGAGGAGTTCCATCTAGAGAGATGCCAATAATTTCTAATCCTTTGTTATTGAATTTATTGTGAAGTTCAACTATTTTAGGATTTGCCGCTCTACATGGCTTACACCATGATGCCCAAAAATCTAAAAGGACAAGTTTTCCTTTAAATTCAGAAAATGATACAGCTTTATTATTTGTGTCATTTAGGGTAAAATCTTTAGCAAATGCAAGAGATGTTACTTGGTTGATGAGTCTGGTATGACTGGAATTTGGCCACTTGCTTGTGAAACTATCAGCAACCATTTTATAAGTATCGTAATCATTATATAGGTTAAGTATGTTTTCTCCCTTAACAGATTGAAATAAAGCAAGAATTGATATTTTGGAATCTATATTATCTTTTATAAATGTTTTTAAATAGTTAGTATGGTCTTCAAATATTGTATTAAACCGTTCTTGAATCACAATAAAATCTTCCTTTTTTGCCTCTCTCGCTTGTTCATAAATTTCATTTAACTGAATTTCAAACTCAATTAGTTTATCATTGAGTTCTTTAATTTTTTGAGAACCTAAAGAGCCTTTTACAGTGTAGTTTTTAGCCAAATTTAATCGACTACCATAAATTTCAATATGATCATTTTTTTGGATGAGTAAGTTTATTCCTTCCCCTTCAGGCGTTCGTAGTAAAAAAAACGAAGCATTATCTATGGTGTTCGCTGTAACAAACTCACCATCTATGGCGTAGAGTGTGTCAACTAAGATGAGTGAGTTTGCTTCAATTTTTTCAAATATTAAGGTATCCACTCCTTCAATTTGGCCATATATAGTAAAATCTCCTTCGGGAGTTTTCATCTTGTTCTTACAAGATGAAAACATGATCAAACAGATAATGAAAGAATTAAAAATGTACTTTATAGTCTTATAGCTCATATTTCTTATTTTTCTAACGCCTCTCTTAAAAGTTTATTTGCCACCTTTGGGTCAGCCTTTCCTTTCGACAGCTTCATAACTTCACCCATAAATAATCCTAGGAGATTTTTGGATCCAGATTTGTATGCAATTACCTTATCTGGGTATTTATCTATAGCCTGAGTAATATAATTAGAAAGTGCATCAGTATTTGATTCCTGAATTAATTGATGTTCTGTAGCCAGTACCCTTGGACTTATATCAACATTTTGAATCATCAAGGGAAATAAATTTTGGTTTGCACTAGAGCTTGCAACAAGCCCATCATTGATAAGTGAAACCATTTCAGCAATATTCTTAGCTGATATAGGAAACAAGCTTATGTCTATAGCTTTATCATTTAGGTAAGACTTTACAGGACCCATTATGATGTTTGTGAGTATTTTATACTCCTTGGTGTGGGTAGTTGCTTCTTCGAAGAATAAAGCAATTCCCTTATTATCTATAAGATTTTTAGCATCATAATCAGAGAGTTTATAAACAGATGTGTATTTTTCATACAAAGCCTCAGGTAGTTCTGGTAGGTTGCGTTTTACTTGATCAACGTATGTTTGCGTAACTGTTATTGGAGACAAGTCAGGCTCTGGAAAATAACGGTAATCATGGGCATCTTCTTTAGATCTTAGTATGGTAGTAATGTTTTTGGCTGCGTTGTAGTTACGAGTTTCTTGATCTACAATTCCACCTTGCTCATAAATCTCGATTTGTCTTTTAACCTCTAGCTCAATTGCTTTTTGAACATTCTTGATAGAGTTCATGTTTTTCACCTCAACACGATTTCTATATTTGGACTCGCCCTTTAGTCTAACAGAGATGTTAGCATCGCACCGCATAGATCCTTCTTCCATGTTTCCGTCACAGATGTCAAGATAGCGTACAAGCTTTCTAACTTCAGAAACAAAACTGTAGGCTTCTTCTGAAGAACGAATTAGTGGTTCAGAAACAATCTCTAGGAGTGGAACACCAGCACGATTTAAATCTATTAAAGAGTCAAAGGGGTCGATGTCGTGGATGCTTTTACCTGCATCTTCTTCCATGTGAATCCTTGTAAGTTCAATTTTTTTCTTATCTCCATTTTTGTCTTTAACATGTATATAGCCACCACTGCATATTGGTGTTTTATCTTGTGTTATTTGATATCCTTTAGGTAAGTCAGCATAGAAATAATTTTTTCTAGCATATTCATTACGCTCTCTAATGTTACAGTTTAAAGCTAATCCTAATCGAACTGCATACTCAATAATCTGCTTGTTAGATACAGGTAATGTTCCAGGATGCCCCAAGGAAATTTGGCTTGTGTTTGTGTTTGGAGCGGATCCATATTTTGTAGAGTCTGCGCAATACGCTTTGCTTAAAGTGTTGAGTTGAACATGAATTTCTAACCCAACCACAGTTTCATATTTACTGTAGTCTATAGACATATACCTAAAAAATTAATGGCCTAAAGATACAAAAAGAACTCCTGTGTTCTTAAAGTTAGTAGCGGATAAGTTTTTGGGTGTAGTTTTGTTTGACACCCTGTGCATTTATAAGATATATGCCAGGCTTAACAGACTTTAGGTCGATTTTATTTTCAGATGTGTTAATTTCCTTTTTAAGAATTGTTTTTCCATGTAAGTCCATAATTTCAACTAGCAACTCTTTTTCTGGTAAGGGTAGTGCAATATTGATACTTGTATTTGCTGGATTAGGGTATGTATTAAGTGATTGTTTAGAAGTTTCAGGAATGTTGAAATTACTATTTGAAGCTAAAACATAAAGACCGTACTGCATATCAGATACTAAAATATTTCCTGAAGGTAAAAATGGATATACGCCCCATGCCCCTCTGTAGGAGGCATGATCATCCTCTAGATAGGTGTAGAAATAACCTACTTTTGTTGGGTTAGATGGAGAAGAGATGTCGTAGACCTGTAGACCGTCGTGGTATGAAGAAACATAGACAAAATCGCCATGTACAATTTGATTGTGAGGAATCGATGATGGATGTATTTCAGAGCTGAATGTGGTAGTTTCAGAGATATTGCTTAAATCACTAATATCAAGGACTTTCATGTCATAACCCCAATTTTCATCTGCCATAATATAAGTTTGCATATCTTTTGATGGCCAACCAGAATGATTGTAGCCCTTGTCTGTATATTCTGTAAGTGATCCAATAATACTTGGACTACTCAAATCAGTAAAATCTACCACATAAAGCCCATCATAGCCATTGTTAATAAACGCTGTATCGTTGTTTACCCACATGTCGTGAGCACCACTACTTGTGCCTGGAACTTCGTAATCAATAAGATGTGTTGGGTTAGTTGGGTTTTCAATGTCATAAAGGGCTAGAGATGTTGCAGCCCATCCAGAACTTGGTTTTCGTACATTACAGGCATACATGATATTCAAAGATTCATCAATAAATATGTTGTGTGATGTCTTGATTAATTCATTTGAATCGTACACAACAGAAATGCTGTCTGGAAGATGGCGTAGATCGATGATTTGAAGTGTAGAATTTCCTTCATCGCTTACTGCGTATAAATACCCATTTCTATCATGATAATCTCTGTGGATAATTGCGCCGCCTTGATCAGCTCCAGGAATAAAATGAATTTCTGAGCTATTAGATGCGTCTGTAACATCAAATATGTGAGTTCCAGCTGTAGATCCAATAACACCATACTCTCTTGAATTACTAACAAATCCCCATACTTCGTTATAAGTGTTATCATACATAGATGACCCAATAAGGCTGTCCTCATTCCATTGGAATAATAGCTCGAAATTATCGCCTGTTTGCGCAGATGTGCTTATGTGAAAAATGAAAATAAAAATAAATAAAAGTTGTTTCATAGCTTATGTTATTATTGATTTAAGTCTTGAGTTAAAGATAGTTTCTTGTTTTACATCAACAAATTTTATTCCAATAGTCAAACGGTAAATTTGAATGTTGATTTGCGATGGAAATGCAGTGATTTTAAGTCTCATCCAATCTTTTTCTGTACAAATAATGGCATCATATCCTTCGCTTTTTTGGATCAAGTATTTTACATCATATTTAGTGAAGTTGTGATGGTCTGGAAATGACGCTGCTTCATAACTGATCCCTTCTTTCTCTAAATAATCGTGGATTGGCTTTGGTTGAGCAATACCTGTAATTAATAAATATTTCATTTTATTGTCTAACTCACAAGACTCTTCTTTTTGATTAATTAGACCCTTATAGTTTATGTAGGTGAAGAAAACTTCTGCAGACGAATAGCGTCCAATTTTAGATCGAATTCTATCTTGCTTTTTTTTGTTTAGAGATTCTGGACACTTACTAATTATAATAATATTTGCTCTTTGAGATCCAGATCTAGACTCTCTTAATCGACCTAGTGGAAGGATGCTGTCTGAATAAAATAGTTTGGAGAAAGAGCTAACCATAATATTCAAGTCTCTAGCAACATATCTGTGTTGAAATGCATCGTCTAATATTACTATTTCTGGAGGCTTGTTTTGATTTTCAAGATACTGAAGGGCTTTTTTTCTTTTTGATTCAACAATCATCTTAAAATCATTACCTTCAAATCGACATAACAATTCTAAGGGCTCATCTCCTAAAATATCAGCATTATGCTTGCCAGTGTCGCCGTCAATCAAGCCTTTGCTTTTTCTTTTGTAGCCTCTACTTATAACAGCTTTATTCTTGTTGTGAAATTGCTCTAGGAGATATGCCACAAATGGTGTTTTCCCAGTTCCACCTGTACTTAAATTCCCAACACTGATTACTTTTAATTTAGATTTGTAAGTTGTTATAACTCCCTTGTCAAAAAGAAGGTTTCTCACATCTGTTATAGTTTTGTAAAAAAAAGATAATGACTGTAAAAGCATGACCACGTCTTTTAATAAGTCGAAAATACACAATCTCAGCGTTCTACTATGTAAAAAAATATTATTTTGCTTAAAAATTCTCATATGTTATTAAAAGACATCTGTAATAGTCTAGAAAGTTGGGCTCCGCTTTCATACCAAGAATCCTATGATAATAGTGGCTTAATAATTGGAGATAAAACCACAGAAATCAGTGCTGCACTAGTAAGTTTAGATTGTACTGAAGAGGTTGTAGATGAAGCTATTTCTCTAGGATGCAACTTAATTATTTCTCATCACCCAATTTTATTTAATGGAGTAACTAATTTAACCGGTAAAACCTATGTAGAGCGTACGATAGTAAAAGCCATAAAAAATGATATAGCATTATATGCTATTCATACAAACTTAGATAATGTAGTGACTGGTGTTAATGCTAAAATTAGCCAAAAAATTGGCCTTGTAAATACAAGGATTCTACAGCCAAAGAGTGGTTATCTTAAACAATTGATTTTTTATGTGCCAACCGATGCTAAAGAAACGGTAACAAATGCGATGTATGAGGCAGGAGCTGGAGCCATAGGAAATTATAGCGAATGTTCTTTTTCGGTCTCTGGGACCGGGAGCTTTAAAGGTTCAGAGTCGTCTAACCCAAAGATTGGCGCTAAGGGTGTTAGAACAACTTTAAATGAACAAATGGTAGCGCTTATTTTCCCAAGTTCTAAAGAGACTTCAATTTTAGATGCGATGAAAAATGCGCACCCCTATGAAGAAGTAGCATATCATGTATTTGCAATTGATAATCAAAATGAGCAGATTGGTTCAGGAATGATTGGTGAGCTTTTAGAAGAAATGAATAGTGTTGAATTTTTAAAATTGCTTAAAAATAAAATGAACACACCATGTATTAGATACACGAAACTTGTGTCAGATAAAATTAAAAAAGTTGCACTTTGTGGTGGTTCGGGGTCTTTTTTACTAGATTCAGCAAAACGTGCTGGTGCAGATGTTTTTATTACAAGTGATTTTAAATATCATGATTTTTTTAATGCAGAAAATGAGATTTTAGTTGCTGATATTGGACATTATGAAAGCGAACAATATACTATAGAGTTAATATCTGATTTTCTTAGAAAAAAATTTCCTAAATTTGCAGTTCGTTTGACCAAGGTAAATACCAATCCAATCAACTATTTGTAAGAGATGGCAAAAGCAAAACAAGCTACCGTTGAAGAAAAATTAGTCGCTTTATACGAGCTACAATCTATAGATACTCAAATCGATAAAATTAAAATTTTACGTGGAGAGCTGCCCTTAGAGGTTCAAGATTTAGAAGATGAAATTGCAGGACTTCAAACACGTGTTTTTAACATTAAGGAAGAAATTGAGAATTTTGATTCTATAATTAAAGAAAAAGAAGCTATGATATTAGATTCTAAATCTTTAATTGGGAAATACGATGAGCAATTAAAAAACATTCGTAACAACAGAGAGTTTGATTCTCTAAATAAGGAAATTGAATTTCAAAACTTAGAAATTGAATTGTCTGAAAAGAGAATTAAAGAAGCAAAAGCATCAATTGAAGCAAAAACTGAAATTGTATCAGTTGCTGAAGCAAAGCTAGAAGACCGAAAAAATGACCTTAAAAGTAAAAATGAAGAGTTAGAGGGGATTATTTCTGAAACGAAGAAAGATGAACAACGATTGTCTAAAGAATCTAAAACTGCCGAAAAAGTAATCGATGAGCGCTTATTAAATGCTTATAAGAAATTGCGAGGTTCCGTAAGGAATGGTTTAGCAGTAGTTCCTGTTTTACGAGATGCTTGTGGAGGTTGTTTTAATAATGTCCCACCACAGAGGCAAATGGATATAGCTGCCCGCAAAAAAGTAATTGTATGTGAACATTGTGGTAGAGTACTGGTCGATAAAACAATGGCTGGTGCGGAATAATAAAAATATATTTCTAAAAAAAAGGCTTCCATTTGGAAGCCTTTTTTTTAGAATTTAATACCAGCACTTATCATTGCTTGGCGATATTCCCGTTTAACTGGAAAACTTTGATAATTATATGTCTGATTAGAGTATTCAGAGGTAGAGTTTACAATTGCTAAATCAAAAAAGTAACGCTCTACTTGAATCCCTAAACCGAAACTCAAAGATTCTCTTTTAGAGTCATCCCCTAAATAAGGGCTCCCGTAATAAGAATAGCCTGCCCTTAAGCTTAATTGAGGATGGAGTCTATATTCAACGCCTAGTTTTAAATTGTGAGTACTATTAAACAAGAGGCTAATTGAATCATTATCACTGTTAAAATTAGCAAAATCTGACTGCAACATCGAATTAGAATAGTCTAAGTACTCATAGTCAGTACTAATAATAGCCTTTTTACTAATAACAAGTGCAAGGCTGTTTATAATTTTAAAAGGCGTTCTTAGACGGTAATCAAATAGGTTGATAGTTGAGTTAGCTTGATAGCTTTCGCCATTTTCAAAATAGGTATTTATTTCAGTCTGATATTCTTCAGAAATTTCATAGCTAGTAGGTGTGTGAAGAGCAAATCCATATCGAATATTATCTTCTAATTTATAAATTAAACCTAGTTTAAGGTTTATGCCTGAACCCTTTGAGTGAAGGTGTGATTTGTAATTAAACGAATTCATTATGATGTCATCATCTGAATCGTGTACAAAATCTTCTTCAGAGATGTAAGTGTTTTCTGTGTAGTTAAATGTTGGAAATCCAATAGTAGCTCCTAGAAATAATTTGTCTTTGTAGGCTGTCCCAAAGCTTATATAAAATTCATTTTTTGAACCAAAAGTATTCTGTCTGTAGGATTGCTGTTTATTCATGTCACTATTTACAGGAGAAAAGTAGTCTGTTGTAGAGCCAGGAATCGTGTCAATTAAATAAGTGTTGAATGCTAGCAAGTTATTAAATTGGCCTAGTTCACTTGGGATTGTTCCGTTAGAGTTAGAAACAAAATAGTCTGCTAAGGAGCTAGTATTTTGAGAGGCAATAACACTTGTTTTTGAGTTGTAGTCATCTAATTTGTTAAATCCAATACTAAAGTTGTATCTATTCCAGTCGCCAACTTGCTCAGGGTCAAAAATGTTAGCAGTAGTGTAGTTTATGTTCGGGATATTAATATTAGGATTTTTGCTAAACTGTTTAATTCCGTAGAAAGTAGTATGATTCTCTAGTGTGTTTAAGTTTAGCGTTGATGTGAATTGACCACTAGTTAATACAGCTATACCCGCAGGGTTGTAGCTAGCTGTCATTCCTGTAGCACCCAGAGCGCCAAATGCTCCACCCATAGCGGTATATCTAGCAGAACCCCAAAGAGATTCTTTTGAGTATCTAAGCGCATCTGTATGGTTTTGTGCTATAAGCGAAATGTTGAGCGCAATTGTTAAGCTGAAAAGTAGTTTTTTGTGCATGGATTGGTTGGGAGTTATCTTGGTTTTCTTCCTGATGATGAATTAGATCTGGCAGGTCTGGTGTTTCGAGTATTTGAAAGTTTGTTTGAAGGCCTGGGTGTATTGAAGCTGTTTTTTGGTTTGCTTGTATTATAATTTGTTCTAGGTTTACTATTAGGCTGGTAATTGGTCTTTTTTTGTTGCCTCTGGTTAGTAATCTGCTTGTTAAGCTCTAGCGTATTAGGTTTATTTAACTTCAATCTATTTGACTTTGTAGGTGCAGTCGAGCTTTTCACCTTTGATATTGTGTAGTCAGGTTCGGTGTTGGCCTTTGAAGAATTTCTTTTGTAAAGATTTGAGTTTTTAGTAGAGCTTGCTATTGGTCTATTTGGTCTCGATAAGTTCCCTGTGCCCATTGTTGTGTTTAAGCCTTCACGAGGGCCATATGTGATATTGTTAGCTAGACTGTTTAAAGGAGTGTAGTAGGGGTAGCTCCAGTAGTTGTGATAAGAGCTGTAATAATGACTATATCCATAATATGGGTAGTGCCAACTGTAAAATGGATCGTAATGCCATCCCCAATGACTATGATAGAATGGGTCGTAATAGTAGGAGCCAAAATGACAATGTGCACTTATAAATGGGTCGTGAAAAAATCCATAATGGAAACTTATTGATGAGCCGTAATAATCCCTGTGAAAACGATTAATTCTTGATGAGTAACTCATGTCTAGATAAATATTTGTTTCATCTTCGTAGTCGTCTTCCTCATAAACAATTTCTTCCTCAGTGTATTCATTAAAGTCCATTTTAATCACTTTAACTTCTTTTTCATCGCTGCTATAGTATAAATCGTCAGCATACCATTTGTTTGTATTTTGGGCAACAGTATATCCGGAAGACATAACATTTAGTAAACACAAAAAGATCACCAATAGTCTCATAATTTAGTCTTTGTTTTAGAGTTACACATTTATGGTTCGATTTCTTTCTTTAGAAGAATTGAGATAAACCTTATTTTATTAGTTTTGTAAAGGCTTACACTTAACAAATTTAGCAAATATTATTCCAATTTTTTTAGGAGAATGGCAAAGAAACTTACAAGTAGAACGGAAGATTACTCTAAATGGTACAATGAGTTAGTTGTTAGCGCTGACTTAGCAGAAAACTCGGGTGTTAGAGGGTGTATGGTTATTAAACCATATGGTTATGCCATTTGGGAAAAAATGCAAGCTGAGCTGGACAAAAAGTTTAAAGAGACTGGTCATGTCAACGCTTACTTTCCTTTGTTTATACCTAAGTCGTATTTTAGTAAAGAGGCATCACATGTAGATGGATTTGCAAAAGAATGTGCTGTGGTAACGCATTACAGATTGAAGAATGATCCTAATGGCAATGGAATTGTTGTAGATGAAGATGCAAAGCTAGAAGAGGAATTGATTGTGAGACCTACCTCAGAAACAATTATATGGGATACCTATAAAAAATGGATCCAATCTTATAGAGATTTACCTGTATTAGTCAATCAATGGGCAAATGTAGTAAGGTGGGAAATGAGAACTCGCTTGTTTTTGCGTACTGCAGAGTTCCTGTGGCAAGAAGGGCATACAGCTCATGCAACTGAATCGGAAGCTGTGCTTGAGGCCGAGCAAATGTGTAATGTATATGCAGATTTTGTCCAAGATTTTATGGCTATACCAGTGATTAAAGGTGTTAAGTCTGAGTCTGAAAGGTTTGCAGGTGCGTTGGAAACTTATTGTATAGAAGCACTAATGCAAGACGGTAAAGCTTTGCAAGCTGGGACATCTCATTTTTTAGGCCAAAATTTCGCAAAAGCTTTTGATGTAAAATTTCAGTCTAAAGAAGGCAAGTTAGAGCACGTTTGGGCAACTTCATGGGGTGTGTCTACCAGATTAATGGGAGCTCTGGTAATGACTCACTCTGATGATCACGGGTTGGTTCTTCCTCCAAATTTGGCTCCTTGGCAAGTCGTTATAGTTCCTATCCATCGCAATGACGAACAATTAGCTCAAATCAATGATAAAGCAAACGAAATTATTAATTCACTTCGTGCCAAAGGTGTGACAGTAAAATATGATAATAGAACGACTCATAAGCCTGGATGGAAATTTAATGAGTATGAGCTTAAAGGCGTACCTCTGCGAATAGCTATTGGTCCAAAAGATCTGGATAAAGGCACCGTAGAGGTTGCTCGAAGAGATACACTTGAAAAGCAATATATGTCCATGAGTGATGTAGAAAACCAGGTGCCTATACTTCTCAATCAAATACAAGAACAATTGTACGAAAAAGCGTTAAAGTATAGACAAGACCATATTACTGAAGTTGATGATTTCGATACTTTTAAGGAATTATTAGAGACCAAGGGTGGCTTTCTTTCCTGCCACTGGGATGGAACCTCAGAAACCGAAGATAAGATTAAACAGCTGACCAAAGCAACGATTAGATGTATTCCTTTGAATGCTAAGGTAGAGGAAGGGTGTTGTATATTTACAGGCAAGCCTTCCAGCAAGAGAGTCTTATTTGCTAAAGCGTATTAATTGATATTTTACACTCAAGGATAATTGCCTTTAATTAAGTCACTTTTCCAATGATGCATTGTTGCAGCATTTATAATTTTATTACATTTGCATTCTCAAAAGCAAAAAATGCTTTTAATGGTCCGTTCGTCTAGGGGTTAGGACTCATGGTTTTCATCCATGCAACAGGGGTTCGAATCCCCTACGGACTGCTATAAGAACCGTTCTTTTAATCAAAATTCTTTGTAGGGTGAAAAAATCTACTTAAGTTTGCACCCCATTTAAGGGATATGGTCCGTTCGTCTAGGGGTTAGGACTCATGGTTTTCATCCATGCAACAGGGGTTCGAATCCCCTACGGACTGCTAAAAAAAATTAAAGCGAAAAAAGCTATGGCAAATCACAAATCAACACTAAGAAGAATTCGTTCCGACAAGTCGAAAACTCTTAACAATAAATATTACCACAAAACAATGCGTAATTCTCTCAGAGATCTACGTGCTGAAGAAGATAAGTCTGCTGCACAAAAGGAGATGTCATCTTTAGTTTCTAAAATTGATAAGTTAGCTAAGCGCGGAGTTATTCATAAGAATAAGGCAGCCAACATAAAATCTAAGCTTTCTAAAAAAATAGC
The DNA here is from genome assembly GCA_965662265.1 of Flavobacteriales bacterium. Classification (GTDB taxonomy): domain Bacteria; phylum Bacteroidota; class Bacteroidia; order Flavobacteriales; family UBA7430; genus CBFIGX01. The sequence goes on from CBFIGX010000006.1 coordinate 109,504, forward strand.
GGCACTTTAAACTATTTCTAGTTAAAATCTAACCCTGACATACAAGTCAGGGTTTTTTTTGTCCTATGCTTTTATCAACATATTTAATCAAACCAAGTGTTTATACCTAGTTTATACTATTATCTATATTTAGTCAAAATAATATAATAATGTATAAAAGCACAATCAAAAGTTGGTCTGCAACAGAGCAGCCCAGAGAAAAATTCATTCAAAATGGTGCAAGCGCATTGTCTACAACAGAGTTGATTGCTATATTAATTAGGTCTGGAACCGTACATCGTTCAGCCATTTCATTAGCTAGAGAATTGTTAGACAAGGCAAATAACAACTTGTCTACTATGGCAAAAATGGAAGTTGATGATTTGGTAAACATCAAAGGAATAGGCAAAACAAAGGCGATTACCTTACTAGCTTCAATAGAATTAGGTAAAAGAAGATATATGGAACAAGCGCAAGTAAGAATTAAGCTTTCAAGTAGTCATGAGGTTTTTCATTTGATGAAACCAATAATGGAGGACTTGAAGATAGAGCAGTTTTGGGTACTGTATTTAAATAATGCAAATTCTATAATTGATAAGCAACGAATTAGTGAAGGTGGTATGACTGCAACTGTTGTTGATGTAAGATTGATTTTTAAGTACGCTTTAAGAGCAAATGCAACAGCAATAATTTTATGTCATAACCACCCGTCAGGGTCACTGATTCCCAGTAAAGCTGATCAAAATATTACAGATAAAATAGTTAAAGCTGCCAAATATATGGATGTTCAAGTTTTAGATCATTTGATCATTACAGAAGAATCTTATTTTAGTTTTGCTGATGAAGCGAGAATCTGAACCTTTTCGTTACATTTGTGAAAACCGCTGGAATGTTGAAAATATTGACTCTAATAGGAGCACGACCTCAGTTTATTAAAGCTGCTGCATTAAGCCGCTCAATAGAAACACATTTCTCAAAACAAATACAAGAAGTAATCGTTCATAGTGGGCAGCATTATGACGTTAATATGTCACAAATTTTTTTTGAAGAATTAAACATTCCTGAACCAGCTTATATTTTTGATTTAGCAAAAAAAAGTAATGCAGCTCAAACTTCTGAAATATTAATAAAACTAGAGGGTATAGTTAATAAAGAAATGCCCAAAGCTATACTTGTTTACGGAGATACTAATACTACATTAGCAGGTGCCTTATTAGCTTCTAAACTCAATATACATTTGATCCATATTGAGGCTGGCTTGAGATCTTTCAATAAATCAATGCCTGAGGAAATAAATAGAATCCTTACAGATCATTGTTCTAGCATATTGTTCTGCCCTACAGACTCAGCAATTAACAACTTGAGAAAAGAGTCTATAACTCATCATGAATCATTTTGCAGTCCAGACAAGCCCAAAGTATACAAGTGTGGAGATATCATGTATGATAATACTCTTAATTTCTCTGATAATGCTGATGCGTCTTTTCTTGAGAAACATCAACTAAATCAAAATAACTTCCTTTTATGTACTGTTCACAGAGCTATCAACACAGATGTTGTTAGCAATCTAAAATCAATTTGTTCCACTCTATTAGAAATTGCAGATACCTACAATGAAATTATTGTTTTCCCAATTCATCCCAGAACTAAAAGAGCTATTGAAAAAATAATTGGCATCGAAATACCTAAACGTTTTCTTCATCATCCTAGGATTAAGCTTATACCACCTGTTTCTTATATAGAGATGCTTAGCTTAGAGAAATTTAGTTCAATGGTATTAACAGATTCTGGAGGTGTGCAAAAAGAAGCTTATTTTTTAAATAAACCCTGTCTGGTACTTCGAGAGGAAACCGAATGGGTTGAAATAATTAATTCAGGTGCCGCAAGATTAGTAGGTGTGGATTCAGAAAAAATTATTCAAGCATACCTTCATTATAACTCTATTCAGCAACTTCGGTTTCCATCATTGTTTGGTGATGGTGACAGTGCAAAATACATCTGTGAAAAATTGATAAGAGATTTAATATGATTTTAGTATATACGCATTTAGTTACACCAAGACTGAGATATACATTTGAAACTCTTTTTAAACAATTTCTGGGTGTAGAGGTGTTTTTCACACAACATGTAGAGGAGTTTATTGCTCATGATGGGCCTAAGCTATCCTATACTAAAAATCCTCTTGGATCTGAATTATTTTTCAAATCTCATAGTTTGCTTTTTGAAAAGGGTATTATAGATCAAGAAATTAATGTTACTTCTTTAAACGGAAAAAAGATTTTTTTTGAGCAGAGTGAACCATCAGGTTTAGCATTTGATATTTTTGCGGCAAGCTTCTATATGTTGAGTAGATATGAAGAGTATCTTCCTCATTTTAAAGATCGGTTTCAACGCTTTTCAGCAAAAGAAAGTCTAGCATATCAGCATGGCTTTTTAAAATGGCCAATTATTGAATATTGGATTGTAGATTTAGAGCGTGTAATAAAACAAAAATTTCCTAATTTTAAGGCACTAAAACGCGAGTTTACATTTGTAAACACTATAGATGTTGATAATGCATTCAGTTACTTAGAAAAAGGGTTTATTAGAAGTTTTGGCGCAAGTGTACGCTCCTTATTAAATTTTGATTTAGAAGATTTTACCAAAAGGTTTAGAGTTTTGTTAGGAAAAGAAAACGATCCTTATGATACCTTCCAATATATGCTAGATCTCCAGTCAAAGTATAAGTTTAAATCGATTTATTTTTTCTTGCTAGCCGATTACGGTCATAATGATAAAAACATAAAACATACGAGTAGAAAGTTTCGATCATTAATAAAATTTATGTCAGACTATGTTTATGTTGGCATCCATCCTTCATGGTCATCAAATAAAAGCCCAAAATTATTGAAAAAAGAGATGTTGCGATTAGAAGATATCGTCAAAAGGGATATTATTCGTTCGCGACAACACTTTTTGAAGTTAGACTTGCCGTCAACATACAGAACGTTAATAGATCATGGTATACAAGAAGACTATACTATGGGTTATGCCTCTGAAGTAGGTTTTAGAGCAGGTACTTCTTTGCCTTTTTATTTCTATGATCTGGATAGAGAGCAAAAAACATCTTTGCTTGTTCATCCATTTACAGTTATGGATGGTACGCTAAACGAATATATGGATCTGACAGTTGATGATGCTCAGTATTTGTTAAAAGAGATGATTGATAGATTGAGAGATGTTAATGGTTGTTTTGTTAGTTTATGGCATAACGAAACACTTAGTGATAATAGACACTGGAAGGGTTGGAAAGATGTGTATGAATATATGTTAATAGAAGCTTGCAAATGATAAAATTTATAAAAGGTAAAGATGTTGATATAGATAAATGGGATCGTTGTATAAGGCGCTCGGTTAATTCTATGACCTATGCTTATTCGTGGTATTTAGATGTTGCTGTTCAAGATTGGGATGCTTTAGTGCTTGAAGATTATGAAGCAGTATTTCCGTTGCCAAGACGTAAAAAATTTAATATTCAATACTGTTATACTCCTTTTTGGATTCAACAACTTGGACTGTTCTCTCAAACTTCTCAAGGTCTTGAGAAAATTGAAAACTTTATTGAATCTATTCCTATAGATTATAGCTACCTTCAACTTAACCTCAATAGCGCTAATATTATTAAGCAAACTTCAAATGATACAGTAACTTCTAATAATAACTATGTTCTTTCATTAGATAGACCTTATGAAGATATTTTATCTGCATATTCAAAAAACCTTAAAAGAAATCTAATAAAAGCTCAAAAAGAAGCATTGTATGTTTTTAAAAATGACTCTCCAAAGACAGTTATTTCAATGTTTAGAGCCGATAAGGGTAGCCAATTTAAGCACATTAAAGATGCAGATTATAAGCGCTTAGAAGAGTTAATGCATGCCGCAATTTATCGTCATTGCGGGCAACTTATTATGACCTATGATTCCGGAAATAGACCTGTTGCAGGTATATTTGTTTTATTTAATCATAATAGAGTGACTTTGTTGTTTACAGCCAACAGTACTGAAGGAAGATCTTGTGGTGCCATGGCCTTTTTGATTGATTCCTTAATTGCTGAAACAGCAAATTCTGGTATGAGTTTTGATTTTGAAGGTTCAAATAATCTGAATTTGGCGAGGTTTTACAAAAGCTTTGGGGCTGTAAATGAGTCATACTCAACTCTTAAAATTAATAGGTTACCAGCGCCTCTTCGTTGGTTTAAATCATAACAATGAACTATGGAACAGTGGTACGAATTTTTATCTGTTTTTTTGTTGAGCACAGTTAAGTTTTTAGGTGCTCCTTTTTTAGCAAAGGCTATTGGGTTTAGTTATTTGCAATCTATTTTAGTTTGTTCTTTTGGAGGAATATTTGGTGTTTTGATTTTTTTAAATCTTGGAGCTAGAATTGTGAAATTTTTCCCAAATTTTTTTAAATCCGTCAAGAAAGAACCAAAAAAAATATTTACCAAAAAAAATAAAATGTACGTTAACCTAATTCGTAAATACGGCATTTTTGGTTTAGCAGTTATAACACCTGTTTTTATTTCGATTCCAATCGGATCTTTCCTAGCTGCACGCTTTTTTTCAAAACAAAAATTCACCATTACCTTACTTTTGGCTGTGTCAGTGGTATTGTGGGCATTTAGTATTTCAACTTTTTTATATTTGATATAATGCCTGTAAAGCATTTATTTTTTGATTTAGACCACACTCTTTGGGATTTCGATAAAAATTCACGAGAGACATTATTTCACATATTTAACGAATTAAATTTAGATGCATTTGCTTCGATATGTTTTAAAGATTTTTATGCTACTTACATTAGAATCAATGATTCTTTATGGGAGAAATATCGAAACAATGAAGTGACAAAAGCGCAACTGAGGACCAAGCGCTTTTATGAGACCATGCTTTTTTTTGGTGTTGATAATTTAGTTTTAACAAATCGAATAAATACACTTTACGTTGATCGATGTCCTCTTATGGGCTATTTGTTTGATTCGTGTCATTATGTTTTAGAACGATTATCTAAACAATACACTTTACATATCATCAGTAATGGCTTTTATGAAACACAAAAACGTAAAATTCAGTCTTGTAAGTTAGGAATGTATTTTGATGTAATTATCACTTCAGACAAAGCAGGTGTTCACAAACCAAATTCTAAAATATTTAGTCTCGCTTTATCTCAAGCTAATGCAAAGGCTAAAGAAAGCGTAATGATTGGCGATAACTATGAATTGGACTGTCTAGGCGCTGAATCTGTTGGATTATCATCTGTTTGGTTTAACCCAAACAAAAAGTCTTTAAACAAAGAGATCGAAAAAGAGATATCAGACTTGAAAGATTTATTAAAGCTCTTTTAGCACTCACCGATTACAGTAAGACCTCCTTTCACAGATTCATTAAGTTCAACATTTATTTTACAGTTGAGAGGTAAATAAAGATCTATTCTAGAGCCGAATTTAATAAATCCCATGTCTGTACCTTGTAAAGCCTTATCACCTTTTTTGGCATACATCACAATTCTCTTAGCAAGAGCGCCAGCAACTTGCCTAAATAAAATTGGTCCTGTATTCTTGTTCTCCACAACCACTGTGGTTCTCTCATTTTCAATAGATGACTTTGGGTGCCATGCAACCAGAAACTTTCCATGATGGTGTTTTGCATATTTTACCTCACCACTAATTGGATATCTATTAACGTGTACATCTAGGGGAGACATAAATATCGATACTTGTAATCTCCTATCCTGAAAATATTCTTGTTCTTCAACTTCTTCAATAACTACAACTTTCCCATCGGCAGGAGCAATTATATGTTGGTTGTTAAGTATTGTATTTCTTTTTGGGTTTCGAAAAAATTGTAAAATAAGACATAGTAACACAATAGATACGAAAATTGTAGCTTTTACTTGCCATGAAAAAGCCTCAGTTGAATACAACACAAATCCATTAATCACAACAATTGAAGCTGTAGTGATGGTAATAATTTTGTATCCTTCTTTATGAAACATAATCTTTTGTTTATGAATTTACTAAAGGGTAAATATGATAAAAAAATATATAACTCGCTGGTATGCAAAACAAGATAGAGTCAAATCGATCTAGAAATCCACCATGTCCTGGTAATAGTTTTCCTGAATCTTTGATATTCGCATGCCTTTTTAACATAGATTGGAATAAGTCTCCAACGGTAGCAATAGGAACAATTACTGCTCCAATAATTAACCATTTGACTGGTGATAAACCAAAACCAAAGTAGTAAAGAAAATAGCCAGTAATTGAGCTTAAGAGAACTGAACCAAAAAATCCCTCCCAAGTTTTATTTGGAGAAAGGCGAAAAAATAATTTTCTTTTGCCAAATAATCGCCCAGAGATGTATGCCCATGTATCGGCAGACCATATGAGTATAAACAAACCAAAAAGCAACTTGGATTCAAACATGCTACTATATTTAGCCATTTCAACACATAGTGCTAATGGGATAAATATATAAACAAGAGAAATTAATGTTGATGCTACTAGTTGAATTGGGTTTTTATTTTTTCTAAAAATAAGACTAACAAAAAACAGTAAAATTGTCATGTAGTATAATCCATTTACCAAAGGGAAACTATAGGATAAATAAGCTGTTAAACCTATTATTAGAGTAGAACTCAACTCAAAATCAATCTTGAGTTTCAAAAAAATGTATTTCAACTCAAATGTGCAAATAATAGCTACTACAGCAAGAAGTAGGTTGAGGATATTAACATTTTGTGCAGCATATAGCATAATTGCAACATAAGTCACACCAGTTATAATACGTTGAATTACTGGGCTCATCTATGATCTTTGTAATCTTCGATTAAGAAAATGTATAAGTCTTTAGCTCTATCAGCATCACTCATTGTTGTAATAGATTCTTTGGTGCGAATTGTTGTAACTAATTCAGGTCTTGATTTTCCATATTTGGTTTGTATGCCTCTGAGTCCTTCACTAATGTTTTTTACAATTTGAGAGGTATAAGCAACTACAACTAATGCTTCTGGAAGCTCTTCAATTTTTAAATTTTTAGTCTGATTACCAGAAACCATTACTGAACCGTTAAAGGCGATAAGAAACTCACACGTAGATACGCTAGCATTAGCTAAAGTGTGATTTTCTTCAAAAGATAAATCTGTAGGCAAGAGCATTTGTCTTAGTTGATCATTACTACAATATGTTGCATTCCAGTCACTTTCAGAGAGTAATTTTTTGAAATTAGCATAGAAATCTTGAGTATCACTGCAGTAAATGAATTTGCCACCTGAATTTGTAAAGACTTTAGCAAATGTAACATCGTCTGGATCAGAAGGATTAGGCGTAATGTCGTCGTTCTCTTCTTCACCACTTAAAGGCTCCGATTTCGATTCACCGAGTGCGGGTAAAACAGTTTCGATAATTTTATTGAATAGACTCTTTTTCATCTTCTGTTGATGACTCTTCTTCGACAACATCTTTGGATTTACTTGGGTTTAAAGTAACTTTTTCTTCTTTATTCCAAGGCCTTTCTCCAAATATTTTTACTAAATCTTCTTTAAAAATTACTTCATTATCTAGTAATTCTCGTGCTAATTTACTTAAAGATTCTTTATTCTCTTCCAATACCTTTATTGCGTTAGTGTATGCTTCTTGTGTGAGTGCTTTTACTTCTTCATCAATAAGTAGAGCTGTTTGATCACTATATGGTTTGTTAAATCCAGAGTTTTGACCAGAAGAATCGTAATAAGAAATGTTACCTAATTTTTCGCTTAAGCCGTATACAGTAACCATAGCTGTTGCTTGTCTAGTTACTTTCTCTAAGTCGCTTAAAGCACCAGTAGAAACTTTTCCGAAGATTATTTGTTCAGCAGCTCTACCTCCTAATGCAGCAGCCATTTCATCCATCATTTGTTCTCGAGTTGTAATCTGTCGTTCTTCAGGTAAGTACCATGCAGCACCAAGTGATTTTCCTCTAGGTACAATTGTTACTTTAACAAGAGGAGCTGCATGCTCTAACATCCAGCTTACTGTAGCATGGCCTGCTTCATGATAAGCAATAACTTCGCGTTCTTTTTTAGAAATAATTTTATTTTTCTTTTCTAGTCCTCCAACAATTCTGTCCACAGCATCTAAGAAATCTTGTTTTTCTACATGTTTTTTATCTTGTCGTGCTGCAATTAGCGCAGCTTCATTACACATGTTTGCTATATCTGCACCTGAGAATCCAGGTGTTTGTTTTGCTAAAAAGTCAAGATCTAGCTGTTGATCAATTTTCAATGGTTTTAGGTGTACCTGAAATATTTCTTTTCTTTCGTTTAACTCAGGCAAGTCAACATAAATTTGTCTATCAAATCTTCCAGCCCTTACTAGTGCTCTGTCAAGCACATCTGCTCTATTTGTTGCAGCTAAAATGATGACATGGTCATTTGTTCCAAAGCCATCCATTTCTGTAAGTAGCTGATTGAGTGTGTTTTCTCTTTCGTCATTCGACCCTGTCATTTGATTTTTTCCTCTAGCTCTTCCAATGGCATCGATCTCATCGATAAAGATGATGGCAGGAGCTTTACTTTTGGCTTTTTTAAATAAATCTCTTACTCTTGAAGCACCCACCCCCACAAACATTTCTACAAAGTCTGATCCAGAAAGTGAAAAGAAAGGTGCTTTCGCTTCTCCAGCAACTGCTTTTGCTAATAGAGTTTTACCTGTACCAGGAGGACCGACTAAAAGGGCACCTCTAGGAATTTTTCCTCCGAGCTTTGTATATTTGTCAGGATTTTTAAGGAAGTTTACAATCTCCTGTACCTCTTCTTTAGCGCCCTCTAATCCTGCTACGTCATTAAATGTTGTTTTAACTTCTGCTTCGTTGTCAAATAACTTGGCTTGTGATTTTCCTATATTGAAAATTTGTGATCCAGGGCCGCCGCCACTAGCTCCACCACTCATTCTTCTCATAAAGAAAATCCAAATAAATATTAAGAAGATAAAAGGCATCCATGCCCAAAAACTGTCCCAAATGCTTTGCTCGGTATTGTAGAATATTTGTACTCGATCTCTTTCAGTAAACTGAAATTTTTCTTGTGCATCTTCAATTTTCTCTTCAAAAACTTCTGATGTACCAATTTTTATATAGTAGTGTGGTCCTGGATTTAATCCTTCACCGAATAAAGGCTCGCTTACTTCTTTATGGCGCAAATCTGAGAGTGAAGACTCCTTGATGTATATCTTTGCTATGTTTTTGTTCGCAACGATTTCTATTTTTGCGACATCTTTATTACGGATATAGTCATTAATTAATGTTTGCCTATTGGTTTCTACACTCAAATTCCCTATTTCATTGGTGAATAACATAGAAATCATAAAAAAGGCTATGATTCCATATATCCAATAAAAGTTAAACTTTGGAACTTGGGATTTATTCTTAGTGTTTTTCTTCATATTCCTCGAAGTTCTCTTTTGCTTTTTGTTTTTCTGTTGCTTAGCCATCTTAGTGTTGTGCTTGTATTTCTGTTATTTTTGCGTCTCCCCAAAGTACCTCAAGAGAATAAAATTCTCTTACTGATGTTTGGAATACATGTGCAACTACATTTACATAATCCATTAAAATCCATTCTGATGTTTCGGTTCCTTCTTTATGCCAAGCTTTATCACCTAAAGTTTCAAGTGTTTCTTTTTGAACGGAGTCGGCAATCGCTTTAACTTGTGTGTTAGAGTTTGCATTACAGATTACAAAAAAATCGCAAACTGCATTGTCTATGTCTCGTATATCAACAACCGTAATATTTTCGGCTTTCTTTTCTTGCATTCCCTTAACTATAACGTCTACAAGTGCTTTGATTTCCAATCGTCTATCTTCGCTCATTCGGTTTTTACTGATTCTAGTGCAAAAATACGGTTTTCGTCTGATATTAATTCTCCTCATCTAAGGAAATTATATTAAATAGTATGTACTTTTTGTAAATTTGCAAACGAATTATGGAAACACTTTTCATAGGAAAAAATAGTTTTGCTTTTGAACAACTAGATTCTACGAATGACTGGCTGTTAAATCGATGTAGAGAACCTTCTTTTACCGAGGGACTTGTTGTAAGAGCAATTGACCAAAGAAAAGGCAAAGGACAAAGAGGAGCTTTGTGGTTGTCGGAGCCAGATAAATCTCTTTGTTTTAGTATTCTTTTAAAGCCTAAATTTCTTTCAGTCTCTCAAAATTTCCAACTTAGTATTTGTGTATCTCTTGCTGTGTATGATTGTTTAAGCGATTTAAGACAAGGTTTTTCTATAAAATGGCCTAATGATATTTATTTTGATAATAAAAAAGTTGCTGGTATACTTATTGAAAATCAATTTCGAAAATCTAATTATCAAATCGCAGTTGTTGGCATAGGACTTAATGTCAATCAAAGTGAATTTACTGATATACCGAACGCAATTTCACTAAAGCAAATTTTAGGTGTCGAACTGACTATTGAAAGTGTTTTGGAAAGACTTTGTGAAACTATTGAAGCACGCTATTTAGAGCTCAGATCAGGTAAGCACTTAAAACAAAAGAGTGATTATTTGTCTCAGATGTTTAGATTCGACGAATGGGCTAGATATAAAATTGGCGAGGAAGTATTACTCGCCAAGATTGTAGATATACTCCCTAGTGGGAGGCTGTGCTTGAATTTTGAAAACGGAAGTACAAACGATTACGATATAAAAGAGGTAACTTTTAAGTTGTAAACTACGCTTTAGCAAGTTTAGCTCCTAATAAGCCCATGGGAATGTATGCGAGTCCTAGATCTAAAGTGTTGAACCACAGTGGCCCAGGTAGTAGGTGCGCCATTTGTATGCCTCCAATTAAGAAAAACCCTCCAATGGCCACGGCAAAGGCTTTTTTTCGTGTAGTAGCAATTTTTGCTGCAGCAAAAGCTCCTACAAGTGTACCAAGAGCATGTGCTAAAAAAGGCATTACAAAATGTTTAGGTTTGTAGAGGTGAAAGTTGTCTTTTATACTTTCAATATCTGACGGGTTTACACCCTCTGGTAAAGCTATGATACTGCTGCTAAGCATAATAAGTCCCATGTTAACAAATGAGCCTATGATAAGGCCTAGAACTATTGCGCTAATGTTTTTCAAAATATTCATTGTTGTTTCATTGTTGTTTGAGTTGTCAATATAACTAAATATAGTTTAATATTTACTAGTTAATAGTATCCATATTGTTTAGACTTATACTCTCTTTATGTGTGAATTTCAATTATGAATCTTTTGTATTTATTTGTCCATTTTGAAACGAATGATAATTGAAGAGCACAATGTTAGAAACGCAATAAATGTGATAGAGCTATTTATACTAACTAAATCTGCAATAACACCAGTTAAAATTGCTCCAATTGCATAGCCTAAATCTCTCCATAATCTATATATTCCAATACTTTCTGCACGATCTGTAGGGTGTGTATGTTCGGCTATAGATGCTAAAAAGGTTGGGTATACCATAGCTGTACCCCAGCCTAACAGCGCAGATAGAAAAATATACGAACTTATTGTATTCGCTAAACAAAAAGAAAACAAGGCTACAGACTGAATCAACATGCCGATGAATAAAAGTAATCGCTTTGAGTAAATGTCAGCCATTTTACCAGTGAATAGTTGTCCTAATCCCCATACTCCGGGGTATACTGCTGTAATGATGCCGATTTGTATTATTGAAAAATCTTTACTGGCTAGGAGAAGTGGGAAAAGCCCCCAAATCATTCCATCGTTCAAGTTGTTTACTAGACCACCTTGTGAAACAGCACCTAAATTATTGTTCGTCCAGCTGGTTTCTTTGAAGATATTTTTTAAACGTTTTTTATTGCTTTCTTGCGCTTCTAATTTAATATGTTGAGATGTTTCTTTTATAAACAATACACTAAAGACTAAGCCTAGAAATATGAGCGCAATTCCGATATAAAATGGGTATGGGCGGAGACCCTGCTCGCTTGCAATCCAACTACTTACAAATGCTACAATTGCCACAGCAATGTATCCAGCAAATTCATTTAGTCCCATTGCAAAACCTCTATTTTTTTGCCCTACAAGATTAATTTTCATAATCACAGTACTGCTCCAAGCTAGTCCTTGGTTTACTCCTAAAAGCAGGTTTGCAAAGATGATCCAATTCCAGTGTTGAGCATGCATAAGTATAAACGGAATCGGAATGGCAAAAACCCATCCTGCGATAAGTAGTTTTCTGCTACCATAATTTTTTGCTAGTACACCCGTAAAATAATTAGTAATAGCTTTTGAGATGCCAAATACGACAATAAATGATAAGAGGGTAGTTTTTGCGGCTAAACCAAACTCCAATTCGCCAATTTCTGGAAGAATAGATCTTTCTAAGCCAATCATTCCGCCAACAAAAGCATTTACGAGTACAAGTAAAGAAAACTGCCTCAGATTTTCTTTTAAACCTAACTTTGTTTTAGCCATTTAACAGTTTTAATTAAATGTAGGTTCGAAAGTTATAAGGTAATTATAAATGTTTTAGATTCCTTGCCATGTGTTTGGTGCTTCTCGCCATTTTTTTAGGGCATCAATTTCTTTTTCAGAAATATAACCTGTGTCTATGGCTTGCTCAACTAAGCTAGTGTAATCGCTAAGAGTAACTAGATCACAATTGGCTTTTTTGAAGTTGTCTTCTGCAATTTGGAAGCCGTAAGTGAAAATGGCAGCCATACCACTTACGGTACAGCCTGCTTCCTGGATTGCTTTTACTGCTTTCAAAGAAGAACCACCTGTGCTAATAAGGTCTTCAATAACAACTACATTTTGTCCTTTCTCAATATAACCTTCAATTTGATTTTTTCTACCATGTTTTTTTGGTTCAGGGCGGACATAAACGAATGGTAGGCCCAGTGCCTGAGCAACAAGTATTCCGTGAGCTATAGCCCCAGTAGCTACACCAGCTATCACATCAGGCTTTCCAAAATGTTCTGTAATAGCATATGCTAACTGTTCACGTATATAAGTTCTTGTAATATGGTGAGATAGGGTGATACGGTTGTCACAATAAATTGGGGAGTTCCAGCCAGAAGCCCAAGTAAAAGGGTTGCTTGGTTGTAATTTTATTGCTTTAATTTGCAATAGAAACTCGGCGGTTTTTTTCGCTGTGTCCTTGTCTAAAATCATGTTGCAAATGTATAAAGTTTTTATAAACGACAAAGCATTAATTTTAATGAGTTCTGAGGAGGCTCTTGTCAAAGAAAAATCTTTCAAAACATACTATTATCATGGGCCTGAAAGCCTAACTGATGCAATCATTCGTCTTAACAATTTTGATATTAGTTATTTAGTTTTAATTACAGATAATCTTGAGCTTATGTGGAGAGAATTTCAGTCTAGATATCATTTGATTGATGCTGCTGGAGGATTGCTCTTGAATTCAAACAAAGAATCACTTTGGATAAAAAGAAACGGAAAATGGGATTTGCCAAAGGGGAAAGTCGAAAAAGATGAATCTACAGATTCCGCCGCCGTAAGAGAGGTAGGAGAAGAGTGTGGTGTTGTTAATATTATATGTGGTAACTCCTTAGGGAATAGTTATCATTGTTATAATTATAACGATACTGAGATTCTAAAAACCACTTATTGGTTCGGCATGTCTGTAATAAATAAACAAATCCTAAAACCACAATTAGAAGAGGGAATAACTGAAGTTTCTTGGGTTAAGAGAGAAAACATTGAAAGATATATGTCAAGTACATATCCATCTATAGCTGAACTCCTGAGGCGAGAAAAGGTTCAGGATTACCTTGGCTTTTGATTATGTCTTTGATTATAGTTGATGATATTGCAGAAAGTTCGGGCTTGGTGTTTAGGTATATAGTTTCAATAGTAGCATCTAATGATTGATTCATCATGGCGATACTCTTTTCGTATTCGTAATCATTAGAGTTTCGTATGCCTCTAAGTATGAATTGTGATTCATATTCTCTACAAGCATTTATAGTTAAGCCAGTGTAACAAATAACCTTGATAGAATTATTATTAGCAAAAGTTTTTTCAGCCCATTTTTTTCTTTTTTCCAGTTCAAACATATAGTTTTTAGTAGAATTGTTTCCTAAAGCAACTATAATTTCATCAAAAAGAGGAATAGCTCGTTTAACTATGTCTTCGTGTCCTTTACTTATAGGGTCAAAAGATCCTGGGAAAAATGCTCTTCGTACCATGTCAATATATTTATTTAATTTACCATATTACTTTCCAGTCATTCAAAAAAGCTAAAGTTTACATTTCCGTATCTTCTTTGTTCAACAAAATTATTAAGATGCGAAAAGTCTTTTTCTTTAGGATGTTCGATAATCAATACACCACCTTGTGTCAAGAGCTTTTTGTTAAATACTAATTCGATAATTTTGTTTAAACCATCAAGGTTGTAAGGCGGATCCACAAAGATAATATCATGGCATGATTGATGTTTTTCTAGGAAAACAAATACATCGGATTGAACAGTGTTTATGCATTCAAACTTTAATGTGGTAGCTGTATTTTGAATAAATCGAATACAGTTGAAATTTTTATCGATACTCAAAATTTGCTCCGTACCCCTCGATGCAAACTCGTATGAAATATTGCCAGTCCCACTGAATAAATCTAAGACTTTAATTTCGTCAAAATGGTACCGGTTGTTAAGTATATTGAACAAGCCTTCTTTAGCCATGTCTGTAGTAGGTCTGACCGGCAGGTTTCTAGGTGCCGTAATTCGCTTTCCTTTAGAACTACCACTTATGATACGCATAGGTGTTGGTTAAGTAGTTTGTAAAAAAAATGTGGACTTATTTCATCCAACACAAAACTGTATTCGTAGCTGGGATTTCTTTCTAAGAAAGAAAGATTCCTAATATACTTGTATAGTAACTTGTATATTTCAGATTCTTTTTCAATTTCCCCTAGTATTTTGTACTCTACTACATTAGGATTTAAGCTTAGTTGCTCAGATGCAAAAAGTATAAAGTAAATCAAATCTGCTGCTGATTTGTAATCAAAACTATTGTAAAACTTGAGTTTAGCCCCTTCTGTTAATATCATTTCGAAATAATTCTGTTGAATACTAAGATATACACAAGGCTTTTTTTCGTGTTTATACTGCCGCATTAAGCTTTCTATGAGCACTGTGCTGTCATGAATCCAATTGCAATTTGGAAAATGCTTAGACAAGCATCGATTTAATTCCTCTGGCAGAATGTAAGTGTTGTAGGCTTTAATAGATTTTAGTTTATCGTGACTTTCATTTTCAGTCTGAAGTATTGCTTGATTGAAGGCAAGGATGTCTCTTGCTTGAATTTCGTCGTATAAGGCTTCTGGTGTTAGGGTGTTTAATTGATTTCCTATACTTACTGAGCATGATTTAAATTGTTGTTGGAGAAGTTCTTCGTCTGCAACAATTTTATCAATCAATTCTGCAAGATCAACATAGTTGATGCATTTATTAGTATCGTATGATTTTAAAGCTATATATTTCTTTTGTGGAATGTTAAGTACTGCAAAAGAAAATCCACTCAAGTTTACTTGAATGGATATATGACATAAAGCATAATTGTTTAGCTCTAGGTTTGGGTCTCTATGATTTAATGTCGCTTTTATATTATTCCCAGTTACCGTTAATTTTGGCAGAAGTCATAGAGCCCACTATTAAATCTTTAGCTGCATTTTTCACTAAATCTTTGTCTAAGCCATTTAAGTAGTTTTCTTTTGCAGCTTTGGCTTCAAAGACCTGCACAGAAAGTGAGCCAGTTTTTATTTTACCTGCGCTTAATGCAATCTCACTTCCATCAGAGTGTGGGATAAATCTTAAGTTAGAAAGGGCGTAGTTGGCACCAAAAATGGAATCTTTAATGCTAGCAAATCCTAAGGTGTCGATATACGTTGTGTCTTTTAATTGGTACTCACGGTATAGCTTGTTGTAGAACTTAATTTCTTCATCTCTTCGCTGAACTATTGTAAATAACCCTGTGTCAATCATTGGGATTAATTCGTCAAAACTCGAAGCATAGTAGTTATTTACTTCTTTAAATGCGATTTGTGCTTTTCGGATATCTTTTAGTCTCTCAATAACATCAGCAGAGCGCTGGTTCTTTTCATTGTTGAAACGAATGGGGTTCATGATTGCAGTATATAAAGCATAGCTTAGTCCAAGTACGACAACCCATAGAGCAATTCGAATTCCTTTTTCCATCTTGATTTTACAGTTTAAAGTATTGCCAAATTTACAATTTTTTTTGCTTTCGTATCACTTTTTTTCATTCGTCTGATTGTATATCTTTGTTGCCTTGACTTCAGGCTTAAAAATAAAAGAACTCCAAGGCGATTTATTACGGCATTTTCCGCATAATCCAACCACAGATCAAATTCAATTAATTAAAGATGTAGCTCCTTTTTTATTGAATAGAGATCCTCATCAATTATTTATTTTAAAGGGTTATGCTGGTACCGGAAAAACTACTCTAGTGCAAACGATTATCAAGTCTTTACCGAAGTACAACAGGAAGTATGTTCTGTTAGCGCCTACTGGAAGGGCAGCTAAAGTAATGACTGCCTACACCAAGAAAAAAGCTTTTACGATACATAAACATATTTATTGGCCAAAGAAAAAAGCTGGCTCGTATTCTTATGAGCTTAAGCCTAACAAATCAAGTCAAACAATATATATTGTTGACGAAGCATCTATGTTGGGTAATGTTCCTGATAAAATCTTTGGTGAAAAAGGTCTTTTAGATAACCTGATACGATTTTCAGATTCTGGTAATTCCTGCAAAATTTTATTGATTGGTGACACCGCTCAGTTACCTCCCGTTGGTTTAAATGTCAGTCCAGCGTTGGTAGAAGACGATCTGAAGCTTAGATTTTTTAAAGAGGTTTTTAGTTACGAGTTAAAAGAAGTGGTTCGACAAAAGCTAGACTCTGGAATTTTAGCTAATGCAACGAGACTTAGAAATTTATTGATTCAAGATCAAGAGAATTACAACTTTGTTTTTAATCTAGCCCTCGATGTTATTAGGCTAAGAGAAAAACATGAATTAGAAGATTATTTAAACGAGGCATATGCAAACGATACATTAGATAAATCTGTTGTGCTGCTCAGATCAAATAAAAGAGCTAATATCTACAATCAACAGATAAGAACCAGAATTCGTTGGTATGAAGACGAGATTACACCTGGTGATCAAATGATGGTTGTACGAAATAACTACTTTTGGTTGGATAATAAATCTACAACAGACTTTATTGCGAATGGAGATCAAATAGTACTTAGGCGGGTTTCTAACTTTGAAGATAGACATGGTTTTCGTTTTGCAAATGTAGAGGTAGAACTGCTTGATGGTTCTACTGATGACCTAGTAGAATGTAAATTACTTTTAGATTGTATATATACTGACGGGCCTTCGCTTACTTTCGATCAAAGTAACAAGCTCTTTAAATCTGTAGAAAAAGAATATTCGTCGATTAGATCTAATTATAAGCGTTATCAGGCCATTAAGAAGGATCCTTATTTTAACGCTTTACAAGTAAAGTTTGCCTATGCAATTACTTGTCATAAAGCCCAAGGTGGCCAATGGGATACAGTCTTTGTTGAACAAGGCTATTTGCCAGAGAATAGTATAGATAAAGAATATTTACGATGGCTGTATACGGCATTTACTCGTGCGAAAACTAAAGTTTATTTAATAGGTTTTAATCCCAATTTTTATAATGATGAAACAGATTGGTAAATTGTTCTTGTGGCTAACAGGTTGGAAAGTAGTAAATGATTCGCCAAAAAACCTTAAAAAAGCTGTTATGGTCTGTGCTCCTCATACTTCGAATTGGGACTTTCCTTTTGGCTTAGCTGCATTTTATCTTACTCCGCTTAAAGTAAAATACTTCATAAAAAAAAGTTGGTTTTTCTTTCCCATGAATTTGTTTTTCAAATATACAGGTGGTATTCCTATAGATCGCTCCAAGAGTAACGGTTTAGTAACAGCAATGACTGAAAAAATGAGATCAGAAGACGAGTTAATTGTTGCTATACCTCCTGAGGGAACTCGCTCTAGAGTTGCTAAATGGAAAACTGGATTTTATCACATCGCTAAGGGCGCAAAAGTACCCTTACTAATGGGGTATATAGATTTTAAAAATAAAGAAATTGGTTTTGGGCCAGTCTATTATTTAACTGATAATTTTAAGACTGACATGAACTATTTAGAACGGTTTTTTAGTGCAAAAACCCCTAAGATTCCTAGAAATTATAATCCTAATATTTATCCAAAAGAGTAGATTTTATTGGAATCCTTATGTATGTTTTTATTGATATACATTGTCAAATAATATTATTTGTAATAAGTCTAAATAAATTCATTTAAATCATTGGTCATTTGACAATTTTCACATAATTTTGCTACCTAGTTTAAAATAAGTCTAAATTAAAACTAAGGCATGTATAGTAAAAATAATTTTTTTAAAGTTGTGTGTATTGCATTAGCATTATTTATGGTGTCTTGTGATGATCATTCGTCTAATATTATTGATTATGAAGTGCCTTTATCCTACAATTTTTCTAATGCTAATTACACCGGTCAAATTGAAAGATTGAATATGATGTCGGAGTTGGAAGCCTACATGAAAAGAGCTAATGAAGGTTATGTTGTAGATGCAGATGTGATGAAAAACATGTATGCAAACCAAAACCATTTTTGGATGTCTGAAGCATTTGGAGATGCTCAGCCTGAAAAGGATTTGAAATCAAAAACTTTTGAATCTTCACAAGCTGATATTGAAGCATTGATGGAGGAGTTAGCAGAGTTATCATCAACAACAACCTTAACAACTACTCTAAATGGCGAAAGCTCATACCTATTTAACGAAAATGGTTTTGAGCCTATTCAGTTGATTGTTAAAGGAATAATGGGGTCATGCTTTTATTTTCAAGGTACTTCAGTTTACTTGAGTAATGAAAAAATGGATGTTGAAAACAAAGTAAACTCGGTAGAAGAGGATGAATACACAGATATGCAACATCATTTTGACGAGTCTTTTGGTTATTTTGGAGTTCCTATTGATTTCTCAATTGCCAATAGTGATGACGGTGTTTATTGGGGAAAGTATGCTTCTAAAACTCTAAATGCAGGACTTAATACAATAGATAATATAATGTTCGATGGTTTTATTCGAGGTCGTGTTTCGATTGATAATATCGACTACAATAATAGAGATGAAGCCATTGGTGTTATTCGCTCAGAATGGGAGATGATTTGTGTTGCATCTGCATTACACTACTTGAATGGTGCGATTGACGATATCACTGATGATGCTTTGAGGAATCACAAACTCTCTGAGGCAATCTCGTTTGTTGCAGCTCTAGAGTATAATGTTGCTAAAATTATAAGCTCTTCAGAAATAGCTGATGTAATAACTGCCTTGGGAACTAATTTAAATGAAGTTAGCCCTGAGATGATTAATGATGCAAGAACCATTCTTGCTAATATTTACAATATAACTAACCCCAAAGATTACTAGTGAGAAAGGTCACTGAAAAGACTTTCTTGAATACGGCAGCTTCCAATTTTTTGTATATGATCAGAGTTCTTAAATTTAAAATAGTGTTTATTGCTTCGCTATTATTATTTTCTTGTAAACCCGAAGAGAAAAAAAACCAGCTAGATTTCACAGATATGTTTGCTCATATGGCTGATAATATCATTGTCCCTCGTTACAATGACTTATATCTTAGCCTAGTGGATTTAGAGTCTAGTTTGGAAGAAGTCGATTTTGAAAATCAATTATCATTTCTCACTGTTCAAAATCAATTTAAAACAGCGTATATATCTTGGCAATCAGTTTCTGTTTTTGAGTTTGGTCCAGCAGCAGAATATTCTAGTTTATTGAGGTCTAATTGCAATTCCTTTCCCTGTAATACCCAAAAGGTTCAAGAAAATATAATGAGTGGAAGCTATGATTTGTCCTCAGTTTCAAACTATGAAGCCAAAGGTTTTCCAGCATTAGATTATCTACTTTTTTACAATGAATATATTTCACAAGCAGAGTTAGCTTACGCTAAGGAATGTGTTGTTGATATGAAGCAAAGAGTAGAAAGTGTAATTGACGGTTGGGATAATTACCGAAACATATTTGTTAACGAAAATGGTGTTGGAGGAACTAGCTCTCTAAGTTTATTTTTCAATCAATTTTTATATGATTATGAATTCTTAAAGCGCAATAAGTTTGGGCTTCCATCAGGATTTGCAACACAGTTTTTTATTCCGATTCCTCAGGATGCTACTATGGTTGAGGGTTTTTATTCAGGAATGAGTTTCAGTTTAATCGAAGCGAATTTAATTTCTCTTCGAGATCTGTTTTTGGGAGTGGTAGATGGTGATGATGGAGTCAGTTTATATGATAAGCTTCAAGAAGGTGGGGCCACCTCAACTGTCGAAGATGGTGGTTTAGCAGAATTAATGGCACATCAGTTCGGGTTATGCCAAGCTCACATTATACAATTTGAAAATACATTGGAAGAGGAAATTCTGTCACAAAATCCTCAATTGTCAGAGGCTTATGGAGTTTTTCAGAAAATGGTACCAATGATTAAAAATGATATGCGAAGCTATTTGTCTGTGTCGGTAACTATATCTGATTCTGACGGGGACTAACTCGTTTTGCTATGACCAAAAAAAGGGTTCAGTTAAAAATGTTTTTTGCATTAATAATGAGTCAGCATATGTTGGCTCAGTGTTCTATGCAAGGATTTGTTTTTGATCAAGAAAAGGTTAATCCGATACCCTATGCGCATGTTAAGCTGGGCGATACATTAGTGGTAACAACTGACAAAGATGGGTTTTACAAAATAGATAATCTTAATACCGGAAACTATGAGGTTCGGGTATCTTATTTGGGTTATGAAACTTACACGAACAAACATCTTATCAAGCCTCATCTCAACATCTATAATATTTCTTTACAATTATCTAGCGAATTAATGTCTGAAGTACAACTATCTGATAAAATACAGACTAATCAGAATTTAATTCGGCTTAATGCAATAGAAGGAACTTCTATATACGCAGCAAAGAAAAATGAAGTAATTCTCATAGAGAATTCAATGGGTAATAAAGCTACCAATAATTCTAGGCAGCTTTATTCAAAAGTTCCAGGATTGAACATATGGGAGAGTGACGGTTTAGGAATGCAGCTCGAAATAGGAGCAAGGGGACTTAGCCCGCATAGGACTTCTAATTTTAATACTAGGCAAAATGGTTGTGATATAAGTGCAGATGCATTAGGCTATCCCGAGTCCTATTATACGCCGCCTTCAGAAGTTATTGATAGAATTCAATTAGTTAGAGGTGCAGCATCTTTGCAGTATGGGACTCAATTTGGTGGATTATTAAATTTCGTTCTGAAAGATGGAGCTAATAAGCCTTTAGAGCCCACAGCCCGTCAGTCAATTGGTTCTTTTGGTTTGTATACTAGTTCGCTTAGTATAGGTGGATCTAAGTCTAAATGGCGTTACTATACTTTTTACCAAAAAAAATCACGAAAGGGATGGCGAAATTTTTCCTCAACTGAGGCGCAATGTTTTTATACGTCATTGAAATATCAGGCTAATGAAAAGTTTGCTGCTCGTATAGAGTTTACTCATATGGATTATTTGTCTCAACAACCTGGGGGCTTGAATGATGATTTGTTTGCCTCTAATCCAGACACTGCTCTAAGGTCTAGGAATTGGTTTAGAGTAAATTGGAATATTGCTGCAATGAATTTAGATTATAAATTTTCTACAAGAACCACTCTTAATTCTAGAACATTTGCCTTGTGGGCAAGTCGTGATGCGCTTGGAGTTGTCGATAATCAGTATGTAGTTGATTCTGTAATCATGATTGTTAAGCCAAATAGAGATCTTCAGTTGTCTCAATTTCAAAATTTTGGAAATGAAACTAGGTTAATGCACCGCTATTTGTTTTTTAATAGGGAGTCCGCTTTGTTGCTAGGAACTAGATTTTATAGTGGCAACACTATAAAAGATCAAGGTGTTGCAAGTTCTAAATCTGATGCAGATTTTTCCTTTGAAAATAAATACCAGCATTTTGGTTCGCATTTTAAATTCCCAAGTTTTAATCAAGCTGTTTTCATTGAAAACTTATTCAGACTAAGTAACAGCGTTACTGTTACACCTGGTATGCGATACGATAGAATTAAAACACAATCTGAAGGATATTTTCATCATTTCATCAATGATAGTTTATATTACTATAATTCAAATAATACACTTGATAGACATGTTTTATTGTTTGGGATAGGAACAAGTTATAAAAGCTCTATAGGTGTTGAGTATTATGCAAATTACTCGCAGAATTATAGAGCCATAAACTTTAATGATATGCAAGTGATCAATAGCAATATTGTTATAGACCCAAAATTATCCGATGAAATGGGATGTAATATTGATATAGGTGTAAGAGGGAAAGTGTTCAATAAATTTAACTTTGATATGAGTGTTTTCTATTTAAGCTATAGAGATCGAATAGGTTATTTGTCTAAATATTATAATGAAACTGATACTCCTTCAGACAACTTGTTGTATACATCTTACAGATTAAGTACCAATATTGGAGATTCTAGAACTATTGGATTAGAATCTTATTTTTCATTAGATATAATTGAAGGTCAAGACTCTAACCCCAAGTTAAATGTTTTTCTTAATGGGTCTTATCAACAAGGGTATTATGTAAACTCTGAAGAGGAAAGTATAGAAGGGAATAAGGTTGAGTTAAATCCAGACATAAATTTGAAGTTTGGAGTTCAGTATAGTGCATCAAGGCTTAGTATTGCCATGTTATATTCGTATACCAGCAGCCAATATACTGATGCCCAAAACACGATTACTCCATCTAATAATGCTCTCTTTGGTGCGATTCCGGCTTATTCTGTATTCGATTTATCTGCTAAGTATGAAAAATCATTTTATACTATTGAGTGTGGTGTAAACAATTTATTCAATAAATTATATTACACGAGAAGAGCTTCTGGATATCCTGGTCCTGGAATAATTCCCTCTGATGTCAGAAATATGTATCTTAGTCTCCAATTAACACTTTAATATTGTCACTCAATGGAGTGTTGTAAAATAGCTCTACATTTAATTTTTCTTCTCTTTTCTAACAGTGTTTTTTCACAGCCATATAAACCTTCGGCGATTGAAAAATTGCTTCCAGTTAATTTTGAGTTGTCAAATATGGAAGATTATACATCTCTAAGTTTTGGTCTAAAAAATTCAGTTTGGGAGTCAAGCGATGATGAGATAGTTAGGAATGTTCACAAGCAGTTTTACCAAACAGTGTTTATGGAATTGGGTATTCGTTTTTCATCATCTAGTCAACCTTTTGATCATACTGGTAATGCTTTGTATTTGTCTGGATCTTATCAAGCAAAAACCACAAAAGGATGGTTTGTAGAACCTTCTATACTTTGGGCCCATACCTGGCGTTTGTTTCATAAACAAGAGCTGATGGATGACTCCCTAGCTAACCTAGAATTGTCTATGTCAGTAGGTTATGACCGGTCTACGTTTAGAGAATCTCAATGGATGTATTATGTGAGTTTTGGATATGCTACAGAATTGGGTCCAAATAATGATAAGTTAAATCCTAAATTGTCCTTAGGAGTAAATTATCTTTTTTATAATCTGAAGATGAAAAAAGCAAGGAAGTATTGTTCTTAGGCCCAAATAAATTCTACGTTATTTTCTATTTTTGGAGATAGTGATTTTGCAACTGGGCATGTAAGAGCAGCTTTTTCCAGTAACCTTTGATTTTTACAGTTTGTTTTTAGTGGCACTTTGATTGTTGTGTTAATGACAGCTATTTTTCTTGGTTTAGATGCCATTATTTTTTCTACCGATATTGTGGTCTCACTTATGTTTAATTGCAATTCTTCTGCCTTTATTCCCATAATGGTAACCATGCAAGAGGCAAGAGCTGTAACGACCAAATCAGTAGGAGAGAAGGCTTCGCCCATT
This sequence comes from Flavobacteriales bacterium, assembly GCA_965662265.1. GTDB lineage: Bacteria > Bacteroidota > Bacteroidia > Flavobacteriales > UBA7430 > CBFIGX01. The sequence continues at coordinate 133,519 of CBFIGX010000006.1, forward strand.
CCTTTATTGTCAATAGGTGCGTCGGTAATGATGGTATTTCCTGACCTTAAATGACAGGCTTCTGTTCTAAGATTTCCTTTGTATGTTATTTTTGCAGTCATCAATATATATTCATATTATGATAAAAATAGAATATTTTCATGAGAATATTATATTTAAATAAGTTCTATTTAAAATAAATATGTCAAAATGACAGTGTTCTCGAAATGGCACAAGAATTGAGTACTCCATGACAAGTTAAAAATTGAATAACACTAAATTAACATTTGATATGGCAACTGGAAAAATTAATGTAACTGCTGATAACATATTTCCAATAATCAAAAAATTTCTTTACTCAGATCATGAAATTTTTTTAAGAGAATTGGTGTCTAATGCTGTTGACGCTAGCTCCAAATTAAAAGCATTATCTTCTTTGGGAGAAGTAAAAGGTGATTTGGGAGAAATAGTTGTTGAAATACTTGTCGACAAGGAAGCAAAAACAATTACCATCTCTGATAATGGTATAGGTATGAGTTCTGATGAAGTTGAGAAATACATTAACCAACTTGCATTCTCTGGTGCTGAAGAATTTTTAAGCAAGTACGAAGATAAAGTTGAAGGCTCCGGCATTATTGGTCACTTTGGTTTAGGATTCTATTCTGCGTTTATGGTTTCTGAGCGTGTTGAGATTTTTACTAAGTCTCATACAGAAGCTCCTGCAGTAAGGTGGGAGTGCGATGGTTCTCCAGAATTTACTTTAGAAGAGACACAAAAAGATACTCGAGGTACCAACATTGTATTGCATATAGCAGAAGACTCTTTAGAGTTTTTAGAAGACGCTAAAATTTCTGAATTACTAAATAAATATTGTAAATTTTTACCAGTTCCAATAAAGTTTGGCACAAAAGAAATTACCAATACAGTAGGTGAAGGTGAAGATGCAAAAGAGGAAAAAGAGACGGTAGACAACATTATTAACAATCCAAGCCCTGCTTGGACTAAGTCTCCTTCTAGCTTAAAAGAAGACGATTATAAGTCATTTCACAGGGAGTTGTATCCAATGAATTTCGAGGAACCTCTGTTTCATATCCATTTAAATGTAGATTATCCTTTCAACTTAACTGGTATACTTTATTTTCCAAAGCTGAAGCAAAATATGGATTTAAATAAAAACCGGATTCAGCTGTATTGTAATCAGGTTTTTGTTACCGATTCTGTGGAAGGGATAGTTCCAGAATTTTTAACTATGCTTCAGGGAGTTTTAGATTCACCAGATATTCCGCTTAATGTTTCTAGGTCGTATTTGCAGTCAGATGCCAATGTGAAGAAGATATCTTCACATATTACCAAAAAGGTTGCTGACAAGTTGAATGATATGTTTAAGGGAGATCGTAAAGCGTTTGAAGAGAAGTGGGATGATATGAAAGTTATTGTTGAGTATGGGATGCTTACCGATAAAAAGTTTTTTGAAAAAGCAGAGAAGTTTACACTATATCAAAATGTTGAGGGCAACTATGCTACTTGGAGTGAGTACATAGATAAAATTAAAGTAAACCAGGTTGATAAAGACGGTAAAACAGTAGTTTTATATACCAATGATAAAGAGGCTCAACATAGTTATATTGCAGAGGCTAAAGAAAAGTCTTACGATGTTCTTGTGCTTGATGGGCCGATAGTAAGTCATCTCATACAAAAACTCGAAACTGAAAAAGAGAACTTATCTTTTGTTAGGGTAGATGCAGATTCCATTGATAAATTGATTAAGAAAGAAGAAGAAATTCCATCTGTTTTGTCTGAAGACGATGAGAAGTCTTTATCTGCTTCTATAGAATTAATTCTTTCAAAAGACAAATATCAAGTGCAGTTCGAAAGCTTAAGTCCTTCATCATCTCCATTTAGTATTACTCAGTCTGAGTTTATGAGACGTATGAAAGAAATGAGTGCTACTGGTGGTGGTATGTTTGGAATGGGTAATATGCCTGAGACTTATAATTTAATTGTTAATGGGAATCATCCTTTAGTATCTAAAATTTTAAATGAAAAAGATGAAGATTTAAAAGCATCTATGCTTAAGGAAGCTACAAACTTAGCTCGATTATCGCAAGGGCTATTAAAAGGAGAAGAGCTTACAAATTTCATTAATAATCGATATAAAAACTTAGCTTAAATTGATAAAGGCTCCTTAATTAGGAGCCTTTATTATTTTTTATTGTTGATTTCGTGTGAGCTTTATTAGGAGATAACTCCCGATCCTATAAGCTCTTCATTTAAATACCAGGCTACAAATTGCCCAGGTGCTATACCTCTTTGGTTTTTTTCAAAAATGATATAAAGCCCATCACCTTTTAGGTGCAATGTTGCATTTTCTAATGGCTGCCTGTAGCGTATTCTTGCTAAGACTTTCATTTTTTCATTTTCTCGAAGTTTAAGATCTTTTCTAATCCAGTGTATGTCATTTTTGAGCACCTTTAAGCCTGGCCTAAATAAACCAGGGTGATTGGTGCCCTGACCTACAAAAAGATGATTGTTATTTGTGTCTATTCCAATAACAAAAAGAGGTTCTTCTTTTCCACCAACATTGATCCCTTTTCGTTGGCCTATAGTAAAAAAGTGAGCGCCATTATGCTCTCCTACTTTTTCGCCAAATTGTTCTTCTAATGCGTAGTCATCAGTTAAAATTTGTAGGCTATTTAAATCTTCCTCAGACTTATCAATGTGTTTGTGAATTTTAAATGTGTTTAGATCTTTACTTAGTTCTATAATATGTCCTTTTTTAGGTTTTAGTTGCTGTTGTAAAAATTCTGGGAGTTTCACTTTTCCTATAAAGCACAATCCTTGAGAGTCTTTTTTATTGGCAGTAGTGAGACCTGCTTTAGCAGCAATTTTTCGTACTTCTGACTTTTTTAGATGACCAATAGGGAAGAGTGCTTTAGAAAGTTGTTCTTGATTTAATTGACACAGAAAATAGCTTTGATCTTTGTTGATGTCAAGGCCTGTTTTTAGTTTAAAGATCGTTTTATTATTATCATAAAATTCTTCTTTTCTACAATAGTGTCCAGTGGCAACAAAATCTGCATTGAGCTTCATTGCTGCATTTAAAAACGAATCAAATTTGATTTCCCTATTGCAAAGCACGTCTGGGTTTGGGGTTCTCCCTTTTTGATATTCCGCAAACATGTAATCTACAATTCGTTCTTTGTATTGTTCGCTTAAATCAATAGTTTGAAATGGAATACCTAATTTTTCTGCTACGGCCATTGCATCATTACTATCTTCAACCCATGGACACTCATTAGAGATTGTTACCGATGTGTCATGCCAGTTTTTCATAAAAAGACCGATAACCTCAAATCCTTGCTGGAGTAATAAATAGGCTGCAACACTAGAGTCTACACCGCCTGAAAGACCTATAACAACTCTTTTCATAGATTGCTTATTCTTCTGTAAAGAAATTAATGGATCCACTCTTTTTAAGATTTGAGCGCATGATGTGTGTTTTGTCGTAGTTATCGTATTTGATGTTAAGAGCAGTTGTATTTGGGGGAATTTCGCCAAGATTTTCAGCAAAAAATACGAGTTGATTGATTTGATTAGGAATTAGCTCAATCTGAAGTTGATGCTTTTCTTTAGCGAGCTCATAATTTCTAAGAATCCATTTACCATTTAAGCTAAGAGATATTCTGTCACCATCTACTTTTTCATTATCCCAAACAGATATTTTTAGATGTCTAGATTTTACTGTTTCTATTTTTTGAACTTCAATTTCTCTTGTTTGTAATGCCAGGGGCTTAATGCCACCTCCACCTTTTACTTGCATCAATCTGTGTCGGCCTTCCTGACTTGAGCTAATCATAAATTCTTTGTAATCATTTGTTAGGTAGGTGTTTACCAGCTGGATGTTGTCATCAAGCTCACGCTCTAAATCAATATTAGTTAAATCAAACAACAAGGCTTTGTCCTTGTAATAACCTGTCAACAATACCTTACTATACTGATTTATTGAAAGTTCGTGAAAATCATTTTTTGCTCTCAACTCACGAATTATTTTTTTATTTTTTGTGTCCCAAAAACTAACAATTCCATTGCGACTCCATGTCATTAAAATTGTCGGTGAATAATACCTAGATTTAACGAAGAAACTAGAGTACGGATTTTCTATTTCGAACAAAATATTTTTGTCATCTTTTAGGTCTAATATTTTAATTGAATTAGCATCTGTTATTATCAATTCTTTTTTGTCTTGACTAAGTACCGCATCGTATGCTCTTATTGAGTTTTTGTAAAATATTGAGTCTTGATTAGAGTCGTAAAAATCTTTGTGAAATATAGCGCCGTTTCCATCGCCAATTAAAACTGAATTTTGGTTGTAAAAAATTGCAAAATGAGGTTCGTTTTTTAGTTTAAAATTTACTAAAGTGTCTTGTGCTGAAAAGTTCCAAATTTTAACATATTTGTCGACTTCAGAAAATGTTAAAAAATGTTCTCCTGATTCGCTGAATTCAATGCGGTTAATTTTTCCTTTATGAGCTTTTGTAGAGCTGATTAGCGCTTGATTAGGAACGTCCCAATAGTTAATGTATCCAGAAAAATCACCACTAAGTAGAATTTCTTCTTGTGGTGTGAAGCTAATAATTTCAGATTTTTCATTGTTTCCAATAAACGATTTTATCAATTCCACGCCTTGAGCAGCCAAGTTTTTAGCATGTAGAGCAAGGGCAATAATGATGATTTGTTTTAGATTCTTCACAGTGAGAGTTTAATGAGCAAAAATAGTTTTTTTTTAATATTTAATAATCTCTATAGGTTAGGCATTTTTAGTCGTTTTTAATTTAACTATTTAAACTGGATTTTCACTAACATATATACGAAATTCTATTTGTGTGCATTATATAGGCGTAAAATGTAATAAAAACATTATATTAGCAAGCTATTGTAAACATACGTAACTCCCTCGATTATGAAAAAGACTTATTGTAATTTGACTGGTATGATCTTATTGTTTTTGCTTACTGCTTTTAACTCAGTAATATACGCTCAACAATCCATAGATTTCACATTCAAACGAACTGGTCCAAATCATTCGGTTTTAGCCTTACCTATATGGCATCCAGTTATCAAAACACTCCAAGAGAATGACAGTATTCCCAGTGAAATGGTTCTAGGGTTTGAGGGTGATTCATTGGAGACAGGTGATTTGGTAGGTGTTTTTTACACAAACCAGTCAGGAGATTTTAAATGCGCAGGTTCGTTACAGTGGAAATCAAATGATTTTAATATGCTTCCAGTTTGGGGTCAAGATCCTCCTGGTAGTGATAATGGCATGGAGATGGGGGAGAGAATGATATGGCTTGCGCAAAAAAGTGACAACAAGATATACGAAATAGAGCCTACTTATCAAAAACCATTAATGGCTATCTATATTAAAGATGGTGCTTCTGCTTTGTTGGGTATGAAACTCAAAAAAAGCGAAACTCTAATCCCGGCAAAGAACATTTTTGAATAACAATATACCCTTCAAGACGATTATACTTTAAGCTATGAAAAGACATATACTCTATTCATTATTTATTTCTCTACTCAGTTTAGCGCAAATTGGCAAAGCTCAATGTGATTTACCTGATGAAGTCCCAACTAATACAGGTTCCAATATGACTGTCATGTTGACGAGCTCCTTTATGGAGTCGCTTCCTGTTTCTTCTTCAGATGCATACATAGTTGCCTTATCTTCGGATGGATTAGTAGTGGGATCTCAGGCCATAGATGGCGTAAGTCAGAACTCGATTGCTGTATTTGGTGATGATGCGTCTACATCGGGTATTGTGGATGGTGCTCCAGAAAATAGCGCTGTAACTTTTCAACTTGTAGACGGGTCGTCTTTGTATGATATAACCATGCCTTCACCAGTAACTTACGTCACCAATGGAATGTCTTTTCAGACGGAGCCTGCGACTTTTGAGTTAAATTGTGAAGTTGAGGTAATAGACTGTACATCTTTACCTAATCCTTTTATCGGTAATACAGGTTCTAATATGACTGTAATGCTAACCTCAGGTGTAATTGAAGCCTTACCAGAACTTGTTGAGGGAGCTTACATGGTAGCTAAAGCAGCAAACTCTCAGTTGGTAGTAGGTTCTGTAGATTTATATGGCTTGAGTCAAACATCAATTGCGATTTGGGGTGATGATTCCCAAACGCCTGATCTTGATGGTGCCGCTTCTAATGAATTAATTGAATTTCAGCTTGTTAATGGGAATACGCTATACGATGTAGTTTTAACATTTATTACTGGTGGTAATTCATTCGTAGCAAATGGTATTAACCCAGCAAGCTCCGCGGAAACTTCATTTAATTGCTCAATTCCTGCATTTGGCTGTACAGATATATCAGCTACCAACTATGATGCATCAGCCACAGTTGATGATGCTTCATGTATTTATTTTTGTTCCGAATGGTTTGCCCAATATAATGCTGGTTCAACAGGAGTCAATATGACTTTGATGTTAACATCAGATTTTTTAACAAGCTTTAACGCCCTAGATGAGGTCTCATATATAGCCGCTGTAAGCGAAAACAACATGGTCGTTGGATCGGCTTCTGTTTTTGGGCTTGATCAAACAAGCTTAACTATTTGGGGCGATGATTTCTTTACTCAAGATCTAGATGGTGCTAGTTCAGGTGAAAATATCACTTTGTATCTTATCGACGGAGCTTCGGTTTATGATTTGAATACATCCATCTCGTTCACAGAGAATGGTTCTTTAGCACTTATGAATTCTACTGAAGTTACACTCAGTTGTATGGCAGAACTCCCTTTAGGATGTGTAGATGCTGCAGCTTGTAATTTTGATGCAACTGCCAATACAGATGATGGATCTTGTGTTTATGCTGAACTGTACTACGATTGTAATGGTTTGTGTATAAACGATACAGATGGTGATGGTGTTTGCGATGAGATAGAAGTGTCTGGCTGTACTGCTGAGTGGGCTGACAATTTTGATGAAACAGCTACAGACGATGATGGTACTTGTTTTAAAAATGGCTGTACTTTAGAGTGGGCCGATAATTATGATGAATTAGCCACGATAGATGACGAATCTTGTTTTCTCAACGGTTGTACTGCAGAGTGGGCGGATAACTTCGACGAGAATGCAACTGATGATGATGACTCATGTTATAAAAACGGTTGTACTGCAGAGTGGGCAGAGAATTATGATGAATTAGCCACGATAGATGACGAATCTTGTTTTCTTAATGGTTGTACTGCAGAATGGGCAGATAACTTCAATGAATTTGCTACCGACGATAGTGGAGATTGTTTTAAGTTAGGCTGTACAGACGAGCTGTCAATCAATTATAACGCTTTAGCTACCATAGACGATGGTACCTGTATATCTATTATTTACGGTTGTACTGACCAAAACGCTATTAACTATGTTGATATTGCAAACACAGATAATGCTTCTTGTGTCTATGAAGTTTTTGGTTGTACAAATAGTTTAGCATCTAACTATAACCCATTAGCCACAATTAATGAGGGATGTATAGAAATTGTAGAAGGTTGTTTAGATGAATCAGCATACAATTTCAATGCATTTGCAAATGAAGAAGATGATTCTTGTATACCAATAGTTCAAGGTTGTACGAATCCATTGGCATCAAACTATGATAATACTGCAAATACAGACGATGCTTCTTGTATCGGCGCAATTTTAGGATGTACAGATCCAACTGCTTATAATTATAACCAACTTGCTAGTGTTGATGCAGGAAACTGCGAGACAGTTGTTGATGGCTGTATCTACGATTATGTTTGGGTAAACAACTATAACCCAATTGCAAATACTTACGACGGTTCATGTGAATTTACATTCAATTTCAGAAGTGAGTTTGAAGGATGTGTTGATCCTATTGCCGAGAATTATCTTGCATTAATAGATCCTAACAGTGATGATTTTGATGCTTTAGTTGCTGAGAATGTCTCTGTCAATAACGAGTCTTGTAACTATATTGAAGGTTGTACAGACCCATTAGCTTTGAATTACGATTATACATCTACTTTAGATGATGGATCTTGTGTTGAAGTAGTTGTAGGCTGTATGGATCAGACTTATTTAGAGTATAACTCTTCAGCAAATCTAGATTTAGACCCTTCACTATGCTTTACTTCTAGTGTGTATGGATGTACTGATATTAACGCACACAACTATAATGAACTTGCCAATTCTAATGATGGAACTTGTGAAGAGTTTATTTATGGATGTATAAACAGTTCTGCATTGAACTATAATCAAAATGCAAATACAGATGATGAATCATGTGTTTATCCAACAGTTGTGAATGGCTGTACAGATGTAACTTCTTATAATTATAACCCAACTGCTTTGAATGATGATGGATCTTGTTATCCAGTAATAGAAGGTTGTATGGATGTGTCTGCATTTAATTATACTGAACCTCAAGGAGATCTAGAAACGGATGTCAATACAGAAGATAATTCATGTTACCCTATCGTATTAGGCTGTATTGATCCAACTGCATATAACTATAATTCGCCTTCTGGTAATTTACAAGAAGATGCAAATACAGATGATGGTTCATGTTATCCAATAATCGAAGGCTGTACTGATGTGTCAGCTTTTAACTATAACGAACCTCAAGGAAATCTTCAGATTGACGTGAATACAGATGATGGTTCATGTTATCCAATAATAGAAGGCTGTACTGATGTTACAGCTTTTAACTATATCGAAGCTCAAGGAGATCTTCAGATTGACGTGAATACAGATGACGGTTCTTGTTATCCAATAATAGAAGGATGTATGGATGAGACTGCATTTAACTATGACCAGCCTCAAGGGGATTTTATAACTGATGTGAACACAGATGATGGCTCTTGCTATCCAGTAATAGAAGGTTGTACCGACCCAATTGCAGAGAATTTTAATGATTATGATTTAGATGGCGTCGCAAATGAGCTTACTGGAGATGTATTTGTTGATGTTAACACTGAAAACGGTTCATGTATAGCTGTGGTTTTTGGATGTAATATTCCTCAGGCATGTAATTACCAGGCTAATGTTGTGAATGATTTTTCGATATGTGTAATTCCACCAGCTTTTTATGGATGTGAGGAAATTAGTGTTGATGACCAAAGTGTTATTGAATATGCTTTTGTTTGTCTTAGTGATGTAGATCAAGATGGTATTTGTGATGAGTTGGAAATAGTTGGTTGTATCAGTGATGAATCTGCTTGTAATTTTAATCCTGATGCTACAGAAATTGTTGATTGTATTTATGCAGACCTGTATTACGATTGTGACGGGGGATGTATTAATGATATTGATGCCGATGGTATCTGTGATGAACTAGAAGTTGTAGGTTGTCTAGATGAAACGGCTTGTAATTACGTTTCTAATGCCTCAGAATTAGAGGATTGTATTTATCCAGAACAATATCTTGATTGTAGCGGAGAATGTATTTCAGATGATGATGGAGATGGGGTATGTTTAGAAAATGAAATTTTTGGTTGTAATGATTCAGATGCTGAGAACTACATTGTCCTAGCTACAGAAAATAATGGTTCTTGTGTGTATCGTGGATGTATCGATGAATTAGCAAATAATTATAATCCATTAGCGACCATCGAAGATGAGTGTCGTTATGATGGGTGTATAGATGTAAATGCTTGTAATTTTAATTCAATCGCAACAGATGACGATGGTTCTTGTGAATACCCAGAAACTGGATACAACTGTAATAATGAGTGTCTTTCAGATTCAGACTCGGACGGAGTTTGTGATGAATTAGAAATATTTGGCTGTCAAGATGAAAATGCTTGTAATTATAATGAACTAGCTACTGAATCGACCAATAACTGCCTTTATGCTTCACAAGAAATTGACTGCGAGGGGGTTTGCCTCAATGGAGATGACGACGGAGATGGTGTTTGTAATGAGTCTGAGATTCCAGGATGTATCGATTCGTCTGCGTGTAATTACAACCCATTAGCTACAGACGCATCTGTATGTATTTATAATGTTGCTTATTTTGATTGTAACAATAACTGTATAAACGATCAAGATTTAGACGGTATATGTGATGAATTAGAAATAGAAGGATGTACTAATCCTCAAGCTCTTAATTTTAATGAATTTGCTACTGAATCAAATGAAACTTTATGTAACTTTCTTGAAGGATGTACAGATGATGGCGCTTTTAACTATAATATATTAGCAGTAGATGATGATGGGAGTTGTATTTCTTTTGTTTTTGGATGTACAAATGCTGTTTATGCTGAATACAATCCTTATGCAACAACTGATGATGGATCTTGTTTCAATGTAGCAGTTCCAGGTTGTACAGACCCATCGGCAAATAATTTTAGTGATATTGCTAATGTCGAAAATTATTCATGTACATACGATATCGTTCAAGGCTGTACAAACTCTTTGTACATAGAATACAATTCTAATGCTGTTCAAAATGATGGATCATGTTCTGAATTAATTGTATACGGTTGTACTGATGATAACTTTATAGAATACGACTCTTCAGCAAATATAGAAGACGGTTCGTGTATGAGCTTTCCTTATCCAGGATGTATGGATGAGAGTTATACAGAGTACGATTCTTTATTTAATGTGAGTATGCCAGAAAATTGTATAACACTTCACATTCCTGGCTGTAATAACTCTGATGCTTATAATTTTCTTGCAAATGCAACATTTGATGACGGGTCTTGTGTGGTATTAGGTTGTATCGATGAAAACTATGCTGAATACTACAATCAAGGCTTTATCGCTAACATCAGTGATAATTCTTGTTCTCAAATAGCTGAATTTGGTTGTACTAATATCTATTCAACTAATTATAATTCTGAGGCAAATGTAAATGATAACAGTTGTGAGTTTGAAGATGGAGTTTATATAGATTTTAATTATGAGGTTACAGATGAGTCCAGTCCGATTCTTATTCCATACCAACCTGGAAATGCATCAGCATCAGTAAATTACACGGGAGAGTTTACAAGTCAAGAAGAGATCCCTGAAGGATCTACTATTGGTGTTTTCTATTACGACGGAAATGGTGTGTTAAAATGTGGAGGAGCCACATCTTGGAATCATGGGGTAGGAAATGGATTATCTGCATTTATTGATGATTCTTATACTTCGGTAAAAGATGGTTTCAGTATAGATGAGTCATACAATTGGAGACTCCAAACACCTAATGGTATGTTGTACAGTGTTGCGATTATGACTCATCCTCAATCTGCTGGAGGAAATGCTTTTACATTTGAACCAACTCAGGTTAACCAAATATTCACTCAATTTATGTACCAAGCTGAGATCATTGGTTGTATGGATCCCTCTTTTGTTGATTATAACCCGAATGCAAATACATCTGCGCCATGTCTTGTTCCTTTAAACGAGGGATGTACAGATGAAAATGCTTATAACTATGATGAAGATGCAACACTAGATGATGGCTCCTGTATTCCTGAAATTGAAGGTTGTTACGACGATCCATTGGCATTTAATTATATCACACCAACTGGTAATCAATATATAGATGTGAATACCGATAACGGTTCTTGTATCCCATACATATATGGTTGTATGAGTGATCCAACTGCTTATAATTATATTTCTCCAATAGGGAATCCTCTAATAGATATAAATACAGAAGATGGTAGTTGTTATGCTAAAGTTTTCGGATGTAATGATTATAATGCCTACAACTTTAATGATACAGACGGTGATGGTGAAACCAATTTGTTAACAGGAATTAATGGGATAGATGTAAATACAGATGACGGATCTTGTGTTTCAAAGATTTTTGGTTGTATGGATCCATCTGCATTCAATTATAATGATTATGATTACGATGGTAATTCTAATGTGTTTAATACATTAAATCCAGAGGTAAATGTAAATACTGAGAGCGGCATTTGTTATCCTATTATTGAAGGATGTTCGATTGATGAAGATGCCTTAAATTATCAAGCTCCAGTAGGAAATCCATTTATAGATGTAAATACGCAAACAGAGTGTATACAGAAGGTGTTTGGTTGTACAAATCCTTTAGCAAAAAATTATAGCATAGATGCTAATATTAATGATGGTTCTTGTTTCCCATTTATATATGGTTGTACTGATGTGACTGCTTTCAACTATGAAGAGCCATTAGGTAATAACCAAACTGATGTTAATACAGATGATGGTTCTTGTTTCCCTATTATTGAAGGTTGTATGAATCCTGAAGCATTTAATTACAATGATTACGATTATGACAATACTCCAAATGCTTTTACCAATGATTTATTTTCTGATATAAATACAGAAAATGGTACATGCTTCCCTGTAATTGAGGGTTGCCTGGTCCCAGATGCAGTAAATTATATTCAGCCAACAGGCGATGTATATGTTGATATAAACACTGATGACGGTTCTTGTTATTACCATCCGGGATGTATGGATGATTCTTACGCTGAATACTGGAACTACCAAATTAATAATGGCGTATATCCAGATTATAATGTTCAAAGCGACTGTATAAATCCAGCTATATTTTATTGTTCCTTGCCGAACTACTTAGAGTATTTTGCTACTAATGACTATCTTGATGGTACTTGGGCTAACGCTAACGGAGGAAATGTTCCAACTGAAGAAGAGTGTGTTACACCAATGGTAGCCTATTGTAATGACCCCACAAAAGTTGGTTATTACCTCACAAATGACCTTGCAGATGGTTCAGTGGAAGACAATGGAGGTAACTTAATATTTAATTTATTTGAATGTGGAGACCAAGCAATGTTCTATTGTAACGATTCAACTTACACAGAGTACTATGTTGGGTCAAATACCAATCAGGGAATAGTAGGTGATTTATCAGGATATAATATTATAGATAATAGTTTGTGTGCAACTCCAGCAGATTTTTATTGTGATAACAGTGCCTATCAAGGTTATTATACAAGTATAGATGGGCTTCATGATATAGAAAATGGAATTAGTACTGGAAATATTGTTGATGACAACAGCTGTGGAGACATCATCAATTATTACTGTAATGATCCTATGTATAATGGTTATTATCTTACAAATAATGTTGAGGATGGTCAGTTAGTAGGTAATGTTATACACAACCTACAAGAATGTGGTGATGAAGCACTGTTTTATTGTGATGATAATTCTTTTATTGGATATTATAGTACAGATAGTATAACTGGATCTATAGCTACTGGAACAATTATTAATAATAGTTTAGAGTATTGTATAGAAGAAGTGATTCCTTATTGTTCTGATACACTTAACTTTGCTTTTTACACCGATTCGACTTTAGAGACAATTACTAATGGAAATTTAATTGACAATGAAGGTATTTGTACCGAAGCCATCGTATTTGGATGTACCGATGATACCATGTTTAATTACAATCCTCAAGCCAATATCAATAGGACGTCTTTGTCTAATCAATCAAGTCCCTGTATTCCTTTTAGATATGGTTGTACTATAACTGAAGCTTTCAACTTTGACCCTTCTGCAAACACATACGATGGCTCTTGTATCGATATTGTGTTAGGTTGTACCGACCCTACTAAGTACAATTACAATAATTTTCTAACCTACGATTATGTTAACGTAGAGCAAAACGTTAATACAGACGATGGCTCTTGTGTGCCATTTGTTTATGGCTGTGATGATGAAACAGCTTGTAATTATAATAGTGAAGTAAATACCTCAGATTTCAGCTGTATTTATGCATTAGAAAATCTTGATTGTGATGGAGATTGTAATAACGATGATGATCAAGATGGTATTTGTGATGAAGACGAAATCTTAGGTTGTAATAATCCAACAGCATTTAACTACAACCCACAGGCCACAGATGACGATGGTACCTGTATTGCTGTAATTTCTGGTTGTACTGATATTAGCGCATATAATTATGACCAATTAGCCAATACCGATGATGGTTCTTGTGTGCCTTATATTTTTGGTTGTACAGATAGTACAGCCTTTAACTATAATGAACTAGCTAATATTAATGACTTTAGTTGTATACCTGTAATTTATGGTTGTACATTCCCAGGTGCATTCAACTACAATGAAATTGCCAATACATATGATAGTACCTGTGTTGCTATTATATATGGTTGTACAAATAATTTGTCGGTGAACTACGATTTATCTGCAAATACCGATGATGGTTCTTGTATAGCACCGATAGAAGGATGTACCGATGAGACGGCACTTAATTTTAATTCTGCAGCAACACTAGAAGATGGCTCTTGTATAGAAACTATACCAGGATGTATGGATGAAACATCATTAAATTATAATCCAGAGGCCAATTTTGATAATAGTACATGTGTGCCTGTTATCCTCGGATGTATGCAACAAGGATCACTTAATTATGATCCTAATGCAAACGTTCCTAGTGGAGAGTGTATTGCTATTATAGGAGGATGTACTGATGAATTGTATTTAGAGTATAATCCTAATGCCAATTCTGATAATGGAACTTGTAATAATATCATCGAATATGGTTGTATAAATCCTCTTGCAGACAACTGGAATCCAAACGCAAATATTTCTGATGGATCATGTATAATTACTGTTGAAGGTTGTACCGATGAAGAGGCAATAAACTACAACCAATTTGCAACTTTAGATGATGGAAGTTGTATAGATATGGTACTCGGATGTATCAATCCAAATGCATTTAACTACAATCCAAATGCAACTGTTTCTGACGGATCTTGTGTCCCTGTTGTATTTGGCTGTACAAATCCGAATGCTATTAATTATAATCCAGACGCTACTACAGATAATGGAATTTGTGTTGAAGCAGTCTTTGGGTGCATGAATGATTTGGCATTAAATTACGATCCTAATGCAACTGTCTCAGACGGATCTTGTATCCCAGAAATTAATGGTTGTATGGATGAATCATCATTAAATTATAATGAGTTTGCAACTGTTTCGGATGGATCATGTATTCAAATTGTATTTGGTTGTATGAACAGTCTTGCCTTTAATTATAATCCTGATGCTACAGTTTCTAATGATTCATGTATCCCATATGTTTATGGTTGTACAAATCCTGATGCTGTAAATTATAATTCTGAAGCGAATACAGATAATGGTCAATGTGTACCTACCGTGATAGGCTGTATGAATCCAAACGCAAATAACTATGATCCTAATGCAACTGTTCCAAGCGGTAACTGTCAAGTTACAATAGAAGGTTGTACAGACCCATCAGCAATAAACTATAATGAATTTGCAAACTTGGACAACGGATCTTGTGTAGCATTAATTGCTGGTTGTACAAACCCAGCTTCGACTAATTTTAATCCTGAAGCGAATATAGATGATGGATCATGTATTATTATTATATACGGTTGTACCAACGACAATTATCTCGAGTATGATTCTAATGCCAATACAGACGACGGTTCTTGTGAAACGGAAATAATATTAGGTTGTACAGATGATTTACCGTGGATATGTAACTTCAATCCTGATGCGAATCAAAATGATGGCTCTTGTCTATTTGTTGGATCACCAGGTTGTGATGGTTCTCAATCTCCGTTAGCACCATCTCTAAGATCTATTACATCAGTATGTATAGATACTCTAGCTTCGAATTATTTCTTTAGTTTAGATCCTAATCATCCAGATTGGGGACTTTCTCCATTAAATCCTGATTCACCGTCATACTCTGAAGCCTTTGCATCTAATTATATTGTAGATAATTTTGTATGTACCTACAACTATGGATGTACAGATCCTAATGCGTTCAATTATGATCCTTCAGCAGTTGTGAATCAAGTTTCTTCTGAAGATATTTCTGATCCTTGTATTGCCTACATTGTGGGTTGTATGGATCCGAGTTTTTTAGAGTACAATCAAGAGAATAACACCTCTAATCCTGCTCTTTGTTTAACTCCAATTGTTTATGGCTGTACAGATGTAAATGCGTTTAACTTTAACTCTAGT
>CBFIGX010000006.1:149603-158925 GCA_965662265.1 Flavobacteriales bacterium
CGGGTGCTGAAGGTTGTACAGCACCACTAGCTGATAATTATTTAGAAAATGCTATTATTGATGATGGATCATGTATAGGTTGTACAAATCCTTCAGCCTCTAATTATGAAGCCTGGGCGGGTGTAGATACCGAGCCAACCAGTTGTATTATACTAGGCTGTACTGATGAAACTGCTGAAAACTATAATGAAGAGGCCAACACCAATGATGGTTCTTGTATTGAATCTATAGTATATGGCTGTATAGATCCTGAAGCCTTAAACTATAATTCAGAAGCTAACTTGAATCAAGTTTCTGCTGATGATACATCCGATCCTTGTATTCCTGAAATTTTGGGATGTCAAAATGATACTTACGTAGAGTATTATAACTACGAATTTTCAGAAGCCCTATCTTATATTTTAAGTTCTCCAGAAAACCCTGCCAATTCAGGTTTAGAGTCCGATTATTGTTTAACAGAAATTGTTTACGGATGTACGGATCAAGCATATGTTCAGTATGATCCAATGTCTAATACCTTTGACGCTAACCTATGTATAGACATCATAGTAATTGGTTGCGATGATCCTTCTTATGTTGAATATGATGAGAACGTAAACGTTCCAAGTAATGATTATTGTTTTACATTAATAGTTGAAGGTTGTACAGATAATACTTATTTAGAATATAATTCTTTTGCAACTATTGATAATGGGTCTTGTGCAACATTGATAGTTGAAGGGTGTACAGATGATGTCGCAATTAACTTCGATGATTTAGCAAATATAGATGACGGCTCATGTATCGATCCGATTGAAGGTTGTACTGATTTTGCAGCGTTTAATTATAATTCTCTTGCAAATACAGATGACGGTTCTTGTGTACCATATATCAATGGGTGTACTGATTCAACTTATATAGAATATTGGTCGTATAACCCTATTATAAATGAGATTACAGCATTAGCACAGCCAGCAAATGTAGACGATTCATCTTGTGCCACTTTAATTGTTAGTGGTTGTTCAAATGACTTGTATATAGAGTACAACTCTGATGTAAACGTAAATGATGGTTCTTGTCAAAATTTAATTGTAGAAGGATGTACCGATATACTGTACCTCGAGTATAACGAAAATGCAAACTTAGATGATGGTTCGTGTAATATCCTTGGAATTCTTGGTTGTACTGATGACAACTATTTAGAATATTATGGGTATTCGGATACCATTATAAATATTGTAGATTTAATATCGTCTGATCCTGCAAATATTGATGATGGGTCTTGTTCTAATTTAGTTATTACTGGGTGTGCCAATTCGTTAGCCGATAATTACGACGCAAATGTCAATGTTAGCGTTGTTACTCAATGTGTAGGTGCTGTAGGCTGTACAAATAGTAACTATTTAGAATATAATGAACAAGTTTTGGTTGATGACGGTTCCTGTAATGTGTTAATAGTTGAGGGCTGTACTGATGTCAACTCTTTTAATTATGAAGTATCAGCAAATACAAATGATGGATCCTGTTACCCAGTAATCTATGGTTGTACCGATGAAACTGCATTTAATTATAGTAATATTGGAGATGTAATGATTGATGCTAATACTGAAGATGGTTCATGCTATCCTGTTATTGAAGGTTGTCTAGACGTTTCCGCGTACAATTATAATGACTACGATTTTGACTTTGAACCAAACGCACTAACAAATAATATTTTTGTAGACATTAATACAAATAATCAAACACTATGCATTCCTGTTCGAGAAGGTTGTACCGATCCAACAGCTTTCAATTACAACGATTACGATAATGATGGTTATGCAAATCCATTTGTAAATATTCCTTCTGTTGATATAAATACAGATAATGGTTCTTGTGTAGATAGAATTTTCGGGTGTACAGATAACGGTCTCAATATTAATGGTGCCGGACTAATTGATGACATCGATGGTGATGGTTTAGCGTCATTTAACTATGATTCACTTGCGAACACTGATAACGATTCTTGTTATCCTGTTATTGAAGGTTGCATTGATGAAACAGCATTTAATTATACAGAACCTGTTGATGATATTCAGATTGATGTAAATACTCAAGATGATTCATGTTACCCTGTTATAGAAGGTTGTATGGATGCTTTCGCTGATAATTATATAGCACCAATAAATGACGTACAAGTAGACATCAATACTCATGTTTCTGAAGACTGTGAGTTTGTTGGATGTACTAATGTGACCGCAATAAATTATAGTTTAACAAATACTCTTTTAGGTTCTTTTGCTCCGAATGTAGATGATGGTTCTTGTGTAATTCCTGGATGTATTTTCCCGCAATATCCTAATTATAATCCCGAAGCTACTATTGACGATTTGTCTTGCGACATCAACTCTGAGGAAATCCATGGATGTACAGATTCGGGTTACCTGGAGTTTTGGAATTATGATTCAGAATTCAATACATTAATTGATACTCTCTACCCTATTGCTACAGTTGATAATGGATCTTGTGCCATACCAATTCAAATTGGCTGTTTAGATGAAACAATGTTTAACTATACACCAGAGGCCAACATCAATAATCAGGAACTCTGTATAGAATATGTTTATGGTTGTATTGATGTAAATTATCAAGAGTATAATAGTATAGCTAACACCGATGATGGTTCATGTTCTGAGCTTGCCATATTAGGGTGTATTGATATAGAAGCTGCCAATTATAATGAACTTGCTAATACAGATGATGGTTCATGTTTTTATACACTTCTTGGTTGTACAAACCCATCTTATGTAGAATATAATTCGGAGGCAAATACCGATGATGGTTCATGTGATGTATTAGCTGTATTCGGATGTACTGATAATACATATCTCGAATACTGGTCTTATACTTTGTCAGATAATGGCATGTATATTTTGGATGGTCAAGCGAATTCGTTAGTTAACATCGATGATAATTCTTGTTCTACAGAACTTATTTATGGATGTACTTATCAAGATTTTATTGAGTTTAATGAAGAGGTTAATGTTCTCGATAACAACTATTGCTTAACTTTTGTTGTGAGTGGATGCACAGATGCTCAAGCGGATAATCATAATCAAGATGCAAATACTGATGATGGCTCTTGTTATTATCTTGGGTGTATGGACCCATTAGCATTTAATTACAGTTCATCAGCTACTATAGATGACGGTTCTTGTGAACCAATAGTTTTCGGATGTATACTAACAGACTTCTTAAACTACAATCCAATAGCTAACACAGATGATGGTTCATGTAGTATGGAAAATTCAGATATTAATGGATGTACTGATGATGCATATTTTGAATACAATCAATACGCTACCATTGATGACGGTTCGTCTTGTGTTACATTAATTATTGTGGGTTGTACAGATGATACAATGTATAATTACAACCAAGAAGCTAATTTAGACAACGGTTTATGTGAACCAATTGTAGAAGGTTGTACAAATTCACTTTATGCTGAATATAACAATAACGCAAATACCGATGATGGTTCGTGTATAAATGTTGCTATAGAAGGCTGTATGGATGATTTGGCAATTAATTATAACCAAACGGCTAATGTTGATGATGGTTCTTGTATAGCTGCAGTTGAAGGCTGTTTAGATGATGGTTATTTTGAATATAATGAAAATGCCAATGTCGATAATGGGTCTTGCCTTACATTAATTTTAGAGGGATGTACTGACGATTCATATGTAGAGTATTTCGACTATGTAGAAAATACCAATGGAATATTTGTCATAATCGGAAATTTAAATGCTGAAGTAAACTTCGATGATGGCTCTTGTGAAAATCTTATTACAGAGGGCTGTGTATATGATAGTTTCTTAGAATATGATTCTTTAGCAAATGTGAGTGATGCATCACTTTGTATAGAGCTTGTAGTTAATGGCTGTACTGACTCAGAAAACCCATATTACAACCCAAATGCAAATGTAGATGATGGTTCTTGTTTTCAATTTATATACGGTTGCACCGATTCATCTTATCTAGAGTACAATGAAAATGTAACAGTTGTTGATTTAGATTCTTGTATTACACCAATTATTGAAGGGTGTAGTAACAATCAATATCTTGAATATTGGAACTATTCACTTTCCCCATCTGGTTTATTTATCATTGAAACAGCCATCAATGATGGCGCAAACGTTGAAACAGGATGTTTAACCTTGTTAATTGACGCATGTCAATACGAAGGATTTACAGATTACAATCCAAATGCGAATGTCTATAACATAGAAAATTGTACTGAATTAGTGCTATCGGGTTGTACAGATGAAACAGCTGTTAATTATAACGAAGATGCAAATGTAGATGATGGTTCATGTGTGAGTAATGTACCTGGATGTATGGATTTTGCTTATGTAGAATTCAATCTATTAGCCACAAGTGATAATGGCTCCTGTCAGACATTAAAGATATATGGTTGTACGAATCCTGTTATGTATAACTATAACGAAAATGCAAATACAGAAGATAACTCATGTATTCCTATAACTGAGGGATGCATAGATGTAGAAGCGTTTAATTATAATCCAATAGCAAATATAGATAATGGAAGTTGTGAAGAGGTTGTGTTTGGATGTGTTGATAATGGTTTTGATCTTAATGGAGCAAATACTATCTACGATCCAAATGAAGATATGCTTCCAGCAATAAACTATAACCCTCTTGCAAATACAAATGATGATTCATGTATTGATGCTGTGTTGGGTTGTATGGATTCTACAGCATTTAATTATGATTCATTGGCAAATACAGAAAATGATTCTTGTATTGAAGTGGTCTATGGTTGTGTTGATGCTAGTGCCTTTAATTATGATGCATCAGCAAATACCGATGACGAGTCTTGTTATCCAGTAATTGTTGGTTGTATGGATTCTACAGCATTTAACTATAATGATTATGATAATGATTTTGTCGGTAATGCAATAACAGGAAACCCACAAACAGATGTAAATACTGACAACGGTGTATGTATTCCAAAGCAATTTGGTTGTACAGATCCTGTTGCTGAAAACTTTATTCAATCGGCAAATGTAGATAATGAGTCATGTGTATATGAAGGATGTTTAGACCCAGCATCTGCAAACTATAACGAAATTGCAACAATACCAGGATTCTGCGTTTACAATGGTTGTACAGATTCTGAAGCTATAAACTTTAGCCCAAATGCAACCAATGATGATGGGTCATGTGTCTCGGCTGTTTATGGCTGTAATAATGACTTCTATGTAGAATTCGATTCTTTAGTAAATATAAATGACGGCTCTTGTTTAACGCCCGCTGTTTATGGTTGTATGAACATATTTGCTATGAACTATAACCCAAATGCAAACATCAACCAGTTGTCTTATTATGATAATGTAACTAATCCTTGTGATGCATACATATATGGATGTACCGACAGTGTTGCGTTTAATTATTCATCTATAGCCAACACTGATGATGGTTCTTGTGTAGATGTCGTTTCTGGATGTATGAATCCTTTATCATTCAATTATGAGCCACTAGCAAATTTGAACGATAATTCATGTGTAGCATATATCTGGGGTTGTACAGATAGTACTGCTATAAACTTCTATCCATTAGCTAATAGTGATGATGGTGGTTGTATAGTTGCAGTCTTTGGTTGTATGAATCCACTTGCAGCCAATTATAATCAATTGGCAAATCAACCTAATGGTAATTGTACGCCTGTAGTATATGGTTGTATGGATGAGCTAGCAATTAATTATAATATAAACGCAACAAATGAATTTGAGCCTTCTAATTGTGTTCAAACAATAGTAGGGTGTACCAACCCATTTGCTGTGAACTTTAATTCAAGTGCAAATTCAGATGATGGCTCTTGTCAGTTTGGTGTTTTAGGTTGTACAGATCCATTGGCATTTAATTACTTAGAAGAAGCTACTATAGATGACGGTAGTTGCGAGGATGTCGTGGAAGGATGTACAATTGAATTTGCCGACAATTTCAATCCACTAGCTAATACAGAAGACGGAACTTGTGAGTTTGGTGGATTTAGAATTAACGCCGAAGTATGTATAGATGCAATTGCAGAAAACTACTTCCCATATCTAGACCCTGAAAGTGAATTTTACCAATCTGGCTTAGAAGGCTCTTATACTGTAAACAATGACGTTTGTACTTATGTTGAGGGTTGTACTGATTCTTCAGCTCAAAATTACAATCCACTTGCAACACTAGATAATGGCTCTTGTATTACAGATCAAGAAGCTATTATTGGATGTATGAACCAAGATTATCTAGAGTATGACGAAACTGTGACAGTTAATAATGAAGCTTTCTGTTTAACATTAGTAGAAGAGGGTTGTACCGATGCTAATGCAATAAACTTCGAGTTTACCGCAAATGTAGACGATGGTTCTTGTTATTACACAATAATTTTTGGTTGTACCAATCCTGATGCTGATAATTATAATGACTTAGCTAACACTGATGATGGTACTTGTACTTTTGCAGGTCTTTACGGCTGTACAGACATGAATTATTTAGAGTACGATTCTGAAGCTCAATTTGATGATGGTTCTTGTGCAACATTATTAGTATATGGTTGTGTTGATAGCTCAGCTTCTAATTATAATATGGAGGCTAATATCTCTGATGACTCTTGTATCTATTTAGGTTGTACAGATACAGGTGCTGATAATTATAACTCTGAAGCTACGCAAGATGATGGCTCATGTCAATATCCAGGTTGTACAGACAACACCGCTTGTAATTATAACTTGAATGCAAATGTAAGTAACGACTCTTGTGTGTATCCTGATCAATACTACGACTGTAATGAAGACTGCTTGTCTGATATAGATAGCGATGGCGTTTGTGATGAGTTGGAGATTGAGGGTTGTGATGATGTTTCTGCATGTAACTTCAATGCTGAATTTACCGACTTAGTTTCATGTATCTACCCTGAGCAATATTATGACTGTACTGGCAACTGTTTGGTCGATACTGATAGTGATGGAATTTGTGATGAGCTAGAAATAGAAGGATGTTCTGATCCATTAGCAAATAATTATAATTCAGATGCTACAGAGAATGTAGGTTGTGAATATCTGGGTTGTACAGATCCTGATTATTTGGAATATTCTGAAATTGCCAACATAGATGATAATACTTGTGCTACACTAATTGTAGAAGGTTGCACAAATCCTTTAGCAGCAAACTATAATGACCTTGCAAATGTGGATGACGACTCTTGTAATATCCTTGGTTGTACAAATCCAACAGCTCTTAATTTTGACGCGCTAGCCAACCAAGATGATGAATCTTGTATGATAGAAGGTTGTACAGACTCTTCAATGTTTAATTACAATGAAGATGCCAACATTAATGACGGCTCCTGCATAGCATTTATATATGGATGTACAGATTTAATTGCCTTTAATTATAATCAAGACGCAAACACTGATGACGGAACTTGCCAGGATATCGTTGAAGGTTGTACTGATTCAGAAGCTATCAATTTTTATCCGATAGCTAATACTGATGATGGTTCATGTGAAGATGTGGTTCTTGGTTGTATTGATGATCAAGCCACTAACTATAATGTAAATGCAAATAGCTCTAACGACTCCTGTATCTATCCAGTATATGGATGTACAAATATTAATGCTACAAATTACGATGAAATAGCAGATACAGATGACGGAACATGTATAGTTTATGGTTGTACAAATAGTACGGCCACAAATTTTGATGTTGAGGCTACACAAGACGATGGTTCATGTATTATTTTAGGATGTATGACTGTCCAATTCCCAAATTATAATCCTGAAGCAACTTTAGATGATGGTTCTTGTGATTTTGAATCAAGTATAGTTTTCGGTTGTACTGATGTTAACTTCACAGAATATAGTCCTGATGCAAATTCTGATAACGGCTCTTGCCTCACACCAGTTGTATTTGGATGTATTGATGCTTCAATGTACAATTACGATGAGTCAGCTAATACCGATGATGGTTCGTGCTACCCTATAATTGTAGGTTGTATGAATGAGAATACTGACGAGTATGTCATGCCAATTGGTGATAATCAAGTAGATGTAAATACAAACGATGAGTCAGCATGTGTGATCTACGGATGTATGTCGCCTTTATATCCTAATTATAATCCTGAAGCAACCAATGATGATGGGACATGTGACTTAAACTCGTCAGATGTATTCGGTTGTACAGATGAAAATTATCTGGAATACGAGGCTGAAGCAACAGTTGATAATTATACTTGTGCTACCTTTATTATTGAAGGTTGTATGGATGCAACTGCTCTTAATTATAACGAACTAGCCAATGTGGATGATGGTTCGTGTGTTGAACTAGTTGCCGGATGTGATGATGTTGCATACATGGAATACGATCAAGCAGTTAACTATAACGATGGCTCATGTATTACCCTAATTGTAGAGGGTTGTACAGATGAACTTGCATTAAATTATTACGAATACGCTAATATTGATGATGGCTCATGTATAGCTGTTGTTGTTGGTTGTGTAGATGCATTCTATTTAGAGTACGATTCAGAAGCAAATCTAGACACCGAGCCAAGTTCCTGCCTTACACCTAAGATTTATGGATGTACAGATCCATTGATGTTAGAGTATTATAATTATGTAGAACAAAGTACTGGTTTATATGTTGTAGGTCTTCCTATTAACGAAAATGTTAACTCAGACGACGGTTCGTGCTCAATTCCAATTTTAGAAGGTTGTACTTACGACTTATATATTGAGTACAATCCCTCAGCTAATGTTAATGACTTCAATCAATGTCTAACTATAATTGTCGAAGGATGTATGAGCCCATGGGCTGATAATTATAATGAAGATGCTAATGTTGATGACGACTCTTGTTATAGAGTTGCCTGTTTAGATGAGAACGCATGCAACTTTGATATTTTGGGTACAACAGATTCTGAATTGTGTATATACAGTTCTGATTTAAATGATTGTGCAACATGTTCTGGAGAAACCGATGGTACCGGCGTTATTGTTGATAATGATCAAGATGGAGATGGCGTTTGTGATGCAAATGAGCTTGAGGGATGTACCGATCTACTTGCCTGCAACTATGATGCAACACCAACCACAGATAGCAGCTCTGAATTATGTATATATAGTACTGATTTAGATAATTGTGCAAGTTGTTCGGGTGAAACAGATGGTACTGGTGTTATTGTTGATAATGATGAAGATGGAGATGGCGTTTGTGATACTAATGAGCTTGAGGGATGTACCGATGAGCTCGCCTGTAATTACGATGCAACACCAACCACAGATAGCAACTCTGA
>CBFIGX010000006.1:159025-161553 GCA_965662265.1 Flavobacteriales bacterium
TTATGTATTTACAGTACCGATTTAGATGATTGTGCTTCATGCTCAGGCGAATCTGATGGCTCGGGTGTAATTATCGATAATGATGCTGACGATGATGGTGTTTGTGACGCCAATGAAGTTGATGGTTGTACAAATCCTTTAGCATGTAACTATGATATGCTAGCAACAGAAGATGATGCAACATGTATCTTTAGTTCAGATCTAGATGGTTGTGCAACATGTTCTGGAGAAACTGATGGATCAGGTGTAATTATAGATAATGACATAGATAATGATGGTGTATGTGATCTAGATGAGATAGAAGGTTGTACCGATGTGACGGCATGTAATTTTGATGACGCTCCAACTACTAACACTAACAATGAACTTTGTCTTTATGCAATCGATAATTGCGAAGAATGCTCAGGCGAAACTGATGGATCAGGTCAAGTTCTTCTTCTTGATGCTGATAGTGATGGTGTTTGTGATGCCGATGAACTTGAAGGGTGTACAAACCCAATAATGGATAACTATAATCCATTAGCTACAGATGATGACGGTTCGTGCTATAGAGAGGGTTGTATGTCTGATTGGGCTGATAATTACGATATGCTAGCAACTATAGACGACAACTCATGTTCTCTACTTGGTTGTTCAGAGGTTTGGGCTGACAATTATAACCCACTCGCAACAAATGACGATGGATCGTGCATTAGAATGGGTTGTATGGATGTTGAAGCCTTTAACTTTGACCCATTAGCAACAGTTGACGACGCATCTTGTGTGTCAATTACATTTGGCTGTATGGATTCTCTAGCAGATAATTATAATCCATTAGCTAATACCATTGGAAGTGTAGGATGTCAATATACGGGATGTATGGATCCAAATGCTGATAATTATTGGGCGTTGTCAAATATTTCAGGAGACTGTATTTATTTGGGCTGTATCAATGATTTGGCTTGCAATTATGATCCGACTGCCAATACTGATGATTTGACATGTGAATTTCCACAACAATACTATGATTGTGATGATTTATGTCTAACTGATATAGATGCAGACGGTATTTGTGATGAACTCGAAATATATGGATGTGCTGATGATCAGGCAATTAATTACAACGATCAAGCTACAGAAGATAATAACACATGCTATTACCAAATTCAGGTTGATTTTACAGTCACGAATCCTACATGTGTTGGAGGAACGGGAATGCTTGATTTAACTATTGAAGGTGGTTTAGCTCCTATTGAAATTAATACATTTGGTATTGATGATCTTAACTTTATTCCAGTGGGAGAAGATTATATAATTCACGTGTCTGATGCAAGTGGAATGCAAACTTTTGTTGGACCTTTTGATGTTGTTGAGCCACCTTATGACTTAAGTGTTGAGCTTGATTATAATTTTGATAATCAAGAAATTACATTTGAGACTAATGCTTTAAATTACACTCATTATTGGTACTATGAGAGCCAAGTGTTACAATCATCTGATGCTCTTCTCGTTCCATCTGATACAGGTGTTTATGGTGTTTCTGTAATTGATGAATATGGATGTTCTGAATATGTAGAAGTTTATGTTGATGGTATTTTAGATGTAGATGAGCATTTACTTGATGAATTAAGTATTTACCCTAATCCAGCTTCTGAAATATTGAATATTGAGTACAAATTATCAAAATCTACTAGCTCAGTCATTAGAATTTTCACTTTATCTGGATCTTTACTTAAAGAGCATACTGTTGATCACGCTCTTTTTGTTAAACATAAACTTCCAGTGCATGAATTCAATGCTGGTGTGTATTTGTTAGAAATTGAAGTTGATGGTAGTCAGTTCATTCGAAGAGTTACAGTACAATAAACTGAATATTAATTAATTGTAAAAGGCGAGGATAACCTCGCCTTTTGTATTGAAAATAAGAAAAATTACTATATTTGTCAGTGCTATATTTATAGTAAAAATCCCCTTTATCTGATTAAATTGTATTAGTTGTAAAATTAATTAGGTTTAAATGCCTATCTAAAATCTTTACTATGATCAAATTTAAGACTTTTTTTAGTTTGTTAATTGTTTGCATGTTGTGTGTTGTCTCAAACGCCAAGGCTCAGTGTGATCTTCCACCTCAGTACTCAGGAAATACTGGCGCTAACATGACTGTTATGCTAACATCTCCCTTCGTAGCTTCACTTCCTTTAGATGGTGCTAGCGGTTATTTAGTAGCTTTTACAGAGTCAAATATTTTAATAGGGTCTGCGGAAGTTGAAGGTGCCAACCAAACTTCATTAACCTTGTGGGGAGACGATACTTTTACCACTGACGTAGATGGTGCTTTAACCGGTGAAGCAATTACAGTACAACTGGTTGTAGATAACAACCTTTTTGATATTACTTTACCAGCGCCAATAAATTTTGTTATAAATGGTATTTCTGTTCAGGCAGCCAGTGCTGAAAGCGCCCTTAACTGTACATCTTCAGATGCTCAAACTACCCCAGGCTGTACAGACATAACAGCCTGTAACTACAATATGGATGCTACCGAAGAT
>CBFIGX010000007.1:0-125118 GCA_965662265.1 Flavobacteriales bacterium
GGAGAGTATGTCGCCGCCCTTTTTAAAACCCTTGTATCTATTCTTTAGATATGAGGGTTTTTTGTTTTAATTATGCTTCAGAAAAATGATAGCTGTTTATAACCCTATCTATATGCTAATCTTAGGTATGGTATTTGTTATTTATTCAAAAGTAAATTGTAGGAAAAAACCTAAAAAAATATATCCAAAATCATTAAGTTTGTTCTTCTTATAAAAAATAACCAATTAAACTTATGAAGAAGCTCATAGCTGGTTTAGTCTGCTTTTTTATTTCATTAAGTGTTAATGCGCAAATACAAGGGTATTGCAACTCACCTAATGATCAGGCTCTTTTCTTAGCCGAAGTTTTGGCTGGTAACGGTATACAAGTATCTAATGCAAATGTTATGGGTTTTGACTGCTCCTATGGTTTTTTTGATGGCACCCAATCTAATATCGGCTTAAACAATGGAGTTGTAATGGCTACCAATGGTTTGCTAGGGATTAGCCCTGGTGGTTTCAATAGTCCAGGTGTCAATGGTGGTTTTGATGCTGATTTGATTCAACTATTACAAGAACAAAACTCTAGTTCTACAACATTAAACAATTTGATTGTATTAGAATTTGAGATTGAACCATCATCTAATATTTTCACTTTAGATTATGTTTTTGCTTCTAAAGAATACGAAAATAATGTCTGTGATGATCGCTTTGATGTATTTGGAATATTTATCTCAGGTCCAGGAATTAATGGTCCTTACTCAAATGGTGCCGACAATATAGCATTAGTACCCGGCCCCAATAATACAATTACCAACACCCCTGTTGGAGTAAATACAGTTAATTCAGGTGTTGCAAGTGATGGTGATTCTGCACCTTGTGATAATATAGATTCAAACTGGCAAGACTATTCTCAGTATTACGTAGATAATTTAGATCAAACATCTGTTTCCTACCATGGCTTTACTCAGCCATTAACAGCACAAGCAGTAGTTCAAGCCTGCCAAACTTATCAAATTAAAATTGCAATCGCAGACGTAGGTAATGGTGCGAAACCGTCTGCATTGTTTTTAAGAGAAAATTCTATTAATTCACCTGCTCAAACACAACTATCATTTGGTACAACAATGCAAGATATGTTTGATCCAGAATCAGACTATTATGAATATGTATATGAAGGATGTGGATCTGCATTTATAAATTTTATACGTCCTGAGAGTGTTGATACATCCATTCCTATGCAATTTGAGTTTCACTTAGGTGGTTCGGCTACTTATGGCCAAGACTACACCCTCTCCTCTAATTTTGTTGGGTCAAGTGTATCTATTCCAGCCGGTCAGTCTACAACAACTTTAGAAATATATCCTACTAATGATTGGGTAGACGAGTCATCAGAAACTGTTTATTTCGAATTCGATGCTGTAAATTATGGTTGCTATCAAACTGCACCAGACACAGTAATTTTTGAAATACATGATCAACCAAGTATGAGCATAGATATCACATCTGATACAACTTTATATTGTCCAGAAGATGAGATAACACTTCAGGTAACCGCAACAGGCGGAGTTGGAGGTTTAATATCTTCTTCTAGTTCAGAGCAACCGTATTCATATGAATGGGATCATATTGGATCAAATCCTATACAGGTAGAAAATCCATTAGAAACCACAAATTATTGTGTTCAGGTTATTGATGTTTGCGGCACGCAAATTCTAGATACATGTACTTATGTTTTTGTAAATCAATATCCCGATCTTGATGCTAGTGCAGAATCAAAGTATTTATGTGACGACATAAGAGATAGTATTTGTGTGTTTTCCGAAGGAGGAGAGGGCTCATACAGTTTCAATTGGTCAAATGGAAGTACAGACAGCTGTATTTTTGATTTTCATGGTGAGTATGAAGTTGTTGTGACAGACGGTTGTAACGTTGAAAAAATTGTATCAGGAGAACTTTATCTCGACGAACCACCTAACCCTTATTTCGAAACACTGGCAATACCACACGAAACGATGGGAGTAGAATTTAATAATTATACACCTGAGTATTTAAATTTATCTTACTATTGGAGTTTTGATGATGGTTCTAGTTCTACAAGTTTAAACCCTATACATTTATATGATCAAGCCGACGATTATTATGTTACGCTTGAGGTAGAAACTGCTATTGCAGGTTGTACGAAAACCTATACAAAGTTTGTTCCTGTTGAACCATTTTTCAGCTTTTTTGCGCCAAACGCTTTTACACCAAATAACGATGATATTAACGACGTATTTAAGCCATTTGTAAAGGGCGTTAATACATATGAAATATACATTTATGATAGTTGGGGTAATGAAGTGTTCTCGTCGTTTGATCCTGATGAAGGTTGGGATGGTACATCTAATGGAAAGGTGCTTAGTCAAGGCACATATTCATTTACTGCTATTATGACCAAACACTCTGATATTGTTTATTTTCAAGAAAGAGGTTTAATTAATTTAATCAGATAAGGTATGAAACAATTATTATATCTCTTTTTACTATCGACAGGCTTAATATCGCAGTTAAATGCTCAAATAAACACTGATTGTACAGCCCCATATGATAATGCAACGGCTTTAGTCAACGTCCTTGTTAATGGAGTTCCTTTTTCAAATGCTACTCTTAGTGGTTTTGAATGTAGTGCAGGTTATTTCCAAAGTACAAGTCCTGATAACGAAATAGGTATTCCAAGCGGATTAGTTATGGCAACAGATGGATTAGATGGTGGTTTTGGAGGAGGTGCAGGAGCTGATACTGATTTATCTAGCCAACTTACCATGGTTGGGTCGTCAAGTACTAATCTTAACAATCTTATTATACTTGAATTTGATTTTGAGCCTAATTCAGACCAAATTGCATTTGAGTATGTCTTTGCTTCTAATGAATACCCTGGTTATACTTGTTCTCAGTACAACGATATATTTGGGTTCTTTTTATCTGGTCCAGGAATATCAGGACCATTTGAAAATAATGCCGTAAATATCGCACTAGTTCCTGATCCTAATTCGCCAGGTAATTATACAAACACCCCTGTTACTATTAATACAATTAATTCAGGTACACCATCAGCTGGAAACCCAGCTCCCTGTAGTGATATCGACCCTAACTGGGAAGACTACTCCGTTTTTTTTAGTGAAAACGCAGGTGTTAGTACTGTAAATTATCCAGGCTTTACTGTGCCATTAATAGCCACATACGATGTTATACCGTGTGAAACATACCATATTAAATTAGCCATTGCCGACGTTTCTGATGGTGCATTAAACTCTGCTGTGTATCTAGCTGAAAATAGTTTCAGTTCTATTGGAAACTATGTTGAAACAGGAAGCGACTATAGTCCATGGATTGGTAATGACACTACTTTAGTTGAAGGTTGCTTTGATGGTGAAATTACGTTTGGATTAACTGAAGCAATTGAGACTGATTACGTAATTGGTTATGAAGTGTCCGGAACAGCCACAGATGGGATTGATTTTGAACAGATAGGTACACAAATTATCATCCCTTCTGGAGATACTGAGGTTTCTATACCTGTAGTACCCTTATATGATGGAATCGCTGAGGGAAATGAAACACTTTCTATATTGGCAACTGTTTCTGACGGATGTGAAGAATCAATTCAAGAGTACAATTTTATTATTGTTGATAGACAAGAATTATATCTAACAATGCCTAGTGATACTGCATTTTGTCCTGGAGATGATGTGATTTTTATTGACCCAGATTTATCAGGGGGAATTCAACCGTTAACATACTCTTGGACTTATGAAGGAAATTTATATTCTAATCAACAGCAAATTGGAATTAATACCGAAAATATTGGTTTATATGAGTTTCATGTAGAAGATTTATGTGATTCTGAAGCAGATGGTAGCATAATGACTACTATACTAGAAGCTGAAGAACCTCTACAGATATATGCTACCTACACTGATATTGAAGTTTGTATGGATGATGTACTTGAAACTATTGTGGATTTAAATGGTGGAATAGGAAACCTACACTACCAATGGTATTTAAACGGTAATGTATATTCCGATTCATTAAATTTTGACATTCCTACTTCCTTCCCATATACCTATGAATTTGAACTAGAGATTAGTGATGAATGTTCAAATACAGTATCTGAAAGCTTTACTGTGGATGTTATGGATTGTTATGTACCTAATGTCTTTTCTCCGAATGGAGATGGGCAAAACGATTATTGGTATGTTGATTTTGGAGATGTAGTTTCTAACGTTAGAGTTCATATATACAACAGATGGGGACAGGAGGTATATAGAAATATAAATTACGAAAAGTGTAATGAAAAAAATGGTGATTATTGTTGGGATGGCACCGATTTCAGCTCTGGAGATGATTGTTTAGAGGGTACATATTATTATACTTTTGAGCTGTTAGATGGTAGAAAACATACAGGAATATTTAACTTATTTAGATAAAAAAACGCCTCATTATGAGGCGTTTTTTTTAGGTCTTTTGTTTTCTCTTTTTTGCTGCTGGAAATAAAATATTGTTAAGTATTAGCCTATAACCAGGAGAGTTTGGGTGTAATTCTAATTCAGTTTTTGGATCACCTACTCTGTGTTGGTAATCTTCAGGGTCATGCCCACCATAAAAGGTCCACATTCCTTTTCCAAAATTACCATGTATGTATTTTGCTTCATTTGCAGATGCATTTTCTCCCATAACTAATACATCAGGTTTTAATAAATTTTTGTTGTAAGCCGTAGTTTGACCCATAAAACCTTTTATGATTTGGGTGTGATTTTGACACAGCATAGTTGGTATTGGGTCCCATTTAGCTGAAAATTCAAATAATGTAAATAAGTCTTGATTTTTAGGCACTTTTCTTCCTCTTGTAACATCTATATTTGAAAATTCGTAGATGTTTGGATTTTTTAACAGTTCAAAATCTCTAAACGCTAAACTTTTTGAATAATCTAGTTCCATTTGTGCATTAGTATCACTGGGATCTCCGTCAAACATATGTTCGCAGATGTCCGTGTTTTCGGCTGCCAGAGCAATGTCATAAGTGTCTGTTGCAGAACACATAGCAAAAAGAAAGCCACCACCCGCTAGGAATTCTTTAATTTTTAATGCAACAGCAAGTTTTTGTTTAGACACTTTAGTATAGCCCAAATTAGACGCATCTTGTTCAAACCTCTTTTTTTGCTCTCTATACCATGGTGCATTTTTAAAAGAGGCATAGAATTTTCCATATTGTCCCGTAAAATCTTCATGATGAAGGTGGAGCCAATCATAGACTGGTAACATATCCGATAATATTTTTTCATCATAAATTACGTCATAGGGTATTTCCGCGTAGCTAAGAACGAGTGTTACCGCATCATCCCATGGCAAATTACCCTCGGGTGAATATACTGCAATTTTAGGTGCTTTCTCAAGCTTAATTATATCGGTATTGTTTTCTGGGTTAGCTAATTCAACTTGAAGTTGCTGTTTAAAGGTATTTGTAATTAGTTCATAAGAAACACCTCTTATAACGCATTCTCTCTCTACTTTTGAATTAGATTTGATTAAAAAACTACCACCTCTGTAGTTGAGCAACCAATCTACAGTAATCTCTTGATCTAAAGACCAATAGGCTATGCCATAGGCTTTTAAATGATCATTTTGGGCTTCTTCATCCATAGGGATAAGAATATATGAGGCGAAGATGTTTACACTTGTAAACAATAAGAAAATAAAAATATTAAAACGGAGAGTCGTCATATAAGTCATCATTTGCATCGCCAAAGGCTTCGTTTGCATTCATTTTAGATGTAAATTCAGTTGCAAAACTGTCATCTATATCTAGGTTAGAAAATTTCGCTAGATGCGCAGTAAACTTTAACCGAATATTTTCCAGTCCACCATTTCTATGCTTGGCAATAATAAATTCTGCTTGACCATCACATGGTGTGCCGTCGTCGTCGTCCCACTCTGTAAGACCATAATATTCAGGTCTAAATATAAAGCTTACAATATCTGCATCTTGCTCTATAGCTCCTGACTCTCTTAAGTCTGATAGTAAAGGTCTTTTAGAACCTCCTCGAGTTTCAACTGCACGGCTTAACTGTGATAATGCAATTACTGGAACATTTAACTCTTTTGCAATACTTTTTAAAGATCTTGAAATAGTAGAAATCTCTTGCTCGCGATTCCCTTTGTTATCTCCCGCAGTCATTAATTGTAAATAATCAATTACAATAATTTTCACATCGTGTTGTGCAACTAGTCTTCTGCATTTTGCTCTTAAATCAAAGACAGATAATGCAGGTGTGTCATCAATAAATAGAGGAGCTTTTTCCAGTTTTTTGATCTTTGCATGCAGTTGTGTCCACTCATGACTTTCTAGTTTTCCTTTTCTTAATTTCTCTGATGATAATCCTGTTTCAGATGAAATCAGTCGAGTAATCAACTGAACCGAAGACATCTCTAAAGAGAAAACAGCTACAGCGGCATTAGCATCTACAGCCATATTCCGAGCCATAGATAATACAAAAGCTGTTTTACCCATTCCGGGTCTGGCAGCCAAAATAACTAAATCAGAGGGTTGCCATCCAGATGTTACTCTATCTAATTTGCTAAAACCAGTAGCTATACCACTTAAACCTTCTTGTTTTGATATATGTTCAATACGCTCAATAGCTTCTTTTACTAATGACTGAGCAGAGTCGTAATTTTTTTTAATATTTCCGTTAGCAATTTCAAAGAGTTTTCCTTCGGCTTTGTCTAACAAATCTAATACATCACTACTTTCGTCATAAGCATCATGAATAATCTCACTAGAGACTCTAATTAATGCTCTTTGTATATGTTTTTGAACAATTATTCTTGCGTGATACTCAATATGGGCTGAAGAAGCTACTTTTTGTGTTAGGTTGGCTATGGCATAATCTCCACCACACATTTTTAGTTTCCCATTTTTTTTCAGAGTGGTAGAAACAGTTAACATATCTATGGGTTGTGATTCTGCAAAAAGCTTCTTTATTGCACCATAAATCTCTTGATGAGCTTCTTTATAAAAACATTCTGCCTCTAAAATATCAATGACTTCATTGAGTGCATTTTTGTCAATCATTAATGCGCCCAAAACTGCTTCCTCAAGTTCAACTGCTTGTGGAGGGAGCTTACCTTGCTCCATACCAATAATATTTCCTTTACTTTTTTTTGTGGTTCGGGATGTGGTATATTGAGACTGTGCCATATTTTAGTGTTCTTATATTCGAGAAAATAGAAGTCAAATTTAAAGTCTTTTGTAAAACGATTTTGTGTTGTTCATAAGTAATTGGTTGATTAAAAATAATATTTAATTTCCAACATAATTTATATATTTGAGTTCTAAAAAAAATGAAAATGAAAAATATTTATGGAATCATTGTATTTGCAATAGCTGTTACTTTTGTGTCTTGTGACAAAGACAGTAATGATGCTCCTGAACCTCAGCAAATATTTGGATGTACTGATGACAATGCGACGAATTATAATGCTGATGCCACCGCTAGTGATGGTTCTTGTGAATACTCAATTAGTTACTATCTTAATGGGGAGTGGAATATAACTAATTTAGAATACGAAACAGAGTTTGACTTGTCGGCTGTAAACGAACTACTTGGTGTCCAAACCATAGAAGGAGAAAGTGCTGATGCAGGAACAATTACCATCAATGAAAATGATCAAAGCTATCTATCTTCACTTTCATTTACTACCGAACCTCTATCAGTACTTACGTTTGAAGTTCCAGGAATTCCTGTAGACTTACCTTCACAAGGAGATTGGTTCTTGTCTGAAGATGAGTCAGTTCTTACCTTAGTAGATGATCAAACATCAGCAAACCAGATTTATGAAATTATTAATCTAACGGAAAGTTTTATGTTACTTAGGGGCTCTGTTATATACACTCAAGAAATTCCAATGTTAGGAGATTTTGATTTTGAAATTGAATTAGAGCTTACATTAGGAAAGTAATAAGAAAAAACAATAAAAAAAGCACCGCTTTTGCGGTGCTTTTTTTATTCGTTAATAATGCCCATAGCACAGAATTTTTCTATGCGTTTATCGATTCGTTTAGAGTCATCTAGTTTCGAAAGCGCTTTGATTTCTTTGGCAATTACCTTTCTTACGTTTTCATAAGCTTGTTCAGGCTTGTTATGAGCTCCGCCTTCAGGTTCATTAATTACATGGTCTATTAGTTTGTTTTGAAGCATATCTTTTGAAGTTAGCTTTAGAGCCTCTGCAGCCTGTTGTTTGTAGTCCCATGAGCGCCATAATATAGAAGAGCAAGATTCTGGCGAAATCACAGAATACCATGTGTTTTCAAGCATGTAAACTTTATCGCCAACGCCTATTCCTAAAGCTCCACCAGAAGCACCTTCTCCAATAATAATGCAAATAATTGGGACCCTCAATTGACACATTTCAAGAAGATTTCTAGCAATTGCTTCACCTTGACCTCTTTCTTCTGCTTCAAGACCCGGGTAGGCACCAGGTGTATCAATAAAAGTAACAACAGGCTTGTTAAACTTTTCAGCCATTTTCATTAATCGTAACGCTTTTCTATATCCTTCAGGATTGGCCATTCCAAAGTTTCTGTATTGTCGAAGTTTGGTGTTTTTCCCTTTTTGTTGTCCAATTAGCATCACTCCTTGACCATCAATAGTTCCCCAACCACCAATCATGGCTTTGTCATCTTTTACATTTCTATCACCATGTAATTCAATAAAATCACCTTGTGTAAGAGCTTCAATATAATCTAATGTGTAGGGCCTATTTGGGTGTCTAGATATTTGAACACGTTGCCAAGCAGATAAATTTCCATATATGTCATTTTTTAAGACTTTTATCTTATTCTTTATCTCTTTTACGGTATTGCTAATGTCAGCATCTGTATCTTTTCCTAGTTGAATAGCTTTACTTAACTGCTCTTCTAGTTCAACGATAGGTTTTTCGAAGTCTAATCTTTCCATAATATCAAATTAGGGATGCAAATTACAATATTTCATTTTTTGAGCTCCATAAAATGACTACAATTCTTACTTTTGGATTTAATAATTAATTTAATGATTGGTTTTTCTCCCGCAAAAGTAAATTTAGGTCTTCATATAACTGACAAAAGAGCAGATGGATTTCATAATTTAGAAACTGTTTTTTATCAATTTCCGCTTAAAGATGTTCTTGAGATTGTTGTTGATGGTAATGCAATTAAGGGCTCTTGTCATTTCCGATCGACTGGACTCACAATCCCTTCTGGGAAAAATCTATGTGAGAAAGCATATGAACTGTTACATCAGGATTATGATCTTCCAGCAGTAAAAATTCATCTCCATAAGGTCATCCCCATTGGCGCAGGCTTAGGGGGCGGATCATCAAATGCAACTCATACTATCAAATTGCTAAATGAATTATTTCATTTAAACTTATCTAAAGAGCAGTTAAAAGATTATGCTCTTTCATTAGGATCAGACTGCCCTTTGTTTATTGAAGAAAATGTACAATATGCTGAAGGTCGTGGAGAGATATTAACTCCATTGAATATTGATTTATCATCTTACTATTTACTAATAGTTAACCCTAAAATACATATTTCTACTGCAGATGCATTCCAAGGAATACAATTTTTTAGAAAAAAAACATGTTTAGATGTTGTTGTTGGAGCTGTTGAAAGTTGGAGGCTTAATCTTCAAAACGATTTTGAAAGTTCAATTTTTACTAAGTTTCCTGAAATAAAGGATATAAAAGATACGCTATATTCGAATCAGGCAGTGTATGCCTCTATGAGTGGTTCAGGATCAACAGTGTATGCTTTATTTGATAAAGAGCCAAAAAAAATAATTTGGCCTGATGATTACTTTGTTTGGTCATGTAAACTCTAACGATTTGCTTTTTTAAATAGTTTTATTGCATAAAGTCCAAAAATTATATTTGGCAATAAAATGGCAAGTATAGGTGGTAAATCACTGTTTGTTGTAAATGTGATTGAAACTTTCTGAAATAATATAAATAGAGTTGTTAATATAAATCCATAAACAAGATTTACACCAATCCCACCTCGTTTCTTATGGACAGCAACACTGAATCCAATTAACATCAATATAAATGTTGTTAAAGGTGTTGTGTATCTTTGGTATAGGTCAAGTAAATAATAATGAATATTCTGGGCTCCTCTAACTTTTTCTTTACTAATAAACCTATGTAACTCTGGTAATGTCATCAGGTTAGTTGAGTTTTTCAAATAAACCAACTCATTAGGTTTAAAGTCAAAGTTTTTATTAATGTTTGCGCCTCGCTCTACTGTTTCCTCCATTTCTCCAAACTCTCTAAGCACATAATTTTCTGCGTACCAATTTTGTTGAATGCTATCCCATGTAATAAAATCAGATTTAAATTTAGAGATTAAATGTTTGTTTTCAAATATCTCATAGGTGAATCTGAAGCCTTTTTCCTTTGCTGTATTATAGCTTTCAAGATAAATGTATTGTTCAGGACTAACTTGCCTATGTATGTTTTTATATCGTTCATTTTTTTTTGAACGAATGTATTCTTGTTCAAAGTCTAATCTAGTTTGATTGGTAACAGGTAATATCCAGTTATTTAAATAAAAAGCAAATCCTGATATAATTAGTGCGCCGATAATATAAGGATACAATAAACGCTTTAGACTTAGACCACAATTTAAAATAGCTATTATTTCGGTATTGTTAGCGAGTTTAGAAGTGCTTAATATTACTGCTATAAACGTAAACAAGGCGCTAAATAATAATCCGTAGTGTACTATAAAATTTAAATAATAATCAAATACTATTGCGTCTAACGGTGCTTCTCGCCTGTAGAAGTCATCAATTTTTTCAGAGATATCAAAAACTACTGAAATAAGTAAGATTAGTATCAGTGTAAATGAAAATGTCCCTAGGAACTGCTTTAATATGTATTTATCGAGTTTTTTCAACTACAACCTCAAAGTCAATTTTTTCACTATTTTTTCTTTCCAGTCATAAAATGAGCCATCAATGATTCTTTTACGTGCTTCGCCTACGAGCCAAATATAAAAACTAAGATTATGGATAGAAGCTATCTGCTTACCTAATAACTCGTTAGAAACAAACATGTGTCGAAGATATGCTTTAGAATAACTGTAATCTACATATGAAGTACCATTTGGATCGATAGGACTAAAATCTTTTTCCCACTTTTTGTTTTTGATATTAATCGTTCCTTCACTAGTAAATAACATTCCATTTCTAGCGTTCCTAGTTGGCATTACACAGTCAAACATGTCTATTCCTAGTGCGATATTTTCTAGAATGTTTGCAGGTGTGCCTACGC
Organism: Flavobacteriales bacterium; assembly: GCA_965662265.1. Classification (GTDB taxonomy): domain Bacteria; phylum Bacteroidota; class Bacteroidia; order Flavobacteriales; family UBA7430; genus CBFIGX01. The sequence goes on from CBFIGX010000007.1 coordinate 11,335, forward strand.
CCATTAAGTATCTGGGTTTGTCTTTAGGAAGTACAGCAGTTACAACCTCTGTCATCGCATACATTTCTTCTGCGGGCTCCCCAACCGATAGTCCACCAATGGCATTCCCTTCTCGCTCAAAAGAGGCTATTGCCTCAGCAGATTGTTTACGTAAATCTTTATAAGTACTACCTTGTACAATAGGAAAAAGAGTTTGCTTATATCCATATTTATTTGGGGTATTGTCAAAATGATCACAACATCGTTTCAACCATCTGTGTGTCATTTTCATTGACCGCTTTGCATAATTGTACTCACAAGGATAAGGTGTGCACTCATCAAATGCCATGATAATGTCTGCACCTATAGTTCTTTGAACATCCATGGCATATTCTGGACTAAAAAAATGATAAGATCCATCAATATGAGATTTAAACTTAACACCTTGTTCTGTGATTTTTCTCCGTTGAGATAATGAGTAAACTTGAAACCCGCCACTATCAGTGAGAATAGGTTTTTTCCAGTTCATAAACTTGTGTAATCCGCCAGCCGCTTCGAGGACTTCCATCTTTGGTCTTAGATATAAATGGTATGTATTACCCAAAATAATTTGAGCTTTAATATCTTCATCTAATTCATGTTGATGTACTCCTTTTACAGTAGCAGCGGTACCCACTGGCATAAAAATAGGGGTTTGTATTATTCCATGTTCTGTTTCAATTTCACCAGCTCGAGCTTGTGATAGTGAGTCTGTTTTTTCTAGTGTAAAATTCATTACGACAAATTTAGAGCAAAATAATTGAATTGTGTTGCTTGTAAAGGCTAACTATTAATTTAAGATCGAATAATATACCATGCGTTTGTTTAGTAGTTTTATTTTTAATCGTTTATTTGTCTATGAACTCCAAAAGTGTGTGCCATTGCAATCAAAAAAATATAAGCAGAATAATGATTTAGTTATCGTCAGTGCGGCAATTAATGGCGATCAAAAAGCCTATTCTAAATTAATGGATTTGCATTGGGCCAGTATCGAAACTTTTTTTTCATTAAAACTTAGTGGAAAAGAAGATGTCGAAGATTTAACTATTGCTACATTCAGTAAGGCCTTTGATAAATTAGATACCTATAACGACTCCTATGCATTTAGTACTTGGTTGCAAACCATCGCTAATAATACACTTATTGATTTCTATCGAAAGAAACAACAAAAAACCATATCTATAGATCTTGATATTGACGATGAAGACAGATATTCTATGGATATTATTGATGTAAATCTTGGGCCAGAAGATAATCTTATTCAAAAACAAAAAAATAAACAAATAGCGGCTTTAGTTCAAGAACTAAAGCCCCATTACAGAGAGCTTATAATTATGCGATATTTACAAGAGATGACTTACGCTGAAATAGCTCAAAAGCTTCAGCTTCCACTAGGAACTGTTAAGGCAAAGCTGTACAGGGCAAGAAATTTATTGGAGCAAATATTGAAACCTCGCGAAAATGATTACTAGTATAGAGGCGGTAGAAAAATATTTCCCAGATTTAACAACCCTTCAAAAAGAGCAATTTGCGCAATTGAAGCCTTTATATGAAGAGTGGAATGCGCAAATCAATGTCATTTCTAGGAAAGATATTGAGAGCTTATATGAGCGTCATGTATTGCACTCTTTGTCTATAGCTCGATTTATAGAATTTAAACCTAGAACAAAACTTATGGACTTAGGTTGTGGTGGTGGATTTCCAGGATTACCTCTTGCTATCTTGTTTCCTGAAGTTGAGTTTACAATGATAGACTCCATAGGGAAAAAAATTAAGGTAGTCCAAGAAATAGCTGAGGCTATTGGTTTAAGAAATGTTGAGGTACATCATATGCGTGCCGAAAAGGTCAAGCATAAGTTTGATTTTGTTATCACTAGGGCAGTAGCTCCCATGAGCGATCTTGTGAAATGGACTCGAAATAAATATTTGTCTGAGAATAGACACGAAATTAAAAATGGTATTATTGCCCTCAAAGGGGGTGCTCTTAGTCAAGAATTAGCACCTTGGGGAAATAGAAAAGAAGTATTTAGTATTTCAGACTTCTATGATGAAGAATTCTTTAAGACGAAGAAAATCGTTCATGTACCTGTTTACTAGTGAATTACTAGCTTTGATATTGAAGAGCACTGAGTTTCTTGTAGGTTCCATTTTCGAGGCTAGAAAGCTCCTCATGATTTCCTGATTCAACAATTTCTCCTTTTTCGAGCACATAAATTTTATCGGCCTGACGAACTGTGGATAAACGGTGAGCAATAACCACAGAAGTTCTTCCTTTCATTAGTTTGTCTAAGGCTTCTTGGACTAAGCTTTCCGATTTAGAATCTAGTGCAGAGGTTGCCTCATCTAAGATCAATATTTTTGGGTCTTTAAGGATGGCTCTTGCGATAGCAATTCTTTGCCTTTGCCCGCCAGAAAGTTGAATCCCTCTTTCGCCAACAAGTGTTTCGTATGTTTCAGGAAATTCACTTATAAAATTGTGCGCATTAGCTTGCTGGGCTGCATGTTCTATTTCTGCATCACTAGCCGCTGGTTTGCCATAAGCAATGTTCTCTTTTATAGTGCCTCCAAATAATAATATGTCTTGCGGAACAATAGCTATTTGCTTGCGCAGGGCCGTTAAGTCTAAGGCAGTAATCTCCTGATTGTCTATTAGAAGCGAGCCTGTGTAGTTTTGGTAAAAGCGCATCAATAGTTGTGTAATGGTGGATTTACCTGCTCCAGAAGCGCCTACCAAAGCTATTTGCTCTCCCTGCTTAATATTTATATGAATATTTTTTAGCACTTCTACATCCACACGATTTGGGTAATGGAAGCAAAGATTTTTAAAAGATATACTTCCTTTAATAGGCATGTCGATATTCTTTTCATTGTAATCTTCTGTATCCTCTTCTAATATCTCCATTAACTTTTCTGTTGCTCCAATCGCTTTCTGTATTTGAGCATATAAATCGGCAATGGAACCTATGCTTGCTCCTATAAATATTGTAAGCATGAGAAAGGAGGTGAGGTCACCCATACTCATAGAACCTAAATGAATCAATCGAGTTCCATACCATATTACAGCAGCTATTGCTCCAAAAATTCCTAAAATAATAAAGGATGCAAAAGCTGCTCTCAGTTTTCCTCCTTTAATAGCGAAAACAACTATATCTTCTGTTTTTCGTTTATATCGGTTAGATTCAAAAATCTCATTAGCAAATGCCTTTACATTATTAATACCTTGTAAAGTTTCTTCTACAATTGTATTTGAACTAGCTATATGTTCCTGAACTATATTAGAGTAAGATCTTAGTTTTTTTCCAATTACAACTGCAATAATAATAATAATAGGGAATATTGATAACATAAATATAGCAAGCTTCAAAGAGGTGAAGCCCAATAAGATAGTTCCACCCACAACAATAATTAACTGGCGGATAAATTCTGCACTTGTTGTGGTGAAAGTTTCTTGTAAAAGTGAAATATCTGAAGCTATTCTACTGTTCAGTTCACCTACTCTTCTTTTATTGAAGAATGTCATTGGTAATCGAATTAAGTGATTGTAGGTAGCTTGACGTAATTTTGCTAGAAATTTTTCTGTAACGTTTACAAAAAGAACAATTCTGAAGTAAGAAAAGATGGCTTGAAGTGTAAATAAACCAAATAAAATAAGGGCCATTTGGTTAATTTTATCCATTGATTCTTTACTAGCGTCAACCATACCTCCAATAAACATAGGGAATATAAGAGATGCGAAGCTAGAAAGTAGTAAGAATACTAAACCAGCAATATATGAATTGCGGTAAGGTTTAAGGTACTTAAATATCCTCATCGCTTTCTTAACACTCTGTTTATTTAACTTAACCTTGTCTCTTTTCTTATTTTTGCGTCCCAGCATGGAATTATATTTTGTGCATACAAAAGTAAGTTATTCAGAGCAGAAAAAAACCTTTTTGTAGTTTGTGAGACACAAAAAATGATTTTATATTTGCTCACTGGTTTTCAGAGAAAAACATTATTACAGAAAGATATGAAAAGAACATTCCAACCTTCAAACAGAAAGCGTAAAAATAAACACGGGTTTATGGATCGCATGGAGTCTGTTAACGGTCGCAAAGTGCTTGCTCGAAGAAGAGCAAAAGGACGTCATAAACTTACAGTTTCTGATGAACCAAGACACAAGAGATAATTAGTTTGATGATTTAAATGACAAGGTGTTAGCTATTTTTAATGGTTGACACCTTTTTTATGATACAATAAAACGATAATAGTAACACAGGTTGCCACATCAGAAAAAATTATTTTAAGCAATGCCAAAAAATAAATCCATAAATCATATACTCATCATTGGTAGTGGCCCAATTGTAATTGGCCAAGCCTGTGAATTTGATTATTCCGGTTCTCAAGCTTCTAGATCCTTAAGGGATGAAAATATTGAGGTAACCCTAATAAATTCAAATCCTGCAACTATTATGACTGACCCCGTAGTGGCAGATAATATTTATCTAAAACCATTAACGGTCGAGTCTATCCAAGAGATTCTTAGCAAGCATCCTGACATTGATGCTGTTCTTCCAACAATGGGTGGACAAACTGCGTTAAACTTATGTATAGATGCTGAAAATCAAGGAGTTTGGTCTAAAAATGATGTTGACATTATTGGTGTTAATATTGACGCCATTAATATAACTGAAGACAGAGAGCAGTTTAGAAAATTAATGGAAACTATTGATGTGCCGATGGCTCCTCAACGAATAGCTAAATCTTTTTTAGACGGTAAAGAGGCGGCTCAAGATTATGGTTTTCCACTTTGCATTAGAGCTTCTTTTACCCTTGGTGGTACTGGAGCTACTATTGTTTATGATAAAGAAGATTTTGAAAAAGCCTTAACACACGGACTTCATACATCTCCAATACACGAGGTTATTATCGATAAAGCTTTAATGGGCTGGAAGGAGTATGAGTTAGAATTATTACGAGATAAGAATAATAATGTAATCATTATATGTTCTATTGAGAATATGGATCCTATGGGAGTTCACACTGGAGATTCTATTACCGTGGCTCCCGCTATGACTTTATCTGATACTACTTATCAGAGAATGAGGGATATGGCAATAAAAATGATGAATTCAATAGGAGATTTTGCAGGTGGTTGTAATGTTCAGTTTGCTGTAAGTCCTGATGAGAATGAAGATATTGTTGCTATCGAAATTAATCCTCGTGTGTCTCGATCTTCTGCCTTAGCGTCTAAGGCAACAGGATATCCTATTGCAAAAATTGCTTCAAAATTAGCTATTGGTTACTCATTAGATGAGTTGTATAATCAAATTACAGAAACATCATCTGCCTATTTCGAGCCAACTCTTGATTATGTGATTGTTAAGTTTCCACGATGGAATTTTGATAAATTTGATGGTTGTGATAGCACTCTTGGTCTACAGATGAAATCTGTAGGTGAGGTAATGGCTATCGGAAGATCTTTCCAAGAAGCTTTACAAAAGGCCTGTCAGTCTTTGGAAATCTCTAGAAATGGATTAGGTGCTGATGCTAAATATTGGACAAATCAAGACCAAATATTAGAACGTTTAAAAAGTCCTAGTTGGGACAGAGTATTCCGCATTTACGATGCGATGCGTTTAGGAATTCCTAAGCGTACTATTTACGACATGACAGGAATTGATAACTGGTTTCTAAATCAAATGGAAGAACTAATAGTTCTTGAGCACGAGATGGAAAAATATAGTATTAGTGCAATTCCTCGTCAACTTCTTTTAGAAGCAAAGATGAAGGGTTATGCTGATCGACAAATAGCTCACCTAGTAAGGTGCTGGGAGTCTGAGGTTCACACCAAGCGTTTAGAATTAGGTATAAATAGAGTTTACAAATTAGTAGACACTTGTGCTGCAGAGTTCGAAGCTCAAACGCCTTATTATTATTCTACATTTGAAAATGAAATAGAAATTAATGGAGAACGTTTTACTGAAAATGAGGTAGAGGTTTCAGACAGAAAGAAAGTAATCGTATTAGGATCGGGGCCAAATCGCATCGGTCAAGGTATTGAGTTTGATTACTGTTGTGTTCATGGTGTTTTAGCCGCTAAAGAAATGGGCTACGAAACCATCATGATTAATTGTAACCCCGAGACAGTTTCTACAGACTTTGATACTGCAGATAAATTATTTTTTGAACCTGTATTTTGGGAACACATCTTTGATATTATCAAGATGGAAAAACCTGAAGGTGTGATTGTACAGCTTGGAGGACAGACGGCTCTCAAGCTTGCTGAAAAACTTCATAAGTACGGAGTAAAAATATTAGGTACTAGTTTTGAAGCACTTGATTTAGCAGAAGATAGAGGTAGGTTCTCTGAATTACTTGCAAGCAACAATATTCCATATCCTGAGTTTGGTGTAGTAGAATCTGCAGATGAAGCCTTAGATTTAGCAAAGGAGTTGAATTTCCCAATTCTTGTTCGCCCATCCTACGTTCTTGGTGGTCAAGGAATGAAAATTGTAATTAACGAATCGGAATTAGAACACCATGTAGTTAATCTTTTAAAAGGTTTGCCTGGTAATAGAATTCTATTAGATCACTACCTAGATCAAGCTATTGAAGCTGAAGTAGACGCCATATCTGATGGTGAAGACGTTTATATCATTGGTATGATGGAGCATATCGAACCTTGTGGTATTCATTCAGGGGATTCAAATTCTGTTTTGCCTCCATTTGGGTTAAGTGAGGATGTAAAAAACCAGATGGTTGAGATTACAAAGAAAATAGCTACAGCTACCAATACTGTTGGGTTGATAAATATTCAGTTTGCAGTAAAAAATGAAATTGCACATGTGATTGAGGCAAATCCAAGAGCCTCTAGGACAGTGCCTTTTATCGCCAAGGCTTATCAAGAGCCTTATGTAAATTACGCAACAAAAGTAATGCTGGGTGCTAAACTTAAAGACTTTACATTTAATCCAGTTCAAAAGGGTTATGCAATTAAGGTTCCTGTGTTTTCTTTCAATAAGTTTCCTAATGTTAACAAAGAGTTAGGTCCAGAGATGAAGTCAACAGGAGAAAGCATTTACTTTATTGACGATTTGCAAGACCCTTTCTTCAGAAAAGTATACTCAGAACGTAACTTGTATCTTTCTAAGTAATATTACATAAGGTTAATTATTGTAAAAAAAAGCGCCTGCAATAGCCGGCGTTTTTTGTTTAGGAATTGTAAATTTGGAGCGTAGAGAAAAGCTATGATAGGATTTATTAAAACCATACTTATTATCATGTTCTTCTATTATCTATTTAAGGTAGTGGCAAGAATTGTGGCACCATTTTTAATGCGCTATGTAGCAAAAAAGATGCAAGATAAATTCAATCAACAAATGCGAGGGCAAGCAGGTTTTGACTTTGGTAATAAACAAAAATCATCCGTCAAAGAGGGTGAAGTACATCTTAAATCAAAACCTAAAAATTCCGAGAAGGCAAATACCGATAGCGTTGGGGAATATGTAGATTTTGAAGAGGTAGACTAATGTCTGCCGCTAGTATTATTTTAAGCACTTTATAAGTGCTTTTTTTTCAGCAAATCGTTTCGTGAATTTATTTATATTAGAGCCATGCAAAAAATCAATCTTAAAGGCGCCGTGCCTCACCTTATAGCACTGGCAGCATTTCTTTTAATTACAATTATTTATTTTCAACCTTTATTTCAAGGTCAAAAAATTTACCAAGGAGATATTGTAAACTATAAAGGGATGTCTCAGGAAATTATTGAGCATCGTAATGAAACAGGTGAAGAGGCACTATGGACGAACCGAATGTTTGGTGGAATGCCTGCTTACCAAATCTCTCATAAGACGCCTTCAAATCTTATTATGTATGCTGATAAGTTTATTGGTTTTAACTTCCCCAGAGAGGCTTCTTTTGTGCTCATTGCTTTTATCGGTTTTTATATTTTACTTTTAAGTATGGGATTGTCAGTTCCCCTAGCTGTGGTAGGTGCTATAGGTTTTGGTTTAAGTAGTTATATATTTATAATCCTTGAGGCTGGACATAATACCAAAGCACATGCAATTGCTTATATGGCTCCAGTTTTGGCTGGTATTATAATGGCTTTTAGAGGAAAGGTTTTGAAAGGTGCTGCACTAACTGCTTTATTTTTAGCATTACAGCTGCGAGCTAATCACTTGCAAATAACCTATTATTTACTATTTATGGTTCTCATATTTGGTGTTTTTGAATTAGTTCATGCTATTAGATACAATAAATTGCCTTCATTTATTAAAACTGGTTGTATCCTTATTTTTGCTGCTTTGTTGGCTGTGTGTTCCAATATTGAAAAGATTTGGACTACTTATGAGTATGGAAAAGCAAGTACTAGAAGCCAATCTGAATTGACCATAGATGGTGATCAAGAGAATAAAACATCAGGCTTAAATAAAGATTATGCCACCTCATGGTCCTATGGGAAAATAGAGACTTTCAATTTGATGATTCCTAACTTTATGGGAGGTGCCTCTGGTTCTGAATTATCTCAAGATTCAGAAACCTATAAAGTGTTGAAAGCTAATCGTGTTCCCAATGCAAAAAAAGTAATAAAGCGAATGCCTACTTATTGGGGAACTCAGCCTTTCACTTCAGGGCCAGTTTACATTGGAGCAATTATGTGTTTCTTATTTGTTTCTGGTTTGTTTTTAGTTAAGGGTAGGGTAAAGTGGTGGCTACTGTCATGTACTATACTGTCTTTTGCTCTTGCATGGGGAAATAACATGATGTGGCTTACAGATTTGTTTTTAGATTATGTCCCTGGTTATAATAAGTTCAGAACCGTTTCTATGATTCTAGTGATTGCTGAACTTACAATTCCATTATTAGGGCTATTAGCTTTAAAAGAATTTATTAATGATAATGTTGATCGTGTAGAGAAGATTAAATCATTGAAATTTGGATTGGGTATAGTAGGAGGCGTATCGTTGATGTTTGCTCTAGTCGGTCCTTCTATGTTTTCATTTTCAGGTATGGCTGATGCTCAATATCCTGAGTTTTTAGTTTCTGCACTAGAAATAGATAGAGCTGGGATGTTACAATCGGATGCTTTTAGATCATTTATGCTTATTATACTATCAGCTTTGGTCATTTATTTGTTTCTGATAAAAAAGATTACACCGACAATATTAGCAATTTTAATAGCTGCGTTGGTGCTGGTAGATATGTTACCTGTAAATAATCGTTATTTAGATAAAGACGACTTTGTTAAAGCCAGAAAGATGGAGCAGCCTTTCCAGATGACAAATGCTGATAAACAAATTCTTAATGATAAAGAATTAAATTTTAGAGTGTTTAACCCAACAGAACGTTTGGACGCTGGAGCAAGAACTTCTTATTTCCATAATAATATTGCTGGTTATCATGGTGCTAAACTTAAGCGTTATCAAGAGTTGATGGATATGCAGATTGCAAAGAACAATCAATCTGTTATTAATATGCTTAACGTGAAATATATTTTTCAGAAGTCCCAGTCTGGAGAATTGATTGCGACAATTAATCCGTCAAGAATTGGAGCAGCTTGGTTTATAGAAAATTTACAACAAGTTGAAAATGCGGATGAAGAGATGGGGTCAATTTCAAATTTTGCCCCACGTCAAGAGGCTTTTATAGATAAGCGCTTTGGGAAAAAATCTGGAAGTTATATTACGTCAGGTAGTATTGTTTTAACCAACTACAAGCCGAATCATCTAGTTTACAACGTGAACGCTCCTGATGACAAGGTGTTTGCTGTATTTTCCGAAATATATTATGAAAAAGGGTGGAATGCCTATATTGACGGTGAACTTCAAGAGCACTTTAGAGTGAATTACGTTTTACGTGGTATGGAGTTGCCTAGAGGGCAATATGAGCTAGCGTTTAAATTTGAACCTAAATCTGTATCCTTCGGATCATCTATAGCATTAGTAAGTTCACTATTAATATATCTGCTGCTATTTTATATTGGGTTTAACGCTTTTAGGTCTCGCTCTAGTTAATGATTTTTTTAGTTCGGAACTAAATTTTTGTGACCCTACTATGTTTAAATGATCAGCGTTGAGGTAGTATTCGTCTGGGTAGTTTGTTTTAGAGAAATCACGAATATCTACCCCCATGGTTTCTAGTCTTTCTTTTTCTTTGTTATACCTCTCACTAATATAAGTTGGGATACGAGTAAGGTAGTTGTTGTGAACAGGACTGCCAGTCAGTACCACTTTAATATTGTTGGAACTTGTTAGATAGAGAATTGAATCTAAGTAGGCTAAAGATGTTTCTGAAATTCCAGCATTAATACCATTAATATAATAATGCCGATTACTGGCTTTTTGATAGTCATCTATTTTGTTTATGTTAAAATTTTCATAGCCTCCAATAAATTTAAATGGAGATAAATTAGGATACGAACACATGTTTTTAAAGTAAGTAGTATATAATTCTGTGTTGCTATAAAGTGATGGTTCTAGACTTTGGAAGTTATGAATTAAGTAGGTTCTCTCATACATCTCATTACTCCATGTTTTGTCAGTAAATTTAAGATCGTTAAATGCGGATATATTATGATGTGAAAATCCTAAAATGAGGGTGTCAAATTTAGTGTTATTAAGCAAATATTTTAATTTCCAATAAGTAGCAATGTAAGGTTCAGCAGTTTGAGCAATACTAATAGCAGAGACAAAATCGTTAGGGTTTAGAGATTTCTGGAGGTGAGAATCACCTGCGATCACAATGTTTACTTCTGATGGAAAAGGATCTTGTATGGATGTGATGTATATATTGATAATATAATTTGCCCCAATGTATGCTAATAGTATAAATGAAAACTTAAATAACCTGATTAAAAATGAATTCATAAGTGCACTTATTAAAATTGAAAATATATAAATTCTTGATTTTCAGTTCCTAAAAAAAGTATGCTATACATAATGATATAGTATAATAACCATCTGAGTGGTGTAGAATAATTATGTTGTAAATTTTCAAACACATGTTTTTTGTAACGATTTTTCCATTCAAATACAACAAACACTAATATTACAATTATTAGCTGTGTTGGTAGTATTTCAGGTTTGAGGAATATAGTATCAGATAAAATGTTTTTTATATACTCAATTGCATGGAAAAGATCTTCTGCTCTGAAGAATATCCAGGCAAAAGTGGTAATAGTGAATGTGAATAAAATTTTAATTATGTCTTTAAAATAATCATTGATACTTTTCTCGTCATCAAAGCTTAAATTACTTCGATTTTTATTTAAAACCATTAATGGTAAATAATAAGCGGCATGGAGTAATCCCCAAATGATAAATGTCCAATTTGCTCCATGCCAAAACCCACTTACTAGAAATATGATAAAGGTGTTTCGTATTTTAAGATATATACTTCCTCTACTTCCACCTAAAGGGATATACAGATAGTCTCTAAACCATGTAGATAAAGATATGTGCCATCTTCTCCAAAATTCTGCTACGTCTCTAGAAAAGTATGGGAAAGCGAAGTTTTGCATTAATTTAAACCCAAACAATTTAGCAATTCCTATTGCAATATCAGAGTATCCTGAAAAATCACCATAAATTTGAAATGCAAAAAGTATAGCGCCAAGAATTAATGTACTACTATTGAGTTCCGTATAGTTAGCAAAAATATCATTTACATATATCGCGCAGTTATCAGCAATTACTACTTTTTTAAATAAACCCCAAAGTATTTGCCTCATTCCATTAATGGCGTTGTGATATTCAAATTTCCTATTAGAATAGAATTGGGGTAATAAGTTTGTTGCTCTTTCAATTGGGCCAGCAACTAATTGTGGGAAAAAACTAACATATGCTAAAAAGGGAACTAAATCTTTTGTTGGCTCTAGTTTTCTTTTGTAGGTGTCTATAGAATAACTCATAGTTTGAAATGTGTAAAAACTAATCCCTACAGGTAGAATGATGTTTAGCCTTTCTGAATTGATGTTATGGCCGAGAAATGTAAATGCTTCTGCAAAACTATCAATGAAAAAGTTAGAATATTTAAAATAAAATAAAAAGCCTAGATTAACTGTAATACTGAGTAGTAGAAAACGTTTTCTTCGTGTTTGGCTTGTGTTCTTAGAGAATTCCAGTCCTACAAAATAATCAACGAATGAGCTGAAAATAATGAGGCCCAAAAAGCGCCAGTCCCACCAGCCATAAAAGACATAACTTGCAATAACAAGTAAAATGTTTTGTGCACGAATATTTTTTCTACAAACAAACCAATATACCCCAAATATAATGGGTAAAAAAATTGCAAATTCAATGGAGTTAAATAACATCTCGAATTAAATTTACTTGTTAATTTATATGTATGGTGCTTGAATTCAAATTTTAGAAGCGTTCTGAAATTTTTTTATATCTATATTCTCTAATAAATTTACCAAGTTTCTTGTCTATAATCTTTTCTTCCTGGGATAAAAATCCGTAACAGTAGCCCCAAAGAATAGCTAATCCTTGGATAATATATGGTTTCCAGAGTAAGCGTTTTACGACATTTGTCATCAGTAGAGGAATGTCAAAACGAATAGTATAAAGCATTATTCCATTTTTGAAACTTGCCTTAGCGTGCCCCGTTTTAATGTTTGTTTCTTTTAAATGAGAAACCATTAAGTCGGGTAATACTTTAACTTTCCAGCCCATATATCTGGTTTTATACTCATCTACTGAATCCCAACCCATTCTATTCACTAATCCGTCAATATCCTTGAAGCATTCCTTTCTGTATGCTTTTAAAGCCCCACGAACATGATCTAAATTTGTTTTACTTTCAAGCTTTACCATACCATCATTTACCAAACCACAAACCCCACCGCATAAACCAATTTTTTTGTTTGATGTAAATTGGTGTGTGATTTCTCTTATGTAATTTGTGGGTAAAATTAAATCTGCGTCGATTTTCATAATGACATCATAATCATCAATATTAATCGTTTCCAAGCCCTTATTAAAGGCATTGATAATTTTGGCGCCTATGCTTCTCTTTTGAGATTTGTGATCTAATTGTACTAGCGATATCCACTCACATTCTTTTGCGAAGCCATTAATGATAGTAACAGAGTTGTCCATAGATCCATCATCAACTAAAACCCATTTTGTAGGTTTTACTTCCTGAGAGATCATAGACTTGATCAGGTGACCTATAGCAGCCTCTTCATTCAAAAATGGTGTTATTATGACAACTTTCATTTTAATACCTTATCGAATAATTTGATGTACTGCTTCGCTTGATGTTGTTTAGAAAATATTTTGGCATTTGTTTCAGTGTTATGTATATCCTTATTGTCAGGCTTAGATTCTAATTTTAGGATTTGCTTTAGTTTATATTCTTCACCATAATTGATGTAATAGCCACAGTTTAAATTTTCAATGAGTTTCGATAGGTCGCTTCCCTTTTCTCCACAGGCAATTATTTTTCTACCTGTTGCTAGATATTCATAAAACTTTAGAGGAATTCTACCTTTAGATAGAGGAGTATCACTTAAGCTTAAAAATAGAAATCGATATTCAGACATTTTTTTTGTAGCAACGGAGTGGGGTATTGGAGCCTTAATAGTTAAACGTTCATAAAATTCATATAGTTGAAGTTGTTCATCAAACCCATCATATGTGAAACCATAAAAATCAAATTTGAATGATTTTTTAAATGCTCTATCGGTGTCTGTATATAGCTCATTTAATGTAGACCAAAAATTAGTGTGATTTCTAGATTTTGGATAGGTTCCAAAATGAGCAAAGGACATGTTTAACGGAAGAGGAGTATCGTAATCAAAATCTTGTGGGTCAAAACCATTATGAATTACTTCTATTTTTCTTGCTCCCATATTTGCTAGGTGTTTTGCCCAAGAGTGACTTACCGTAATTACAAAATCACAAGTGTTAAGAATTTTAAATTCTAGTTTTTTATGAATTAGCTTTGCCAAAGGGAGTAAAGGTAGTTTTTCGAAATACTCAATACCACTCCACGGATCTCGAAAATCACAAATCCAAGGGATCTTAAATTCTTTGCTCATTGACTTTGCAATTAGGTGCATGCTGTGAGGTGGACCTGTAGAGATAATAATATCGATATCATTATTTTTTAAGCGCTTTCGCAAGATTCTTTTAGAGGAGAAAATAGATAAGACTCTTGAGTCGGGGATAAAAAAGTTAGACCTTATAAAAATAAGAAGCTTATTTACAAGACTTGTTTTCTTATTAGTTAGAATATCAGAAGGAACCTTCTTTTTGAATATTGATTTGTAAATACTATTAGGTTCTAGTTGCTCATTGATAATAATTTCGAATGGATTTTCTATGTGTTTTTGCTTATTAAATGTGAATACAACCGGTTCCCATCCAAACTGTTGAATGTATTTTATATTTTTGTTCCACCTTTGTGCACCTACATCTGTAGATTCGCCAAAGTAATATGCAATTAGTAGGAATTTCATCAATTCTTTTTATGAGGGTCTAAAATAGCTTTTTTTACTCATTAATCAATTAGCAAAGTAGATATGAATATTTTTGTTTTATGTACCGGTAGAACTGGATCAATGTCCATTAGTCGTGCGTGTAAGAGCATGAAAAATTATAGTTCCGGTCACGAAACTAGAATATCTTTATTAGGAGATGAGCGGTTGAATTTCCCTGAAAATCACATAGAAGCTGACAATAGATTGTCATGGTTTTTAGGTCGATTAGACGAAAAGTATGGTAACGACGCATTTTATGTACATCTTACCAGAAACACCAATAAAACTGCGCAGAGTTACAATAGGCGTTGGAAACATGTTGGGAGTATCGTAATGGCTTATACAGCTGGAATATTAACTATGCCTTATCAAAGGATAAGTCCAATAAATAGATTAGAGTATTGCAAAGACTATTGTGAAACCGTTGATTCTAACATAAGACATTTTTTGAAAGATAAGGATAAAACATTTTCAATTGAACTAGAGAATATAGAAGCTGATTTTTCAAAGTTCTGGGATACTATTGGTGCAAAGGGAGATAAGGATGCTGCAATTAGAGCTCTTAATACAAAGCATAATATATCTAGAGTCGATAATAGTGATTTCACTTATAAAGTAAAGTTAAGCATAGTAGGGCTTAAGAATAATTTATTATCACTGTTTGTAAAATCATAAAAATGGGAGTTGTTCAAAAGCAGAGTATCCGCAACGCATTTATAACCTATTCCGGGATACTAATCGGAGCTTTAAATACGATGTTTATTTTCCCTAAAGTATTAGGGGCCGAAAAGCACGGCTTAGTAATGCTTTTATTATCTATAGCTACAGTGTTTACTCAATTCCTTCATTTAGGAGTGCCCAATGTATTGATTCGTTACTTTCCTTATTTTAAGCTCCATAAAAAGTATGTGTATCGTATGATGATACAAATACCCTTGATAACCATATTGTTATTCGCATTTTTTTTACATCTATTTGGAGACTATCTTTTTAACTCCTACAAATTAAAGAGCAGTTTATTCGAAGAGTATCAGGTCTTTATTCTGCCTCTGGTAGCCTCACTGGTCGTTTTTGAGGTTTTTGTTGCACTATCACGATCTGAGTTGAAAACGGTATATCCTTCATTTTTGCGCGAATTTGCTTTAAGACTAATGACATTGATTTTGTTAGTAGTATACGGCCTACAAAGAATAGACTTTGAGCAGTTTATGCTTTTTTGGTTAGGAGCTTATGCTCTCAATAGTCTGCTAATGTTGGGTTTCTTACTGCGCAGTAAGTTGTTTCGATTTAGTTTAGGATTGCCATTAGTTCATGATTCGAGTATTGGAAAAGAGATGGTTGGGTATGGTCTGATTACTTTGTTAACTGTGTCTGCCACTATCCTTGTAAATCGTATAGATGTGTTAATGCTAGGGTACTATTTAGATATAGAAAATGTTGCGTTCTATTCTATAGCTTTATTTATGGCAACTTTAGTGCAGATTCCTGGAAGGTCTATTATGCAAATAGGAAAACCAATTTTAGCAAAAGCATGGGAAAGAAATGATACGGATGAGATCCAAAATCTATATCATAAAAGCGCCCTTAACCAGATGCTTATTGGAAGTTTGGTGTTTATAGGTATATGGCTAAACATTGATGATGTGTTATCCTTAGTCCCTGAAAAATATCAAGGTGTCCAATATGTTTTTTTCTTTATTGGAATAGCAAAGTTATTTGACACTTCATGTGGGTTGAATGGTGCCATACTCGTTACTTCAGAAAAATATAAATACGACTTAGTAATTAACGTGATATTGATACTTTTAACTTTAGCAACCAATGCTATTTTTATACCAATGTATGGCATAGAGGGTGCAGCATTGGCAACAGCAATATCTGTAATTATTTACAATGTGTTAAAGTGGTCCTTACTGAAGTACTGGTTTGGTTTTCAGCCATTTACTCCTAAGTTTGTTTTAGGTGTAGGAATTAGTTTATTTACACTTATAGTAATTTCCTACATCCCAGTTAATTTTGAATCTGTATTGTTAAGAATAATAGTAAAGACATCGATTATTTGTGTTATATATGCAGTTTTTGTTGTAGGGCTAAATGTTTCGGAAGATATAACCAATGGTTTTTATAAAATAAAAAGAAAAGTAGGATTATAATTTTCTATACTACTGAGATTTTAATATGATTATGAAATTATTTAAAATTTACTTTTTTGGTTCTGATAACAAATGAAATAAGCATCTCTAGCTAATACTAGTTCATAATCCCTTCTTATTCATTACGAATAATTCTATTGTTCACATTTCAGCAATACACAGTTTGAAACCCTATTATGAGAAAGCAAATAACGGGAAGAAATTGTAGCAGTCTATTGTATTTTTCGAATGGTATTTCGAAATAAAAAAAACAATAGAAACCTTATCGTTGAGCCTTAAAAACTTCTATTAATACCCACTAGAAATCTCGAGAAATCTAGATTCTCTTCTCCATAAGGAGCAGAGTTCAAGAACCATGGCATGTCTAAACGCAAAGTCAAAGGACTAATATTGTCTATGTTATTAAAAAGGCTAAAGCAAATACCAAGTCCCGCATCTGCCCTTAAGCTAGACAAGCTAGAACCATCATCAAGTAATAAGACTCCTAGGTCTGAAAATAAATAAGTTCTTAGGTTGAATGACTTTCTAAAGGGGAGGTAGTTTTCAAAATCGATTTCAAAAGAGCATGAAGCACCTGACTTTACACTGTATGTATACTCCTGATTACTTAGTTCACCTTCCGGGAGGTAATAGCCTGCATAACCTCTTAGATTTAGTCCACCACCAAGTTGGAAGTTGTTAGTGCTAGCACCTATATCCATTATCTCTCTTGATATAATTCCTGCGGAACTAGTATACTTATTTTCCATCATTTGTTCAGGGTTTGCTCCTGCTGCATATAGTCTACTTTCAGCAGCTATTGTTCCAGTACTATATTGAGCAAAAAAACGTGTGTTTATGTCGAATTTTCGTAGTTTATTACGATTAATAGATTCAAAACTAAGTTGAGAATAGTCGTAGCTAGAACCAATAGTGCTTGAGCGTAAGTCAATATTTAATTGCCCATTTCCATAATGATAGTTGTATTTATGATTAATACCTACCGTAAGGGTATTGTTTGCTTTACTGATTCCCCATTCATCAGGAAGTAATAAATAGCTACGACTATTAAGTTCAGGCCTAATCATTGTTTTAAGCTCAACATAAAAGTTATTTTTCCCATCAGTGGTTGTTTGCGATAGCCTTATTCTGTTCAAGTTTAAGCCCTCAAGACTTCTTATTTCAAGTTGTGTTGTAAGACCATCGTTTATTTTGTTAAGTGGTTTTTCATAATTAATTTGAAAGGAGAGCAGGTCGTATCCACTATTAGACCTTATTTGCTGTGTTTGAGGTTCTAAATTAGAATCATAAAATTCAATTACACCAATTGGTAGATTGTTTTTAGCCTGATAGAAACCCGTATTAAGCCAAAACTTAGCATCAAGTTTATTGTGGTAATTCATGTAGTCTCCTGTAATATTGATTCCTAATTTTATACCATCATAGCCATTATACCATAATAAAGGTTTTACGGTAGCTTCATAATTTTTCCAGTCGGGGTAAGACCAAACAAAATCTTCGACTTCAATAGATCGATTTCTTTTCCAACTATTATCCACCATAAAAGCATCTGCTAGTCTATTGCTGGGGTCAATTATTACATCTTCAATTTTATTAGGGCTTCTAACAATAACACTGTGTGTAGGATGTATTTTACCAAAGCCATACCATTTGTCTAATATTGTAGCATCAGTTTTTTTGTGAAACCAAGTGTTAGGTATATGATATTTTTTTTTGCCACCATCGTTGTCAAGGACTGTAAAATCGATTGGCATTTGCATCGCTGATTTTCGTTCAAATGTTATTTCGTATAGTTCATCGGAACCTTTTAAAAGTTTTACTTTTTTAATACCATAGTCTATGTCTTTTGTTGTTTCAAGCCACTGATCGAAAAACCAATTGAGGTCTACCTTGGTATAGTCAATAATAGATTTTCTAAAATCATCAATATAGGGATGTGCAAACTTCCATGTTTCGAAGTAATTCTTCATTGCGTCTATAAATAATTCATTACCAAGTACATATTGAAGATTATAGAGCATTGCTGCAGTTTTGAAGTATACATGTCTGTAGCCACCGCCATGTCCAAGCGCTGAGTCAAAATCATCAGAATGAGTGTTTAGTCTTGGAGTATTATTCTTTGTTGCATCTTTTATATACGGATAGTAAACGCTCCGGTCTCTAGGGTGAAGTGGTTTGGTGTGATTGTCGATATAATTAATTCCAGTTTTGGCTTGCTCCATTTCTATACCATCAATTTTTTCCAACCCCCATGCTGTTAAAAATTGAGTAAAACCTTCATCTAAGGCGGCTCTGTATGTTTCGTTGTTTCCGACTTGTCCGTAGAACCAGTTGTGTCCAATTTCATGTACTAGCAAGCCTCTATAGCTAGGGTCAGCACCACCATCTAATGTTAACATAGGATATTCCATCCCATCTCTAGCATCAGCAACAATCATTTTGTGGTAGGTATACATGCCAAAGTCGTTAGAAAATACTTCTATAGCCTTTGCTGCATAATCTGCCGCATTTTGCCATTTAGAAGCGTGTTGTTCTTGCGCAAGGGAATAACAAGTAATACCATTCCAGATGGTTTCTCCAATTCTGTACGATGGATCAGCTGTAAAAGCAAAATCGTGAACGTTTTCTGCATGGAACTTCCAGGTTTTTCTTTTCTCAGGATCATATTTAATAATTTCTGAAGCAGTTTCATTCCATGGTTTATTAGCGAAATTTTTGATATCCAATTTCTTTCTTAATGATGGTGGTAACATCTCATCTCTATTGGTCATAAACCCTGTTGCTTCTACGATATAATTTGCTGCGAACGTAAGCTCTACATCAAATGTTCCAAAGTTTCCGTAAAACTCTTTTCCTAAGTGTTGATCTGTTGTCCACCCAAATTTGGAGTCATATACTGATATCCTAGGATACCAATGCACACCATTGTAATGCATTTTACCATTAGATTCGAATTTTTGCATTCTACGTCCCATATTACCTTCACCAAAGTAGGTGGTAAATTCGATGTTAAACTCTATCGACTCTCCTGTTTTAATAGGTTTATTCATATGAACCTTCAGAACTGTATTATCTTGTTCTAGTAAAATTTTTCTTCCATCACTGGTAATAGAGTGGATTTCTGTACCTTTTTGATTTTCTTCATAAGGTCCATAGTGAATTTTGTTGTTGTTTTGTGTGTTTAACTCTGCGTGATACGAGCATGGTTGAAATGCATTTTGATACAAATGAAAGTAAACATATGTTAGTTCATCAGGAGAGTTATTCCAGTAAGTAAGCGTTTGCTTGCCTTCAATTATATCTTTTTGCTCGTCGATATTAGCGTAGATCTGATAATAAACATCTTGTTGCCAATAGTCTGAATATGGCAATTTATTTTTCCAATAATTGGGGTTGTCGAAGTTTCTGTAAGTATTTGGTTTTGCTATTGGATTGTACTTTGCAGGTTTTTCTTGTGCAGTACTAACGATACTAAGAAGTATACTAAAAGCAAAAAGAATTCTTTTCATATTATGGTGTTTTTCTGACTTAATATATAGTTAAACCCAAGATTTATATCATCTGTCATTATTGAGCTTCTCTTTAGCTGAAATAATACTTGCATTTAATTCGAAGCCGATGAGAAGTATGATTGAGTTAAAATACATCCAAAGCAAAATCACAAGTAGGGTTCCTATAGAGCCGTAAAGTTGATTGTATTGCGAAAAGTTAGATACATAATAGCTAAAGGCTACTGATGTAAGTACACTAAATGTAGTAGCTAAAATTGAACCAGGGGATAAAAACTTCCATCCACTTTTATCTGCTGGGCCATAATAATAGATAATACTAATACCGATAAATAAAGTCACAATCATTATAATCCATTTTGCATAGCCAATAATATCAACCGCATATTGTGCTAGGTAGCCTTCATTAACTAAATTATTCATAAACTCTTTAGAAAATATTTGGAAACTGATTGTTAAAATTAGTAATACCGCCAGCACGAATGTTAATATTGCAGATAATATGCGAAGTTGTAACCAAGTTCTTTTGTCGCTTAAGTGATAGGTGTGATTAAACGCAGCAATCATGGCATTAACTCCATTTGTAGAGAAGTATAAAGCCAAAACAAAGGTAAGAGAAAGGAGGCTTCCCTGCTCGTTATTGATAATGTCGTCTACAATTGATTTTGTTGCGCTGTAAGTAGATGGCGGGAGGATATCCATGATCAGTAGAAACAATTGATCCTGAAATCCTTCAATAGGCACAAAAGGTATGAGGGTAAAAAATACGATAACGGATGGGAAGAAGGCTAAGAAAAAATTAAAGGCTAATGATGACGCTCTAGTCGTAATGGCACCTTCTATAATACCTATATAGAAGAACATGGAGACTTCATAGAGGGTTAGTCCTTGAAATCCTGGTACTATTAATTTCTTACTTATGTTTCTTACAGTCAATTTGTGATAGTCTATTACACCATTAAATTACTAAAATGCTTTCAAACTCATATCCATATTGTGAACAGAATGTGTCAGTGCTCCGACCGAAATGAAATCTACGCCACATTGTGCATAGCCCCTAATAGTTTCTTTAGTTATACCTCCTGAAGATTCTGTTTCGTATTTGCCATCTATAAGTTTCAAGGCATCAATCGTGCCCTTGGTGGAGAAGTTATCAAGCATAATTCTATCAACACCACCAGCTGCTATTACTTCTTTAACCTCTTTTATGCTTCTAGTTTCTATCTCAATTTTGAGATTTAAGTTATTTTTCTTGAGATAATCATTGGTTTTTTTAATGGCATCTTTCACGCCTCCTGCGAAATCTATATGGTTGTCCTTGAGCATAATCATGTCATATAAGCCAAATCTATGATTTGATCCTCCTCCAATTTTTACAGCCCATTTTTCAATAATTCGTATTCCAGGTGTGGTTTTTCGAGTGTCGAGAATTGTGGTTTTTGTACCATGGACTAATTTAACATATTCATTAGTTTTGGTAGCTATGGCACTCATTCGTTGCATATAATTAAGAACTAATCTTTCTGCTGTTAATAGTGCAATTGAATTCCCTTCTACAATAAAAGCAATATCTCCATACTTGACTTTTTCTCCATCATTTAAGAATTTAGTAAACACAATATTTGGATCAATTGTTTCAAAAATCCATTCGGCTAGCTGAATTCCGGCTACTATACCTTTATCTTTTATTATTAGTTGTGCTTTCCCTTGTGCATGCTTTGAAATACATGCTAAAGAACTATGGTCACCTTCTCGAATATCTTCAGCAAACGCCATATTTATTAATGGTAATACGTCTTTTTTGGTAATCATAAGATTATGTTACTTTGTATTGGTATGATAAATAAATAACATTTTTGAGAAATATCTATGAAGATTTTACTTTTAGTTGTTGGAAAAACAGATCAAAAATACCTATCAGAAGGTATTGACGAATATGTAAATCGTCTAAAACACTACATAGGTTTTGATTATCAGGAATTACCAGATGTAAAAAACAGAAAGACTTTAACTCCTGCTCAGCAGAAAAAGAGGGAGGCTGAGCTCATAGAGAAAAAACTAAAAGTTGGAGACAAACTACTATTATTGGATGAAGGCGGAACTGAGTTCACCTCAATTACATTTTCTAAATTTTTGCAAAAGCAAATGAATTCAGGTATTAAAAGAGTAGTGTTTGTGGTCGGGGGCCCTTATGGTTTTGATGAATCAATTTATGCAAAATCCAAAGCAAAAATTTCAATGTCTAGAATGACATTTTCACATCAGATGGTTCGGTTGTTTTTTGTGGAGCAATTGTATAGAGGCATGACAATTTTGAAAAATGAACCTTATCATCATCAGTAATATTCAGAATTGACACTTCTATTTATAAAGCGTTTTTATATTTAGTTTAATTTACCTACTTTTGCAGACCATTTTAGATAAAAATTAAATATATTAACTATGTTGAGAAACTACGAGACTGTTTTCATATTGAATCCCGTTTTGTCTGAAGATCAGACAAAGGAAACAGTAAGCAAGTTTACATCCTTTTTGAAAGAAAAAGGAGCTACAATTGTAGCAGAGGAAAACTGGGGCTTGAAAAAGCTAGCTTATCCAATCGAAAAAAAGAAAAGCGGATTTTACTTTTTAGTAGAATTTAAAGGATCTACAGACCTATTAAGTGGTTTAGAAGTTCTACTAAAACGTGATGAGCGAGTAATGCGATTTTTAAGCGTAGCTTTAGACAAGCATGCGCTAGCATATTCTGAATCTAGAAGAGAAAAGTTGAACACCAAAAAGGAAGCTAAATAATGGCAAACAATACAGACATTAGATTCCTTACGCCATTATCTATTGATACGGGTAAGAAGAAAAAGTACTGTCGTTTCAAGAAGACAGGCATCAAGTATATTGATTATAAAGATGCAGACTTTTTAATGAAATTTTTAAACGAACAAGGTAAAATTTTGCCACGTCGTATTACAGGAACATCCTTGAAATTTCAAAGAAAAGTATCTCAAGCGGTCAAGAGAGCAAGACACGTTGCTATCTTGCCATATGTAACTGATTTAATGAAGTAAAAACACTAGGTACTATGGAAATTATATTATCACAAGACGTAGCTAACTTAGGGTTCAAAGACGATGTCGTTTCTGTAAAGAACGGTTACGGAAGAAACTACCTTATTCCTCAAGGATTAGGCGTGTTAGCAACAGATTCAGCTAAAAAAGTATTGGCTGAAAACTTAAAGCAAAGAGCATTTAAAGAGCAAAAAATTGTGGAAGATGCAAATAAAACTGCTGAAGCACTGAAAGCTCTCGAAATTAAAATTTCAGCCAAAGTAGCTGAAGGAGGACGTAAATTGTTTGGTTCTATTACCACAATAGATTTAGCTGCAGTTATTGACAAAGCTGGTCACGCTGTTGAGAAAAAGTACATCAGTATTATTGGTGGAACTGTAAAAGCTTTAGGTAAATATACTGCTACTATTCGCTTACACAGAGATGTTATAGTAGATTTAAGCTTTGAAGTAATTGCTGAATAATCAGTAATTCATTAAAATATTCAAAGGCTCCTTTTTAGGAGCCTTTTTTTTGTGGAGATAAGATATATTGTCAATTGTTAATTACTGCCTTAAATGTTAATAAATTGCCTCCAGATATACGTTTTTAACATTACTCTACTTGACTAAATTATTATATTTGTTAGACGTCAATAAATTAGACTTAAAGCGAAATAAAATGAGCGAAGAAGTAAAGGGACAAGATTACTCTGCTGGAAGTATTCAAGTACTAGAAGGACTGGAAGCAGTGCGTAAAAGACCAGCCATGTATATTGGTGATGTTGGGCAAAAAGGTCTGCATCATCTAGTGTATGAGGTGGTAGACAATTCTATAGATGAGGCCCTCGCAGGACATTGTAAAAATATATACGTAACAATTAAAGAAGATAATTCTATTGAGGTAAAAGATGATGGTAGAGGTATCCCTACTGCCATGCACCCTAAAGAAGGAAAATCAGCATTAGAAGTTGTCATGACAGTACTTCACGCTGGAGGTAAGTTTGACAAGGATTCATATAAAGTGTCTGGTGGGCTTCATGGGGTGGGTGTATCTTGTGTAAATGCCCTATCTTCTCACTTAAAGGCAGAAGTTCATAGAGAAGGGAAAATTTTTACCCAAGAGTATGCAATGGGTATTCCGCAAACAGAAGTAACCGAAGTTGGAACAACTGATAATAGAGGTACCATTATTACTTTTACTCCAGACAGTTCCATTTTTACTACTTCAGTCTATGTGTATGATATTTTGGCATCCAGAATGCGTGAGTTGTCTTTCCTTAACAAAGGCATATCACTAACAATAACTGATGAGCGAGAGCTAGATGATGATGGCAAACACACCACTGCTACATTCCACTCTAATGGAGGGTTAAATGAGTTTGTTAAATATTTAGATCAAACTAGAGACAGTCTTATTGAAGATGTCATGTATATGGAAGGTGAAAAAAATTCCATTCCTGTAGAAGTGGCAATGAGCTACAACACTTCATATTCTGAGAATTTACACTCCTATGTAAACAATATTAATACTCATGAAGGAGGTACGCATCTATCAGGTTTTAGAAGAGCATTAACTAGAACTCTTAAATCTTACGCTGAAAAATCAGGTATGTTAGAGAGAGAAAAAGTTACTGTTGCAGGAGATGACTTCAGAGAAGGTCTTACAGCAGTAGTTTCTGTTAAGGTTATGGAGCCGCAATTTGAGGGGCAAACAAAAACGAAATTAGGGAATTCTGAAGTGTCTGGAGCTGTGGATCAACTAGTAGGCGAGATGCTAAATAATTACCTAGAGGAGAATCCAAAAGATGCAAAACAAATTATCTTAAAAGTAATTTTAGCAGCAAAAGCAAGACAGGCCGCACGTAAGGCTCGTGAAATGGTTCAGCGAAAAACTGTCATGTCCTCTACAGGATTGCCAGGAAAGCTTTCTGATTGTTCTGAAAAAGATCCTGAGAAATGTGAGATTTTTTTAGTTGAGGGTGATTCTGCTGGTGGTACAGCAAAGCAAGGAAGAGACAGAAATTTTCAAGCTATTTTACCACTACGAGGTAAAATACTCAATGTCGAGAAAGCTATGCAACATAAGGTTTTTGATAATGAAGAAATCAAAAATATTTTTACTGCCTTAGGAGTGTCTATTGGTACAGAGGAAGATAGTAAAGCACTAAACATAGAAAAGCTTCGATATCATAAGATTGTCATTATGTGTGATGCCGACGTTGATGGCTCTCATATTTCGACGCTTATTTTGACTTTCTTTTTTAGATATATGAAAGATCTTATAGAAAATGGTTATGTCTACATTGCAACTCCACCTCTGTATTTAGTCAAAAAGGGTAAAGATCAACGCTATTGTTGGAATGATGAAGAGCGCGATTCTCACATTAAAGATATGGCTAAAGGAAAGGAGTCCTCTGTTAATATTCAAAGATATAAAGGTCTTGGTGAAATGAATGCTTCACAGTTATGGGATACGACTATGTATCCTGAGAATAGAACTTTGAGACAGGTAACCATAGATAGTGCTGCCGAGGCAGATCATATATTCTCTATGTTAATGGGAGATGATGTTCCTCCTAGACGTGACTTCATCGAAAGAAATGCAAAATATGCAAATATCGATGCTTAGATAATAAGTAATAAATCGAAATACTTTTAAAAAAATGCACAACATTTGTTGTGCATTTTTTTGCTTTACCTAATTAGAGTAAGGCTTCCCTTAAATGTTTTGTATTTCATTTCTAGCGTGTAAAAATAGACGCCTTCTTCAGCATCATTGCCCAACTTTTTTCCATCCCAGAATTCGGTTTTTGGATACAATGAGAAAAACATCTCCTCACCCCATCTATTATAAATGGTTAGATTACTGTAATCACATTCTAAGAGGCCTAGCACCTTAAATTCATCGTTTATGTCATCACCATTAGGGCTAAACACATTAGGGATGTCTATGTAGCTATAATCGTATAAGTTGTCTAGGTTAATGGTTTGCGTTAAACTATTAGAGCAATACTCATGACTTCCTATTAGGGTAATTTCATACTCACCACTTTCATTAATTTCAAAAATAGGATTTGCCTCTTGACTATAGATTTCGTTATTGAGAAACCACTGTGATTGGTTAATATCTTGACTTTCATTAATAAAAACAATTGATTTTGAGCATAAATCGATAGAGTAGGAAAACTCAATTACAGGTGGAGGTATGTTGCCAATAGATTCAGTCAAAGTTCCAATACAACCATTACCATCTGTTACAGTCACCGTTTGAGATCCCTCAGGTAAGTTTGTGCCGAGGGAAGAAGTAGAACTAGAATTATTCCAGTTGTATACAAATGGTGGGATACCATTTAGTGGCTGAACAAGTATTGTTCCAATACTATCACTACAGGCATCATCTGTAGATTCTAAAACCTCAAGATTGATGGTAGGACCTTCTTGATCTACGGTCACAACCCCCTCAGTACTACAGCCTAATGCATCAGTAATAATGTATGGATAGGTGCCGGCTTGTAATCCTGAAATAGTAGGTGTTAATAACCCAAGTGATGGCCAAAAATAACTGTACGGTTGAGTTCCATTTTCGCCTTGCACTGTTGCAGTACCAATTCCTTCAGTACAATTATCAGGTGTAGATTCTGACGAAAGTGTAGTAACTGCATCAAGCGCATTAATGGTAGCTGATTCAAAATAAGAACAACCAAAGTTATCTATCACTTCAAAATCATAAGTGTAAGTTCCTTCACTAGGGACATTTACTGTCATTTGATTTCCATCAACGTTAACAGTGGTTGCAGGGTCTCCCACCCAATTTGTTTCCACTATAGTTGGAGTAAAGCCCCATTCTGAAGGAATTATATCTGGATTAATACTAAGTCCCCACGAAAAAATCCAACCATTATCTATGGTTAAATTGTCAACAACAGTTAATGTCCATGTCCCATTTAATTCGGTCCCAATCAAACTGTTAAAATCTTCTATTGGCAAATAAGTATCTTCATTAAGTGAGTTGCCCGTTGTATTATTTCCCATACCTTGAGCCATTGTTCCTTCATAGCTAGGACTCATAGACCAGCCATAGTCGTATCCTACACCCGGGTTTGTTGCTGACGCATCTCCATCTGTTGCTTCACCAAACCAGGTTCCACCACCTGCTTGTTCAAACAAGGTTATTTGTTGACCATTAGGTGCAGTAAGGAATATGTCTAAATCTCCAGTATAAGAATGTTCGATATTAATATCAACACTTAATATATCTGCAGCATTAATTAATGTTTGTCCGGCAGAAAAACAGCTGATTTCAATATCTGTTTCGTACTCTGCACCATTTCCATCTGGTAGATATAATGGGTCTGAAAACTCATCTTCACAGGCTGTTTCCCATGGAGTTACAGTTGTGATTGAAGAAGATACATTTGTATTAGCTAATGCAGTAACTAAGGTGTTTTGATTCGGGCAAATAATGTTAGGCTCTGCAATCACATTAATAGAAGGAGTTGTTGAAACTCTTACATATAGTGTAAGAACTTCAGTATTTGAGCAGCCTTCAACGTCTGTAATTTGTATAGTTATTTCGTTTCCACCTCCATTTGGGAAAGAATATGTTACTACTTGACCACTTTGTGGATTCATACCATTATTTAACCAACTAAATGTAGAACTTGCATCCGACTGCTCATAGTTTGTGTTGTTTTCAGGGTAATTTCCTGATACAGAAAAAGTAATTTCTTCACCTTGACACACATCATAATATGTAATTTCCTCACCTGTGTTTGGGTCAGTTTCGGTTGTCCCAAATACGGATACATCGTCAATAATTACTTCAATTTCTTGACATTGAGCATAGGATTGGTTGGCGCAACAAATCAGAATAATTATAAGTAGGTATAGTTTCTTCATGTCTTTAAATTATTTTAAAATAATAAATGACCCAATTTCTTCTTGTAATTCATTTCTGTATGTATCGAACCGCAATACAAATGTGTATGAATTAATATCTGCTGGTAATCCATTATCTTGACGAATTCCATCCCACCCTAAATCGTTATAATTATCTGAAAAATAAACTTGTTTACCCCATCTATCATAGATGAATAACTCATAGGTTGAAGCAATAACATTTTTCAATACGGGTTTGTAATAATCATTTCGGTTGTCGCCATTAGGAGTGAAAACAGAAGGAGCCCAAATGAAGTAGTCTTCAATTGCATAGACCGTAGTTGTATATGTGTCTTGACAGTTCCCACCGTCGGTAACTGTTAGTTGAACATTATATTCTCCTATACTATTAAAGTCATGGCTTGAGTTTTGCTGGTCAGAAAACCCTCCATCATCAAAATTCCAACTATACTCATTAATGTAGGTTAAATCGTCAGAATATGACAAGTCGTAAAAATTTACAAAACCATCTAAATAAACAACAGTATCGGAACTCAAAGTAAACAGAGCTGTAGGTCCTGGTATATTAGTTACTTCAACTGTTTCTTGTCCAAGGCAGCCGTCAGAATCAATAATGTCTACAGTATATTCACCTTCATAAAGATTATCTGCGAATGAGAGTTCTGAAACACCATCTTCCCAAAGGTAAGTGTAAGGTCCGTTACCATTTAGAACTGACAATTCAATGCTGCCAACGCCTTGATCACAATGATCGTATTCAGTAGAAACATCGAATCCAAGCTCTAAAATAATATCTTGTACAACTATACTACCTTCAGTGCTGCAACCTAATCCGTCCTCTACGTTGAAGTAGTAGGTACCTGCTTCCAAATTTTCTAGTTGCTCAGAAGTATCGTCTGTATTCCAGCTAATGTTATAGGGAGGATTTCCTCCATTAAGATTCAGATCGATAGCTCCTACTGCTCCAAGACAATAATCGTTGGTAACAACTTCATTAGTTTGGAGAGATGATGTAGCATCAATTTCAGTAGCTGCAGAATAGTCACAACCAAAGTTATCTACAAGTGTATAATAGTAGGTGTATGTACCTTCACTATTTGGTTGAATGGTCATTAAGTTATCGTTAATATCTATTGTTGATGCTGCTGGAGCCCATCCACTTTCTGTTATTTCTGGTGTAAATCCCCACTCTGGAGGAATAATATCTGGATTAAAGTCTATCCACCATTCAAAAATCCAACCGTTATCAGAGCCCCATGTGTCAATTATTTCAATATTCCATTCGCCATTCAAAGGGGTGTTTAGTAGGTTGTTAAACGAGTTGTTGTAAGCAGGGTATATGTTGGTTTGATTGATTGGGTCGCTCTCATTTACAGGATTTCCTAGCGTTCCTGCTGCATCTAGGTCATGCCAATTGTTGTTGGTAGAAGATGGAGACCAGCAGTAAATATATCCTGTTCCCGGAGGGTTGCTTAGAGAATCACATGAGGCATCAAAAGAATCAGTATTGTTTGGTATACCCAAATCAGTTCCTCCGAGGCCATTTCCTACGCCTGTATCGTTTTGGTCTTCTAGTAAGATAACAGTAGATCCATCTGGAGCTAAAAGATTAATTGTTAAATCACCCATAAATGTGTGTTCCATGTTTACACATATTTGTGTGAGGTCGGTTACACTGGTTAATGTTTGGCTTGGGTAGAAATTATCAAATGTTATTCCAGTTTGATAAAAACCCGGCGGACAATTAGGGCCATCAGGAATGAATAATTCTTCTGAAAATGTATTGTTAAATTCTGCATTCCATGTAGTAGGGTCAAACACTATATTTGCGTTTACCACAGACTCTTGGCCAGGGCAAACTTCTGTAGGTTCAGCCGTAAGTGTCATTTCCGGGGTTGTAGAAACACGAATAAAAAATTTCAGAATAACATCATTTGTACAACCTTGACTATCTTCAATAGAAAGGTTTAATATGTAACCACCACCTTCTGTAAATTCTTGAGAAAATGTAGCACCATTTGTAGGATTATCTCCGTTTACTGTCCATGTAAATGTGCTGGTTTCGTCTGATTGGTTGTAGGTTGTGTTATTTTCAGGGTATTGTCCAGAAGCCGAAATAGTTATGATTTCATTTTGACAAATATCATAGTAGTCGTTATATACACCAGTGATAGAATCAAGAACAGTTGTTGGCGTAACAGATATGTATTCTGCTTGGGGAATGATAATCTGACAATTATCCTGTGCAAATGAGGTGCCAGTAAAAAAAATAGAAAGTGATAGTAATATGTGTTTATACATTTAAAAGATGTTTTTAAAGGATAAAATGTATTTATCAAAAATAATACCACCAGGTTTCACACATGATGATGTCAATTTCCAAAGATAGTTTTTATATTTTTTTTACTGAAGATATAAATCTTAAATTTGCATCTATCCAATATAGTATTGGGTAAAACTAAATTTTAAAAATTAAAATATAAAAAAATGAAAGTTACAGTTGTGGGTGCTGGGGCCGTAGGAGCGAGTTGTGCGGAATACATTGCTATTAAAGATTTCGCATCTGAGGTGGTATTGGTAGATATTAAAGAGAACTATGCTGAGGGTAAGGCCATGGATTTAATGCAAACTGCCTCATTAAACGGTTTTGATACTAAAATTATTGGTAGTACAAATGATTATTCTTTTACTAAAGATAGTGATATTGCAGTGATTACAAGTGGTATTCCAAGAAAGCCCGGAATGACCCGTGAAGAACTTATTGGTATTAATGCTGGTATTGTGAAAACGGTTTCTGAAAACTTAATTAAGTATTCACCAAATGTAATTTTGATTATCGTAAGTAATCCAATGGATACTATGACCTATCTTGCGCACAAAGTTACAGGTCTTCCTAAGAACAGGATAATAGGTATGGGAGGTGCTTTAGATAGTGCACGATTTAAGTATCGTTTAAGTGAAGCTATGAGTTGTCCAGCATCAGACGTCGAAGGAATGGTAATCGGTGGTCATAGTGATAAAGGTATGGTGCCTTTAACCAGATTGGCCACTAGGAATAGTGTAAGGGTATCAGAGTTTTTGTCTGATAACCGACTGGAGCAAGTTGCTTCAGAGACAAAGGTGGGTGGAGCTACACTTACAAAAATGTTAGGCACTTCTGCTTGGTATGCTCCAGGTGCTGCTGTGTCATCTCTAGTGCATTCAATTGCATGTAATCAAAAGAAAATGTTCCCTTGTTCGGCATTATTAGAAGGCGAATATGGTTTGAAAGATTTATCGCTTGGAGTGCCAGTAATTTTAGGTAAAAATGGTGTTGAGCAAATTGTTGATATTGATTTAGATGCTGATGAATTAGACCTTCTAACCAAATCTGCTGAGGGCGTAAGAGCCACAAATTCTCTTTTAAAAGATTTAAACTTATTTTAGACAACTCAATAATTTAATTTAAAAAAACGCCTGCATCGATGTAGGCGTTTTTTATTGCTATCTGAGGATTTCTTGTTTGTGGTAGAACACCTTGTCATTATTGTCCGTAATTTTAAAAATATAGATACCGCTTAGTAGACTGGTAATATCAACTCTATTTGTGTTAAAATGTGTGGCAATATTTTGTCCTTTCAGGTTTGTGATAGTAATCTTTTTAATTGGTGAATTGTGTGTTATGTTTACATAATTTGAAGCTGGATTTGGATTTGCAAACACCTTATTTGTTGATTTTGAGTGTATTAAAAGGTCATTAATCGTGTCGCTAAGATATAAATGCAGGCCTCCTGAATGGATTCCTTTTATCATGTCCAAAATACCGTCTGAGTTAATGTCATAAACAGCAATGGATGTTTTAATTCCTTGTTCTTGAGGCTCATATGTGTCAATTATCTCAGTAAATGTACCATCCACATTATTATCAATATTGTTATAATGATGCACAAAGCCTTTTTCGGTGCCCACAAATAATTCATAACCACTCTCTGTATCCACGACGATAGGTGTAGTATATGCTGTATTGTATATTGGGTCTATAAGATTTATGCCTCCTAAAGTGTCGTTCGCAATTTCGAAAATTGCCTCGTTTTGTGTTCCAATGTTTTCATAATAATATATGAGGCCTTTCCTCGATCCAACAATCAAATCGAGGTCTCCATCTCTATCCAAATCAGCCAGAAATGGACTCGCAAAACTCCCTACATCAATATCAAAATACTCTATTTCATTCATGAAAAAGCTTGTTTCACCAGCAATTTCAATATTCGTCATTAAGTGAAGATTCCCATCACTATCTCCGAGAATCATATCTTTATCTCCATCATTATCAATATCACCAAATGTAGGTATCAAGTTGTCTTTAAAATTAAGCGTTGCAAGATTTGCATAATCATCAGTAATCCAGGTAAGCTTTGGATTCTCTTGGGTGCCGGTATTTTCATACAATGCCAGTTGAGAGTTAAAGTTACCACCGTCAATAGAATAGCCAAAATTTGCCACAATAAGATCCATCAAGCTGTCATTATTATAATCAAATAAAACAGGGTGTGCGCCAGAGCCTACTTCAATCATCTGATCTGCTAAAAAGTTTTTTTGCTGCAGAACCAAGTTTACTTCAGTATCTGATGTGTTTTTATAAAACCAGGTATTATTATAATTAAAGGATACATTATTCCCATTTGGTGACACAATAAGATCTTTTTGGTTATCATTGTCAACATCAATATAATAGGCCGCTGGAAATTTTGGGATGCTTATACTTTGGTCGTATGAAGGGAAGTTTTCATCTTGGTCAATCATCACAGCAGAGTTAATTTCTGCACTATTCTCTAGCATTACCATGTTGTCAAACGTAATATCTCCTAGAAGTAGTTCGTAGTAGCTGTCGCCATTAAGATCTATGGCCGTTACAGTTGAGCCTGAATGCTTAGAGTGAGATTTATTGCAGTCGTTTAAAGTTACAGAGTTGTTAGAGAAGTTTTCGCTGAAATCTCCCCAACAGTTGTCTGTCATTTCTATTTGTATGCTGTCGCAGCTGAAACCATTCTCGTAAGACATGTTTTTGTGTAACTCTACATTCGACCCTATTACAGTAAATGTGAGTATGTCTAAATCTCCATCCGAATCTAAATCGCCAATATGAGGGATGTCTACAGAGCTTACATATAGGTTAGTTGGCCCTTCCCCTCTGTTTGTAGTTATAGTTCCAATTTCCTCGAAGCTTAAATCATTACCAATACTAGTATTCTTGTATAGTTTGATAGCCCCATTATAGGAGGTGAACAAATCTTCTTTATCATCACAATTGTAGTC
Organism: Flavobacteriales bacterium; assembly: GCA_965662265.1. Taxonomy (GTDB): domain Bacteria; phylum Bacteroidota; class Bacteroidia; order Flavobacteriales; family UBA7430; genus CBFIGX01. Next base: position 44,725 of record CBFIGX010000007.1, read on the forward strand.
TCTAAGTAGAGCCCAACCTTCAAGGCTAGGGAAAGCGTCATGGTATTTTGGACTATAATGGTAATCGATAACATCATTAGTACCATTATTAATAAAGCAGCTTATTTGATTTCCGTTTTTATCAAAAATGAACAAATCTAAAATGCCGTCTTGATTTAGGTCAATACTTGAATATTGGGGAACATTTAACCCTCCAGCCCATGGGTTGGTTAACTCAATGTCATCTTTTGAAACTATTATATTTTGCGATTGGTTGAAATCTTGTTGAGCAATACAAAACAGGGGATGCAACGTAAGGCTAATAAAGGTTAAAAGTTTGTTCATTTTTAAGTCTAATAAGTTTGCTAAACCCAACATACAACAATTATGCCTATTGCTTTATAATAATAGCATCAAATAAGTTGGGAAATTTTTATCGAAAGTTTATATTTGTCAGCCCTTAAAACATAGACTCTAAAACAAATAGATGATGAATAATAAAGGATTCACCAAATTTTTAGCTACCGTATTTGCATTAATATGTGTTTACCAGTTAGCATTTACATGGATGGTTAAAAGTGTTGAGAATGATGCAAAAGCATTTGCTGGAGGAGATATTGCGCTTGAGAAAGCATACATTGACTCTGTAGCCACTGATGAATTATATTTTGGATATACCTACAAAGAGTGTAAAGAACAAGAGCTCAATTTAGGTCTCGACCTAAAAGGAGGGATGAATGTTACATTAGAAGTATCTGTTGGAGACATACTCAAAATACTGGCTAATAAGTCGTCTGATGCTACCTTTAATCAAGCAATTGACCGTGCCAATCAAGCTCAACGAAATTCCCAAGAAAATTATATTGACTTATTCGAGAAGGCTTTTAATGAGGTAAATATCGAAAATGGCACTCAAGTTCTATTGTCTTCACCTCGAATATTTGGTCATCGGAATATGCTAGATAAATTTGAGCTGAATGCCCCAAACAATGAAGTTATTGCTGTTGTTCGGGAAGAAGCTAAAGGCGCAATAGATAGGGCCTTTTCTGTACTTAGAGCCCGAATAGATAAGTTTGGTGTTGTTCAGCCTAACATCCAACAACTAGAGCAAGAAGGAAGAATCCTTGTTGAGCTACCTGGTGTTAAAGATCACGAGCGTGTGAAGCGTTTATTACAGAGTACAGCCCAATTAGAGTTTTGGGAAACATCAAGCATTCAAGAATTACAAACATTTTTAGTAAACGTAGATGCTATTATAAAGGCTGAACAAGATGCTAAAAACTTAGAAGAAGATGAATTTCTAGTGGATTCATTGTCTTTAGATTCTTTAAACCCAGATTTAGGGAATCCTTTCTTTGAAATGATCAACATTCAGTACGCATTTGGTGCTCGTTTGGGTGTTGTTTTTGAAGAAGATACGGCAAAGATTAACTCTATTCTTAATCGTTCAGATGTTCGATCTTTACTTTCTAGTGATCTCAGAAATATTAAGTTTTTATGGTCTGCAAAACCACTTGTTAATGAAGGCGAAGAGGTTGGGCTTGAATTGGTCGCTATTAAGTCAAACAGAGAGAATCAAGCACAGCTTGGTGGGGATGTTATTGTTGACGCAAGCTCAGATATTGATCCTACTGGCTCTGTAAATGTTAGTATGAGAATGAATGCTGAAGGTTCTAAGAAATGGAAAAAACTAACTGAAAATAATATCGACAGACAAGTAGCAATTGTTCTTGATAACTATGTATATTCATTTCCAACAGTTAACGACGTTATACCTAACGGAAGTTCAAGTATTTCCGGAAACTTTACTGTAGAAGAAGCTGAGGATTTAGCTAATATTTTAAAAGCAGGTAAGCTCCCTGCTCCAGCTAAAATTATTCAATCAGAGGTTGTTGGTCCGTCTTTAGGTAAAGAAGCTATTAGTGCCGGGTTTACATCTTTTGCTATAGCATTAATTATTGTATTGATATACATGATTTTTTACTACCAAACTGCGGGGCTATCAGCAAATTTTGCTTTAGTACTTAACATTCTTTTCATTTTTGGAGTTCTAGCTTCATTGGGTGCTGTTCTTTCACTCCCTGGTATTGCTGGTATTGTGCTGACAATTGGTATGGCTGTTGATGCTAATGTTCTTATATATGAGCGCATACGCGAAGAGCTAAGAATGGGCAAAGGGATGCGTTTAGCTATACAAGATGGGTATAATAACGCTTATGCAGCAATTATTGATGCTAACGTTACTACCTTACTTACCGGAGTTATCTTATATACATTTGGTACTGGGCCAATTAAAGGATTTGCAACAACTTTAATTATAGGTATCATTACATCATTATTTGCGGCAATATTCCTAACTCGATTAGTTTTTGAGTCTAAAATGGAATCTAAAAAGTCCATAAAGTTTGCTTCTAAATTAACCGAGAATTGGTTTACAAAAACTTCATTTGCATTTATTGCAAGTAGGAAAAAGGCTTATATATTTTCAGGTTTATTATTGATTTTAGGTGCATCTTCCCTAGTCACTAGAGGTCTAAATCAGGGTGTTGATTTTGTAGGTGGTCGCACATACGTGGTTCGTTTTGATCAAGACGTAGTTACCCAAGATATCCGTTCTTCTCTTGCAGCGCCTTTCGAAACTGCGCCAGAAGTAAAAACCTTTGGAGATGCAAATCAGGTAAAGATTACTACCAAATATATGATTGATGAAAAAGGTGCAGATGAAATCGTAGATGCAAAATTAGAGGAGGGATTAAGTACTCTTGGGATGTCATATGAAACAATGAGCTCGCAGTTAGTTGGTCCTACAATTGCCGATGACATCAAACAATCTGCTGTTTGGGCGGTGCTATTCTCATTAATTGTGATATTCTTATACATATTAATAAGATTCCGTAAGATGTCATACTCATTAGGTGCTGTTGCGGCTGTGTTTCATGATGTGCTAATCGTATTGTCAGTATTTTCAATATTTTACGGTAAATTGCCTTTCTCTTTGGAGATAGATCAAGCCTTTATAGCAGCTATTTTAACGGTTATCGGGTATTCTCTTAATGATACAGTGGTTGTGTTTGATAGGGTGCGAGAATTTTTTAGTTCTAAAAAAGGCAAGCGATCTGAAGTTGTAAATGCGGCATTAAACAGTACTTTAAGTCGTACTTTAAATACTTCATTAACAACTTTCTTTGTATTACTAGTTATATTCTTGTTTGGTGGCGAAGTGATTAGAGGTTTTATGTTTGCATTGATGATAGGTGTTGTTGTTGGTACTTATTCGTCATTGTTCATTGCAACGCCAATAATGGTAGATACTTTAAAGAAAGAGGAAGAGTAATATTTTATAAGTTCTAGATTAAAAGTCCTGCGCATGCGCAGGACTTTTGTATTTTTACCCAATGGTTTCTATTCTTTTATTTTTAAATTTTTTAGGGACAGGCGAATTTATTTTAATTGCTTTTGTGTTTCTACTTCTTTTTGGGCCAGATAAAATTCCTGGAATAGCTCGAATGCTTGGTCGGGGAATAAGAAAAGTTAGAGAGGCAAGTGATGATATTAAAAAAGAAATTCACGCAAGTTCTCAAGATGTTGAGGAATTGGGTTCTGATGTTAAATCTGATTTAACAGATATTCAAAATATTCCAGATTCAGTGAAAAGGACCGTAAAAAAAACATTTGAAGACTAAATGAATATTCTTTACTTAATTGTTGGTCTTTTTGTCCTCATATTTGGCGGTGAGTTCTTGGTTAGAGGTTCAGTTGCTTTAGCTATAAGAATGCGTGTTTCAATGGTTGTTATTGGTTTAACTGTAGTTTCTTTTGCAACTTCAGCTCCAGAGCTCATTGTTAGTGTTTACGCTGCTATAAATGGTCATCCAGATATTGTTTTTGGCAATGTAATTGGGTCTAATATTGCTAATATATCTTTAGTTTTAGGATTAACTGCTTTATTGTATCCTTTGAGTTTTAAACAACGTCTTTATAAGTTTGATGTCCCTGTAATGCTATCCGCGTCTTTACTTTTTGGTTACTTTCTTTTTACAGATAATTGTTTGGTCTTCTGGGAAGGTTTGATTTTTGTATTATTGTTAGCACTGCTTACTGTATACATGATTCGCCGTTCAAGAGCTTCTGAAGGAGATGCTTTTACCCAAGAACAGAAAGGTAAAAACGAGTTAGCAACAAAGAAATTAGTTGGTTATCTATTCTTGGGTGCTTTGTGTTTGTATTTTGGTTCGCGTTTATTGGTTGATGGAGCCAGTGGATTGGCTCGAGTTATAGGCGTAAGTGAAAGAGTAATCTCATTGTCTATTATTGCTTTTGGAACTTCCTTACCTGAGTTGGCGGCTTCAATTATTGCTGCTTTTAAAAAAGAGAAGGATCTTTCCTTGGGTAACCTCATAGGGTCAAATATTTTTAACATACTAGCAGTTCTTGGTGTTACGTCAATAATACATCCAATTAAATTAACTGACGATAGAATATTGACTATTGATATCTTGTGGATGTTTGGGTTGTCTTTTCTTTTGATACCACTCATGTTTTTGTTTCGCAAAGGTTTTATTGGTAGGTTGGAAGGTGCTGTTTTGTTTTTTATGTACATTTTGTACATCACCCTCCTTTTTTAATAGGGTGTCTTCATAAATTTAATACATTTATTTTTATTAACCCTATTTTTAGTGGGGTGTTAATAAAAAATATATAATTTTATGGTGTATTTAACAATACCGTATATCTTTGCGCCTTGTTATAAAGTCATCAGACGAAGTAATTAAACCAACTAAACTTAATTTTTACACAATTACACTTAACTTATGAAATCAAAATTAGAGTATATCTGGCTAGATGGATATATACCAACTCAGAATATGAGAAGTAAAACTAAAGTCGTTGAAGACTTTAGTGGTAAATTAGAAGACTGTCCAACGTGGTCTTTTGATGGTAGCTCAACTAGACAAGCGGAAGGGAATTCTTCAGACTGTTTATTGAAGCCTGTAGCCATTTTTCCTGATCCAGAGAGGATTAACGGTTTCTTGGTTATGACAGAAGTTTTAAACTCTGATGGAACACCTCATGTATCTAATGCAAGAGCGAAAATTAATGACGATGATAATGACTTTTGGTTCGGTTTTGAACAAGAGTATTTTATCATGGATACAGAAACGCAGTTACCGTTAGGTTTTCCTATGGGAGGATACCCTGGGCCGCAAGGGATGTACTACTGTTCTGTAGGAGGAAGAAACACACATGGAAGAGACTTTGTTGAAGAGCATGCTGATTTATGTATCGAAGCTGGATTAAATTTTGAAGGAATTAATCAAGAAGTTGCATCAGGACAATGGGAGTTTCAGTTATTTGCAAAAGGGGCCAAGCTCGCAGGTGATGAATTGTGGGTAGCTAGATACTTATTAGACAGGTTAACTGAAAAGTATGGTTATTACATCGAATATCATCCAAAACCAGTAAAAGGAGATTGGAATGGTTCAGGAATGCATGCTAATTTTTCAAATACTTTGCTAAGGACTTGTGGTTCCCAAGCTATTTATGAGAAAGTATGTGAAGCATTCAGACCTGTTACTAAAGAGCATATAGATGTATATGGTGAGTTTAACGATCAGCGTTTAACAGGCTTACATGAAACAGCCTCAATACACGATTTTAGTTACGGAGTTTCAGATAGAGGTGCTTCGATTCGTATTCCAATTATCACAGTTGAAAAAGGATGGAAAGGTTGGCTAGAAGATAGAAGGCCAGCATCAAATGGGGATCCATATAAAATAGCAGGAAGAATAATTCAAACAGTGAAATCTGCTGATGTATAATTATTAAATAAAAAGCGCTCCTATGAGCGCTTTTTATTTTACACAAAGTGTTGCTATGAATAAACTAAGGTTACAAGCTTTTAAAGAGGCAACTTCAAGAAGGCCTCAATCTGTGGAACAACCCTCAGAAAAAATATCCGAGTTTTACGGTCAGAATGTGTTTAGTAAGTATGTGATGATGGAGTATCTCCCTGCTGAGGCATACAAAAGCGTTATGGAAGCCATAGAAAAAGGAGTAAAAATTGATCGTTCTATAGCCGACCAGGTGGCCTCTGCAATGAAAGATTGGGCCATCTCTAAAAATGCAACTCATTATACGCACTGGTTTCAGCCATTAACAGGTGCAACTGCAGAAAAACATGATGCTTTTATAGATCCAATTCCTGGTGGTAAAGTTATCGAACGTTTTGCGGGCCATTTATTAGTGCAACAAGAACCAGATGCTTCAAGCTTCCCAAATGGTGGAATCCGAAATACGTTTGAAGCCAGAGGATACACGGCTTGGGATCCAACATCACCTGCATTTATAATAGATAAAACTTTATGTATTCCTACCATATTTGTTGCCTATACAGGGGAGGCTTTAGATAATAAAACACCATTATTGAGAGCATTACACGCGGTAGATCAGGCTTCAGTATCTGTGTGTCAATATTTTGATAAAAATGTTAGTAAGGTAAATGCTTCACTAGGTTGGGAGCAAGAGTATTTCTTAATTGACTTAGCATTTTATAACGCTCGTCCAGATTTAATCCAAACGGGTAGAACTTTATTCGGGCATTCGTCACCTAAAGGGCAACAACTTGATGACCACTATTTTGGGTCTATACCACCTAGAGCCCAAGCATTTATGAGAGACTTCGAAAACGAGTCTCTCAAGTTAGGTATCCCTATAACAACTAGGCATAATGAGGTTGCTCCTAATCAATTTGAATGTGCTCCAGTTTATGAAGAAGCAAATCTTTCTGTTGATCATAATTCATTATTAATGGACTTAATGGAAAAAGTAGCAAGGCGTCATAATTTTAAAGTGCTACTTCATGAAAAGCCGTTTGCTGGGTTTAATGGTTCTGGAAAACATAATAATTGGTCTTTAACTACAAATACAGGGAAAAACCTTTTAAGTCCTGGTAAAACTCCAAAGAGTAATCTTCAGTTTCTTACCTTCTTTATTAATACGATTAAGGCTGTTTATGAAAATTCTGATCTGTTAAGAGCAAGTATAGCTTCCTCGTCTAATGATCACCGTTTAGGCGCAAATGAGGCTCCCCCAGCCATAATATCTGTATTTATTGGATCTCAATTAACTCGTGTTTTGAATGAACTTGAAACTAAATTAAAGGGAGGGAAAATCTCTCCAGAAGATAAAACAGATTTAAAGCTAAACGTTGTAGGTAAAATTCCTGACGTCTTACTAGATAATACAGACAGAAACAGAACTTCGCCTTTTGCATTTACAGGGAATAAATTTGAGTTTAGGGCAGTAGGTTCATTAGCTAATTGCTCTCTACCTATGACTGTTTTAAATACAATTGTAGCAGATCAGCTTAATGCTTTTAAGGTTGAAGTAGATGACTTAATTGAGTCAGGTTTATCCAAGGATGAAGCCATTTTCCAGATGCTAAAATCGTACATAAAAAGCTCTAAACCAATAAGGTTTGAAGGTGATGGTTATAGTGAGCTTTGGATAAAAGAAGCCGCTAAAAGAGGCTTGTCTAATATAAAGAGTACACCTTATGCACTTGATTTATTAGTGTCTGATAAGGCTAAATCTGTATTTTCAGATAATAATGTTCTTAGCGAATTAGAATTAAAAGCGAGGTACGAAGTCTATATGGAAGAGTATCAACTTAAAATTCAAATTGAAGCTAAAGTTTTAACAGATTTAGTTAAAAATCATGTGATACCCTCAGCTGTACGATATCAAAGTGTCTTAGTGAAAAATGTTAAAAACCTGCAAGACATACTTTCTGATAAAGATTTTAAGGCCGCTTCAAAAGAGCAAATAGCAATGATTATAGAGTTGTCTAATGTAATTAATAGCCTCATAACAAAAACTGATCAGATGATAGAAGTTTGCAAAAAATCAGATAGCTATACTCAAGTAGAGCTAAGAGCAAAGAAATATGCAGATAATGTTTTTCCATATTTTGATCAAATTAGACGCTATACCGATAAGCTAGAATTGTTGGTTGACGATGAGATGTGGCCTATGCCAAAGTACCGCGAAATGTTGCTTACTAGCTGATTTTGCATGATGCAAACCCTATCAGTTAGTTTAGGCTTTTTTATTTGCTTTAATTTTCATTATTTTAGCAGTCTTTTGCATCAATATTGCATTGAAAGCAAATAATAACTATGAACTCAAAACAATGAGATTTACGAAAATAGCATTACTTTTTATCGCATCTATGGCGATATCTAGCAACACCTTAGGTCAAGGTAAACAATTAAAAAAAGCAGAATTAGCTTACGATCAGTATGAGTTTCATAAAGCGATAGAGCTGTACAAAAGAGCTTACTCAAAGTCATCTGATAGAGCGCAAAAAATAGAGATGAGCTTTAAGCTTGCCGAGTGTGCCCGTAGGATTGGAAATTACCGCCAAGCAGAAAGCTACTATAAACGGACCATTAAAATGCGATATGACGATCCTGTGGCCTTGTTGTATTTGGCAATGATGCAGCGCAACCTAGGAAAGTATAATGATGCTATTGAAAACTTTAAGCTATACTCAGAAAAAGTACCTGGTGATATTAGAGCACAAGAGTCTATAGAAGCTTGCAAACTTGCTAAAGAGTGGACAGAAAACCCTACCCGTTACGCTGTTACAAATATGAAAACTATTAATTCTAAGCAAGATGACCGAATGCCCGCTTTCGGGAATAAAGATAATACGTTACTTTTCTTTACTACAGCTCGAAAAGGCGTGCAAGGCAAGAAGTTGTCAGCACAAACGGGGCAGTATTTTACCGATATTTTTGTTAGTGAGTTAGAAAAAGTTAAAAAAAGAAAAGGTAAAGGGAAAAAGGCAAAGCCTAAGTGGAAGGAGCCTCAATCTATTGGTGATTATCTAGAAATAGAAGATATAATCAACACAAAAGCAGACGAGGGAGCAGTAAGTTTAAATGAACGAGGGAACTTAATGTATTTTAATAGAGCGCTCATGAAAAAGAACGAGTATAACCTGCCTCGTGTCTATTCTGCTGTGAAAAAAGGTGGTGAATGGGAAGAGCCTACTGAAATTAATCTGCCTATAGACTCTAATTATATGGTTATATTCCCTTGCTTATCTCCAGATGAAAAAACTTTATTTTTTGTTTCTAATATGCCAGGTGGCCAAGGTGATTTTGATATTTGGATGTCTGAGTATAATAACCGTAAAGATACTTGGGCTGATCCTGTTAATTTAGGTCCAGAGGTCAATACACCTGGAAGAGAAATAGCACCTTATTTACATAAAGATGGAACACTATTCTTCTCTTCAAAAGGACATGTTGGTATGGGTGGATATGATATATTTAGAGCTACTCAAAGGCCAAGCGGACAATACGGAAAGGTTAAAAACATGAAATACCCGATAAACTCATCATACGACGACTTTGGTGTTATTTTTTCCGGAAAAGACGCAATGAATGGATTTATAACCTCCAATCGTAAAGGAGGTAGAGGTGGAGATGATATATATGAAGTTAAACTTGCAGATCTGAAGTTTAAAATGGAAGGTATGCTAATAGACGAAGAAACTACTGACCCAATCAAAGGAGTTAATGTTCGTATAGAAGGTTCAGATGGTTCATCATTTGATGCGATTACTAATAACAAAGGTTACTTTAGTTTCGGAGATGAGATTATTAGTCAAGGTGTAGAGTATGAAGTTACATACACAAAAGATACCTATATAGATCTAGTAGATACAGTAACAACTCAGGAGCTTACAATTCATGATTTTGAAATTACAGATGAGGGCTATTTATATACAATTGCTGTTGACCTGAAATTGAAAGTTTATAGATTGCCAATTGTCCTACCGCTTATAGAATACGACTTAGGTTCAGCAGAACTTCGAGATATGGCTATAAAAGATCTTGATAATTTGGTTGGTGTTCTAGAAACTAATCCTGACTTAAGAATTCAGCTTAGATCTCACACAGACTTCAGATCTGGTGATGAATTTAATAAAGAATTATCTCAGCGACGAGCAGAGGCATGCGTAAACTATTTAATTGATCAAGGAATTGACGCTTCTAGACTAGAAGCTCTAGGAATGGGTGAGGCTGAGCCATACACATTATTAAAAGATAGAAATGGATTTAAGGAAGGTGATGTTCTTTCTCAAGAGTTTATTGAATCTATTCGATCAAAACGATTGAGAGAAGTTGCACATCAAATGAACAGAAGGACAGACTTCAGACAAATAGAATCAGACCCAGAAGATGCAAAGAAGTTTGGGGATTATTAAGTTTCTAATTTTCATCAAAAAGCAACCTTTTTAGGTTGCTTTTTTTATTTTTCTGACTCGACAGCTTTTTATCTTAATAGGGCACTAAATAAGCATGTTGTCTTAGGAATTCTTTAACTATATTTACGGAAAATTAACCATATAGATAAGATAAAAGTGAGTACTAAAGAAAGATACATGAAGCGTGGTGTTTCAGCATCCAAAGAAGATGTTCATAATGCCATAAAAAATGTAGATAAAGGGTTATTTCCTAAGGCGTTTTGCAAAATTGTAGAAGATACACTTACTGGTGATGATGATTATTGTATCGTTATGCACGCAGATGGTGCAGGAACAAAATCTTCATTAGCCTATATGTATTGGAAGGAAACAGGAGATATTTCAGTGTGGAAAGGAATTGCTCAAGATGCTTTAGTGATGAATATTGACGACTTACTTTGTGTGGGTGCTGTTGATAAAATACTTGTGTCATCTACTATTGGTAGGAATAAAAGTGTGATTAATGGAGAGGTCTTATCAGAGATAATTAACGGTACTGAAGAATTGCTTGCAGACATGAGAGATCAAGGAATAGAAATATATTCTACAGGAGGAGAAACAGCTGATGTTGGTGATCTGGTAAGAACAATTATTGTAGACTCGACCGTTACAGCAAGAATGAAAAGAGCTGATGTAATTTCTAATCACAATATTGTAGGTGGAGAGGTCATTGTCGCTTTAGAATCATACGGCCAAGCTATTTATGAGAAGGAGTATAATGGTGGAATGGGATCTAATGGGCTAACTTCAGCTAGGCATGATGTTTTCCATAAACAATTGGCATCAAAATATCCAGAAAGTTATGATACTTCTGTGCCTGAAGATTTGATCTACTCAGGTAATAAAGGCTTAACTGATGCCATAGAAGGCGTGCCTATAGATGCTGGTAAACTTGTTTTATCTCCAACACGAACATATGCACCAATTATCAAGAAAATTTTAGAAAAACACAGATCAAATATTCACGGAATGGTTCATTGCAGTGGAGGTGCCCAAACTAAGGTCCTTCATTTTGTAGATAATGTACATGTAATAAAAGATAATATGTTTGATGTGCCACCCTTGTTTAAGTTAATCCAAGAACAGTCTGATACTGACTGGAAAGAGATGTATAAAGTATTTAACATGGGACACAGGATGGAAATATATCTAAATCCTGAATACGCAAAAGATATCATAGAGATTTCAAAATCATTTGGTGTTGATGCTAAGATTATTGGAAGAGTTACGCCCTATAAAGGGAAGAAGTTAACCATAAACAGCCAGTACGGCAAATTCGTATACTAATATGGCACTACTAGAAAAATTAGCAATGATTAAACTTCGCTTTGATGATGTTGCACAGCAAATTATCGAACCTGAAGTAATTGCCGATATGAAGAGATATGTGAAACTCAATAAGGAGTATAAAGACTTAAGTCCAATTATTGATGCGTATAAATCATATAAAACAATTTGCGACAATATTGATGAGTCGAATGAAATTTTAGGGTCTGAAGAGGATGATGAAATGAAAGAAATGGCTCGTACAGAACTAGATAGTGCACTGTCAAAAAAAACAATATTAGAAGAAGAAATAAAAGTATTACTAATACCGAAAGATCCTGAAGACTCTAAAAATGCGGTAATAGAAATCAGAGCTGGTGCTGGAGGTGATGAGGCCAGTATCTTTGCAGGAGATTTATTTAGAATGTACACTCGTTATTGTGAAAACAAAAAGTGGCGAACAGAATTGGTTGACGTTACTGATGGAACTGCAGGAGGTTACAAGGAAATTGTGATGAATGTATCGGGAGATGATGTGTATGGAACACTTAAGTACGAGTCTGGTGTGCATCGTGTACAGCGTGTTCCTCAAACCGAAACACAAGGAAGAGTACATACTTCAGCAGCTTCCGTAGTTGTTCTGCCAGAAGCAGAGGAGTTTGATGTTGAAATTTCTGATAAAGACATTAAAAAAGAAACTTATTGTTCTTCAGGGCCAGGAGGACAGTCTGTTAATACAACCTATTCTGCAGTTAGATTAACTCATATTCCAACTGGAGTTGTAGCTCAATGTCAAGATCAGAAGTCACAGATTAAAAATTATGCAAAAGCTCTTCAAGTTCTAAGATCTCGAATTTTTGAGATAGAGCTTGCTAAAAGAAATGAAGAAATTGCCGGTAAACGTAAAACTATGGTTTCTACTGGAGATCGGTCTGCTAAAATTAGAACTTATAATTATCCGCAAGGAAGAGTAACAGACCATAGAATTGGGTTGACGCTTTATTCCTTAAATGATATAATAAATGGCGATATTCATAAAATTATAGAAGAGCTTACTGTTGCTGAAAATGCAGAACGATTAAAAGAAGGTGAGGATGAATAGAGCTGAGTTGATAGAACAAATTAAGGCTAAGAGATCTTTCTTATGTATAGGGCTAGACACTGTGCTAAATCGTATTCCTAAACATTTGCTAGATGCAGAAGATCCAATTTTTGAGTTTAACAAACTAATAATTGACGCCACAAAAGATTTGTGTGTTGCATATAAACCAAATTTGGCTTTTTATGAATCAATGGGTATTACCGGGTTAAAATCGTTACACAAAACATTAGAATATATACCTAGTGATATCTTTACAATTGCAGATGCAAAAAGAGGTGATATTGGCAACACCTCATCTATGTATGCAAAGGCTTTTTTTGAAAACATGAATTTTGATTCAGTAACCGTTGCTCCTTATATGGGTAAAGATTCTGTAGAACCCTTCTTCATTTATCCTAATAAGTGGGTCATTCTATTAGCACTTACATCTAATAGTGGTGGTAAAGATTTTCAACTTATCGAAGCTGATGGTAAACCCATGTATAAGCATGTATTAGAAACATCATCTCAATGGGGTAATGAACAGAATATGATGTATGTTGTTGGGGCCACCCGAGCAGATTGGTTGGTTGAAATAAGAAAAACTATTCCAGATCATTTTTTATTGGTTCCGGGTGTGGGTGCTCAGGGTGGAAGACTTGAAGAAGTATCTAAATATGGTATGAATAATGAGTGTGGCTTATTAGTAAATTCTTCAAGAGGAATTATTTATGCTTCTTCAGACAAAGATTTTGCAGAAAAAGCCAGAGAAAAAGCATACGAATTGAAAATGCAAATGGAGCATGAGCTTATAAAAGCTCAGATCGTTTAAATTTATTATGATAAGCCCTCAATATGGAGGGCTTTTTTATTGATAATGTAGTGGTTTTTTGTGCTTATATTTTCTTGCTTTAATGTTTGTAATAAGTGCTTAGCTAATATCTTACTCTGTACATTATCAAATTCAATTTTTTTCAACCTCTTATAAGCTCGCAATAATTGATATGTAACTTGATTGTATAAAAGACAATATAAAATTGAGTAGTATTATTAAAATTAATCCTTTTAATATTAAGTAATTTTAGAAGAAATAATTCAATAATATGTAATGATTAATGAAGAATTTCTTCAATTTTTATGGAAGTTCCAACTGTTTAAGTTTCAAAATTTACAAACGGAAGATAATGCAGATGTACAAGTTTTTAGCAAGGGCGTACACAATTTTAATTCTGGGCCTGACTTCAATTCTGCAGAAATTTTAATTGGTAATATTCGCTGGTATGGTGATGTTGAGATTCATTTCAAATCATCTGATTGGGTGACTCACAAACATCATAAGGATCCTAATTATAATTCAGTTGTATTACATGTTGTTTTCCATGACGATGTAAAGGTATACAAGGAAGATGGTGGCGTAATACCTACAATAGTGTTGAAAAATAGAATTCCAAAAAAATATTTGTATGAGTATTCAACATTGTATCAATCAAAAAAAACTATACCATGTTCTTATGAGCTTTCTAATATTGAATCTATTTTTTGGGATGATTATTATGAAAGTTTACTTGTTCAAAGGTTAGAGAATAAGTGTGTACAAATAAAGCGCTTGTTTATAGATACACAACAAGATTATCAAGAATGCTTTTATCGACTCTTTGCTTATTCTTTGGGTTTGAAAATAAATGCAAATCATATGCTTGCATTGGCAGAGGCTTGTCCTTTGTCCTTACTCAGAAAACACATTCCAAATAGGTTAAGCATTGAGGCTCTTCTTTTTGGCCAAGCATCACTAATTAAACGAAATCATACAGATTCATATCCTAAATCACTTCAGAATGAATACAAATATCTCAAATTGAAATATAAATTAAGATCTGAAGAATTTCAGAATTGGAATTTTTTTAGGTTGAGACCTAGCTCTTTTCCGACCCAACGAATTTCATTACTTGCCGACTTTGTCATAAAATCGCCACAACTATATCATGAATTACTTCGCTTTAGATCTATAGATAGGATTAAAAAATATATAGAAATTTCCGTTTCAGAATATTGGAAGTCCCATTATGTGTTCGATAAAAAATCGAATCTAAGAAAAGGCAAATTAGGACAAACTTCTTTACAAGTGATACTAATTAATGCAGTACTTCCTTTTTGTTTTTTTTATGCTAAAGAAAATTCTAACTACAATATGATGGTGTCTGTGTTGGAGTCATTCTACCTCCTTAAAAGCGAGAATAACAGGGTTATACGTTTCTACAAAGAAAGTGGCTTAATACCAAGAAATGCATTTCAGTCACAAGCACTAATTCATCTGCACCAAAATTATTGCATTAAACGAAAATGTTTAAATTGCAGAGTATTTAATCAAATAATTAAATAATTGCAGGACTGGATTAGAAACAAATTTGACACATATTCTTTTGGTGTGTGTACTCGTTTGGCATTATTTCTCAAAATGAGAAGGAAGGCTGTTCGCTTGTTTTTTATATATGCGTCTTTTTTAACCTTTGGATCACCAATACTAATATATATGGCCATAGCCTTTGTTATTCAATTAAAAGATTTAATAAACTCTAAAAGATCAAGCGTATACGATATGTAATTTATGAAGCTTAGGTCATTTTTTTCTTGTAGTTATCTTGCTGTATTTTTCATTTTTATCATCTTTTTTTCGGTGTTTTCGGTTTTTGATGGATTGAGGGCTATGATTTTTTGATACGTTTTACATGACAGTAATTACTGTAATCTCTATTGGTTTAAACAATTTAAGACCTTTGTCAGAATCATGACTAATATTCACATCTTTATTAATTATCTTTAGCATCAATATTTATGCTTATGCTATTTCACTATTAACCTCATATATTATTGATGGAGATTTGAAGTTGTTTTTAAAAGATTATAGGATGTCACAAAAAAATAAACAAGTTTAAAAATCATTTCATAGTGTATAGTTATGCTATAAATAGAAGAGAAGTAGTCAGGCAACACATATCATTCCAAACGGACTCTTTAGTTATCTCGTCAGATTCGGATAGAATTAATGACTTAAAAGATAAAGGATTTCTTTTGTCGAAGGAGATGCTACAGTTGATTAAGTTTTACAAGATAACTCAAAACTATTTGTATTACGAAAGCCTGCATAAATTATTAAGTTAATTGTTAGATATCTAATGAGTAGAGTTTTAATTGTAGGTGCAAATGGGCTTTTAGGTCAAAAGCTTATTAAATTATATAGTCAATTTGATATAAGTGTGATTGCAACAGCACGTACTAAGCCTAAGTTTGAACTTGCTGAAAATATAGTTTACAGGAATTTAGATATACGTGATAGAGATGCTTGCTTTAATGTCGTTAATGAATGTAAACCTCAAGCAATAATTAATGCTGCTGCAATGACTCAAGTTGATTTGTGTGAAGATGAAACCGAACTTTGTGATTCTGTAAATATAAAAGGCGTTCAAAATTTAATTGATGCAGTAAAAGAAACAAACATTCATTTGGTTCATATTTCAACCGATTTTATCTATGATGGAAATGAGGAAGAATATTTCGAGGATTCATTGGCAAAACCTTTAAATTATTATGGACTTTCTAAATGGAAGTCTGAACTGTTGTTTGAAGATGTAGATTTTCCGTATACAATATTCCGAACTGTATTAGTTTATGGAGTTTTGGATAATATTTCTCGTTCTAATATTGTTCTTTGGGCAAAATCATCATTAGAAAACAACCATGAAATTAATGTAGTTGATGACCAATATAGGTGTCCAACACTGGTAGAAGATTTAGCTTTTGCATGTAAACAAGCAATAGATTCTGAATCTATAGGTGTGTATCATGTTTCTGGAAAAGATTTTCTGAGTATATTAGAGCTCGTTTTTGAAATAGCAGATTATTGGAAATTAAATAAGAACCTTGTTAAACCAATAAAAACGTCAAGTTTAAACCAAAAGGCTACAAGACCAAAACGTACCAAACTAAATATTACAAAGGCAAAACAACATTTTAACTATCAACCAACAGGTTTTCGTGAAAGTCTGAAGTTAATAGATGAACAGTTGAAAAACCAAAAACTACTGTCATGAATAAATTAATTGCAATCCTATTTTCAATCCCACAACTTTTACAAGCTGAAAGTTCAATTAGTACAACTATTAACAGTTTGTTTGAACCTATTGTAGGGTTCATGGCAAAAGTCATTTTCTGGGAACCATTTATGGGTATCCCTGTTGTAGTAATTTGGTTAGTTGTAGGGGCTATATTCTTTACCTTACGGATGAATTTTATTAATGTTCGAGGATTTAAGCATGCCATTCAATTGGTAAGAGGCGATTATGATAACCCCGATGATAAAGGAGAAGTATCACACTTCCAAGCTTTAACAACAGCGTTATCTGCTACAGTAGGCCTTGGGAATATTGCAGGTGTTGCAGTTGCAGTTGCTATTGGCGGACCCGGAGCAACATTTTGGATGATTGTGGCAGGATTACTTGGGATGTCCACAAAATTTGTAGAGTGTACTTTAGGAGTAAAATACAGGCAGATTAATAAAAATGGAGAAGTATCGGGCGGCCCTATGTATTATCTTAATACAGCATTTGAAAAACACAATTTACCAGTAATGGGTAAAGTCATGGCAGCTCTTTTTGCCATACTATGTGTTGGTGGTTCTTTTGGTGGAGGTAATATGTTTCAAGCCAATCAGGCATTTTCGCAATTAGAAGGTCAGTTCTCAATTCTTGCAGGTAATGGTGTATACTTTGGAATTATCTTGGCAATATTGGTGGGAGCAGTTATTATTGGTGGTATTAAAAGTATAGCTAATATAACAGAGAAAATAGTACCCTTCATGGCAGTTCTTTATGTCGGAGCCTCTTTATTTATTATATTAATAAATTATGACCAAATCATTGATGTTTTTGTATTGATATTTGAGTCAGCATTTTCTGGAGATGCTGCTAAGGGTGGTGTTATAGGAGTTTTGATTCAAGGTTTTAGGCGTGCAGCATTTTCTAATGAAGCTGGTGTCGGATCAGCTGCAATTGCACATTCTGCTGTAAAAACAAACGAACCTGTTACTGAGGGTGTAGTGGCTTTATTAGAACCATTTATTGATACTGTTGTTATCTGTACAATGACAGCTTTAGTTATTTTAATTACTGGTAGGCATACAGGTTATGACCTAGAAGGAGCTCAGCTAACATCGTCAGCTTTTGAGTCCGTAATATCATGGTTCCCAATGCTGCTAGTAGTTGCCATATTTTTATTCGCTTTTTCCACAATGATTTCTTGGTCTTATTATGGTCTTAAAGCTTGGACATACTTATTTGGGCATTCAAAAATTACTCAAAATATTTATAAGCTACTGTTTTTAGTGTTTATTATTATAGGTTCTACAGTTAGTTTGGGTGCAGTTATAGATTTTTCTGATATGATGATTCTAGCTATGGCATTTCCAAATATTCTAGGTTTATATTTAATGTCGGGAGAAGTTAAAGAAGATTTGAGAGACTATATGCAGCGCCTAAAATCAGGCGCGATTAAAAAATTTAAATAAAAAAAATCCCGCAATTGCGGGATTTTTTTGTGCTTAATAAATAATATACTGCAACAACTAATATTATAATTCATTAAAATAGTATAGCTATGAATTCATTTTACAAATTTTTTTATTTTAACAAAACTGAGCGGCGCGCCTTATTTGTTTTTTTATTACTCATTGTAATTGTAAAACTAATTGAGATCTATTTGTTGCCTAAAACACATATTGCTGAATATGATTTTAAAAAAGTTGAGCAATGGTGGAGTGAAGATCCTCAACCCTACCTTATTAGTTTAAATGTAAAGAATAAGACAAGTAAACCTATAACGTCACATAAAACAATAAGCAATGCAGAAAAGTTGATGCTCAATATAAATACAACAGATTCTTTAGATTTAATGAGCATACCAGGAATTGGAGAAGTTTATGCCTCACGTATTATAAAGTACAGAGATTTATTAGGTGGGTATTATTATAAAGATCAATTATATGAGGTTTATGGTATGGATTCGAGCTTGGTATTGTCAATACAACAATATGTATGGATTGATAAGTCCGAAATACATAGAATTAATGTCAACAAGTCAACAATGAAGCAATTGTATTCTCATCCATATATTTCATATAAATTGGCTAAGCTAATTGTGAAATACAGAGAGCACCATGGCTTTTATACTAATATTGAAGACTTAAAGAAAATTCCCTTGATTGACGGTCAATTATTCCGTAAAATTGTAGTCTATTTAGTTACAGAATGATAGAGCAACGATTAAAGTCAGTAATTCGAAATTTCCCTAATTACCCAAAAGAAGGTATTTTATTTAAAGATATAAGTCCTGTATTGTTAGATGTTGAGTTATATTTAGCTGTTGTCAATGAGTTTAGATACCGTCTCAAAGATTTAGATATAAATTGTGTAGCGGGAGTTGAAAGTAGAGGTTTTTGGTTTGGTCCAGCAATTGCTCAAGCCCTATCTGTTCCATTTATCCCAGTACGCAAAAAAGGTAAATTGCCTGGAGATACTTTGACTAAAACCTACGACCTTGAGTATGGATCTTCTACTATTGAGATTCAAAAAGGTGTGCTCAAAAAAGGGGATATGGTTTTAGTGCATGATGACCTACTTGCGACTGGGGGAACTGCAAAAGCTACTGCGGATCTTGTGGAAATGTCAGGGGCAGAGATTTCTGGATTTGCTTTTATAGTAGATTTGGGTATTCTTGAAACTGATCAAAAGTTGTCTAGCCATTCAAATAACATAATTTCATTATTAAAATCTTATTAAATGAATTTTTCTTATTCCGAGACACAAAAAATGATTGCCGAAACAATTCGTGATTTTGGCACAAAACATATAAAACCATATATGATGGACTGGGACAGTAGTCAGGAGTTTCCGATTCATATCTTCAAAGAACTAGGAGGTCTAGGTTTAATGGGAGTTTTAGTTCCTGTTGAATATGGCGGTTCAGGTTTAACATATGATGAATACATTACTGCAGTAGATGAAATTTCTCAAATAGACCCATCAATAGGTTTGTCTGTTGCAGCGCATAATTCATTATGTACTGGGCATATCTTAGAGTTTGGTAGTGAAGAGCAAAAGAAGAAGTGGTTACCAAAGCTAGCTACGGCAGAGCATATTGGTGCATGGGGTCTTACTGAACACAATACAGGTTCTGATGCGGGAGGCATGAGTACAACTGCAGTCAAAGACGGTGATGTATGGATTATAAATGGTGCAAAGAACTTTATCACACACGCTAAGTCAGGTGATATAGCAGTAGTTATTGCGCGTACTGGCGAAAAAGGCGATTCTCATGGTATGTCTGCTTTTGTTGTTGAAAAGGGAACAGCTGGTTTTAGTTCTGGTAAAAAAGAAGATAAGCTTGGGATGAGGGCCTCTGAAACTGCTGAGTTAGTCTTTGATAATTGTCGTATTCCACATGGTAATCTCCTTGGTGAAGTAGGTGAAGGCTTTATTCAATCAATGAAAATTCTTGATGGTGGTAGAATATCTATTGCTGCATTGTCTATAGGTGTTGCAAAAGGAGCCTATAAAGCTGCTTTAAAATACTCTAAAGAAAGAGTTCAGTTTGGTAAGTCCATTTCTGAGCATCAAGCTATTGCATTTAAGTTGGCTGACATGGTAACAGAAATTGAAGCTTCAGAGTTGTTAACTTATAATGCTGCAGATAAAAAGAATAAAGGTTTAAAAATGACTAAAGAGGGCGCTATGGCTAAGTATTATGCTTCTGAAGCATCGGTAAGGATAGCAAATGATGCCGTTCAAATATTTGGTGGCTACGGGTACACTAAAGATTTTCCTGTTGAGAAATTTTATAGAGACGCCAAGCTTTGTACCATTGGTGAAGGTACCTCCGAAATACAAAAATTAGTAATTTCAAAATTGATTCTCAAAGAATAAGAACAATATATAAAGCTAAAATATTGAACATTTGTTTGCTACACAAAACAAATTTGTATATTTGCCCTCCCAAAGAATGAAAAGACTAAAAGTATAAATTAGGTACAGACATGATAATAATCCCTGTAAAAGAAGGTGAAGCAATCGAAAGAGCTCTAAAGCGCTTCAAAAGGAAATTTGATAAAACTGGTGCTATGCGTCAATTACGTGCACGTAAAGAATTTTTAAAGCCTTCTGTAAAAAGAAGAAAACAAATGATTAAAGCAGCTTACATTCAGCAATTAAGGCAGTCTGAAGAAGCTTAATTAGTACTTAATATTCTCATATAAGCGCTTTTGTGTATTTTTACACAAAAGCGCTTTTTTATGCAATTAATAGAAGAATTTCTTGATTACCTTAAATACGAAAAGCGATATTCTGATCACACCATAAAAGCCTATCGTTTTGATTTAATAAATTTCAAATTATATTTAAGAAAAAGCTATGAATCTGACTTAATGCAATTAAATGATGAGATGATAAGAGCTTGGATGATGCAAGTCATTTCTTCAGGTATCAGTAAGCGGACATTAAACCGAAAAATGTCTTCAATTAGAGGTTTTTATAAATATGCATTTAAGACACAATTAATAGATTTAAATGATTTGTCGGTGCTAAAGTCATTTAAGATTAATAAACATCTTCCTTCTATCATATCTAAAGATGAGATCAATTATTTACTAGATAATCATTTATTCGAAAATAATTACCAAGGATGTAGAGACAAGTCAATTTTAGAAATGTTTTATTTTACTGGAATAAGACTGTCAGAATTAATAGGATTAAAAGTATATGATCTTGATTTTAATCTTAAGCAAGTTAAGGTTTTAGGAAAAAGGTCAAAAGAACGCTTAATACCATTGTTAGATGTTCATATTTCTCATTTAAAAAGTTATCTGGAGTGTAGATCAAATGCGATAGATGCAAATAACAAATTCTTGTATCTTACAAATTCTGGAGATGTTTTGTATCCAAAGCTTGTATATAGAATTGTGAATTCTTATCTTAGTAAGGTAACTGGAGTGAAGCAAAAAAGTCCACACGTTTTAAGACACGCATTTGCTACTCATATGCTTGATGAAGGCGCAGACTTAAATGCTATAAAAGAAGTGCTTGGGCACTCTAGTTTAAGTTCAACACAGGTTTACACAAGTAATTCTGTAGAACGATTAAAAAAAATATATGAACAAGCCCACCCAAGGGGCAATAAAGATGGAGGATGAATTATGGATGTTAGATTTCACTCGGTAAACTTCACAGCTGATGTTAAGTTGCTAAATTTTATTCAAAGAAAAATGAATAAACTGGAATTATATTTTGACAATGTCGTTAACGCAGATGCATATTTAAAGGTTGAGCCTTCGAATTCAAGAGATAATAAGTTTGTTGAACTCAAATTAAGTGTTCCAGGAAAAGATTTGATTGTAAAGAAGAGTTCTAAAACATTTGAAGAAGCCGCTGACATTAGTGTTGGTGCCTTGAAAAGATCATTGTTGAGGTACAAAGAAAAGTTAAAATCAACGATGTAGAAAAAAAAGTAATTCAATATTTGTAGTACAGTATAAGTTTTTTAAATTTGCAGTCTCTTTTGCGGAGGCTGCTTTTTTATGCACTGAAGTATTTGAGGAAAAAAGCCGATGTAGCTCAGCTGGCTAGAGCAGCTGATTTGTAATCAGCAGGTCGTGGGTTCGAGTCCCTCCATCGGCTCAACGTTCTTTTAGAAATAATATTTTGGGGTGGGATACTCAAGCGGTCAACGAGGGCAGACTGTAAATCTGCTGGCTTAGCCTTCGAAGGTTCGAATCCTTCTCCCACCACTATAAGCGAGAGTAGCTCAATTGGTAGAGCGTCAGCCTTCCAAGCTGAGGGTTGCGGGTTCGAGTCCCGTCTCTCGCTCAATTTGTCACACGGGGTGGCAATTTTATTAACTTAGTTTTTAATACTTTTAAGCTAACTTATCATGGCAAAAGAAACTTTTCAAAGAGGTAAGCCGCACTTAAACATTGGTACTATTGGTCACGTTGACCATGGTAAGACAACTCTTACTGCTGCCATTACTACTGTGTTGGCTACCGATGGTCTTGCTGCAAAACAAGACTTCGATGCAATCGACAACGCTCCAGAAGAAAAAGAGCGTGGTATTACAATTAACACATCTCATGTCGAGTACGAAACTGCTAACCGTCATTACGCTCATGTTGACTGTCCAGGTCACGCCGATTATGTAAAGAATATGGTTACTGGTGCAGCTCAGATGGATGGTGCTATCTTGGTTGTTGCTGCAACTGATGGTCCTATGCCACAAACACGAGAGCATATCCTACTTGCACGTCAGGTTGGTGTACCTCGTATCGTGGTATTCATGAACAAGGTTGATATGGTTGATGACGAAGAATTATTAGAATTAGTAGACATGGAAATCCGTGACTTACTATCTTTCTATGAATTCGACGGTGACAACACTCCAGTAGTTCAAGGATCTGCGCTTGGTGCATTAAACGGTGAAGGCAAATGGGTTGATACCGTAAAAGAATTAATGAATCAGGTGGATTCATGGATTGAAATGCCAGTTCGTGATGTTGAGAAAGATTTCTTGATGCCAGTTGAAGATGTATTCTCAATTACTGGACGTGGTACTGTTGCTACAGGACGTATCGAAACAGGTGTTGGTAACTCAGGTGATACAGTTGATATCTTAGGTATGGGTGCAGCTGCGGGTATGCAGTCAACTATTACAGGGGTAGAGATGTTCCGTAAAATCCTAGATAGAGGTGAAGCTGGTGACAACGTAGGTTTATTATTACGTGGTATTGAAAAATCAGACATCAAAAGAGGTATGGTAATCTGTAAGCCAGGTTCTGTAACACCTCACGATAAATTTAAAGCCGAGGTATATATTTTGAAGAAAGAAGAGGGTGGTCGTCACACTCCTTTCCATAATAAATATCGCCCTCAGTTCTACATCCGTACAACAGACGTTACAGGTGAAATTATTCTACCTGATGGAACTGAAATGGTTATGCCCGGGGATAACTTAACTATTACTGTTAATTTAATTAACACAGTAGCACTTAACAAAGGTTTACGTTTCGCGATACGTGAAGGTGGTAGAACTGTAGGTGCTGGACAGGTAACTGACATCCTTTAATAAGAGGATTATACTATAAACACATAAAAGAGTGAGTCTTAGTACTCACTCTTTTGTTCAAACGGATATGGTGCAATGGTAGCATGCCGGTCTCCAAAACCGTTGATGGGAGTTCGAATCTCTCTATCCGTGCATTAATAAAAGCTAAGACTATGAAGCAATACGTTATAGAATCTTATCAAGAATTGAAAAATAAAGTTACTTGGCCAACTTGGACTCAGCTCCAATCTAGTAGTATATTAGTAGCTATATCTTCAGTGATTATTGCATTAATTATCGGATTGATGGATGTGGGTTTTGATACCATTCTTGGTGAGTTTTATAAGATTTTCTAAAACAGAAGAAAAGAATTCTGATGACTGAGTTGAAGAAAAGATGGTATGTAGTGAGAGCTATTTCTGGTCAAGAAGCTAAAGTTAAGCTATATATTGAAAAAGAGATAGATCACTTAGGAATGCAAAATTATGTTGCCCAAGTACTGGTGCCAACAGAAAAAGTATACCAAGTTAGAAATGGCAAAAAGGTTAGTAAAGAAAGAAATTACTTTCCTGGATACGTTCTAATAGAAGCTGCTTTAGTAGGAGAAGTAGTCCATACAATTAAATCTATAACTGGAGTGATAGGTTTTTTAGGTGCAACTAAGGGAGGAGATCCTGTTCCCCTCAGATTAACAGAGGTAAACAGAATTTTAGGTAAAGTTGACGAATTAGCAGAATCTGAGGAGCTAATTAACGTTCCGTACGTTATTGGTGAGACAGTAAAAGTAATAGACGGTCCATTTAACGGATTTAATGGATTGATAGAAAAAATTGATGAAGATAAACGCAAGTTATTGGTTATGGTTAAAATTTTCGGAAGAAAAACACCTCTCGAACTTAACTTCATGCAAGTAGAAAAAGAATCATAATGATTTAAATGTTGATTTGGGGTGATAATAATATAATGCTTCCTAACCCTGAACAGATATTTACTAACTAGTATAAAAACAACAAAATGGCAAAAGAGATAGTTGGGCTCATTAAATTGCAAGTAAGAGGTGGTGCTGCAAACCCTTCGCCACCAGTAGGTCCTGCCTTGGGTGCGAAAGGTGTTAACATCATGGAGTTCTGTAAGCAATTTAACGCTCGTACGCAGGATAAAGCTGGTAAGGTACTTCCTGTCGCAATTACTGTTTACGCTGACAAGTCATTTGACTTTGTGATCAAGACGCCTCCAGCGGCTGTTCAATTATTGGAAGCAGCAAAAGTTAAAAAAGGTTCACCAGAATCAAACAGAAAAAAGGTAGCCAAGGTAACTTGGGATCAAGTACGTGCGATTGCTGAAGATAAAATGCCTGATTTAAATTGCTTTAAGGTGGAGTCTGCAATGAAAATGGTTGCTGGAACAGCAAGAAGTATGGGTATTACTGTAATAGGAGAATTTCCTTCTGCTTAATCATATTTAGACATGGCAAAGCTTACTAAAAAACAAAAAAAAGTTGCTGCAAAATTTGATGTAGCAAAAGTATACAATGTATCTGAAGCGAGTTCAATCGTGAAAGACACTACATCTGCAAAATTTGATGCAAGTGTAGATTTAGCTATTCGTTTAGGAGTTGACCCACGTAAAGCCAATCAAATGGTTCGTGGTGTTGTAACACTCCCACACGGTACAGGAAAGGATATAAATGTGTTGGTTCTTTGTACTCCCGACAAGGCTGAAGAGGCAAAGGCAGCAGGCGCTGATCATGTTGGGTTAGATGAATATATCGAGAAAATCAAAGGTGGTTGGACTGATGTAGACGTTATTATTACAATGCCTAGTTGTATGGGTAAATTAGGTCCATTAGGTAGAGTTCTAGGTCCAAGAGGCTTAATGCCTAACCCTAAAACTGGTACCGTAACTATGGATGTTGCAAAAGCTGTTACTGATGTAAAGGCTGGTAAAATTGACTTTAAAGTAGATAAGTATGGAATTATTCACGCTGGTGTTGCAAAGGCTTCTTTTGATGCAAACAAAATTGCAGACAATGCTAATGAATTAATCCAAACTATTGTTAAGTTAAAACCATCATCTGCAAAAGGCACGTATATCAAAAGTATTACAATGTCTAGTACGATGGGTGCTGGTGTGAAAGTTGACTTAAAGTCAATATAATACTTAGCTAATCTAAAATACCTAAGGGTTATGACAAGAGAAGAGAAAAAACAAGCAATCGATAAAC
This sequence comes from Flavobacteriales bacterium, assembly GCA_965662265.1. GTDB lineage: Bacteria > Bacteroidota > Bacteroidia > Flavobacteriales > UBA7430 > CBFIGX01. Next base: position 70,732 of record CBFIGX010000007.1, read on the forward strand.
TGACCGAATTATTAGCCGAAAGTAAGAATGTTTACTTAGCCGATATCTCCGGGATGGATTCTGATCAAACGAGCAAGTTACGTAGACTATGCTTTAGTAAAGGTGTTACACTACAAGTAGTTAAGAACACGTTATTAAAGAAAGCTATGGAGTCTTGTGAAAAAGATTATAATGAACTGTATGATGTTCTTAAAGGTAATACATCAATGATGGTTTCGGAGACTTCAAATGCTCCAGCAAAAGCTATCACTGAATTTCTTAAGAAGAATAAAAATGCAGAAAAACCTTTATTTAAAGGTGCACATGTTGAGGAGTCTGTCTATACAGCTGATCAACTAAGCGTTCTAGAAAGTTTAAAGTCCAAAGAAGAGTTGATTGGAGAAATAATTACGTTACTCCAATCTCCAGCCAAAAATGTTATTTCTGGCCTGAGTTCAGGAGGAAGTACTTTAGCTGGACTTATGAAGACTTTAGAAGAACGTGCACAATAAATTTGTACGCACTCTATTTCCATATAAATTAATTAAGAAACCAAATTAAAAAACATAATCATGGCAGATTTGAAAGAGTTCGCTGAACAATTGGTTAACCTAACAGTGAAAGAAGTTAACGAATTAGCAACAATATTAAAAGATGAATACGGTATCGAACCAGCAGCTGCGGCTGTTGCTGTAGCAGGAGCTCCTGCTGCTGGAGGAGACTCTAGCGAAGAGCAAACTGAATTCGATGTAATTCTTAAAGCAGCAGGTAGCTCTAAGTTAGCTGTTGTAAAACTAGTTAAAGAATTAACTGGTGCTGGCCTAAAAGAAGCGAAAGGAATCGTTGATAGCGCTCCAGCTCCATTAAAAGAAGGTATTGCTAAAGATGAAGCGGAAGCTCTTAAAGCTCAATTAGAAGCTGCAGGTGCTGAAGTAGAGTTGAAGTAATATTTTTTACTTAAAATACTCAAGGTTTAGACTTCTGAACTTAAGTTCAGAAGTCTAAGCCCTTTTGTGCTTTTGAATAGTCCACTTATTTTTCATTAAAATTTTTGTCCATTGGCTCAGACAAAATCAAACGAAAGAATCAGTTTTGCTTCCATCAAGTCGCAACTACAATATCCAGATTTCCTAGATATTCAGTTGAAGTCATTTGAGGATTTTTTCCAATTGGAAACAAAATCTGAAGACCGCGAAAACGAAGGTCTGTTTAAAGTATTTAGTGAAAACTTCCCAATATCAGATACGAGGAATAACTTCGTACTAGAGTTCTTGGATTACTTTGTTGATCCACCACGTTATGAACTTGACGAATGTATTGAGAGAGGTTTAACATTTAGTGTTCCACTTAAAGCTAGATTAAAGCTTTACTGTACAGACCCTGAACACGAAGACTTTGAAACTATTGTTCAAGATGTGTATCTTGGAACTATACCATACATGACTCCTAGAGGTACCTTTGTGATCAATGGTGCAGAGCGTGTTTGTGTTTCTCAGTTACACCGATCACCTGGTGTATTCTTCGGTCAGAGTTACCACGCTAACGGAACAAAGCTATATTCTGCTAGGGTAATACCTTTCAAAGGTTCTTGGATAGAATTTGCAACAGACATCAATGCAGTTATGTATGCTTACATCGACCGTAAGAAGAAGTTACCTGTAACTACTCTTCTTCGTGCAATGGGCTACGAAAGGGATAAAGACATACTAGAAATCTTTGACCTTGCAGAAGAAGTGAAAGTAAGTAAAGCAGGGCTCAAGAGAGTTTTAGGTCGTAAGCTTGTTGCTCGTGTACTTAGAACTTGGTTTGAGGATTTCGTTGATGAGGACACAGGAGAAGTGGTATCCATAGAACGAAATGAAGTTGTTTTAGATCGTGATACAATCCTTGAGAAAGAACATATAGCGGTTATAGTTGAATCAGATGTTAAGACAATTCTTCTTCATAAAGAAAATGCTGAAGCATCCGAATTCGCTATTATTCACAATACATTACAAAAAGATCCTACTAATTCAGAAAAAGAAGCTGTAGAGCATATTTACAGACAACTTCGTAATGCCGAGCCGCCAGATGAAGAAACAGCAAGAGGTATTATCGATAAATTATTCTTCTCTGAAACTAGATATAGCTTAGGTGAAGTAGGTCGTTACAGGATTAACAAGAAATTAAATCTAGACCTAGGGCTTGACGAAGCTACTCTAACTAAAGTAGACATAATACTTATTATTAAATACTTGATTGAATTAGTAAACTCTAAGGCTGAGGTGGATGATATTGACCACTTAAGTAATCGTAGAGTTCGTACGGTAGGTGAACAATTAAACAATCAGTTTGGTGTTGGTTTAGCGCGTATGGCAAGAACTATTCGTGAGCGTATGAATGTTCGTGACAACGAAGTGTTTACTCCAATTGATTTGATTAATGCGAAGACTCTGTCATCAGTAATTAATTCATTCTTTGGTACCAACCAACTTTCTCAGTTTATGGACCAAACAAATCCATTAGCTGAAATTACTCATAAAAGACGTCTTTCAGCTCTAGGACCAGGAGGTTTATCAAGAGAGAGAGCTGGATTTGAGGTTCGTGATGTTCACTACACTCACTATGGCCGATTATGTCCTATTGAAACACCTGAAGGACCAAATATTGGTCTTATTTCTTCACTTTGTGTCTTTGCCAAAGTGAATAAAATGGGATTCATAGAAACACCTTATAGAAGCGTTGTTGATGGGGTTGTAGACTTGAAGAATCCACCAGCATATCTTAGCGCCGAAGAAGAAGAAGAAAAAATCATTGCTCAGGCTAATGCTCCTGTTAATGCCAATGGTTCTTTTGATTCCGAAATGGTAAAAGCTCGTGATAAAGGAGACTACCCTGTTATAGAGCCAAACAAATTAGAGTACATGGATGTTGCTCCTAATCAGATATCATCTATTTCAGCATCATTAATTCCATTTTTAGAGCACGATGATGCAAACCGTGCTTTAATGGGGTCTAACATGATGCGTCAGGCAGTTCCATTAATGAAACCTGAAGCTCCAATTGTGGGTACTGGACTTGAATCTAGGGTTGCTTCTGACTCTCGTGTTCTAGTTAATGCAAAAGGTCCAGGTATAGTGGAGTATGTGGATGCGGACAAAATTATTATTAAATACGATAGAACTGAGGATCAAGCACTGGTAAGTTTTGATGATGATTCTGTAACCTATAAGTTAACCAAATTCCAAAAAACCAATCAAGGTACTAGTATCAATATTCGTCCTATTGTAATGGAGGGAGATCGTGTTACTACTGGTCAAGTTTTAACTGAAGGTTATGCTACACAAAATGGTGAGCTAGCACTTGGTAAAAATATGAAAGTGGCATTCATGCCATGGAATGGTTATAACTTTGAGGACGCCATTGTAATTTCTGAACGTGTTGTTCGTGAAGATATATTTACTTCCATACACATTGATGAATATACACTTGATGTTCGTGAAACAAAATTAGGCTCTGAAGAACTTACTCCTGACATACCTAACGTATCTGAAGAAGCTACTAAAGACTTAGATGAAAACGGACTCATTAGAATAGGTGCTCATATAAAACCTGGCGACATACTTATTGGTAAGATTACACCAAAAGGAGAGTCTGACCCTTCACCAGAAGAAAAGTTATTAAGAGCAATATTTGGCGATAAAGCTGGTGATGTTAAAGACGCTTCATTAAAAGCATCTCCATCACTTCATGGGGTTGTTCTTGCTAAGAAATTATTTGCAAGAGCAATTAAAGATAAAAAATCTAGACAAGCAGATAAGGAAATTGTTCTTGATTTAGAAGAAGAATTTTCTGCAAATGCTAGTGCCCTCAAAACTAAGTTGATAGAGAAATTAATCACTATTGTTTCTGGAAAAACCTGTCAAGGTGTTGTTAATGAATTGGGTGAAGTGGTTATTCCAAAGAGTAAGAAGTTTACGCAAAAACTACTTAACTCTATCGAAGATTACTCTATCATTTCTACAGATGGTTGGACTACCGACAAATCAAAGAACCTTTTGGTAAACAACTTAATACATAATTATAATATTAAGTTAAACGACTTAAAAGGTACTTTAAGGCGTAGGAAGTTTACACTTTCAGTTGGTGATGAATTGCCAGCGGGAATTTTAAAACTTGCCAAAGTTTATATCGCTAAAAAGCGAAAACTTAAAGTTGGTGATAAAATGGCTGGTCGTCACGGAAATAAAGGTATTGTTGCACGTATCGTAAGAGACGCAGACATGCCATTCCTTGAAGACGGAACACCTGTAGATATAGTTCTAAATCCGCTAGGTGTACCTTCTCGTATGAATATTGGACAGATTTACGAAACTGTTTTAGGATGGGCAGGCCAGAAATTAGGCAAAACCTATGCTACCCCTATCTTTGATGGTGCTTCATTAGACGAGATTACTGAACTTACAAATAAAGCAGGAATCCCTCAATATGGACACACTTATCTATATGATGGTGGTACTGGAGAGCGTTTCGATCAAGCTGCAACTGTTGGCGTTATTTATATGCTTAAACTAGGGCACATGGTAGACGATAAGATGCACGCTCGTTCTATAGGACCTTACTCATTAATAACACAACAACCATTAGGTGGTAAAGCACAATTTGGTGGTCAGCGTTTTGGTGAGATGGAAGTATGGGCACTTGAGGCATATGGTGCTTCTAATATACTTCGCGAAATTCTAACCGTAAAGTCTGACGACGTTATAGGTAGAGCTAAGACTTACGAGTCTATCGTTAAAGGTAAAGTAATGCCTGAACCAGGACTTCCTGAATCATTCAATGTATTATTACATGAATTGAAAGGTTTAGGATTGAAGATCAGTTTACAATAAGTTATTTCAGAAGGAGTGTCTTATGACACTCCTAATTAAAACATTAATTTCTTCAGGATATGGCTATGAGAAGAAAAGATAATACTCCGCAGCAAAAAAGCTTTTCTAATATTACAATTAGTTTAGCATCACCAGAATTTATTCTGGAAGAGTCTAGTGGTGAGGTCTTAAAACCCGAAACAATCAACTACCGTACTTATAAACCAGAACGTGACGGATTATTCTGTGAGCGTATTTTTGGACCGGTAAAAGATTATGAATGTCATTGTGGTAAATACAAACGTATCCGCTATAGAGGTATTGTTTGTGACCGTTGTGGCGTTGAAGTAACTGAAAAGAAAGTTCGTAGAGAGCGCATGGGGCATATTAACCTTGTTGTTCCAGTAGCGCACATTTGGTACTTCCGATCACTTCCTAATAAAATTGGTTATCTATTAGGTTTGCCTACTAAGAAACTAGATATGATTATCTACTACGAGCGCTATGTAGTTGTCCAAGCTGGTGGTGCAGTAGATAATGAAGGAACACCTCTAGAATATCTACAGTTTTTAACTGAAGAGGAATATCTAGACGCACTAGAACGTCTTCCTCGTGAGAATCAGTACTTAGAAGATAAAGATCCAAATAAATTCATTGCTAAGATGGGTGCAGAGGCTCTAGAAGCTTTATTGTCCAGATTAGATCTTGATGAATTGTCTTATTCTCTCAGACACAAAGCAAATACCGAAACATCTCAACAAAGAAAAACGGAAGCGTTGAAACGTCTTCATGTTGTTGAGGCTTTCCGAGATGCCAATACACGAATTGAAAATAAGCCAGAGTGGATGGTTATGAAAGTTGTTCCTGTAATTCCGCCAGAATTAAGACCTCTTGTACCTCTTGATGGTGGTAGATTTGCTACATCAGACCTTAACGATCTATACCGTCGTGTAATTATACGTAATAATCGACTAAAGAGACTTATTGAAATTAAAGCTCCAGAAGTAATTTTACGTAATGAAAAACGTATGCTTCAAGAGTCCGTAGATTCTTTATTAGATAATACGCGTAAGGCATCAGCTGTAAAAACTGAATCTAATCGTGCACTTAAGTCGCTTTCAGATTCACTTAAAGGTAAACAAGGACGTTTCCGTCAAAACTTATTAGGAAAGCGTGTTGATTATTCTGCACGTTCCGTAATTGTTGTCGGACCTACACTACAATTATCTGAATGTGGGATTCCTAAGAATATGGCAGCAGAACTTTACAAACCATTTATCGTTCGTAAATTAATTGAAAGAGGTATTGTGAAGACTGTTAAGTCTGCAAAGAAAATTATAGACAAAAAAGATCCTGTAGTTTGGGATATCTTAGAGAATGTGATCAAAGGACATCCGGTACTTCTTAACCGTGCTCCAACGCTTCACAGACTTGGTATTCAGGCTTTTCAGCCTAAACTTATTGAAGGTAAAGCTATTCAGTTACATCCATTAGCTTGTACCGCTTTTAATGCTGATTTTGATGGTGACCAAATGGCGGTTCACTTACCTTTGAGTCCAGCAGCAATACTAGAAGCACAGTTATTAATGTTGGGATCTCATAATATCCTTAACCCTGCCAATGGTGCTCCTATTACAGTACCTTCTCAGGATATGGTTTTGGGTCTTTATTATATGACTAAGCCTCGTAAAACTGACAAGCAAAAAGTAATTATTGGTCAAGGTTTAACTTTCTACTCTTCAGAAGAGGTGCGTATCGCATTTAATGAGAAGAAAGCTGAGCTTAATGCCGTCATCAAAGTCAGGACTTCTGTAAAAGAGGGCGATCAACTCGTTACCAAACTTATTGAAACTACCATTGGTAGAGTGTTGTTTAACGATGTGGTTCCTGAAACAGTAGGCTTTATAAATGAAACTCTTACTAAAAAAGCTCTAAGAAATATTATTGGTAAAATTCTAAAGGAAACAGATATTCCAACTACTGCTAAGTTCTTAGACGACATGAAACTTTTGGGATACAAGATGGCCTTTAAAGGCGGATTGTCATTCTCTTTAGGTGATATTATTGTGCCAGATCATAAAGATGTTATGATTGAAAGTGCGAAGGGGCAAGTAGCTTCGATTACTGACAGTTATAACATGGGTCTAATCACTAATAATGAACGTTACAACCAAGTAATTGATGTCTGGACCAAGACAAATTCTGAACTTACTGAGCACGCTATGAATCGTTTGATCAATGATCAACAAGGATTTAACTCTGTATACATGATGCTTGATTCTGGTGCTCGTGGTTCTAAAGAACAAATTCGTCAGTTGTCTGGTATGCGTGGTCTTATGGCCAAGCCTCAGAAATCTGCTTCTTCTGGTGGAGCAATTATCGAAAACCCGATTACCTCCAACTTTAAAGAAGGCCTTTCTATTCTTGAGTACTTCATTTCTACACACGGTGCTCGTAAAGGTCTTGCCGATACTGCCCTCAAAACCGCCGATGCCGGTTATCTAACACGTAGACTAGTAGACGTAGCACAAGACGTGATTATATCTGAAGTTGACTGTGGTACTTTAAGAGGACTTCAAGGTGTTGCTTTAAAGAAGAACGAAGATATCGTTGAATCTTTATCAGAACGTATTATCGGTAGAACTTCACTTCATGACGTGATACACCCATTAACAGGTAGCTTAATTGTTGCTTCTGGTGAAGAGATTACTGAGTTGATAGCTGCAGAAATTGAAGAGTCTCCTATCGAGATGGTAGAGATTCGATCAGCATTAACATGTGAAACAAAGAGAGGTATCTGTTCTAAGTGTTATGGGCGTAACCTTGCTACAAACCGCATGGCTGGAGAAGGTGAAGCTGTAGGTGTAGTTGCTGCTCAATCTATTGGTGAGCCTGGTACACAGTTAACTCTTCGTACTTTCCACGTTGGAGGTACTGCATCTAATACTGCTGAAGAATCAAGATTAACAGCCAAGTTTGATGGTATCCTTGAAATAGAGGAACTAAGAACTGTTACTGGCCCAGATGCAGAAGGAAAAGATTCTATTATTGTTATTGGTCGTACTGCAGAAATGAAATTGATTGATGCCAAAACTGGAATTACTCTCGCCACAAATAATATTCCGTACGGAGCAACTATGTTTGCTAAGCATGGTGATAAGTTAAAGAAAGGCGATGCAATCTGTGAATGGGATCCATACAATGCAGTAATTTTATCTGAAACTACTGGTAAAGTTGAATTTGAAAATCTTATCCAAGGAGTTACTTATCGTGTAGAAATTGATGAACAAACAGGTTTCCAAGAAAAAGTAATTTCGGAAACTAGAGATAAGAAGATGATTCCTACTATTCTTGTAAAAATTGGCGGTAAAAAAGGTGATGTAAAGACATACAATCTTCCTGTAGGTGCTCATATTGTAGTTGAAGAAGGAGATAAATTACATCCAGGTACAATTTTAGCCAAACTCCCACGTAAGACAGCTAAGTCTGGCGATATTACGGGTGGTCTTCCAAGAGTAACAGAACTATTTGAGGCACGTAACCCATCCAATCCTGCTGTAGTAGCTGCAATTGATGGTATCGTCTCTTATGGCAAAATTAAACGTGGTAACCGCGAAGTAATTATTACGTCTAGAACTGGTGAGGTAAAGAAATATCTGGTATCGTTATCAAAGCAAATTTTAGTTCAAGAGAACGATTTCGTAAAAGCTGGTACTTCTCTTTCTGACGGTGCAATTACTCCAAAAACAATCCTTGCAATTAAAGGACCTACAGCTGTACAGCAATATTTGGTAAATGAAATGCAAGAAGTTTATCGCCTTCAAGGTGTGAAAATTAACGATAAACACTTCGAAGTTGTTGTTCGTCAGATGATGCGTAAAGTTCAGATTAATGATGCTGGAGATACTCGTTTCTTAGAGAATAATCTAGTTCATAAGAATGACTTTGTTGAAGAAAATGATTGGATTTTCGGTAAAATGTACATTTTAGAAGCAGGAGATTCAGAAAACTTAAAACCTGGACAAATAGTTCCTGTACGCAAGTTAAGGGATGAAAATTCTATGCTTAAACGTAAGGATATGAAGCTTGTAGAGGCGCGAGAAGCTATACCGGCAACATCTACTTCTGTTCTTCAAGGTATAACAAGAGCCTCTCTTCAAACGAAGAGCTTCTTATCTGCTGCATCTTTCCAGGAAACAACTAAAGTTCTTAATGAAGCTGCTGTAAATGGTAAAGTAGATACATTAGATGGATTAAAGGAAAATGTTATAGTTGGTCATAAGATACCTGCTGGTACTGGACTTAAGAAGTACAATAAACTTGTTGTAGGTAGTAAAATTCAGCTTGAAAGTATGTTAGCTGCAAAAGCTGCAACTGAAGTTTCTGTTGACGAACCTGTTACTACTGAAAAATAAAATGGCTGATAATAAAGAAAATAAACAAGTAAGCATTGAGCTTAACGAAGAGATTGCCCCAGGTGTATATTCCAACCTGGCTATTGTAAATCATTCTCCAACAGAATTTGTTGTTGACTTTATTTCCATGATGCCAGGAATGCCAAAAGCAAAGGTCAAATCAAGAGTTATTTTAACGCCTCAGCATGCTAAGAGACTGCTAGGTGCTTTAGCCGAAAACGTAAAAAAGTATGAATCGCAGTTTGGGGCTATTAAAGATGCCGGTAAGCAGCAACAAGTACCTTTAACATTCGGAGGCCCAAAGGCCGAAGCATAAAGAATTAAAGCCCCTTACGGGGCTTTTTTTATGCTTCTTTGATAAACTTATGGTTTAAATAGTCCGGAAGAAATTGTTGACGTGAACCAAACCAAGAGAAAAGCTCTCCATCAACGATCATTATTTTTGAATCTGGGAAAATACTCTGAAATTCAGCTTTATGCTTTTCTTTAAACAAATAAGGCTCTGTAGCTAAAAATACATATTCCGGATTGAAATCTTTGAGCTGTTTAATAGTTTGACTTGGATAGCGAGATACTTTCATTAAATTAATAAAACCAGACTTTTCTAAACAACTGTTAATAAAACATTCATTACCTGCCAACATATAGGGCTTTCTCCAAATGAAATACAAACACGTTTCTCTTTTATTTCTAACTAGTGTATTCCATGCTGTTCTGATTTTATGTACTAAGTCGCTCGCTTTTTTTTTACAATTAAAAAGTATACCAAAATCGGTAATAAGCACCTCATTATCGGGGTAAGTGATTACATCGCTTACCCAAACAGGAATACCATTATTTTTAAAGTATTCGATGTGGTTTTGGCAATTTTCTTCCTTATTAGCAACTATTAAGTCAGGTTTCATGTCAAGTATTTTTTTGATATTAGGTGTTTTTGTACCTCCTATCTTTTCAATAACTTCAATAAATTTATTGGGATGAATGCAATAATTTGTAATTCCTACTAGTTGATTTGTTATACCTAAATCAATTAATAATTCAGTTTGAGATGGTACTAGAGAAACTATTCTCTTAAAGTGTTTGATTTGAATCTTCTCATCTAAGTGGTCTTTATAATACATTTGTGTTTTGGAGGCTTTCACTTCAATATTAGCTTTATTGGAGTACTAAGATAACCGCTCTCTTTGATATCTTCTATATTCTTGCTAATATTGTTCTAAACTTGATGATATGAAACCACATTTATTATTCCTATTTACATTAACCGCAATTTTTAACTACTCTGTCTATGCACAGTGTGGGGAATCTGGGGTTGATAATTTTGTTATTAATCAAGATCAACTTAATACTTTTTCTGGCTGTGAGGTAATCAATGGAAACTTGATTTTAAGCTCATCATCATTAAACGATTTAAGCGCACTTTCAGATTTAGTAGTACTTAATGGTAGTTTATATATTCTAAATACCAATATCACAGATTTGAGCCCACTTTCAAATCTTAATAATGCAGTTCAAATTCAAATTCAAGGTAATATAAATTTGGTTTCATGTTGTGAAATTCTTCAGTTTAATGAATTAACTCAATTGGGAACAGTAATGAATCTAACCTATACGAATAATGGCCAATTGTGTTCAGACATTAACCCTATTATGATGGACTGCTGGGGGTATATAGAGGGATGTACAGATGAGACAGCCTTAAACTATAACAATCAAGCTACGCAGGATGATGGATCATGTGATTATTTTTGCCCTGAATCTGCAAATGATATTATTGATTACTCATGTCATGGAGAAGCTTATCCTGAATCGGATTGCTCTATTGAAATTATTAACAAGCCTAGTGAAGGGGCAGGTCATTTTGATAATCCTATAGGTTTGTGTTATGATGAAAATCCGCCTTCTAGTGGGCCTCACAGACCTATGTGGGGGCGATGGGGAGAGTATCAATATATGCCTCCGCAAAGGTATATTCATAACCTAGAGCATGGTGGTGTAGTATTATTATATCACCCCTGTGTTGAATCCTCTATTATTGATTCTTTAAGAACAATAGCTTGCTCGATAGCTGATGATGATGGTGGCCCTTTTAGATGGATTTTGACACCATTTGCTGACTTGTCTTCAAATATTGCTATTGTTGCTTGGGAATGGTCTTACGCATCAAATTGTTTTGATGCACCAAGTATCAATCAGTTTATTACTGAACATTACAGAAACGCACCAGAGGACTTTTACTACAATGGATCATACGACACGCTTTACACAGGTAAATGTGAAAGTTACGGTTGTACAGACCCAATTGCTTTGAATTATAACTCTTTGGCAAGCATAGATAATGGGCAATGTGAATATCCAATTCTAGATACACAAATAGTTAGTTTTGCTCAAGGATGGAATATGTTTTCAACTTACATAGACCCTTTAAACGATTCGATGCTTCAAATTTTTGACCCTATTATTAATTCTACAACAATAGTAAAAAATAATAATGGTGAAGCTATGCTACCTCAATGGGATATCGATATAATACATCAAAAAGGTCAAGGTTACCTGTCAAAGCAAACAAGTGAACAAGACCTGACAATAACAGGATTACAAATGTTGCCAGAACAAACGCCTATTATATTGTCTCAAGGTTGGAACATGATTGCCTATCTGAGAGTCGCCTCTGCAGATATGAATCTAGTAATGGAAGATATTGAGAGTAATATTATTATTGTCAAAGATGAGTTAGGGAATGTATATTATCCAGAATGGGGCTTTAATAATATTGGACTTATGTACCCTGGAGAAGGATACCACATTAAAATGTCTAATGCTGATGTACTTCAGTATCTAAGTAATGAAGATACATATTAGTGAAGAATTAGAGTTGTGAAATTTTAAGTAGTGTTTGTTCATCAATAGTGTGTCCACCGCTATATATTATCCATTGCGCATTAAAGTTAACAAGCTCTTTTTTATATTTTTCAATAGATTCTCGATTGTAAAACTCGTCTTCATGACCAAAAACTATAAAATTTTGGGTATTAGGATGTACATTTTGGTAGCCTTTGATTGTGAAATCGTTGGCAAGTTTACCTCCCCAGATAAAAAAGCTTTTTACAGAAATTTTAGTTCTTAACAACCATCTAGAAGTTGTTGCCGATCCTTGCGAAAAACCTAATACTTTTACTTGGCAGTAAGGTGCAGCTTGTTTAAGTATTTTATGTGTTAAGGTTTCAAGAAAATTACAATAGTCTGTAATTTCATCTTCTCTTTGGTGTTTAGTCATCCAACTGGAACCTACTCGTCCATCAAAACCTTTTAAATAAAATTTATTAAAACCTTCCGGTGCAACAATGTATCGATGTTTGGCATCTAATGCCTTAAACTTTTTGATGAAGAATTCTGCTAGCTGTCCATATCCATGGCACACCACCCAAATTTCTTGAGTTTGTACATCAAGTTTCCCTAGGCTATGGTAATGTGCTGTTCTTTCAACTTTAATCTTGTGCTGCTGCATCGTTTTTTAGTTTTAACACATCAGCTACCATGTCGTTATCTATAGTCATAGATAGTTGATAATGTTGAAGCTTCCATTCATTATCTATAAATTGTAAAATACCTGTTGCTCTGCAATCTCCCATCCAAGTATCTAACACTTCGTCAAACCAAGCTATGTTAGTTGCAGAATCAATCCTTATGGTTCTTTCTTTAGCCAAAAATGACCAAGCATTGCCACTTTCAAAATAGGGTTTAGAAAATTCTGAAAATTCACTTTTTGTCCATCGCTCAGTTACATCTGTTCCAATAAAAACACCACTATCAGCAATAAAGTTGAAATAATCCTCAAAGTTAGCTTCTGAAGCGTTCAGGTGCCACTGATTTATAAGTACGTGAAGTTGTTTTGTATCAGCCCTATAACTATCAGAAGTTGCACAAGAAGCTATACATAGGATACCTACAATTAATAATTTTCTCATTTGAAAAGTGTTTTTCGTCCATATTTGGAGCAAATTGGACAGTTAAGAGGTATGTGGCCTCTTGCAGGACAATACTCTCTTCCAAAAAAGATAATTTGTAAATGAAGCTTATTCCAACTATCTCTTGGAAATAACCGCTTTAAGTCTTTTTCAGTTTGTTCTACATTTTTTCCTGAAGATAATTTCCATCGATATGCTAATCTGTGAATATGAGTGTCAACAGGAAAAGCAGGTACCCCAAACGCTTGGGCCATAACAACAGACGCTGTTTTATGCCCAACTCCAGGGAGTTCTTCTAAGTGTTCAAAACTTTGAGGGACCATACCTTGATGTTTGTTAATCAGAATATTTGAAAGTTCGTGTATGGCCTTAGATTTACGAGGTGACAAGCCACATGGTCTAATAATCTGCCGTATTTCTTCAATCTCAAGCTTAACCATGTCTATAGGGTTGTCGGCTTTAGCAAAAAGATGTGGAGTTACTGTATTTACTCTTGCATCTGTACATTGAGCAGAAAGTAGCACTGCTATTAAAAGCGTATATGGATCTGTATGATCCAGAGGTACTGGAGTCTCCGGATAGAGGTCTGTTAAAATAGAATGAATAACACTAGCTTGTTGTTGTTTTGTTGCCATAAAATAATATTACAAAAAAGCTCCTCACTCGAGCTCTAATGTGTTAAATTCTTCCTGGATATACTTTTAGTGCCTCGTTCAATATTATTACAGCATCATTAAGCTCCTTACCATTTAAAACATAGGCAATTCGTATTTGCTGATTTCCAATTACTGGGCTAGAGTAGAAGCCTGCGGCAGGAGCAACCATCACGGTCTTGTTATTCCAGTTAAATTCTTCTAGTAACCACCTTGCAAAGGTGTCAGCGTCATCTATTGGAAGTTGAGCAATACAGTAAAATGCACCAGAAGGTTTAGGGCATATAACACCTTCAATGCTATTTAACCCATCTATTAAAAGATCTCTACGACTCACATATTCTTCAATTACTTCATGGAAATAAGAGTCTGGAGTATCTAAGGCAGCTTCACCTGCTATTTGTCCAAATGTAGGTGGACTTAATCTTGCTTGTCCAAATTTGAGTGCTGTTGTAATTAGGGCATCATTTCTAGAAACTAAACAACCTATTCTCGCTCCACACATGCTGTAGCGTTTAGATACAGAGTCGATAACAATAGCATTCTTTTCTATTCCATCAAGTTGTAAAATGGAGATGTGTTTTTTCCCATCATAAGCAAACTCTCTGTAAACCTCATCAGCAATCAAGAATAGGTCGTGTTTTATCACAATATCTTTGAGTGCGTGGAGTTCGTCTTCAGAATACAAATATCCTGTTGGGTTACCCGGATTACATATTAATATTGCTTTCGTTTTTTTTGTGATAAGTGCTTCAAATTCAGATATTGAAGGTAGAGCAAAACCAGATTCTATACTCGAGGTAATTGGCTTTACTGTTACACCTGCTGATGTAGAGAATCCGTTGTAATTTGCATAAAATGGTTCAGGAATAATAATCTCATCACCCAAGTCCATAATACTATTTAAAGCCATAGTAATTGCTTCCGACCCTCCTGTAGTAACAAGAATATTAGAAGAGGCAACATTAACACCTACTTTTTGATAGTATTTAGCTAAGCCTTTTCTGTAGGATTCGAATCCTCCAGAATGGCTGTAGGCAACTACCTTAGGTTCAAAATTTCGAATAGCATCAAGAGCTACATCTGGTGTTTGGATATCTGGCTGACCAATGTTGAGGTGGATAACTTTAGTACCTCTTTTTTTTGCATCTTCTGCAAAAGGAACCAATTTACGAATTGGTGATTCTGGCATTTTTTGCCCTTTAGCTGAAATATTTGGCATGGCTTCTTTTAGCTATTAATCAAAAAAAAATGTCCCGCATTTTAAGCGAGACAAATTTCAACTATTTTCATGAAAAAACCGAGTTATTTTTTTGGTTTTGCTACTGGTGAAGCATTAGAAGGTTTTTTCACTGGAGTGGTTTGACCACCATCTACGGCTAAAGTTTTTCCTTTAATTCGAATCACTTTGGTAGGGTCTGTTTTGGCATTTGAAGTAATTGTAATACTCTTATTAAAAGCACCAATTCTCTTTGTATCGTATTTTACTTTGATTACGTTGCTTGCACCAGGAGCAATAGGTTCTTTAGGCCATACAGGAACGGTACATCCACAACTACCTTTAGAATTCGAAATAATTAATGGCGCACTTCCTGTATTTGTGAACTTGAATTGGTATTCTCCATTACCGTGTTGGTCAAAGGTTCCGAAATCATGAATGTCTTTTTCAAAGGTTATTTCTTGTGCTTGTACTTGTAGAGCACTAGTTAAGACGAACACACATGCTAAGATTAATTTTTTCATTTTGTATGGTTTTAATATAGGTTTATCGATGAATTACTCATACAAATCTAAAAGAAAGTCCTAAAATGCCAAAGAATAAGACTCTGTATATTGTTAAGAGTCTGTTAACGTTTCATAGTCATCTTATATCATGCAATCATTATGAACAATTCTCTTCCATGTCTAGACGGAATAGAGTTAAAAGCATGATTTATTTTAACACTGTTAAAATAGGTTTTAAACAGACCAAGGTATTCTTTTTTATCACCTCCAAATGGAGGTCTGTCTGTGTTTAATGGAGCATTAAATAATAAACCTACGAGTTTTCCTTTAGGTTTTAATAATTCCTTCATTTTTTTGACATATCCTTGACGAAGCTTTGGGTCAATGGCACAGAAAAAAGTTTGCTCAATGATAAGATCATAGTTGTTGGAATGGTCAAAAAAGTTACCGCAAATCAGTTGTTCTTCCCGCAAATCAGGGCAACGTTTTTGTAAGTTGTTTAATGCTTCTCGAGCTAGATCAATTACATAAACATTCGTAAATCCTTGTTTGTGTAAATATTCTGCTTCATAAGCATTACCACAACCAGGAATTAATATTTTTAGACTTTTATTTTCTAGTTGATTGACATAATCTTTAATGGGTGTTGTAACGAAACCTACATCCCAACCGGTATCGTTATTTTGATACCTTCTATTCCAATTTTCACTGTTTAATTCCACCATAATTGCTGTATATCAAAGTGCCAATTTAATCATTTATTATTCAGTCTTTTTTATATGTTCATATTTAAAATTATACATTTGAAATATCATGACACAAGAAACATTAATTGAGCTTCAGAATAATATCCGAGGAAAAGTCTATCGAGATGACACCATGCGGCGTTTGTATGCAACTGATGCTTCTTCCTACAGAGAGATTCCTTTAGCTGTTGTTGTCCCTATTTGTAAAGAAGATATAAAACAGATAATTCATTTTGCATCAAAAAATAACACAGCCATTATTCCACGTGCTGCTGGTACTTCCCTTGCTGGACAAGTTGTTGGGGCAGGCATTATCGTTGATATTTCAGAGCATTTTGGTAAAATCATAGAAATAAATCCAAATGAAAGATACGCAATAGTAGAGCCAGGAGTCATAAGAGACGATTTGAATAAGGCTTTAGAACATTATGATTTGTTCTTTGGGCCAGAAACATCTACATCCAATAGATGTATGGTAGGTGGGATGGTCGGTAATAACTCATGTGGTTCAAGGTCATTAATTTATGGTTCAACAAGAGATCATATTCGGTCTATAAAAGTATTGTTATCTGATGGAAATGAAGTAGAATTTCAGGCCTTATCTAAAGAATGTTTTGAGAAAAAAGTGCAAGGCATCGATACAGCTTCTCAATTAGAAGTTGACATTTACAATCAAGCATATAAACTATTTTCTAGCATTGATAATAGGACACAAATATTAGATCAATTTCCTAAAAAAAGTATACCTAGAAGAAATACAGGCTATGCACTTGATTTATTAGCGCAAAGCAATTCTTTTTGTAATGATTCGCCAGATTTTAACTTTTGTAATTTACTTGCAGGCTCTGAGGGAACATTGGCATTTACCACTCAAATAAAGTTGAATTTAGTGCCAAGGCCGTCAGTTCATAAAGCACTTATTTGTATGCACTTTAATAGTGTTCAGGAAGCTTTAGAGGCTAACATTAAAGTCTTGGAATACAAACCTACCGCATCCGAACTTATTGATCATTACATTTTAGATTGTACTAAGTTAAATAAAGAACAAAGTGAAAATAGATTTTTCATTAAAGGCGAACCTCTGGCCATATTAATTGTTGAATTTGTAGAGCAAAACAATCAGGTATTACAGAAAAAAGTAGATGATTGTGTTTTAGAATTCAAAAAACAAGGTTGGGGTTTCTATCACCCTATTGTTCAGGGTCATGGTATAAATAGGGTATGGAATTTAAGAGCCGCTGGCTTAGGACTTTTGTCAAATATTCCTGGTGATGCAAAGCCAGTTGCTGTAGTTGAAGATACAGCTGTTGATGTAAACGACCTACCTAATTTCATTAAAGACTTCAATCAAATACTAAGCAAAAGAAATTTAAATTGTGTGCATTATGCGCATGCTGCTACTGGAGAGTTACATTTGCGCCCTATTATCAATCTAAAAACTGAAGAAGGGAATAGCCTTTTTAAATTAATTGCTAAAGATATATCCAAACTTGTAAAACAATACAAGGGTTCTTTGAGTGGAGAACATGGAGATGGTCGACTAAGAGGTGAATTTCTACCCTATATGATTGGTTCTAAGAATTACCAACATTGTATTGACATCAAAAAGACATGGGATCCTAAAGGTATTTTTAACCCTGGTAAAATTGTAAATACACCAAGGATGAACAGTTCTTTGCGCTATATGCCAGGTTATAAAACCAAAGAGTTTAGCACAATATTAGATTTTAGTGAAGATTTAGGGATGCAACGAGCTGTAGAAAAATGTAACGGATCTGGAGATTGTAGAAAACCTCCTATGGCTGAAGGAGTAATGTGTCCAAGTTATAGAATTACTAAACAAGAAAAACATAGTACTCGCGCACGTGCTAATATTTTAAGAGAATTGTTTTCTACGCAAACCCTTACAGAGGTCTTTACCAGTGAGTCAGCAAAAGAGGTGCTCGATTTATGTGTGTCGTGTAAGGCCTGTAAATCAGAGTGTCCATCTAATGTAGATATGGCAAAGATCAAAGCAGAATTTGACTATCAATTACAAAAACGAAAAGGAATAAGTCTCAGAACTCGATTATTTGTTATGACCAGTACTCTAAACAAATATGCATCTGTTTGGCCTGGTTTGTATAATTTTATGGTAACAAATACAATCACTTCAAGCATACTAAAACAAATGATAGGAATAGCTCATCAAAGATCTTTGCCTCTATTATCGTTACAAACTTTAAGCAACTGGTATATTAGCTATCAACAAAAAGGTAGCTTTAAATCTAGCGTATATTTATTTAATGATGAGTTCACGAATTATCATCACTATCAAATAGGAGTCAAATGTATAAAGTTGCTCAATTCTTTGGGTTATAAAGTAATCATACCTCAACACCTTGATAGTGGGCGTGCATTTATTTCAAAGGGATTATTAGAGCAAGCAAAAGTGCTAGCTAATCACAATATAAATGCGCTCTCCTCAAAAGTTTCAGATTCTTGTCCAATTATAGGGCTTGAGCCATCTGCCATTCTAAGTTTTAGAGACGAGTATATTGATCTCTCTGACAACAAACAAAAAGCTAATAATTTGGCCCAATATAGTTTTACAATAGAAGAATTCTTTGCTAGAGAAATTGATGCAGGACATATATCGCCTTTTAATTTTACAACTCAGCAAAAACAAATACGTCTTCATGGACATTGTTATCAAAAAGCACTTTCATCTTTAACAGCTAGTAAAAAAATGTTGAGTTTACCAAAGCACTTTAAAGTACAATTGATTCCTTCTGGTTGTTGTGGTATGGCAGGATCATTCGGCTTCGAGAAAGAACATTATGGCTTCGCCATGCAAATGGCGGAACTTAAACTATTCCCATACATTAGATCTGAAGAAATCGATACTGTTATAGTAGCTTCAGGAACTAGTTGTAGACACCAAATAAAAGATGGGACCCAAAGAAAAGCATTGCATCCAGTAGAGGTATTATATGATGCCTTGGTATAAACTTTATTTTTCCCGACTTCACCTGTTAGATACGATTACATATTTCCTCATATTCTATTGAACTAATTCACAGAACAATCGTATTTTTGTTGTGCTATTTACAAAAACACTATAAACAGTGATCATGGAAAAATACGATGTTGCCGTAATAGGTTCTGGTCCCGGAGGATATGTAGCAGCAATACGCTGCGCTCAGTTAGGTATGAAAACTGCCCTGATAGAAAAGTATAGCACTTTAGGAGGAACATGCCTAAATGTAGGCTGTATTCCGTCTAAAGCCTTATTAAATTCATCAGAACACTTTCATGCTGCTAAGCATAGTTTTGCTGATCATGGTATAGAGATTGATACGCCAAAAATAAATATCGCTCAGCTCATGAAACGCAAAACAGATGTTGTTGAACAAACATGCTCGGGGATAGACTTTTTAATGAAGAAAAATAAAATTGATGTTCATCAGGGCTGGGCTTCTTTTGAAGATGCTACACATATCAATATTTCTAAAGAAAATGGGCAGGAGCAAATAGAAGCTGCTAAAACTATTATCGCCACAGGGTCTAAGCCATCAACACTTCCATTTATCACTTTAGATAAAGAACGTGTAATTACTTCTACCGAAGCTTTAAGCTTAACTGAAGTTCCTAAAAAACTAATAGTAATTGGAGGAGGAGTTATAGGTTTAGAGTTGGGTTCTGTATACGGAAGATTAGGTGCAGATGTAACCGTTGTAGAATACGCAGATAGTCTTATTCCTACAATGGATAAAGACTTGGGTAAAGAATTCCGAAAAGTTCTCAAAAAAGACCTTAAATTTAATATACACCTTAATTGTGGTGTTAATTCTGTTGTGCGACAAGGCGATGAAGTAATTGTAAAGGCTACCAATAAAAAAGGTGATGAAGAAGTTTTTACAGCAGACTATTGCTTAGTAGCCGTAGGACGAAAACCCTTTACAGATAAACTTAACCTAGAAAAGGCTGGCGTAAAGCAAGACGATAGAGGACGAATAGATGTTAATGAACACCTTCAAACTTCTGTGCCCAATATATTTGCTATTGGAGATGTAGTAAGAGGTGCGATGTTAGCGCATAAAGCAGAAGAGGAAGGCGTCTATGTAGCAGAGTTTATGGCTGGCGAAAAACCACACATGAACCACAACTTAATTCCAGGAGTTGTTTATACTTGGCCAGAAATAGCTGCGGTAGGTAAAACAGAAGAACAGTTAAAAGCTCATGGTATTCAATATAAAACAGGATCCTTTCCCTTCAAGGCATCAGGAAGAGCAAGAGCTTCTAACGATACAGATGGTTTTGTAAAAGTACTTGCAGATGCAAATACTGATGAAATTTTAGGTGTGCATATGATTGGCCCTCGCGCTGGTGATATGATTGCTGAAGCAGTTGTTGCTATGGAGTATAGAGCATCTGCAGAAGATATCGCTCGTATTTGTCATGCCCACCCAACTTTTACTGAAGCACTTAAAGAAGCAGCTCTAGATGCCACTCAAAACCGTGCGCTTCATATTTAGATTATTCTTTATAAAAAAAGTTGAAATACTTCTAAAACATCACTTGTAACTTGGCAATACATTAATATGTGTCTATTATAATTTTAGATTTACGAAGAATCATCTTTCTTATTTTAGATGCTTGTTAACCTATTAAAGATTTAAAAATTGATGAGTAACTATATAGATGGTTTTGTTTTCCCAATCGCTAAAGTAAATATAATCCCATATCAAAAAATAGCAAAACAAGTGTCAGATATATGGGTAGAACACGGAGCTTTGGCTTATTATGAATGCCTTGCTAATGATCTTTTTTTAGAAGGAACGGCCTCTTTTGCCGATGCTGTAAAAGTTGAAAAGGATGAAACTATTGTATTCGGTTGGGTTGTTTTTCCTTCAAAAGAAGTACGTGATTTGGCCCATCAAAAAGTGTCATCAGATTCAAGACTAGCTCATTTAATTGAAGCAATAACGAATCCTAAAAAGGTAATATTTGACCCTAGCAGAATGGTTTTTGGTGGATTTAATGCTTTTATTTCATCTGACTAAGTAAACTCTATTAAATAGAAGTTATTGTGCCAATAAAAGTTCCCTTACGATTTAACTGTTAATAGCACGAAGAGTAATTACTATCTTTACCAAATGCGCTTTCAAACTCTTATAAATAATCAAGATACAGAAGTCTTAAAAGATGCACTATTACAGCAGTTTAAGTCTTCTGAAGCCATGCTGTTATTAGACAGTAATCAGGTTAAAGGTGAGTTCGACTGGATGTTAGCAGTGGGAAAAGTTGACGATATTAGTTGTGGTTATGAAAATGCTTTTGATAGATTAGAGAAATTTCACAATAAACATAATGATTGGATTTTTGGCGCACTGTCATATGATCTAAAAAATGATACCGAACAACTAAGCTCTCAAAACAATGATGGTATTGATGCACCAGAACTCTATTTTTTTGTGCCAGAGTATCGATTTGTTTGCCTGAATGGCAATGTAGAAGTTTATAGGCACGATTGTGTAGCACCTTGGCAAGAAAATGATAATCGCGAAAGTTACCTTAACGATATACCGAATTTTGATGGACACATTAAACCAAGAGTATCAAAAAAAGACTATCTAAATACAGTGCGTAACATTCAAAAATACATTCAGTATGGCGATATCTACGAAATGAATTATTGCCAAGAGTTTTATTCTACCGAAGCCCAACTAAACCCTTTAGATACATTTAAATACCTAAATCGAATATCTAAAGCACCTTTTTCGTGTTTTTACAAACAGGATAATCTGTATTTGATATCAGCGAGTCCTGAACGCTATATTAAAAAAATAGGTACAAGACTCATCTCACAACCTATCAAGGGTACTCGTAAACGTGGATATAGTAGAGAAGAAGATGCGCGACTAAAAAAAGAACTACTGGATGATCCTAAAGAACGTTCTGAAAATGTGATGATTGTAGATTTAGTTAGGAACGATTTCTCTAGAATAGCTAAAAGTAATTCGGTAACTGTAGACGAATTGTTTGGTATATATACCTTTGATCAGGTTCATCAGATGATCTCTACTATTTCATGTGAGATAGATGTTAAGACCACCTTAAGTACCGTATTAAAAGCTACATTTCCAATGGGTTCGATGACAGGAGCTCCAAAAATTAGAGCAATGGAGTTGATTGAAAATTTTGAAAGTACAAAGCGAGGTTTGTATTCTGGTGCTGTAGGATATATTTCTCCTGAAGGTAACTTTGATTTTAATGTTGTGATTCGCTCCATACTTTACAATTCTGCAAAACAGTATCTTAGCTTTATGGTTGGAAGTGCAATTACTATTGCTAGTATAGCAGAACACGAATATGAAGAATGTTTTGTGAAAGCAAAAGCACTATTTGAGGCCCTTGGAACAGATGCAGCAGAGGTTTAATACATATTGTCAGCAAATCGGTCTTACCAAAGACTCATCTCTATTACTGGCTATTAGTGGTGGGCTTGATTCTATGGCTTTACTGGATTTAATGCTCAATGCTGGTTTTTCGATACACGTGGCTCATTGCAATTTTAAGCTCAGAGATCTAGAATCCGATGATGATGCTGTATTTGTTCAATCTTTTTGTGATAAAAAAAACATCCCGTTTTATCTCAAAGAATTCGAAACATCAACTTTTGCAAAGGAAAAAAATATTTCTATTCAAATGGCCGCAAGAGAACTTCGTTACAAGTGGTTTGAAACACTTAGAATTGAAATTGGGATAGACTATGTGGTTACAGCACATCACACAGATGATCAGGTTGAAACAATTTTAATTAATTTCACGAGGGGAACGGGGGTTAGTGGTTTGAAAGGAATTAGTGCTAGAAAAAAACAATTAGTAAGGCCACTTCTTTTTACTGATCGAAAGGAATTAAAACGTTGGGTAAACAAAAAAGGAATTGATTATAGAGAAGATTCTAGCAATAAGTCCATCAAATATGTTCGAAATAAGTTAAGACATAAAGTAATACCCATTTTAAAAGAAATTAATCCTTCTCTTTGTTTAACTGTTAGAGATAACATTGAAAAGGTAACTGATTCGATATCTAATCTTCATTATTTCTATGAAAAAGAACGTGTCACACTAATCAAGCAAAAAGACAGAAATTTTCACATAGACATAAATGATGTAAAAACATATCCTGCACCCTCTGATATTCTCTTTTATTTACTTTCTAAATACGGATTTAACGATTGGAAAGGCATTAACAACATATTAAATGCTAGTTCAGGGAAAATCATATTTAGTTCTAGTCATCAATTGTTGAAGAATAGAAATGAGCTTATACTTTCTCCTATAACAAGCTCATCTAATGATGTTTATGCAATCGGTGACACGCTGTCTCAATTAATTAAACCAATAAAACTTTTATTTAAAATAGAGCTTAATGTAGAATTTACTATAAGCTCCAATCCATTGGTAGCTGCCTTAGACTATGATAAATTGGTTTTTCCTCTAACACTAAGAAAATGGCAAAAAGGGGATGTTTTTATTCCTTTGGGTATGAAAGGTAAAAAGAAGGTTAGTGATTTTTTTATTGATAAAAAGATGAGCCTTATAGAAAAAGAACAAACATGGCTGCTATGCTCTGGTAATGATATTGTGTGGATAATAGGGCATAGGATAGATGAAAGATATAAACTTGTAGAGAAGTCTCAAAAAGTTTACCTTGCTCAGCTAAAACTCAACTAAAATGGTTGGGTTTTACCTTCTAAAATAGTTATTTTACATCTGTGTAGCATGCGGTATACAATTTGCATTTTAACAGCAAAACTTGATTTATTTAATAAGAATTAGAATGAGATACCTACTAAGTTTCTTTATAGCACTGTTTATTACAAACACTGCTTGGTCACAAATAGAAGATCCAGTACAATGGAATTTTGAAGTAAAAGCAATTGATGCAGGGCAAGTTGATATTGTCATGACTGCCACCATTGAAGAAGGTTGGCACTTGTATTCACAGAATGCTGGTGAAGGACCCATCCCAACATCATTTACATTTTTTGAAGATCTAGCTTACACTACAGAAGGCCCTGTCATAGAAGGTGATCCAAAAGAAGAGTTTGATAAGAATTTTGAGTCTGTATTAAAGTATTTTGATAAGGAAGCAGTATTTGTTCAACGCCTTAATTTATTAACTGATAAGTCATCGAAACTTAAGGGAGAGCTACAGTTTATGGTATGTAATGACGTGATGTGTTTACCACCTGAATGGATAGACATAGAATTAGATTTACCAGCCTCCTCATCATCCATTTCAAAGGGGTCTTCCATATCAAGCCCTAAAGAACCTATGGCTAATACCGAAGGTGCTTGGAGTATTTTTATCATTGCTTTTTTAAGTGGATTTGTAGCGCTACTCACTCCTTGTGTGTTTCCTATGATTCCTATGACCGTTAGTTTCTTTACCAAGCAATCTAAGACTAAAGCTTCAGGTATTAGAAATGCTATTATTTACGGATTATCTATCATTGGTATATATGTTATTTTAGGAGTATTTGTATCCGCTGTTTTTGGTGCTGATGCACTTAACAATATGGCTACGAATGTTTATTTTAATTTAGCGTTCTTTTTATTACTATTAATTTTCGCAGCATCCTTTTTAGGTGCATTTGAGTTAACCTTACCAAGTTCTTGGATAAATAAGGCAGACAGCGCATCTGATAAAGGAGGAATGATCGGCATATTTTTTATGGCCTTTACCTTAGCTTTGGTTTCATTTTCTTGTACTGGACCCATAGTTGGCACATTGTTGGTAGAAGCTGCCGCCGGAGGTTCGTATTTTGGGCCTATAATCGGGATGTTAGGCTTTTCATTAGCTATAGCACTTCCTTTTGCTTTATTTGCTGCTTTCCCTGGTTGGTTAAATTCATTACCTAAGTCTGGAGGTTGGCTAAACTCTGTTAAAGTTGTTTTAGGGTTTTTGGAACTTGCTCTAGCATTTAAGTTTTTATCAAATGCGGATTTAGTTCTAGAATTACATATTCTCGAAAGAGAAATATTTATCGCTATATGGATTATTGTATTCGGATTATTAACCTTGTATTTATTAGGGAAATTAAAGTTCTCTCACGATAGCGATTTACCTTATATATCTGTAACGCGGTTGTTTTTGGCTGTGGTAACAGGAGCTTTTACAATATATATGATTCCAGGTTTATGGGGTGCCCCACTAAAGCTTATAAGCGCATTCCCTCCACCATTAGAATATAGTGAATCGCCACACGGCGTAGGATATACCTTAGGAGGTGTTCAACAGCATAAAGAAGATGGACAGCATTTAGGCCCTCAGGGACTTATGGTATTTCACGATTATGATGAAGGAGTGGCATATGCCAAAACAGTCAATAAGCCAGTAATGCTAGACTTTACAGGAAAGGCCTGTGTGAATTGTAGAAAGATGGAGCAAGACGTGTGGTCTGATCCTCAGATAAAATCTATGTTAAAGAATGATGTAGTCTTGATTTCTCTTTATGTAGATTTAAGAGAAAAACTTCCAGAAGATCAACAATATGAAACTACTTTAGCAGGAAAAGCTAAGAAAGTTCGTACAGTAGGAGATAAATGGATGGTGCTTCAGGCCAATACATATGGCACTAATTCACAGCCATATTATGTGATGCTTGATCGTAATGAAAATCCTTTGGTTGAAAATGCGAATTACCAAGATTATGGTTCAGTAGATTTGTTTAAAGATTGGTTAGAAAGAGGCTTAGCTCAATACAAGAAATAAATGACAAAGGCGCAACAAGAGTTTATTGAAGCACAAAAAGTACTTGCAGAATTTATTGCAGACGAAAACAATTTTTCTGCCATAGAAAAGGCAGCAAAGATTATGGTAGACGCCTTTAAGGCAAAAAACAAACTTATCAGCTGTGGTAATGGTGGTTCTATGTGTGACGCCATGCATTTGGCAGAAGAGTTGTCAGGTAGGTTCCGTGACCACAGAGCCGCTCTTCCTGCTATATCAATTTCAGATCCTTCATACATGTCTTGTGTTATAAATGATTATGGTGCTGAGGCTGTATTTTCTAGATTTATAGAAGGGGTGGGTTTGGAAGGCGATGTATTGGTGGCTATTAGCACTAGCGGAAATTCGAAAAATATAATTCAGGCTGTAAAGGTAGCCAAAGAAAAAGGGTTGCAAGTGATAGCACTTACCGGCAAAACAGGAGGGCATCTAGCTCAGTATGCTGATGTTGAAATTCGTGCACCTCACACGGAATATGCCGATAGAGCTCAAGAAATACACATTAAAGTTATTCATAGTCTTATTCATACGGTAGAACAGATGATGTTTCATTAGTCTACTTCAAAAATTTCAAACCTTAGGTGCTGACTCGTTTTAATTAAAAAAACTTTTTGAAGTAATTTCATTACTGTTTTAGCAGCTTTTTCCGAGTTATCAGCAAGTGGATGAAAGAAGTATACTAATTGCTCGTCGTTGTGTTTTGAGGCAACAGAATCAAATTTAAAGTGAGAGTGTGTAAATCTATTTAAAATTTCAGCATCATCGTCAGGGTCAAAACATATGGATAGTGATAAGCCAAATTCACCTTCTTCAGAACGAGATTCCTCAGCCATATTTTTATTAATTATCTGAAGAACTTCAATCTCTTTTATATAAATGGATATCACAAATTTTTCATTGTGTTTACTGTATCCCGCTAGAGCAATGTCTAATACTTCTATCAGCTGATTAGGCGTTGTCATGATTTTTTAAATAAGTCTATAAGTTTGTTAGACGCTAAAAAAGGGCTAGTTTTCCCTTGTATTACATCTTTCGTTAAATTTTTTAATTCTTTTTGAATTTTAGGATTCGAATAAAATAGCTGAGAAAGTTCATCTTGTATACTCTCGTTGAGCCAATATTGAGCTTGTTCTTTCCTTTTCTCGAAAAAGTGTTTATTAACGATGCAATGATTCTTATAACTTTCTATAATACTCCATATTTTATCAATTCCTTGATTTTCTATGGAAGAGCAACTGGTTACTTTTGGAATCCAGCCATTGTTTTTTGGTGGAAATAAATGTATGGCACTTTTGTAATCTCCAACGGCAGTTGTACTTTTTTGAATATTATCTCCATCAGCTTTAGTAATAGCAATTGCGTCTGCCATTTCCATAATACCGCGCTTTATCCCTTGCAAGTCGTCTCCTGCTCCAGCTAACATTAATAAAAGGAAGAAATCTACCATAGAGTGAACAGCTGTTTCTGATTGTCCTACACCCACAGTTTCAATTAAAATCACTTCATAGCCTGCAGCTTCACAAAGTAAAATACTTTCTCTTGTTTTCTTGGCAACCCCACCTAAAGATCCTGCTGTTGGCGAAGGACGAATAAATGCATGCTCAGATCTGCTTAACATTTCCATGCGTGTCTTATCACCTAAAATACTTCCTAGTCCTTCTTCGCTACTTGGATCTATTGCAAGAACTGCTAATTTTTTGTTTTGCATACACACATACTGTCCGAAACTCTCAATAAAAGTGCTTTTGCCTACTCCAGGCACTCCGGTTATTCCAATGCGGACAGAGTTGCCCGAATGAGGCATACAAAACTCTAAAATTTGTTGCGCCAAGACCCTATGATCTTTTCGAGTACTCTCTATAAGAGTAATAGCTCGGCCAAGCATCGATCTGTCTCCAGAAATTATTGCATCAGCATATTCTTTTGCAGAAAAAACAGGTCTTTTATGAGTGCTTTGAGGTTTAATCATCACGAAACATCTGTTCAAGAGATAGATTAAATAATTCTTCTAAAGATATCCCTAGAGCTCTTGCTTGTTTGGGAATGATACTTTCTTCTGAAAGTCCAGGTACAGTATTTATTTCGATCAAAAAAGGGGTGTCATCTTCAATAATATAGTCAACCCGAACCATGCCTTTTAAATGAAGAAGCTCATAAATTCTTTTGGTTTCTTTTTGAATTTGCTTTGTGAGATTTTCATTAATTCGTGCTGGAGTTATCTCTTCTGCTTTGCCATGATATTTTGCTTCGAAATCAAAAAAGTCGTTAGTACTTACAATTTCTGTTAAAGGAAGTGCTAATAAATGATCATCGACCCTAATTACACCGCAAGTCACTTCAGTACCATTTATAAAAGATTCAACAATAATATCATTGTCGTGCTTAAAGGCCACATTAATGGCATGTTTCCATTCATGAGATTGGGTAACTTTGGAAATACCATAACTTGAACCTGCTCTGTTAGGTTTTACAATACATGGTAATCCAAGTTTTGATTCTATTTGATTTATATTATAGTGTTCATTTTTAGTTAGAATGATAGCGTCGGCAGTTTTTACATCACATTCCTTCAACAATCTGTTGCACATAGCTTTATTGAATGTCAGAGAAGATTCAAAAACGCCAGAGCAATTGTAGGGAATTTTGAGCATATCGAAATACCCTTGTAGAATACCATCTTCACCCGGACTACCATGTATAGCCATAAAAACACCGTCAAAAGATATTTTAGTGTTGTTAATTGTAGCACTAAAATCATTTTTATTAATGTTGTAATTATCGCCATTAATAGTAATGTGCCAGTTGTCTGACTCAATATCTACCAAATATGCATTGTACTTATCTTTGTTTAGGCATTTATAGACGACATCTGCACTTTTTAAAGAAATGGTTTTTTCTAAGGAGTTACCTCCACGGAGTATGGCAATAGTTTTCTTCATGAAAAAGTTCCTAGAGCAAAAGTAAGGAGAATAATTTGCTTTGGAGGAGAAGTTTAAAAATCGTAATAACTTTTTCTCTTGTTCAATTTTAGATCTTGTAGTATAGATGACTTGACATTAAGACTGAAATTAAAGCTTTGATGGAATCCATATGGGATCCAATTGAATCGCATTTCCCAGCAATGAAGGTCTCTGTATAAATCTATCGATGTATATGCAATTTCTTTGTTATCAAAATCGTAGCCAGACCTAAATCCAATTTTCCATTTTTCAGTTAGATTCACATCGCCGTTGAAGTTGAGTGTTTGTTTAACTACTTGTTCTAAGCTAGGTTTATTTAAAGTGTATTTATAGTCAAATCCAATATTCCAGGGAATATTAAAATCTACATAATCTTCTTGAAAATCATTAACCATAGCCCATTGTTCATCACTAGTTCCTTGAGGTTTTTCTTTGCTATTGTTTGCCTCAGAACTATTTAATTTCCAATTAAGAGAAATATTAAAATAGGTCAGTCGTCCAAGAGCAAATTTTTCATTCCAAACATAATTATTAATTCGAGCCCCTTCTTGATTTATTTGGTAAGGGCTATATCTGGCATTGAACTTTATGTTAAGTTTAGGGAGTAATTCAGAACTCCCGTTAATATTTATATCGGAAAGATTAAAAGAGTCTGCTTGCAGATTATAATTGGTTCCTATATTTAGACGTTTAAAAATAATTATTTTCTTTTCCTTAGGGATAGAATCTTTGCTAGATAGAATTTTAAGCTCCAGATTGTTGTTGATATTAATGCCTACACTTCCTGATTTACCTAGCGGTGCTGTGCCATAAATACCATCGCTATAGTAAGAGTAAATGTCATTGCTATTCCCTGTAGAGTCGGCAATAGACCAGTCGTAATAACCCCATTTTTCATTTGTAAAATCTGGTCTGTACGAAAAACTAAGACTCGGACTAAGAACATGTCTTAAAGCTTTAATTTTTTTGTGATTAAATTGATACATCCCATAGAGTTTTGTGTCAAAATTCATGCTTGTGCTAAAATCTCTTACTGCGCGCATCCCAACAACAGTATCGCTAACTGCTTGACTAATTTCAGAATCCCATTGTTTTTCAATACGATTAAAATACCATCGTTCAGTGTATTTAATACTTGGATTTACATTAAAGTACTTTAAAATCTTAAAAGAACTACTTATTGGAATACTGTGCCTAACTCCATATTTGAAGTCATTTAAGGATTCTTTTGTAAACAAAAGGCTGTCAATTGTTCTTATTTGGTTTTTGGCATCTCCAGAATAACTCATCGATATTGTTTCGTACCATTTCTTTTTTCCACTGCTTATTTTTCGCACAAAGGGGTAAAATCGATTAACCCCAAATGAAACTCTAGGTAGTTCTAAATTAATTGAGTTTGTACTTGTATTCTGATCATGTTTTAAGTTTACATCTAGATGATATGGTTTACCAGGCCACGATTGAGAGTAATTAATAGTTGAAACCATAGTGTTTTTTAAGTACTCATTACTGTTTGTCTGATTGTACTTGTTGTATTGGCTGGAACCTGCATTAACGTTAGCTGTAAACCTTCGATTAGGATGTGCTTTTGCTGATTGTGAGTGATTCCATTTGATATAAAAATCTTGTTGTTCTTGATAATCAACACTTCCAGTTTCTCCAGTTATATTTTTGGCAAAACTTAGGCTAAAGTTACCATCATAAGCGTATCTTTTTTTGTAGGTGCTTTGTGCTTTTAGTTTCCAAGAGCCTAGAGTGTATATATCGCCCCTTATAGCCACATCTATATAGTCATTAATAGCAAAATACCAACCTCCATTTCTCAAGTTATAACCTCTATTTTCAGAATAACCATAACTTGGGATAAGAAGACCAGAACTTTGTTTGTCCTGAATAGGAAAGAGGCCAAAAGGAATAAATAGCGGACTAGGAATGTTCTTTACGACAAGATTTGCAGGACCTGTTATAATTTTATTTCCGGGTATTATCTTTAGTTTGTTGGCTCCAATGTAAAAGTGAGGTTCGTCAGCAGAACAAGTTGTGTACTTACTTTTTTGAATAAACATACTATTGTCTGCTTGCTTTTTGAGCTCATTTCCATGAATATACCCATCTCCATCCTGAGTTTTCATTCCCTTAATTTTACCTTTCTTGCTGTTGAAGTTATAAAGGATTGTTTCACAGTAATACGTTTTATCTCCTTCTTTAAAAATAGGACTTCCCAGAATTTGACCTAGACTATCTTTTATGCCTGTTGCATATACAGTATTCTCGTTCCAATCTAAAATAATGTGTTCAGCACGAAGTTCAATATTTTCATAGTTTACTTCTGCTTCGTGATACAACAACACCTTTTTTTGATTCAATAACACGATAGTAGAGTCTGTTGCAAAGTAGTGTACCTCAGAATTAATAAAGCTGTTATTTGAAGAAGAGTCTACCTCTAAACTGTCTTGACAATACAAAGACACACTGCTTATTAAGTAGAGTATAGTTGTGAATATAAATCTCTGTAAGGTCTTTGTTAACAAAAGTGAATTTTCTTTTTATTTTTGTAACATTAATATTTGCAAAACTAATCAAAAAAAGCTTCTTGTGCTGAAACGAATACTCGCTATATTTCTTATCATGTATTCACTCCCTGTGTGTTCATACTTAATGAGTGATATAGATGATGTTGTTGTCAAGAAAGTTATTATAGATCCTGGTCATGGTGGTAGAGATCCAGGTAATTTAGGTACAGGGAGATATGCAACTCAAGAGAAAGATATCGCACTTGCGGTCTCATTAATGGTGGGTAAATATATTGAAGATAATATCCCTGATGTTGAGGTAATATATACACGTACATCTGATAAATTTCCAGAATTATATGAGCGAACAGCATTAGCGAATAATGAAAATGCCGATTTGTTCATATCTATTCACTGCGATGCATTTACGAGTTCTCAAGCCAATGGTTGCTCTTCTTTTGTAGTTGGAATGAATCATGGTAAACATTCTAGAATAGCTATTAAAGAGAATCCAGTCATAGAGACAGAGCAAGATCGATTAAACTATGGTAATTTTGATATTCATAGCCCAGAGTATCAAATAGAGGTTTCGCTTTATCAAAAAATGTTTGAAAGAAATAGCCTTTCGCTGGCAGAAAAGATTCAAACGCAATTTCGAGAACGTGTAAATCGGAGAGATCGAGGCGTTAAACGAGAGCCTTTGTATGTAACTAGTAGAGTGGCAATGCCTTCAGTACTTGTGGAGCTAGGTTTTTTGACCAATCCACAGGAAGAAGATTTTTTAAACTCTGAACAAGGTCAAACGTACATGGCATCGGCTATATACCGAGCATTTAAAGCGTATAAAGAAGAACAAGAAGGTGTGGTTAAAGACGTCAAAGACTTGTCTGTTCTTTTAGAAAGTTCAAATGAAAATATAGAAGACATAGAGTCAGATAACGAGTCACTAGAAACCTATTTAAGTGTACAATTATTCAGTTCAAACTCAGCCGTTAAACCAGAACAATTAATTGGTGTGCCAAGTCCTATCGTTATCGAACGTAATGGTGTTTACAGGTGTTTTAGTGGTCAATTTATGAATATGGAGGAAGTGATGTTTTACAAAAACGAGCTCATCAAACAAGGCTTTAAAGATTGTTTTATTGTTGGGATTCACAAAGAAGAAAGACTTGAACTACATAAAGTCATTGAACTCCTTAAATAATTGTATTTTTGAGTTTATAATATTTATCGATGAGATATAGTAAGGAATTAGTTATTGGCCTAACAGCAATTATTACAATTGTTGCTTTCATATGGGGCTTTCAGTTCTTGAAAGGCAAGAATGTTTTTGGTAAAAAGCAAGATTTTTTTGCATTTTATGACAATGTACATGGCTTAGATATTGGACAACCAGTTACAGTGAATGGCTATAAAATCGGTCAAGTTACAAGTATCGACTTAAGTGATGCCTACAATGGGCAGTTGTTAGTTGGTTTTCATATCTCTAAACCCATTGATATATCTAAAGACTCAAAGGCAAAGATTTACGATATGGATATTATGGGTGCTAAAGGCCTTCAATTGGTTTTAGGGACAAGTAATCAATATGCTGTAAGCGGTGATACAATAGAAGGTGAAATACAAATATCTTTAACAGAGCAGCTTACTAAGCAATTTGTTCCTATAAAGGCAGGTACTGAAAAGTTAATGAATATACTAGAAACTACTTTAGAGTCAATAACTGAGTTGTCTGATAAAGCTACAGACCTCATAAACGCCAATGAGCAGAGTTTAACAAATACTGTTGTTAGTCTTGATACACTTGCCAAAAATCTCAGTAAACAGAAAGAGAACTTCAATACTATCATTTCTAACTTCTCCATGTTTAGTGAAGACCTAGCCCAAAGTAATATAGACTCTACTATATTAAGTTTTGACGCTACTCTAAGCAATGTTAATGATGTGTTATTGGATTTTAAAGCTGGCAAAGGAAGTCTTGGTAAACTCGCTAATGACGAGAGCCTGTATATTAAAATGGATAAATCTATGGCAGAATTAGAAAAATTACTGCAAGATATGAGGGAAAATCCTAAGCGTTATGTTCATTTTTCGTTATTTGGTAAAAAACACATCCCTGTTGATACTATAAACTAAACTTCGAGTCATGGGACTAAGTAATATTATTTTCGTATTGTGTGTTGGTGTTGCAGGATTCTTCTTTTCTAGGAATATAACTAAAATAAGAAGGAATATATTGATTGGTAGAAATATAGATCGAACAGATCGATCTTCTGACCGCTGGATAACAATGATTCGAGTAGCCCTTGGCCAATCGAAGATGTCGGTACGGCCTATTGCTGGTTTTTTACATTTTATTGTATATGCAGGATTTGTAATTATCAATATAGAAGTTTTGGAAATACTTATTGATGGTATTTTTGGTACTCACAGAGTTTTTGCTTTTTTGGGCTCATTATATAATGTGTTAATTGGTTCTTTTGAAGTTTTAGCATTGTTGGTTTTGGTGGCTTGTGTTGTGTTCCTAATTCGAAGGAATATCATTCAAATCAAAAGATTTATTATGAAGGAGATGGACGGTTGGCCTACAACAGATGCTAATCTAATTTTACTTTTTGAAGTCCTTCTAATGTCTGCTTTTTTATTAATGCAAGCAGCAGATTTACAATTGCAAAACTTAGGAGCTGAGTATTATGTAAGTGCTGGTTCATTCCCAGTAAGCTCTTATTTAGTTCCACTTTTTGAAGGGTTAAATATTGATCGTTTAGTGATCATTGAGAGAGTATTCTGGTGGGTTCATATTTTAGGAATTTTAGCCTTTATGAATTATCTCCCGTACTCTAAGCATTTCCATATTATATTGGCTTTTCCAAACACCTATTATTCAAATATAGAAGCCAAAGGAAAGCTTAGCAATATGGCTTCCGTAAAGAAAGAAGTTGAAATGATGATGGACCCTAATACAGATCCATTTTCCCAGCCAGAATGCGATCAGGAAGAAGACCCACAAAGATTTGGTGCTAAAGATGTGAATGATTTAAACTGGGTGCAGTTGATGAATGCATACTCTTGTACTGAGTGTGGGCGTTGTACCTCAGAGTGCCCCGCAAATCAAACGGGTAAATTACTTTCTCCCAGAAAAATAATGATGGCTACCAGAGACCGATTAGAAGAATATGGTGCTCAGCTTGATCAAGGTGTAGCTCAGGTGGATGACGGAAAATTCTTATTAGATGACTATATCACAAGAGAGGAGTTATGGGCTTGTACATCATGTAATGCATGTACGGAATCATGTCCGATAAACATCGACCCGTTGTCTATTATTGTTGACATGAGAAGGTATTTAGTAATGGAAGAATCTGCCGCACCAACAGAGTTAAATACGGTGTTTAGCAATATAGAAAATAATGGAGCTCCTTGGCAGTTTCCTGCTGCTGATAGATTAAATTGGAAAGATGAAGCTTAAAAATGGAAAATAAGATGCAAATAAAAGTACCTACAATGGCCCAAATGATGGCTCAAGGAGAAGCACCTAATGTGCTGTTTTGGGTTGGATGCGCTGGAAGTTTTGATGATAGAGCTAAGAAAATTACCAAAGCTTTCGTTAAGATATTAAATCATATAGATTATAAATTTGCAGTTTTAGGATCAGAGGAATCTTGTAGTGGAGATCCAGCCAAAAGGGCCGGCAACGAATTTTTATTTCAAATGCAAGCCATGGCTAATATAGAGGTAATGAATGCCTATGAGGTAAAAAGAATTGTTACTACTTGTCCTCATTGTTTTAATACACTCAAGAATGAGTATCCTGAGTTAGGGGGTAAGTATGAAGTGATCCATCATACGCAATTACTTCAATCGTTATTAGATGAAGGTCGATTAACTATAGAAGGCGGAGCCTTTAAAGGGAAAAAAATCACGTTCCATGACCCATGTTATTTAGGAAGGGCAAATGAGGTTTATGAAGCGCCTAGAGCATTGATTGAAAAATTAGACGCAGAGTTAGTAGAGATGAAGCGTTGTAAAACTAAAGGACTCTGCTGTGGCGCTGGTGGAGCTCAAATGTTTAAGGAACCAGAAAAAGGCCAAAAAGACATTAATATTGAACGAACTGAAGAGGCTCTTGGTACGCAAGCAGATTTAATAGCTACAGGTTGTCCTTTTTGTAATACCATGATGACTGATGGTGTTAAAAATAAAGAACAGGAACAGGTGGAGGTGCTAGATTTAGCCGAAATGATTGCAACTGCAAACGAGTTATAGTTATGCGAATATCATTTGATGAACTTCCTGATTCTTCTAGATTATGGATTTTCCAGTCGCATCGACTTATAACAGAGCTCGAAAAAAAGTATATATCGAAAAAACTATCTAAATTTTTGAACGATTGGGCTTCACACGGATCTGGTATTAAAGCTTCATTTGATATAAGGCATGATTGTTTTGTTATTGTCGCTGCAGATGAAAGTCAGCAAGAAGCCTCAGGTTGCTCAATAGACTCATTGACTGGAATATTTAAGTCTGTTGGTAATGATTTGGCACTTAATTTTTTCGACCGATTTGCTATCGCTGTTTGTGATAGCTCAGTTAAGGTGCTCTCTATTCAAGACTTTAAAGAAGCCATTGCTTCACACAAAATCGATTCTAATACAAAGGTTTTTAATAATATGATCTATCAAAAAGGAGACCTCTCTAAGCAATGGATCAAGCCTATTAGTGAGTCTTGGCATAAGAGATATTTATAACAGCTTCTCAAATAAAAAAAAAGCTGACCCACGGGTCAGCTTTTTTTTATGTATAAACTTATTTTTTAGAAGAATAAGCTGAAGTTAACACCAAGGTTAAAGTCAGTTCCTTTAACATCTGTATTTTGAATATAACGATTAGCTGCGTTGTATTCTTTTTCAGTACCGTTCATGAAAGTAAGATTCATAAATGGCTCTATAGCAAAGTGCTCTCTCCAAACGATTGTATATCCAAGACCAAGATTGAACTTCAAAGAATTTTGTGCATCTTCAACAACCTCGTTAATATCTGGAATACCATCTTCACCCGTAGAGTATTCTATTATGATAGGATTACCTTCTGCGTCAAATTGTGGAACACCACCAGCAGCACCTGGTAATACAGTTTCGTTTGTAGTAGGAATTACCCATTGTTGCGCCAACTGTCTTACTGGTACATAGTTTTCAGAGTTAGCAGTATGGCTACTCAAAGAAATTTCAGTAAATAAGTTGTTTGACACATAGTATCTTCCAAACACTCCTATTTCAGCTACATTATCGTTAAGTTCGATGTCAGCATCTCTGTTGTGATTTTGAAAGTTAATTAATGCACCGATAGCAATACCGTCTTGTACAAAGTATCCAACTTTTGGAGTAATTGCTAAAGTGTTAATGTTTTGCTCAGAAAATTCGCTTCCTGCACCTAACAATACAGTACCTTTACGAGTTTGAGCGTCAGAAGTTAATGCAAAAGTCATTACTGCTGCAAGTGAAAGAATAATCTTTTTCATACCTGTTTTGAAATTAGTTTCTTTTGTTTTTCATCTCTTTGAAAGCGTGAATTTACTAAAAATTCAGATACTTCAAAGCATTTAATTATTATTATTGTTCTCACAAGAAATAATTGTGCCAATCAATTTGGCGCTGTAAAGAAAGTAAAAATAATAATAAGGACTATTATTTTGATATAATTTTTGATTGTAATCGATCGAGAATATTAATTTTATCTAGCCATGTAAACCCTTTAAGTACTCTCTCATCGTTTTGTACTTTATCAGCAGGGATTAAATGAGCGTCCGGTTTTGTATAGAAAGAAATGGACTCAATGGCATTTTCTTTAAGAAGAATATGCATATCACTACAGATAATTTTGTTTAACCCTTGTATGGTATTGTTATCTTCATCATTTACTGTGTATATACTTTGCCCATTACCTTTTACGTCAATACTATTTATTACTGAGTTTATAAAATGAGCGTACATATTAACACCACTAATTTGATTGTAGAAAAGCGAATCTACTTTAGAGCATATAAAAGCATTTTTATATAAGTAGCCTTTTTGAATTTGATTACTATCTATAAGAAGTGATATGCTGTCAGATGTAATCTGAAACTCTCCAACCCACAAGGCAGGATTTTTTTCTAAGTACAACAATCCTAGGTCAATGTTATAGTAGAGTGAGTCACTTTTTCCAGAAAATGAATTGCTTGTAAATCGAACATTAGGTTGTGCAATTACACCCTGATTAAGTATTTGTGTTATGGTATCTGCTTCAAAATATAAAGTGTCATTATTTTGTGGTACGCTAAGAAGTATGTTGCCAAAAGAGGAGCTAGAATTAAATTGGTCGAACAAATAACAGGTGTCTGCCATTAAGCTAGATTGGTTGTTTTGATTTGTAATAATAACGTCTGAATTCAGAAATGCAGTTTCTTCTTTTTGATCCATCCAACCATAATTAGCCTCTATTACATAAGAATCATTTTTTATAATACCTTTTGATTGGAATTGAGCATATTCTTCATTTATCCAGTAGTATAAAGTGTCAGCCATAAGTATCTCCGAAGTGCTAGTCACTACAACACGATCAAAAAAATCAAATTTTTCAAGATTGCTGAAGTAGATACCCACGTTACTCTCTAAAGTTTTATCTTTTGATTCTATACATGCATACTGATTAAAAAAACCTTTATTAGAATTAAAGTCGTAGTTAAGTTCTTCGGTATTTAGAGACATGTCCTTGTGTTCAAAAACTACATTTTTGGTTATTAATGCGACTTTATTATTACCATCATATTTCAAATAGTTGCCCCTTAGATTTAAGCTGTCACCTTCCCATAAGTGAACGTTGCCAAATGTTTCAATTACATTTTTGTTTGCATAAAAATAGGCACTATCACAGGAAAGGCGTCTATCATCGTGCTTTACCTTTACATTTCCTTTTAAAATTTGCCTATCAGAGCTTAATTTTTTATTAAAGGAAATAGTTTCAGTATTCAAAATTTCTACAGGAGATTGCCCAAAACTCTGAGCACTAAGAAATAAAATAGATAATATAAGTTTAAAAGTACTTTGCATAAAAAAGTCCCATAAAGGGACTCAATTAAATTATGATTTATGAATGGTTTGAGTTCTATCTGGACCTACCGATACAATAGATATAGGTGTTTCAAGCTCTTTTTCCAAATACTCAATGTAGCTAATAAGTTCTTCAGGAAGCTCAGACATTTTAGTTTTTCCAGTTAAGTCTTCTTTCCAGCAAGGAAACTCTTTGTAAATTGGCTCTATCTTGTCCCCTTCAATGTTGTAAGGTAGGTAGTCGATAATTTCACCATTATATTTATAATGAGTACACACTTTTATTGTTGGAAAAGCACTAAGGACATCAGCCTTCATCATCATTAATTGTGTAACACCATTTACGTTTATGGCATACTTAAGAGCGGGAAGGTCTATCCAACCACACCGTCTTGGTCTACCTGTAGTGGCCCCAAACTCATTACCGGCCTTTTGAATAGCTGCACCAGTTTCATCGAATAGTTCGGTTGGAAAAGGTCCGCTACCCACTCTAGTCAAGTATGCTTTAAATATACCAAATACGTCGCCTATTCTGTTTGGTGCAATTCCTAATCCTGTGCAAGCTCCTGCCGCAACAGTATTAGATGATGTTACAAATGGGTATGTTCCAAAATCAATATCTAATAATGAACCTTGCGCACCCTCGGCAAGAACCTTTTTACCCTCTTTGCGAGCACTAGCCAAATAATGTTCACTATCTATAAATGTGATTTTTTTTAAACGTTCAATTGCTTCAAACCACTCTGTTTCCATAGCTTCAATGTTGTAATCGAAATCAAAGTGATTGAGTAGTTGTTTATGTTTCGTAACAAGTTGGTTGTAACGTTTTTTGAAGTCAGGAAGTTCTATATCTCCAACTCTAAGTCCGTTGCGTCCCGTTTTATCCATATAAGTTGGACCTATCCCTTTGAGTGTTGATCCAATTTTAGCTTTTCCTTTTGCTTGTTCTGAAGCAGCATCCAGCATCTTGTGTGATGGAAGTATAAGGTGAGCTTTTCGAGATATTAAAAGTTTATTGTCAAATTTAACATTCAGTTTCTCAAGACCTTCAAGTTCTTTTTTAAATATAATAGGATCTATTACTACACCATTACCAATAACATTTATAGCCGTAGGATGAAAAATGCCAGATGGTATGGTGTGAAGCACATGTTTGATACCATCAAACTCTAGTGTGTGACCTGCGTTAGGTCCTCCTTGAAACCTTGCTATTATATCATAATTTGATGTTAAGACATCAACTATTTTACCTTTTCCTTCGTCTCCCCATTGAAGACCTAAAAGAACATCAACTGCCATTTTTTTTTACTTTGTGTTGAATTTTATTTTGCAGTACATTCTTTACAAGTACCGTACATATTTAATGCATGATGCATAACTTTAAATCCTAGTAATTCTTCAACAGAACTCGTGATATTTTGAATACGAGGATCACAAAACTCAATTACCTTTTTGCACTCAGTACATATAAGGTGATCGTGTTGTTTGTTGCTGAAGCTTTTTTCATATTGAGCTTGATTTTCCCCAAATTGATGTTTTCTAACTAAATTACAATCAAGTAGAAGCTCTATAGTATTATAAAGAGTCGCTCTACTCACTCTGTAATTTTGATTTTTCATTTTGATATAAAGTGTTTCTATGTCAAAATGATCGTTGTAGTTATAAATTTCTTTGAGTATGGCAAAGCGCTCAGGCGTTTTACGTTGCCCGTTTTGTTCAAGGTAAGTTGTAAATACCTGCTTTACTTGTTCTTGTATTTTTTTGCTCATTTGAGAATCTAGGAGTCAAAAATAAAGCCGTAAAACTAATAATTAATTTTTATACAGACGATTATTTAACTACTTTTAAATTTTCTTGTAACGGACGTAATACCGTTAATTTTCTTGATTTTATTAATTACTTTATTAAGGCTATTTATGTCATCTATAACTAAAGTAATTAAACCATCGAAAACACCATCTAAGCTACTAATGTTTATAGATTGAATATTTACTTTTAAGTTATTAGATAGTAGTTGCGTTACTTCATTTACAAGTCCTACTCGGTCAAACCCTTTAATGTTTAATAGTGCCATAGATTGTTTATTACTAGAATCAATCCATTTTGCATTTAAAATTCTGTAAGCAAAGTTAGATTGAAGCCTTATGGCATTGGGGCAATCGAATCGATGAATTTTAATACCCTCTTTTATTGTTGTAAATCCAAAAACATGATCGCCTGTAATTGGACGACAGCACTTAGAGTAGGTGTAGTTTAACTTTTCTTCTGTTGGGCCAAAAACTAAAGTATCGTATTTACCTTGCTCAACAGGGGATTCAACTGATTTTGAGCTTTTTCGATAGATTTTATTTTTGAGCATTTGATACCAACTATTTCTATTGCTAGCAAAATCTTTAATCATTGAGTTGTTAAATACGCCAATACCTACGTCGTAAAATAAGTCTAAGCTGGTTTTATACTTAAAATAATTTAATAACTCACTGATGGTATTATCGTTAAAGTTGAGTTTTATATGTTTTAATTTTCTTTCAAGAATTTCTTTCCCTTCTGCAGCTATACGTTTTTTCTCTTCTTTAAGTGCGTTTTTTATTTTGTTTTTTGCTTTCGCTGTAATCACAAAGCTTAGCCATGCCTTTTTTGGTTTTTGTTTTTTTGAGCTGATCACTTCAACCTGATCGCCACTTTTGAGAGTATGACTTAGTGGAACTAGTTTTCCGTTTACTTTACAACCTAAGCAGTTGGCCCCTAGTTGTGTGTGAATTTCAAAAGCAAAATCTAGTGCCGAAGCTCCTTTAGGTAGTGTTTTCAACTCTCCGTTAGGAGTAAAAACAAAAATTTCTTTAGAAAATAAATTGAGTTTAAATTCATCTAAAAAATCTACTGCATTAGATTCAGGATTTTCAAGTAACTCTCGAATTTGGTTAATCCAATCTTCAAGATTTCCTTCTTTGGTTTTTCCTTCTTGTTTATATTTCCAGTGTGCTGCATAACCTTTTTCAGCCACATCATCCATACGCTGCGTTCTAATCTGAACCTCTACCCATTTACCACCAGGTCCCATAACAGTGGTGTGTAAAGATTCATATCCATTGGCTTTAGGAGTAGATATCCAGTCACGAAGTCTGTCAGGGTTAGGTTTATAGTGATCGGTAATTAATGAGTAGGCCTTCCAACAGTCAGATTTTTCATTATTTATGTTTGAGTCTAATATAACTCGGATTGCAAACTTGTCGTATACTTGGTCAAAAGTTACACCTTGGCTCTTCATTTTTTTTCGAATTGAAAAAATGGACTTAGGTCTTCCCTTAACTGAAAATAGTAATTTGTTTTCTTTAAGACTTGCTTTTAGTGGTTTGGTAAAGCGTTGAATGTACTGAACTCTTGAAGTTTTGGTTTCATTAAGCTTATGAGCAATTTCTCTGTAAGTTTCTGGTTCTGTATATTTCAAACCCAGGTCTTCTAGCTCAGTTTTGATGCTATATAAACCTAAGCGATGTGCTAATGGTGCATAGATGTATAGTGTTTCTGACCCAATTTTTTGCTGCTTATACCTAGGCATAGAATCTAGAGTTTGCATGTTGTGAAGTCGGTCGGCTAGTTTTATTAAAATTACTCTCACATCATCAGATAATGTAAGAAGCATTTTCCGAAAGTTCTCTGCTTGTACAGAGATGTCTTGTTCCTCAAAAACGTCTATTTTTGTAAGCCCATCAATAATTTGTCTAACCTTAGCGTTAAACATTTTTTCTATATCATCAAGGGTGTATTCGGTGTCTTCTACTACATCGTGAAGTAATGCACACACTATAGATGTTGCGCCAAGACCAATATCTTTTGCAACAATATGAGCAACAGCAATAGGATGATAAATATAGGGTTCGCCACTTTTGCGTCTCATATCCTTATGCGCTCTAACCGATAAGTTAAATGCTTTTCGAATCAAGCGTTTATCACTTCGAGTAACATCGCTGTTGCAAGCTCTAAGTAGAGCTCTATACTTATTTACAATTTCTTTATTTTCTTGTTCTATAACCAGCTGCTGCATCGAAAAATATACTTTCCATAAACATAACTATTTTACGACAATCAAAAAAGCCATGAAGTGTAATTCATAGCTTTTTTTAAAATATTCGTTTTTATTGTTTCCTAATTTATGTTCTGTGTTATTTTGCAGGAAGTATTTTTGTGCATACTTCGCCAAAGCCAACTCTGTAATTTAAACCCTTACAGTGTCCTTTCATGATTAAAGTATCGAAGTCGTGTAAGAACTTTCGTTCTGAGTTATCAGGCATAGAAAGAGGTTTTGTACCTTTCCAAGAAAGTTCTAACATAGATCCGTATGCTTCGGGCGAATTACCAGATATTGTTCCCGACGCCATCATATCTCCTGCGTTAATATTACATCCATTTATGGTATGGTGAGCAAGTTGTTGGTTCATGTTCCAGTACATGTACTTGTAGTTAGATTTAGAAATAGTATGAGCCTCAAAATTTGTTGAGGATATTTGTACTTCCAGTTTGATGTCAATATTTTTATTGCCTTCATATTCTAGGTAAGGCAGGACTTTAGGGTCTTGAGTTTCACCGCCAACTCTAAATGGTTCCAAAGCATCTAATGTAACAATCCAAGGAGAGATAGACGATGCAAAGCTTTTTGCTAAGAAAGGTCCAAGAGGTACATACTCCCATTTTTGAATGTCTCTGGCAGACCAATCGTTAAACAAACACATCCCAAAAATATAATCTTC
Organism: Flavobacteriales bacterium; assembly: GCA_965662265.1. Taxonomy (GTDB): domain Bacteria; phylum Bacteroidota; class Bacteroidia; order Flavobacteriales; family UBA7430; genus CBFIGX01. The sequence goes on from CBFIGX010000007.1 coordinate 114,161, forward strand.
GGCTTCATCGGTAGATATGCTTTCACCCAATTCTTTTCCCTTACCTGTAATAAATGCCATTTCTAATTCAAAATCTAATAGCTTACAGGGTCCATAAACAGGTGCTTTAGCATCTACAAGTAATTGCTGGCCTTTAGGGCGATGAATGTCTGTTCCCGATAGGATGATGGATGAGGCTCTTCCATGATAACCTACCGGGATGTGCAACCAATTAGGGAGCAAGGCATTATCAGGATCTCTAAACATGCAGCCTACATTATACGCGTGCTGACGACTCGAATAGAAGTCAGTGTAATCACCGACTTTTACAGGCATCATCATTGTAACATCTGATGTTGGGCATAAAATGACATCTTGATGTTCTTGTTTCATTGGGTTGTTATGATCAAAAACCTCCGCAATTCGATCTCTTACCGCTCTCCATATAGTTTTGTTGCCCTCTAAAAAGGCGTTTAAATTTTTTTGTTCGAAAACATCTATGTCTAAAGAAATTTCTTTGAAATAACCAAGTTTATTCATTTGGTTCAAATCTATTGCAGTATCTCCTATTCTGGAGCCTACACAATAGTTTCCATCTGTTTTTTTGAAAACACCAAATGGAATGTTTTGAATAGGAAAATCAGAATCTTCAGTTACGATTATCCACGATTTTCTATTGGGATCATTTGCTTTTATCATCTTGACTAAATTTTGCGCAATCTTGATTAAATTTTGGACAAAAATAACGATATATTTGCAAGCAAATCAATAAATCAAAATATTCTACTTCAAAGAACCACTATGGAAAGAGATAAGCAGATTTTCGACCTTATTCAAGAAGAACATGAGCGCCAAGTTTACGGCATAGAGTTAATTGCTTCTGAGAACTTTGTTAGTGATCAAGTGATGGAGGCTACAGGCTCTTGCCTAACAAATAAATATGCCGAAGGCTACCCGAACAAAAGATATTATGGAGGTTGTGAAGTTGTTGATGTTGTAGAGCAAATAGCTATTAATAGAGCCAAAGAGTTATTTGGCGTTGATTACGCTAATGTGCAGCCACATTCTGGTTCTCAGGCAAATGCTGCTGTATTTCAAGCATGCCTAACGCCAGGTGACAAAATATTAGGATTCGATTTGTCGCATGGTGGGCATTTGACCCATGGATCTCCGGTAAACTTTTCTGGTAAGTTGTACCAAACATCATTTTATGGTGTAGAAAAAGATACGGGTAGAATAGATATGGATAAAGTAGAAGCAATAGCAATGCAAGAAAAGCCAAAACTTATTATTTGTGGTGCTTCTGCTTATTCCAGAGACTGGGATTACAAAAGATTTAGAACCATAGCTGATCAATTAGATGCACTTTTGTTGGCCGATATTTCTCATCCATCTGGTTTTATCGCAAAAGGTGTCCTAAACGATCCTGCAGAATATTGTCATATACTAACAACAACCACTCACAAAACTCTTAGAGGTCCTCGTGGTGGTATGATAATGGTGCCAAAAGATTTCGAAAATCCTTGGGGTATAAAAACACCTAAAGGAAAAGTACGAATGATGTCTGCCTTATTAAATTCGGCTGTATTTCCCGGTATGCAAGGTGGTCCACTAGAACACGTAATTGCAGCTAAAGCAGTGGCTTTTGGTGAGGCGTTAAGTGATGCTTATTTTGAATATGTCTTGCAAATGCAGAAAAATGCTAAAGCTATGGCCAGTGCTTTTGTATCTAAAGGTTATGATGTTGTTTCTGGCGGTACCGACAACCATTCGATGTTGATTGACTTACGTTCCAAAAACATCACAGGAAAAGATGCTGAAAATGCTCTTGTGAAAGCACATATTACTGTAAATAAGAATATGGTTCCTTTTGACGATCAGTCACCGTTTATTACGTCTGGAATGAGAGTAGGAACTCCTGCTATTACTACAAGAGGGCTAAAAGAATCTCATATGTTACAGATTGTGGACTTGGTAGATGAAGTTATCATGAATTATGAAAATAATGAAGTTTTAGAGGGGATAGCTCAAAAAGTGAGCGATATGATGGCTGAGTTTCCAATTTTTGCTTCTTAAACCAAGAAGTTATACAGTTTTAAATTAAGGAGGCTAAGAACTCTTTATTTCATAAATAAATATAGATTTTTTCAAATTTTCTTCGGGGTTTTAGATTTTATAATGCCTTTCAGTTGTCAAAAATTTTCATCTACAGGACTAAAACTTATCTTTGCTGCTCTAAATTTTAAACTATGAAATGTGGAATTGTAGGATTGCCTAATGTGGGTAAATCCACCTTGTTTAATTGTTTGTCTAACGCCAAAGCACTTGCGGCAAACTACCCATTTGCAACCATAGAGCCTAATGTTGGGGTAATACCTGTGCCAGACGATAGGATTTCTAAACTCGAAGAATTGGTCAAGCCAGAGCGAGTGCAACAAGCTATTGTTGAAATCGTAGATATTGCCGGGTTGGTGAGAGGTGCTAGTAAGGGAGAAGGCTTAGGGAACAAGTTTTTGGCAAATATTAGAGAAACGCAAGCTATAATTCATGTTTTAAGATGCTTCGAAAACGACAACATTACACATGTAGATGGCTCCATTGATCCTGTAAGAGATAAAGAAACTATTGATTTTGAGCTGCAGCTAAAAGATTTAGAGTCCGTAGAGAAAAAAATCGAAACCACTAAGAAGAAAACCAGAACTGGCGATAAGGAAGCAGTTAAACATCTCGAGTTGTTAGAGAAGTATAAATTGCACTTAGAGTCTGGGAACTCTGCTCGTTCTATAGATTTAACAGACAAGGAAAAAGAGGTGGTAGATGATTTGATGCTGCTAACCGATAAGCCTATCCTGTACATTTGCAATGTAAACGAAGATGATGCCGTATCCGGAAATACACATGTAGATGCTATACGAAAAGAGATTCAAGGAGAAGATGCACAATTATTAATCATAGCCGCTGGAATGGAGGCGGATATAATGGAGTTAGAAACTTTTGAAGAACGTCAGGAGTTTTTGACCGATATGGGTTTAAAAGAGCCAGGGGTGAAAAAGGTAATTCGTACTGCCTATGCATTGCTAAACTTACAAACTTACTTCACAGCAGGAGTTAAAGAGGTGAGAGCTTGGACCATCAAAAAAGGGTTCACTGCACCTCAAGCTGCAGGTGTTATTCATACCGATTTTGAAAAAGGTTTTATTAGAGCAGAGGTAATCAAGTACAACGACTACGTAAATCTTGGTTCTGAGATGTCCTGCAAAGAGGCTGGGAAATTATCTATAGAAGGTAAAGAATACCTAGTGCAAGATGGTGATATCATGCATTTTAGATTCAATGTTTAATTGTTGATAAAATTGTTTAGAGCTTTCATGTTTTCATAAAGATGGTATAGCGAAAATTTTTAATTTTAAAAGGTACTATGTAAAGAACATATTACCTTTCTTTTTTACAGGCATTTCATTTAATATTCTTATGGCAGAGAATCAATACACGGAAGATAGTATAAGGTCCTTAGATTGGAAAGAGCATATACGCTTGCGACCGGGTATGTATATTGGTAAATTAGGCGATGGTACTGCTCACGACGATGGTATATACATCTTATTAAAAGAGGTGGTAGATAATTGTATTGATGAGTACGTTATGGGCCATGGAAAAAATATTGAAGTTAGTGTGAGAGGGAAAAAAGTTACCGTAAGAGACTACGGTAGAGGAATCCCACTAGGTAAGGTAATCGATTGTGTGTCTAAAATAAATACTGGAGGAAAGTACGATTCTAAAGCCTTTAAAAAGTCTATAGGTTTAAATGGTGTGGGTTCCAAAGCAGTTAATGCATTATCAGACTATTTTAAAGTTCAGTCGGTAAGAGATGGTAAAACAAAAATTGTAGAGTTTAAAAAAGGAGAGGTTAGTATCGATGAAGAAATTCAAGAAACAAGCATCCGAAAGGGAACTCGTGTATCTTTTATTCCTGATGAATCTATCTTCCATAATTATCGCTTTGTAAACGAGTATGTAGAGAAGATGATGTGGCACTACGCTTACCTAAACACAGGTTTGACTATGGTGTACAATGGGCAAAAGTTTTTTTCGGAAAACGGGCTTTTAGATTTGCTAAACAATAGCCTAGAAAAAGGTACATACCACTACCCAGTTATTCATCTTAAAGATGATGATATAGAGATTGCACTCACCCATATGAAAAATCAATATGGAGAGTCTTATCATACTTTTGTTAATGGACAACATACCACTATGGGCGGTACTCACCAGTCCGCATTGCGAGAAGCTGTAGTGAAAACTGTTAGAGATTTTTATGGGAAAAATTACGATGCTTCAGATGTAAGGCAGTCTATCAATGCCGCTATCAGCATTAAAGTTATAGAACCTGTTTTTGAGTCACAAACAAAAACCAAACTTGGTTCTACAGATATGGGGCCAGATATGCCTACCGTACGAACTTTTGTAAACGACTTTGTGAAAAGTAAGTTAGACAACTACCTTCATAAACACCCTGAGGTTGCTGAAGCGCTTCAAAAGAAAATATTACTCGCAGAACGCGAAAGAAAAGACTTGGCAGGAATAAAAAAGCTGAGTCGTGAGCGAGCTAAAAAGGCAAATCTTCACAATAAAAAGCTACGAGACTGCAGGGTACATTATAATAATTTGAAAAAAGAAAAAAGGCTAGAAACTACCTTGTTTATTACAGAAGGAGATTCAGCCAGTGGATCTATTACCAAGTCTAGAGATGTCAATACGCAAGCAGTATTCAGTTTAAAAGGTAAGCCCCTAAATTCATACGGCTTAACCAAGAAGATAGTCTACGAAAATGAAGAGTTTAATCTTATACAAGCCGCTTTGAATATTGAAAATGGGTTAGAAGACTTGCGTTATAATAATGTTGTGATTGCAACCGATGCCGATGTTGACGGTATGCATATCAGATTACTACTCATCACTTTCTTCTTGCAATTCTTTCCTGAGTTGATTCGTGAAGGTCATTTGTACATACTTCAAACCCCATTATTTCGTGTGCGTAACAAAAAAGAAACCATTTATTGTTATGATGAAAAAGAAAAAACTGCTGCACAAGAAAAATTAAAAGGAAAGCTAGAAATTACCCGATTTAAAGGTTTGGGAGAAATTTCTCCCAACGAATTTAAAGGATTTATAGGGAAGGATATAAGACTTGAACCTGTGATGATAGGGAAGGATCAAAGCCTCGCTGAAATGTTGAAGTTTTATATGGGTAAAAACACGCCAGATCGCCAGCAATTTATTATCGAAAATCTACGCGTAGAAAAAGCAATTGACTAGTTATGAGTGAAGATTTAGATTTTATAGAAGAAGAGTTCAACTCAGATCAAGAATCTCAAGAAGTAGGTACCGTTATTCAAGTTGACGGTATGTATCAAAATTGGTTTTTAGATTATGCCTCATATGTAATTTTAGAAAGAGCTGTTCCACATGTAAATGATGGTTTAAAGCCAGTTCAGCGTAGAATACTCCATTCCCTCAAAGAGATGGATGATGGTCGTTATAACAAGGTTGCTAATGTAATTGGTAACACCATGAAGTATCATCCGCATGGTGATGCTTCTATTGGTGATGCTCTTGTAAATATGGGGCAAAAAGACCTACTGATAGATATGCAGGGAAATTGGGGTAATATTCTTACTGGTGATAGAGCCGCAGCCCCACGTTACATCGAGTCTAGGCTCTCTAAGTTTGCTTTAGATGTGGTGTACAACCCTAAAATTACAGACTGGGCACCTACCTATGACGGCAGAACTAATGAGCCAGTTACTTTACCAGTTAAGTTTCCGCTACTGTTAGCACAGGGCGTAGAGGGGATTGCTGTTGGATTATCTACCAAAATAATGCCCCACAATTTTGTAGAATTGATAGACGCTTCAATCTCTATACTTAGAGGTAGAGGTATGCGAGTTTACCCAGATTTTCCTACTGGTGGAATTGCTGATTTTACTCAATATAATGATGGGCAAAGGGGGGGTAAAATAAAAGTAAGAGCCAAAATAGTACAGGTAGATCACAAGCTTCTGAAAATTACTGAAGTTCCTTTTGGAACCACTACAGGTAGTTTAATAGATTCTATAATTAAAGCTAATGAAAAGGGTAAAATAAAAGTTAAAAAAATTGAAGACAATACAGCTGAATTTGTTGAAATTTTAATTCACCTTCCCGCAGGAGTTTCTCCAGATAAAACCATTGATGCACTGTACGCATTTTCAGATTGTGAAGTGTCTATATCTCCAAACGCATGCGTAATTAATGAAGAGAAGCCTATCTTTATGCCAGTTTCTCAAATTCTCAAAAGATCTACCAGTCATACGCTAGATTTGCTTAAAGCCGAATTGGAAATTCTACTCCAAGAGCAACAAGCACTTTGGCACTTTGCATCTCTAGAACGCATCTTTATTGAAAACAAAATTTATAGAGATATTGAAGAGTGTGAAACATGGGAAGCTGTTATTGAGGCAATTCATGCTGGTCTAAAACCACATATTAAAAACTTAAAAGATCCAGTTACTGATCAAGATATTATTCGGCTTACAGAAATAAAAATTAAACGTATTTCAAAATTTGATCTCGATAAAGCCAACGAAAACCTTAAACGTATTGAAGACGCCATCGCTAATCTTAAATCTAAACTACAGAATCTCGTTGACTATGCTGTAGATTATTTTAAAGAACTCAAAAAGAAATACAAAGAAGGGAGAAATAGAAAAACTGAAATTAGAACTTTTGAGACCATTGTAGCGTCTAAGGTAGCTATTAGAAACCAAAAGCTATACATTAATAGAGAAGAAGGCTTTATAGGGACCTCATTGAAGAAAGATCACTTTGTATGTGATTGTTCTGATATTGATGATATTATTGTCATAAGAAAAGACGGTAAAATGATTATTTCACGAGTTGCTTCAAAAACCTTTGTTGGCAAAGGAGTCATTCATCTTGCTGTGTTTAAGAAAAATGACTTAAGAACCACCTATAATATGATATATAGAGACGGGAAACAGGGCAATACTTACATGAAGCGCTTTCCGGTAAAAAGTATCACACGCGATAGAGAATACGACCTAACAGCAGGTAGCAAAGGTTCTAAAGTACTGCATTTTACTGCCAACCCTAACGGAGAGGCTGAAGTAGTCACGGTTGTATTAAAATCTCAAGCAAAAACTCGTAAACTCAAATTTGACATCGATTTCGCGGATCTAGCTATCAAAGGAAGAGGTACTAAAGGAAATATAGTTTCTAAATTCCCAATAAGTAAAGTAGATCTCAAGACAAAGGGCGTATCTACCTTAGCAGCACAAAAAATATGGTTTGACGATACCGTACAACGATTAAATATTGACCAAAGAGGAGAGCTCTTAGGAGAGTTTGCCGGAGATGATAAAATATTAGTGGTTTCTCAATCTGGAGATTATCAATTGTTAAATTATGACTTAAGCACCCATTTTCCTGAAGATATGGTAGTGCTAGAAAAGTTTGACGACAAAAAACCTTTAAGTGTTATTTATTGGGATGCTTCTAAAGAAAAGTATTTTGCCAAAAGATTTATGATAGAAATGTCTGACAAGAAGGTGAAATTTATTTCTGACATAGAAGGCTCATATATGGAAGTAGTTTCCTCCGATTACAAGCCATTAGTTGAGCTAGAGTTTGTTAAAGAAAGAAATAAACCACAAAAAGAAAACCAACAAATTATGCTTGATGAGTTTATTGCTGTAAAAGGCTTAAAAGCCCGAGGGAATATACTAACACCCTTCAAGGTAAAAGCGATTAATTTATTGCAAGCTATAAAAGCCCCAGAAGAAGAGATTAAAAATGAAACATCTGATCAGGAATCCGATGACGAGCAACATCAAATTACCATGGAATTTTAAAATTTAGAATAAACTTTGCGGATTACATTTAGGCATACTATTTGATTATGTAGTCCAAAAAATGACCCCATTTTATGAAAAAATTATTTTGCCTTATTATCTGCCTAACTCTTTTCCCTCAGATTCAAGCCCAAGACAATATGAACACCTTATTTCTTGGAAATCTATCTTACCAACAAGATTTGAGCGATGTTTGGGGCTATGAGAAAGACGGATCAGAATATGCGTTGGTTGGGGTTTTTAATGGAATTTCTGTGGTTGATGTGACTCAGCCATCAGCACCTGTAGAACTTAACTTCTTCCCAGGAGATGGCTCTACTTGGCGCGACCTTAAAACATGGGGGGATTATTTGTATTGCATCAATGAAACTGGAGGTGGCCTCCAAATAGTAAACCTATCAGAAGTAATTGCGGGTAGCCCAAACCCAACGTACATTGAAAATATGCAATTAGGTTTTTCGACAGCACATAACATATATATTGACGAAGCCGGTGTGCTTTATGTCTTTGGATCTAATTACAGCAATGGTGGCTGTGAAATGTACGACTTAACCCAAGATCCCGAAAACCCTATTTTTTTAGGTGTATTTGACGATTATTACCTTCATGATGGAATGGTAAGAGGAGATACTCTTTGGTGCGGTGCTATATACAATGGTGTCTTTTCTGTTGTAGATGTTTCCGATAAAGCCAATCCTGTAATTATGGCTTCACATGTTACACCTAACAACTTTTCACACAATTGTTGGATTTCCGATGATGGTGATTATCTATTTACAACCGATGAAGTATCTGGAGCATATGTGGCTGCCTATGACGTGTCAGATCTACAAAACATTGAAGAAACTGACAGAATTCAGGCTTGGAGTGGATATACAGACGTTATTCCTCATAATACCCATGTTGATGGAGATTTTGTGGTTACCTCTTATTATGCAGATGGTTTATCGGTCGTCGATGTGTCTAATCCTACCAATATGATAGAAGTTGCATACTACGACACCTCAGAAGATTTCCAAGGAGATGGATTTAACGGTGCTTGGGGTGCTTATCCTTGGTTGCCTTCGGGTAATATATTGGTTACTGACATAGAAACTGGTTTGTACATCATTGAGCCAAAATATGGGAATGCATCTTTTATCGAGGGAGAGGTTGCAGACTTGAACACAGGGGCGCTTTTAAGTAACGTAATGGTTGAGATTGTTGGTTCCAATAATTCTGATATCACAACATTAGCTGGGTTTTATCAAACTGGTGTTGCAAATCCGGGTGTTTATCAAATTGTATTTTCAGCTCCAGGTTACTCAGATTTAGAAATGGATGTTAATTTATCTAGTGGATCTACATTGAGCTTAGATGTGCAGTTAGAACCATTTGGTTCATATCAGTCTCAGATATCAGTGATTAAAGAAGTAACTCAAATTGGAATACCAGCAGCAAATGTACTCTTGGTAAGCGATGAGATAGAATATAATTTAATTTCTGATGAAAATGGACAGATATATTCGTCTTTACTAGCTGGGTCATACGATGTTTCTGTCAGTCATTGGGGGTATCAAAGTTATTGCGGTTCTTTAGTTGTTACCGAATCTGGTCTTGCAGAGACTATCGAGCTCTCTGTTGGCTACTATGATGATTTTTCATCTGACTTGGGTTGGGTAGTTGAAAATGACAACTCTGTTTCTGCCGGTCAGTGGGAAAGAGTTGTTCCTATTGCTAGTTACTTTCAAAATCAAATGTTGAATGTCGGGTATGATGTAGATGGAGATTGTTTTGAATATGCATTTGTAACTTCAAACTCTGAAAATTTACCCTATAATCAAGGAGATGTAGATGATGGGTTTACTTCAATAAAGTCACCCATAATGGACTTGAGTTCCTATCAAAATCCAAGATTTAATTTTAGCACTTGGTTTGTCAATATTGGTGGAGAAGGTCCCGCTGACGATGCTATTATTGTTAGTTTGTCTAATGAAAATGAAACCCTTGTCATATTTGAAAGAACTATTTCTAGCTCAATGAATTGGATGAATCACTCTGTGAGTATCGATTCGACTATGGAGCTTACAGATCAGATGTTTTTGACTGTTGAAACCATGGATCTTCCTGATTCGGGCCATTTGGTAGAGGCAGGCTTTGATAACTTTTCTGTCAGTGCGGATAATTTATCTATAGATGTCGTTTCAGACGTATCAATGAATATATATCCAAATCCATCACCAAACGGATATATGAATATATTCGTTAGCGAACCTTCTCACTGTACCTTGATCAATTTGTTAGGTGCTACAGTTGCCGAATTTAAAGTTATTAGGGGAGTCAATACGATTGATCTTTCTTATCTAGATCCAGGTTCATATTTACTTAACACAACTAATAATTCTGCTGGAAAGCCCTTCGTATGGATTAAGCAGTAATAGCAATCTTCAACGAGTTATGATGTATTAAAACCACCTTTTTAGGTGGTTTTTTTGTTTTAGACATTTGGTTTAAGTATTGAAAAACAGTGTTTTGGCAATTAATTATGGCTTTAATCAAAAGAGTTGTTTAATTGCTTAAAAGAAAGTATCTTTAATGCCCTTTTACACAAAGCCCTGTTCTTTATAAAAATAAAGTAATAAAAGGCTTGTAAGGAATAAAAAAGGTTGTAGATTTGCATCCGCTAAATGGGGTAGGTTTTGAATTTATACTAACTAAAACAGGCTTATTGACATTTTAGCAAACAAAAGAAAAGTTCTTTGAAAGATATATTGGAAGAGAGAGGTAAGAGAAACAACTTACCCCGTTAAAGTAAGAGTCAGCAAATCAGATTAAACATTTTACAATGGAGAGTTTGATCCTGGCTCAGGATGAACGCTAGCGGCAGGCCTAACACATGCAAGTAGAACGGTAACAGAGAGAGCTTGCTCTTTGCTGACGAGTTGCGAACGGGTGCGTAACGCGTATGCAACCTACCCATAACAGGGGGATAGCCCATAGAAATGTGGATTAATACCCCATAACATCATAGATTGGCATCAAGAAATGATTAAAGCTCCGGCGGTTATGGATGGGCATGCGTGACATTAG
>CBFIGX010000008.1:0-2973 GCA_965662265.1 Flavobacteriales bacterium
GGGGAGCCTAATAGGTCAAGTTATTTTTAAAAATAACTTGACCTTTTTTATTGGAACAATTATTGAAACAAATGCGATGTGATGATTTAACTTAGAAATAATGGTTTTAAAAAAATGAATAAAACAGTACTCTTTTTAATTAGCTTAATATATTTAACTAGCGAAACCTCTTTTGCACAATGCGAGGCTGACCATATAGTTATACTAAATAATTTTGAATTTGTACCCTCTGAATTAGTTATTGTACCAGGAGAATCAGTAGCCTTTATAAACATAGAAGGTATTCACAATTTAAATGGCATTAACAACAGTATCACTGGAGATTATTTTAATAATCCGGAGGACTATTTTCTTGAAGATTTCACAGGAACACCTGAAGGAGTCTGTATGGGAATTATAGAATTTGATACACCGGGAATCTATAATTTTGATAGCAGTTATGGATTTGATGCAGAAGCAGGGATGAGTTTAACTATCAATTCTGATGCCTTTGTACTTGAAGATTTATTTGCAGAATTAAGTACTGTAGACAGTGTTTCTATATGGCAATCACAATATGCATTTCAAGCATACACACCATCATACCTTAATGCAGACGGGCCTTACACAATATTTGTTCCAAATGATGACGCCGTAGCCGATATACTTAATGTATTAAGTATAGGTCAGTTTGGCATCTTTGATTTGCCCAATTTTTCAGAAATACTAGAGTATCACATTGCTGAAGGACTTCATTTGGAAGACGATTTATACGATGGACTTATGCTAACTTCGGCTCAAGGTCAAGAACTTACCATCACAGAAAATGAATCAGGTTTTCTTGTTGACAATGCACAAATCGTAAATTCAAATTACACAGCCTACAACGGAGTCATTCATATCATTGATCAATGCCTTGCACCAAGCAGTAGCCCGGAAGCTAGTGTCATGCAAATAATTACTGATAGTCCTAATCATGAAATATTCGAAGAAGCTATATTAGCTTTAGGTTTAGATGACGAACTTTCTTCTCTAGTGATACTTGATAATGATGGCTCTGGAATACCCGATGGGCCTGGTCCATGGACATTATTTGCACCAACAGATGAAGCTTTTGAACTTTTTGTAGAGGAAATGGGTTGGACTCTATATGATCTAATTGATTCACAATTTCTTTCTAATATAATAAATCAACATATCGTAAATGGATGTATCGATGATTACAATTTCCCATATGAAATAGATGAATATTGTTATGACGGCTATAGTGAACCACTTTTAAGTTCAAACTTAGCATTTAATATAGCAACAAATTTAGACGGCGAATCTCTACAATTCATTGTAAATGAAAATTCCATTTCTGTGGTAGGTCAACAAAATACAGTTGAAATAATTGTAACCGATCTTATTGCATACAATGGGGTAGTCCATGTAATAGATGCTGTGATTACGCCCAAGCTTGAAGAAATTCAGGCAGGATCGTGTGATCTTTGGACATTAGAATTGACAAGCTCTATTGAAGAAGGATGGAGTGGTGATGCGTTAGGCGTAGTTATTAATAACACACTTGAAGAAACAATAACAGTCTCTGAAGGCAGTCAAGAATTTATATATCAATTTGGTGTAGATAACAATGATATTATAGATTTGATTTACTTTGCAGATGGAGGAGACAGTTACAACGCATACAAATTAATTGATGGAGAAGGACAAGTTATTGTCCAATGGACAGGGAATTTCAACAATTCACCAACTGGATATTCAGGAATTTATGCATGTGAAGCATATGATCCAGATATTTGTGAAAAAATAACCATAGAACTTATTAATGAATTTGGATATGGATGGCCATACAGCTCACTAGATGTATATAGAAATGGAAGTTATTACCAATCAATAGAAATACCAACTGGTTTCAGTCAAATTACTCAAATCAACGCCTATGAAAATGATAGCTTTGATTTCATAGTTAACACTCAATTAATGTACCCCGAAGAACTTGGGGGATATAAAATTCGATCAGAATCGGGCACAACTTTGGTAGATGAAGACAATGTTAACGAAGCACCTGAAAGCAGCTACAATATTCTTGTATGTGAATCAGAAGACGATGTCAGTATAAGTGAAATAAAATCAGAAGAACTTACTTTAGTTAAAATGATTGATGTACTGGGGAGGGAACAACATGAACATAAGAGAGGATCACTTCTATTCTATATCTATGATAATGGAGTGATAGAGAAACGAATAATACATTAATTTTCATTACTTAAACTTCTTTAAATCTTTCCAAAAGCGGTTCGAACGAGAAGCAACAAGGGGAGCCTTATAGGTCAAGTTATTTCTAAAAATAACTTAACTTTTTTTTTATATTTGATACGTTAAAAAAATACACCCCCTAAAGATGAAAAACTTTACACAAAAATTTATCGTATTATTAGCTCTTGTATTTTCAATGGTCTTTTCGATTAATGCTCAAGAAATAGGTGATCTATATGAAGGTGGTTACATCTTCCAAATCAATGAAGATGGAACAGGCTTGGTGGCAGACCTTCAAGATTTAGGACTTATGAATTGGGATGATGCAATGGATACAGCAGATGTTTATACCTCACAAGGCTACGATGATTGGTATCTTCCTATTAAAGAAGAATTAGAGCTAATTTACAACACCATAGGAACAAGCTCGGATGACAATATTGGCGGTTTCGATTATTCTTGGTATTGGTCTTCCTCTGAGTACTCTTCTAATTACGCATGGTTTGTCAGTTTTGGTAATGGTGGCTATGATTCCTATGATAAGACTAATGCTTTCAATGTTCGTGTTATTCGATCTGTAACATTTGATACTGAAGTTTCAGGCTGTACAGACTCAAGTGCAAACAACTATAATGTAGAAGCAACAGTAGATGATGAATCTTGTACTTATGCTCCAGTAATACTTCTTACACCACCTACAGTAGAGTTTACTAATGGGGAGACTTTGTCTTTAGT
>CBFIGX010000008.1:3073-97714 GCA_965662265.1 Flavobacteriales bacterium
ACCTCTTGTTTAGATGAGTGTGGTGTTATAAATGGAGACAACTCTACTTGTTTAGATTGTGCAGGTGTTGTAAACGGCACATCAGAAGACTTGGGTTGTGGTTGTGGTAATCCACAAGCACAAGAAGGTTATGACTGTGATGGTAATGAAATAGAATTACAAATAGGAGATCAACACGTAGGCGGAATAGTATTCCAAATAAATGAAGATGGCACAGGTTTGGTTGCTGACCTACAAGACTTAGGACAAATGGATTGGTATAGTGCTATGGATGCAGCACCAAGTGCTACCTCACAAGGCTATGACGATTGGTATCTTCCAAGTATAAATGAATTAGAGTTAATGTATAACACCATAGGAAACGGAGGCCCAGAGGGCAATATAGGAGGTTTCGTAAATTGGTATTGGTCTTCCTCGGAGTTCAGTTACGTCAGCGCGTGGTTCGTCGGTTTCTATAGTGGTAGCCCGGGCATCTACGGTAAGGCCACTACGAGCAGGGTTCGTGTTATTCGCGCATTTTAACTATTTATCCCTTTACCTATTTAACGCTTACCGCGCAGCGGTCAATTTTGAAAAATGGCACTATCTCATGAACTACCCATTTATAAATATGCTATTGGTGAATTAGATAAAATAATTTACAAAAAGTTCATCTCTAAATTCAATAAAGAAAAAGTGGATTTAGAGACAAATTTATTGAATTCCACAATTTCGAGTTCGAACCTTCAAAAGGCCATTAATTCAGCACTTGACATGTCAACTAATCTTACTGATAGATGGACTTGTGGGGATTTAAGTCAGAAAAAGAAAATTCAAAATTTGGTGTTTCCATCTGGATTGAGTTACGACAAGTCAAATGGAAAAGTTCGAACCACGATAGTAAATTCTATTTTCTCCTGTATCCCAGATATATCAAGGGAACTGAGAGAAACAAAAAACGGAAAATCGGTTAAAAATAACCAATTTTCCGCTTGGGTGACCCCGAAAGGATTCGAACCTTTAACCGCCTGATCCGTAGTCAGGTACTCTATCCAGTTGAGCTACGGGGCCTTTAACTTTAGGGCTGCAAATATAAAAAAGCTTTTTCTTGTAACAATAGTAATGTTAATTATTTATTAATATTCAATTTTAATAATTACATATTTCAATTTGGAATATATTAATAAATATTTTATACATTTAAATAATTATATATATAATTTATCAATGAAAAATATAAATGTAATAATAGTTGATGACGAGAAATTAATACGATTGAACTTATATAAAATGCTTGCTAAATATTGCCCTTATATTTCGCACATACATATGGCACAATCTGCAGAGAAAGCAAGAGAAATTTTAATAAATCAAACTATAGACATCATGTTTCTGGACATAGCTATGCCAAAAGAATCTGGCTTTGAACTTTTAAAGAGTCTAAAAAAAATAAATTTTTCTATTGTTTTTATATCAGCTTACAATCATTACGGCATCAAAGCCATAAAGGCAAATGCTTTAGACTACATACTAAAACCAATAGACACCCAAGAACTTATAACTGCCGTAAAAAAAGCGATCAAGCAAATAGTGGTAGTTAATAAAATTGAAAATGTAAATAATCTTATCAATCAATTAGAAAACCCACAATCTGAACAAGAATTTTTAACAATTCCCTTTAGAGGAAAATACCTGAAAATCAAAACATCTAACATCACATATTTCAAAGCGTCTAATAATTATTGTCTCATATACTTAGAGGGAAATAAATCACATGTAGTTACTAAAACTTTAAAAGAAATTGGCAATATACTTTCAGAGTCTAAGTGCTTTTTAAGAATTCATAAAAGCTACTTGGTTAATATGAATAAAGTCAGAAGTTTTTATAAAGAAAATGGGTTATATGTGTGCCTGGTTTCTGATGTTAAGCTACCTATATCTAGGAGGAAACAGCACCAATTTATGATATATTTAAGCTAATGTTTATTGTAAACATGTCCTTAATTTTTTTTCATCTTTTGGCAACAAATATTTCAACATGGCATTTATTGCTGATCTATCATCTAACTATTATAACTCCATAAAAAAACTCACCTATATCACACCACAAGAATTCATTAATAGCATTTTTGAAAATCAATATTTGGGGAATTTAAATATTCATTTTTTAAATGCTGAAATGAAAACTACTGCATGGAAACACCCTATTTTTATCACTCTATTTATTTGCTTAGCAATTCTAACACTTTATTTTATTGTTATCAAAATGTATAATTACACCAATCAACAACGATTAGAAAGTCTAAAAACAAACTATAAAATTAAGACCTTAGAGCAAAAGGCTCTTCAATCGATGATGAATCCTCACTTTATATTTAATGCTTTAAACTCGATACAGTACTACTTAACTGTCAATAATGATGTGAAAGCACAAGAAAAATTGGGCCAATTTGCCAAACTGATACGTTTGAACTTAGAAATTTGTCAACAAAAACTCATTAGCATATCTGAGGAAATAGAATATTTAAAGTTGTACTTATCTTTTGAAAAATTGAGATTTGGAGATGATTTTGACTACAAGATTGTTACTAGTGAAAACTTGTATGTAAACGACACGTTAATTCCAACTATAATAGTGCAACCTTTTGTAGAAAACGCAATATGGCACGGAATTATACCAAATAGTGGCAAAGGGGAAATTCGTATTAGTTTTATCATCAATTCTAAAACCCTAATTATTGAAATATTCGATAATGGTGTTGGCATAGATAATACGTGCAATAAATTAAAAAAACATAAAAGTATTGGTCTAAAAATGACTAGGGAAAGACTAGAAATTATGCAAGATTTATATGATGATACTTTTTATTTTAATATATCTCAAATAAATGATTGCAATGAAAATAAATCTGGAACATTAGTCCAGATATACCTTCCTAATAACCTCTAAATTAATCTTAATAATATAGATTAGAATGTCTATGAAACATATAGGATACATAAGCTAAGGATAACAAAATCGTACATATTAATTTGTTTAAAAGCCCTGAATATATCAGTAAACGTGCTTCCTGAATAGGAAAGCGTGTTTTTTTTTAGCTTTATGCAAAATTTTTAATCATGGATATTGAACTTTGTTCATTTTCTTCATTAGCGGCTAACTCAGATAAGGTACCTAAGAATATACGCATAGAATTATGTTCTAATTTTGTGGAAGGTGGATTAAGTCCTAGCCCTGCTACATTCCTTGAGACCAGAAAAAAAATAAGAAATACTATATATATTATGATTCGAACCAGAGGAGGAGACTTTCATTACTCCTCTGAAGAGTTTGAGCTAATGAAAAGTGAAATTCAATGGTTTAAAAATCATGGTGCAGATGGCTTTGTTGTGGGACTGCTTCATAAAGACGGTTCTGTAGATATTGCTAGAACTAAGGAGCTGGTAGAAATTGCAAAACCACTAGAGGTTACATTTCATAGAGCTTTTGATATGACATCAGATTTAAACATAGCCCTAGAAGATGTAATTAAAACAGGCTGTACAAGAATATTAAGCTCTGGCGGTAAATCTAATGTTGAATTTGGGTATAATACCCTTAAGCAATTATTAAAACAAGCTAATGGCCGTATTGATATTATGCCGGGAGGTGGAGTAAGTGTTGATAATGTGCAACTTTTTATGGATGCTGGATTTGAAAACATACACTTATCAGCAAAGAAAATAATTACCAGTAAAATGAGTTATAAAGCTAAATTAAGCATGACTGCTCATCCATCAATATCTTCATTTGATTATGTAGGGGTAGATGTTAAAAAATTAAATTCCTTTATCTCATATGTACAGCAAAACCTATAAATACATCTTAAGCATATTCATATTGACTATGAGTGCATGCCAAACCTCCACGTTTGAGAAAGAAATAACGATTACAGAGTGGCAATTTAAAGATGCCTTTGGAGAAGAAGATTGGCTAAAGGCCTCTGTTCCAGGATTTGTACATCTGGATTTATATGAAAACAATTTAATAGAAGATCCTTTCTACAGAGCCAATGAATTGCAGCAACAATGGATAGAAAAAAAGAAATGGATTTACGAAGCATCTTTTCACCTAGAGAAAAAAAAACTATCTAGAAATAAGCATCTACTGATACTTGAGGGAATAGATACCTATGCGGAAGTGTTTTTAAACGATAGTCTTGTTGTAGCAACTAGTAATTTCTTTCAAAAATATGAGTTAAATGTAGCGCATTTACTTCAAACAGATAATAAATTAACCTTTGTATTCAATCCTACTGTCGATGTGGTCGATTCACTTTCAAAGTCCAACAAGTATAAGCTACCTGGAGGCAATCGTATATACAGTAGAAAACCTCAATTTCATTTCGGCTGGGACTGGGGACCTAAGTTTATAGGCTGTGGAATTACAAAATCACCTATTATAAAATCTTATAATGAAGCTTTTATAAACGACATCTTTATAAATCCATTAACTGTAGTTGATGAGTTAGCAAAACTAGAGGTTCATATAGAATTATCTGACATACCTTCAGAACCACTAAATATTCATTTTCTAAACCGTATAATTCCTATCAACCTAAAACATTCAAAGTTTACCATAGACATAGAAAACCCAGAATTATGGTGGCCAAATGGTTACGGTAATCAGCGCATGTATGATTTTAACTTTGAGCTACGCAACTTATCTGGAAATATATTAGATATTAAATCTCAAAAATTTGCCTTTACTAATATTAAACTTGTTCAAGAAAATGATGTCTTAGGCAAAGGCTTTAAATTTAATGTCAATGGAAAAGATGTTTATGCAAAAGGGGCAAATTGGATCCCATTAGATTATTTTCATACTAGAGTAGACTCTTCAGACTATCGAAAGGCATTGATGGATGTAAAGTCTGCCAACATGAATATGTTAAGAGTCTGGGGTGGAGGTATATATGAACAGGATTACTTTTACGAGCTCTGTGACAGCCTGGGTATCTTAGTGTGGCAAGATTTTATGTTTGCTTGTGCTATGTATCCTAACGATAGTTCCTTTTTTGCCTCTGTGAAAATTGAAGCAGAGCAGCAAGTAAAACGGTTGAGAAAGCATCCAAGTATTGCTTTGTGGTGTGGGAATAATGAAAATTCAGAAGGTTGGCATCGATGGGGATGGAAAACAAACAGGAGTACTGCAGAAAAAGATTCTATATGGGTTGGGTATAAAGATCTGTTTTCCAAAATCTTACCCAATACCGTTGATTCGCTTTCTCCTACTGATTACTGGGAGAGTTCACCCCTTTATGGAAGAGGAGATCCAAAACATCAGTTTTCAGGAGATGCTCATTATTGGGGAATATGGCACGATGCAGAACCTTTTGAAAACTTTGAATCTAAAGTACCTAGGTTTATGAGTGAGTATGGATTTCAATCTTTTCCAGAAATTGATGCAATAGATTTATTTGCACAAGAAGAAGATCACTTTTTTAATTCAAAAGTGATGAGAGTACATCAAAAGCATCCTCGTGGAAATGCGCTCATTCAAGAGTATATGCTTCGTGATTATAAGGTACCTACAGATTTTGAGAGTTTTGTGTATTTATCCCAAGTACTGCAAGCTGAAGGAATGAAAATAGGAATGGAAGCACATCGTAGAGCTAAACCATATAATATGGGAACTCTATATTGGCAGTTTAACGACTGTTGGCCAGTAGCATCGTGGTCGAGCAGAGATTACTATGGCAATTGGAAAGCACTTCATTTCACAGCTAAGAACGTATTTGAAGACCTTATCTTATCGAGCACTACAGAAAATGATACCATAAAATTATTTGTAGTAAACGATGTCATGCAAAACACAGAACTAGACCTTCTTGTAGAGCATGTAGATTACGATGGAAATCGATTGTCTTCTTATGGCTATAATGTTTCCATCAAAGGTGATAGCAGCCAGTTAGTCCAAACAATTGCTGAAAGTGAATTTTTATACATTGATAGTATAGAGAATTATTCGTATTTAGACATTCAATTACTGAAAGATGGAAATCGAATTGCCCGTAAACTTCATCATTTTGTGAAACCTAAAAATATGAACTTGCCCTACACAGGAATTTCATATAAAGTAGATAAAGATAGTGTAGGGTTTGTTTTGGAAATTTTTAGTGATCATTTTATGAAGAATTTAATGATTAATTCATTGCATGACGGAAGATTTGAAGATAATTATTTTGATTTACCTGCAAAAGAGATCAAAAGAATTAGATTCCACAATACATATCCTATGGAAGAGTTTAATACTGATAATTTAAGTTTCTTTTCCGTAGCTGACACCTACTAATCTTTACATTTTTTCAATGTAATACAAGCGCGTATAAGAAACACATTGTTATAAGTATCAGCATTAAGATGATTGAGCCCTGTAGAGATGATTTTATAGGAGGAACTTTATTTTCTAATTGAAAACAGTATATTCGGGATTCATATTTAAAATTAATGAAAAATCTCCTTTCCTTTTTAATTGCTCTTCTCCTTATTTCATCTTGTAAAGAAGAAAAAGAACTTCATACTTATGTAAACCCATTTATAGGCACAGGAGGTCATGGACATACATTTCCTGGTGCGACCGTACCTTTTGGAATGGTTCAATTAAGTCCTGACACACGTCTTGAGGGCTGGGATGGTTGTGGTGGATACCATTATTCTGACAGTATAATTTACGGTTTTTCACACACACATTTGAGTGGTACAGGAGTGTCTGATTATGGCGATGTACTTTTGGCGCCCACTGTAGGAGCAATCCATTTTAACAATGGCTCAGATGGTAATAAAGGGTATTGCTCCAAATTTTCCCATGACAGAGAGGTTGCCTATCCAGGATTTTATAGTGTGCGCTTATTAGACTACAATATTGATGTAGAGTTAACATGTACGCAAAGAGCTGGTTTTCATAAATATACATTTCCTCAAAGTAAGCAATCTAATATTATAATTGATTTAGAACACCGTGATCAAGTTTTAGAATCAGAAATTCATATAAATGGATCTAATGAAGTGGTTGGGTTTAGAAGGTCCAATGCTTGGGCTACGAATCAGCATGTTTATTTTGTTGCGCAATTTTCAAAAGATTTTAAACGAGCTAGTATTGCTCAAAACGACTCTACTACCAAACTCCTGTCTTTAAATCACACCCAATTGAAGGCAAGTATTCAATTTGAAACAGAAGAAGGTGAAGAAATCCTAGTTCGTGTTGGTATTTCTCCTGTCTCAATAGAATCTGCCCGTGAAAATTTAGAAACTGAAATACCAAACTGGGATTTTAATAACATAAAGAGAAATGCTCAAAAGGCCTGGAATGAGGAACTTCAAAAAATTCAGATAGATGCTGATGAAGAAACAAAACATATATTTTATACTGCTCTTTACCACTCATGTATTGCACCAAATATCTTTTCTGACGTGAATGGAAAATACAGAGCAACCAACCTTGAAGTTTATCAAGATATTAATTTTGACAATTATACGGTGTTTTCTCTTTGGGATACATACAGGGCTACACATCCTTTGTATACAATTATCGACCAAAAAAGAACTTTAAACTATATTAAAACCTTTATCAATCAATATGAAAAAGGTGGTCAATTACCTGTCTGGGAGCTTGCTGGAACATACACTGGTTGTATGATAGGGTATCACTCTATTCCTGTAATTGTAGACGCATTTCAAAAAGGAATAAGAGATTTTGACGTGGACAAAGCATACGAAGCTATGGTTCATGCTGCCGATCAAAATCATTTAGGCTTAGAATCGTATAAGAACAACGGCTATATTTCTGCCAACGATGAACCAGAATCAGTTTCTAAAACACTTGAATATGCATACGATGATTGGTGTATAGCTCTAATGGCCAAAGAACTTAATAAGGAAAAGGATTATAAAAGATTTATAGAAAGAGCGCAATCTTATAAAAATGTATTCGACCCTAATACTGGCTTTATGCGTGCTAAAATGAACCACGCATGGTTTGAACCTTTTGATCCATCAGAAGTTAATTATAATTATACAGAGGCAAATTCGTGGCAATACTCATTTTATGTACCTCAAGATATTCAGGGGTTTATTCAATATATAGGAGGTAAAGAGGTTTTAGCGGACAAGCTCGATGAACTTTTCACAACCTCATCAGAAACTTCGGGAAGAAATCAAGCAGATATTACTGGTTTAATTGGTCAGTATGCTCATGGTAATGAGCCATCTCACCATATGGCTTATCTCTATAACTATGTCAACAAGCCATGGAAAACACAAGAAAAAGTAGCACAAATTCTTGACGAGATGTATTCCAATCAACCCGACGGACTCTCAGGGAATGAAGACTGTGGTCAAATGTCTTCGTGGTATGTTTTTAGTGCCATGGGTATGTATCCAGTTACACCAGGATCTAACTATTACACTATCGGTACTCCAATAATATCTAATGCACAAATTAACCTAGAAAACGGCAATACATTTAAGGTAACAGCACGCCACCAATCTGCTGAGAATAAATACATTCAGTCTGCTACATTAAATGGCGTACCGTTAAACAGAGCATTCTTATACCATTCAGAATTAATTGACGGAGGTAATCTTGAGTTTGTGATGGGAGATACACCTATGAAGGAATGGGCATCAAAAGAAACCCCTCCTTCTATCATTGATGAATACACAATTGTTGCAGTACCATATATAAATAAGGGAAATAGAACTTTTACAGATACCAATACGATTGACCTTAAAACTTGGGATGATAAAGCTAAGATCTACTATAGTATTGATGGTAAAGACGTAAATATGTACTCTTCAATATTTACTGCACCAATAAGCATTACTTCTACAACTACTTTAAAAGCTAAAAGTTACGTCGATGGTAAGTTTAGCAAACAGATTACTGCAGAATTCACTAAGATTCCTGAAGGCCGAAGTATTAAGTTATTTACAGAATATGGATCTCATTACTCTGCAGGTGGAGACAAGGCTCTCATAGATCATTTAAAAGGACCTAAAAACTATATGACAGGGACATGGCAGGGATATGAAGGTGTAAATATTGAAGCTATTGTAGACTTGCAAAAAAAACAAGTTGTTAATGAATTACATATGGGCTTCCTACAAGATTGGAATGCCTGGATTTTTATGCCTGAAAGCGTAGATTATTATGCTTCCAATGATGGAGAGTATTTCACTAAATTGGGAACGGTTTTAAATCAAGTTGATGAAAAAGAACCGGGTGTAATTCTGCAAGATTTTACACTTAAAACAAACACGAAGACCAGATATATTAAAGTCATTGCGAAAAACAGAAAACACAACCCTGACTGGCATAGAGCACCAGGAGATATTTGCTGGATTTTTGCCGATGAAATAAGTATAAACTAAATGAAAAGAAGAGATTTTTTAAAAAACACAGCTATTGTAGCAGCTGGTTCAGCTTTAGCTTCATGTGATGTAAAGACTGAAGTCCGTATTGGCAAATCATTGCATAATGGTGGTTTACCTATAGTGATCTCCACTTGGAATCATGGAATTGAAGCCAACAAAGCTGCCATGAAAGTAATTTCAGATAACGGAAGATCAATTGATGCAGTAGAGGCAGGTGTAAGAGTGCCTGAGTCTGACCCAGAAATGATGTCGGTGGGCTACGGAGGGTTACCAGACAGAGATGGAATAGTAACCCTTGACGCATGTATTATGGATGAAAATGGTAATTGTGGTTCTGTTTCTTACCTCCAACATATTAAAAATCCTATTTCAGTTGCACGAAAGGTAATGGATGAAACCCCACATGTAATGCTTAGTGGCAAAGGTGCTCTTGATTTTGCACTTGATAAAGGTTTTGTAAAAGAAAATCTGTTGACTAAAAAAGCACGAGATCGATGGAAAGAATGGCTCAAAACAAGTCAATATAAACCAATAGTAAATATTGAAAATCACGATACTATTGGCTTGCTTGCTATCGATAATAAAGGCAATATTTCTGGTGCATGTACAACTTCGGGGATGGCCTGGAAACTTCATGGAAGAGTTGGAGATTCTCCAATTATTGGAGCTGGAATGTTTGTTGACAATGAAGTAGGAGGGGCTTGTGCTACAGGAGTAGGTGAAATGGTAATGAAAACATTAGGCTCTTTTTTAATAGTTGAGTTGATGAGACAAGGAATGAATCCTCAAGAAGCTTGTGAAGAAGCAGTGCATAGAATTGTTGCTAAACAAAAATACAAAGACATGCAGGTAGGCTATTTAGCTATTGATAAAGAAGGAAATTATGGCGCGTATGCTATACACCCAGGCTTTGATTATGCATTATATGTCAAAGGAGAAAATAAAATGCATGATGCAAGGTCTTACGTAGAACAATCTTAAAAAAAATAAATATGGAAAATAAACCAAATTATAATGCTGCTCTAGCAACCTTAGTAACTGTTTTTTTCTTTTGGGGCTTTATCGCGGCGTCTAACGGTGTTTTTATCCCGTTTTGTAAATCCTACTTTCACTTAGATCAATTTCAATCTCAGCTCATAGACTTTGCCTTTTATGGAGCCTATTATATAGGTGCACTTTTACTCTTTGTAGTTTCAGGATATGTAAAAACAGATATCTTAAACAAATGGGGGTTTAAAAATGGAATTATATATGGCTTAATTCTATCAGCAATTGGAGCAGCCATTATGATACCAGCAATATCAAGTGGGTCTTTTGAGTTTATTTTAGGTTCTTTATTTGTTGTGGCATTAGGCTTTTCTCTGCAACAAACATCGGCAAATCCATTTGCTATAGCTCTAGGTCATCCCTCAAAAGGGGCTCATCGACTTAACTTAGCTGGTGGTGTAAACTCTTTCGGTACTGCTATTGGACCTATTGTTGTCGCACTTGCACTTTTTGGTGCAGCAACTTATTCTGACGATCAAATTGCAGGGATAGATTTGTCATCTGTAAAAGTTTTATATATGGCTGTAGGAGCACTGTTCTTATTGGCGGCAGCTTTATTCATTTTTTCTAAAAAGCTACCACAAGCCAAAGGAGATACAAATTTTGTTCAAGCACCGAAAGCAGTAAAGACTTTGAGCTTTATTACAATTTCATTGTTAGTGATCTTTTCTTTAGTATTTGCTCAGTACAGAACAACGGTAGTAGATTCTAATTTAATATTCCTACTAATGATGATTGCTCTTATTGTAATTGTAGGAGGGCTTCTATGGGCAAACAAAAGCGCAATGAAAGATGCTACAGGTTGGGGAGCTATGCAATACCCACAATTAGTGTTGGGCATGTTAGCTATATTTACCTATGTAGGTGTTGAAGTTACTATCCAAAGTAATCTCGGAGAACTCCTAAAGTCTGAAGCATTTGGAAGCTATTCTGATTCTGAAATTGCCCCTTTCATATCTATGTATTGGGGGTCATTAATGATTGGTAGGTGGGCAGGAGCAATTACGGTTTTTAACCCAGGTAAAACCATTAAAAATTTACTGTTTATAATAATACCATATATAGCATTTGGAGTAGTACTATGGGTAAACCATGTGAGCAACAACGACATCAGTGCCTTATACATGTATGGTTGGAGTATACTCTTATTAATTGCTGGATTCTTTTTCGGTCAGGAAAAACCTGCTAAAACTTTATTTATTTTTGGTATACTAGGCGCACTTGCCATGATTCTTGGATTATTTACGGAAGGTACAATTGCTTTGTATGCATTTATGAGTGGTGGTTTATTTTGCTCAATCATGTGGCCTAGCATTTTTTCACTTTCAATTGCAGGATTAGGAAAATATACCTCACAAGGGTCAGCATTTTTAGTAATGATGATTTTAGGTGGTGCAATTATTCCACCAATCCAAGGAAAATTAGCAGATATGTTTAGTATCCACGATTCTTATTGGATAACTGTACTTTGTTTTGTTTATTTGGCATTCTTTGCAATAAGAGTAAAAAATACACTAAAACATCAAGGCATAAATTACGATTTATAATGAAAGTAGCAATTGGAGTAGATATTGGTGGTACAAATACCGTTTTTGGAATAGTAAATAATGATGGTAAATGTCAAAATCAGGGTAATATTAAAACTACTGATTATCCTAAGATAGAAGATTTTGTATCTAGTTTAGTAAAAGAAATAAAACAATTAATAGATTATGAAAAAGATATTGAAGTCGTTGGAATTGGTATTGGCGCCCCGAATGCTAACTTTTTTAATGGATGCATAGAATTTGCGCCTAACCTTGCATGGGAAGGAGTTGTACCTTTAGTAGACTTAATAAAAATACATTTTAATTGTCCCGTATTTATTACTAATGATGCTAATGCTGCTGCAATTGGTGAACGTATCTATGGAGTTGCTAAGGGAGTTAACGATTTCGTTATGGTTACATTAGGTACAGGACTTGGAAGTGGTTTTGTAGTTAACGGTGATCTTGTTTACGGACACGATGGTTTTGGGGGTGAGCTCGGCCATACTATTGTTGAAAAAGATGGAAGGCCATGTGGTTGTGGTCGTAATGGGTGTTTAGAAACTTATGCCTCAGCAACAGGAATTGTAAAAACTGCATTAGAGTTTTTAACTAAACGTGAATCCAATAGCTTATTGTCAGAGTTAGACCACATAACTAGCAAAGCTATTGCGGATGCTGCCCTTGATGGAGACGTACTTGCACTAGAAGTATTTGATTATACTGCAGAAAAATTAGGCTTTAGCTTAGCCAATACTGTGGCTATTACAAGCCCTAAACTTATCGTTTTGTTTGGTGGACTAGCTCAATCTGGTGATTTAATTATGAAACCTACTAAAACCTATATGGAATCTTATTTACTCAAAATATTCAAAAATAAAGTAAATCTTAAACCAAGTCAGCTCAAGTCATCAGATGCAGCAGTACTTGGTGCAAGTGCTTTGGCATGGCAAAATATAGGATCATAAACTACTTATGTAAAGATGATTAAACGATTTCTTGTTCTTTGTGGATTTCTGTCCCTATTAACTTGTTGTAAAAAGAGTAACAGCTCATCTTCAATAATCCCTCAAGTACAAGAAATCGAAACATATAGCTCGTATTTTGATATTTCATCTTTTGAAATTTATGCAGATTCAATTTGCTTAAAAAGTGCAGAACTATTAATCCTTGAGCTTAATAAGCTTGACTATGCTGTAGATTCAGCTCGTTTGTTTAAAGACCCCATTTCAACTCAAAGTATTAATTTAATTGTAGACACATCGCTGTCTTTAAATCCTGAATATTACGAACTTAAAATCAGTAAAGACTATATTCTTATAAAAGGAACAACCTATAAAGGAGTATTACATGGTATATATTCGCTACTACAGCTACTACCTGGAAGTTTAGGTGTAAAGGATTCTAAAATCCCCTGTTTAACAATAAATGATTATCCAAAGTTTAAATGGAGAGGCTTTTTACTTGATTGTAGCAGAAATTTCATGAAAGTTGACTTTATAAAACGATATATCGATTTATTAGCTTATCATAAAATGAATATTCTACATTGGCATCTTACAGATGATCAGGGATGGAGGATTCAGATTAAACAATATCCAGAGTTAACAAATATTGGAGCTTGGAGAAAACAAAAAGATGGAAGCATTTACGGTGGTTTTTACACTCAAGAACAGATAAAAGAGGTTGTAGAATATGCATTATTTAGAGGTGTAACTGTAGTGCCCGAAATTGAACTACCTGGGCATAGCTTAGCTGCTCTTGCAGCTTACCCAAATTACTCATGCACAGGAGGACCTTTTGAAGTGGAAAATGATTGGGGCGTTTTTAAAGAGATTTATTGCGCTGGAAATGACAGTACTTTCATTTTTTTAGAAAATATTCTCGATGAAGTAATCGATTTATTTCCCTCAAAATATATACATATAGGAGGTGATGAGGCTCCTAAATATAGATGGGAAAATTGCTCTAAATGCCAAAAGAGGATAAATGATGAGGAATTATTAGACGAACATCAATTACAGGCTTATTTTATCAAAAGAATTTCAAACTACCTTCAATCTAAAGGTAAAAACCTTATTGGATGGGACGAAATTCTAGATGGTGGGTTAGCAGAAGGGGCAACAGTACAGTCGTGGAGAAGTTTTGATGGCGCGATAGAAGCCGCCAAATTAGGACATGATGCCATTGTATCTCCTACATCTCATGCTTATTTTGATTATGATTTATCAGCTATCGATTTGCAAAAGGTATATAATTTTAATCCAATCCCTGACACATTAAATGCTGATGAAAAGAAATATATTATAGGTGGCGAATGTAATATGTGGACAGAGAGAGTACCTCAGAATACAGTAGACTCAAAGGTATTTCCAAGAATACTTGCAATGGCTGAAATTTTATGGAAATATCCTAAAAATAAAAACTATGACAATTTCTACAACAGAGTACAAGAACACTATAAAAGGCTAGATGAATTAGGGGTTAACTATGGCTTGGAAACTTTACCAATTGCATTTGACTCAAAATATATGAAAGACTCTTTTCATGTTTCATTAACTCCCGGAAATAATAATTTAGAGGTATTTTATAAATTAGATAATTACAATTCCATTACATACGATTCTACTTTTTCACTAAAGGGAAATCATACCATTAAAGCGTGGTCTGAGAAGAATTCAAAGATATACGGAGATACCATTGAATTTGATTTATACGCTCACAAAGGTTTAAACGCTCAACTTTCTGGACTTCACAATTATGATGCTAGTTATGCCGGAGGTGGAGACAACTCTATTAAAGACGGAGTAAGAGGAAGTCAAAATTTTAGAGACGGAAGATGGCAAGGCTACTTTGGACAAGATTTTTCTGCCACCTACAAGTTCAGTCAAGAACAAAGTATTGATACTGTTATATGTTCCTTCTATCAATACAACTTATCGTGGATATTTATTCCTAAAAAAATTATAGTTTACACCTCACTAGACGGCACAAATTACTTCAATAAAGCAGAGTACTTCCCAAATGTAAACCCAAAAAAAGAGGGTTCATTCTACAGAGAGTTTGTAATAGATTTTAATGAAGTTAAAGCAAATTACATAAAAGTTAAAGCGATGAGTATTGGTAAATGTCCTGAATGGCACCCAGCATCAGGAGCAGACTCTTGGCTTTTTATTGATGAAATTAGAATACATTAACAAATCTCTTTAATACAGGATACAAACTAAGAGAGAATTGAATATTTGTTATGTATCATCAAAGTCTGCACCTATTTTAACTTGTTAGATCTACCAAATTTCCTATTTTTGCAAAGCAATTATGAACAAGTACAACACACCTAATTTTTGCTTCAAATATCACTCATTGTTTAAGTATAAATTGTAAAGTGAATACAATTCATAACCTATCCTATTGGATAGGTTTTTTTAATAAATAAGTATGAAAAAATTTAATCAGAATATTCTTGATGTCATTGGCAATACACCCATTATTAAACTTAATAGTGTTGCTAATAAAGTTAATTCTGACATCTATGTAAAATTAGAATATCTAAATCCTGGGGGTTCAATAAAGGATAGAATGGGAGTTTACTTGTGTCAAAAAGCTGTAGAGAGAGGTGAACTAAAAGCAGGGGGAACAATTATAGAATCAACTTCTGGTAATACAGGAGTAGGAATTGCACTTTTTGCTGCTACTCATGGCTATAAATGCGTGTTTGTAATGGCAGATAAACAATCTCAAGAAAAAATTAACAACCTTAAAGCTTACGGTGCAAAGGTTATTGTATGCCCTACCAATGTAGAACCAGATGATCCTCGGTCTTATTATAGCGTTGCTGCCAAGCTTGCAGAGTTGCCAAATTCAATTTATCTAGATCAGTATGGAAATATGGATAATGGACAATCTCATTTTGAAATTACTGGACCTGAAATTTACGAACAAACTCAAGGAGATTTTGACACCTTAATTGCTGGTATTGGAACAGGGGGTACAATTTCTGGCTGCTCAAGGTTTCTAAAAACTAAAATGCCAAATCTTAAAACTGTTGCTATAGACTGTGAAGGTTCCATTTTAAAAGAATATCATGAAACAGGAAAAAAGGGACAAGCCTACAGCTACCTAGTAGAGGGTATTGGAGAAGATTTCATCCCTAAAAATGTCTTATTCGATCAAATTGATGAAATGGTTAGGGTAGGAGACGAGGAGTCTTTTCATATGACTAGAAAAATGCTTAGAGAAGAGGGTATTTATGCCGGAGGATCATGTGGCTCTGCTGTTGTAGGCGCTATTAGATATGCCGAAAGACTAGACGTACCTGAACGTATTTTGGTGATTTTACCTGATTCAGGAAATAGATATGCTTCAAAAATATATAACGACAAATGGATGATAGAAAATGGCTATCTCCAATCTGATAAAGTTAATGATGAGTTAGACCAACAAATTGATTCTGTTTTAAGAAATGAATAAACCAAAAAAACTTCAAAAAGCGACTCAGGTAATACATGTGGGGAATCACCCCGACCCATCAACTGGGGCTGTAATTCCTCCTATTTATCAAACATCAACATTTGTACAATCTAGTCCTGGCAAACACCAAGGCTATGAATACACTCGTTCTCATAACCCTACAAGAACCCGTTTAGAAGAATGTTTAGCTGCCTTAGAAGACGCCAAACATTGCCTCGTCACCTCTAGTGGGATGTCTTCTGTGTCCTTAATACTTCAATCCTTCCCTCAAGGCTCTAAAATATTATGTGGTGATGATGTGTATGGAGGTACATTTCGTATACTAAACTCAGTATACAATGATCGTTTTGAAATAAAACACGTGAATACTACAAACCTCGATATCGTAAATGAAGTTATTAAAGAGTATAAACCTGATTTGATTTGGCTTGAATCGCCAACAAATCCTATGTTACACATAAGTGATATCAAAGCGATTTGTAATAGCGCACATACCATAAGCGCAAAAGTTGTTGTAGACAATACTTTTATGAGCCCCTATTTCCAAAACCCATTAAATTTAGGAGCAGACATTGTATTACATTCTTTAACTAAATACATAAATGGACATAGTGATATTATTGGTGGTGCAATTATGTTAAATGAAGACGAGATATACGATCGTCTATGGTATCTTCAAAACTCTATTGGCCCAAGCCAATCTCCTTTTGACAGTTGGCTTGTCTTAAGAGGAGTAAAGACCTTAGCCTTAAGAATGAAGACACATGAAAGTAATGCTCTTGAAATCGCTAAATTTCTTGAGGGACATTCTGGTATTGAAAAAGTAATATACCCAGGCTTAAAATCACACCCTCAGTATTTACTTGCAAAACAACAAATGTCTGGTTTTGGAGGGATGATGGGTGTGTATTTAAAAGGTAATCTAGAAGACAGTAGACAATTTTTAGAAAAAGTTAACTTATTTGTCCTAGCAGAAAGTTTAGGTGGTGTAGAAAGTTTAATAGAACACCCTGCTATAATGACTCACGCATCTGTTCCTATTGCAGAAAGAACGAAGCTTGGTATAACTGATAATTTTATACGATTGTCAGTTGGCGTTGAAGATGTGAATGATTTGATACTTGATTTAAGTGAAGCTTTGCAATCAATTAATGCAAAATAAAACTTGTACTTTTTGCCTGCTACCAGAATTAGAGTTCTTGCATTAAAACTTGATAGAGCTTAATCATTTGATTAACATCTTCTTTATGAACCTTTTCGTCTGGTGTATGAACATTGTCCTCTGGAGCTCCTACGAAACACCAATCAAATGGGTATGAAGATTTTTGCAGACCGTTTCCATCAGACCCACCAGCATCTTCTACTTCAAGTTGGTACTTTACATCATGACTAGTTGCAATATTTATAATTTTACGTACAAATGATTTTCTTGGGATCCCTGAATCGCGCATAGAAATGGCAACACCTTGTCCATGAAGGACACCAGGAGTTACCCATGTAATGTCAGAGATTAAAGCTTGTCTCACCATCCATTTTTCATAAATATACTTTCCTAAATAACCTACGGAGCCGCCTCCAGTTTCTTCCCAACAAGAAAATACGATCACACCATTTTCTAGTGTTTCAGCAATTTTCAATGCGTTCCACACTCCTAAACGATTATCCATATAACAGTTTTGGATATAGTTTTCATCTTCTCGCCAATTAGGTTTAAAAGTTAAATTGGTTCCTCGATCTATATCTCTATCAAGCTTATATGTAGGCTTTTTAGTCTCTTGATTTACTATTAATTCTGTTTCAATTGGGCCATGGGAATCTTCACCAATAAGTTGTATTCCAGAAACTAATCTTGGGCCACCTAGTTTAACTAACTCCTTACCGTATCTAACAGTAAAACCTATAGAGTCCATATGAGCAAAAATTGCTGTTCGTGGTTGCCCAAACTTTAATATCAAACAATCTTGGAATTCAGCACCATGAACCAACTCTGGCTGTACCTTCCAATTTGATTTGTTTTCCTGAACATAATTAATTATGAAGTTTTTAAGAATACCTTCATCTCCTGCAGGGGCATGAATTTCTTGTAACTTTTTTAATAATGAATAATCCATAGGTTTAATTACTATTTATCTAACTTATTAATTACTATATTTTTTAAGCCACTAAACTTTTCTCTGGCTTTACATGCATCATTACGCCTTATTTTAAATTGAATTTTACAATCTAACTCCATTATTTGTTGGCTAATTTCTACATCTAGTTCTTTTATAAACCTCATAACAGTATTCATTTCAGGGTATCCAAAAGACACCTCAAATACATCATCAATTGTACACTCAACAATATGTGCATGATTTAAAGCATCCAGAGCCGCATACTTGTATGCATTCATCATTCCTCCAACACCAAGTTTAGTTCCTCCAAAATACCGAACTACTACTACAGCAATTTGAGTCAACTCTTTCGCATCAATTTGACCGAGTATAGGTTTTCCTGCCGCGTTAGTAGGTTCACCATCATCATTGGCTCTATATATTGAATAATCTTGTTTAAAACGATAAGCATAACAATAATGTCTTGCTGTATGGTGAGTTTTCTTTAGAATATCGATTTGCTCCTTTAACGCAATTTCTGAAGTCATTGGATATGCATAAGCAAAAAACTTAGAACCACGATCTTTAAAAAAACCTTCACTAGATTTTTTTATAGTTTTATATGAGTCCTTAGGTTCTGACATTTACGAAATACTTATCAAGAATATTGCTAGTAGAGCAAGTAAAACACCAAAATAATTTTTTTTACTTAGATGTTCTTTAAAAAAAATCCTTGCAAATATAGCCGTTGCTATTACAATTCCCATGTTATTAATAGGAAATACTAGAGTACTCTCGGGGTAATAATTCAATGCATTAAAAAAGAAAATTAATGATATTACATTAGGGATTCCTAGAATTACTCCTCCTATTACATTTTTTAATACAATCTGTGAGCCTGTAAAATATCTTATCAGTAAAAATGGAAAAGCTATTACGGCGGCAATTCCATATAAGCTAGCACTAAATACAAGGTCTAAGTTGTTATCTACGATAGAATAATGATCTTGACTATAAATTAATAAAGTATCTAAAACTCCCGTTCCCACAAATATCAATAAGGCAATAAGTATAGATGTTTTACTCGCACTACTATCCACACTCTTTTTAGAAGTAAAATAAATTGATACTAACGCAACAATGATTCCTGTTAATTTAATAATGCTAAAAGAATCCTTGTAAAATAAGAAGCCAAATAATACCGGTATTGCTAATGAAAGTTTACTTGCTACAGAAGTAATAGAAACACCAATTTTTTGGGCAGAGTAACCAATCAAATTAAATAAGCAAATGAATAAAAAGCCAATACATAATGCGAGAAGGAACCAGTCTTGATTAATAATTTTTTCAGGTGGCAAGGGCTCATCAATCAATAGATAGCAAAGAATTGATGCTGTGATGTAATTGAAACTTATAACTTGAAATAAATCTAATTTGTAGTCTTCAAACTTCTTAAATAGTAGCACCAAAGAAGTTGTAAATAGTATACTTAAAAGTAAATATATCACCTTAAGATAAAAATTAAGTTATCGTTAGAAACAAATTGAGATGAATGTTCTCTTCCAGTAATTTGTGGAGCTTTAATTCCTTGGACTAGTTTGTTTGGAGATATAAATACTCTTGCTTCATCCCAAAGCTCTAAATCAATAAAAGACTGTAACGTTTGTTTACCTCCTTCGATAATTATGGACTGTATGTTTCTGGTAAAAAGATCTAGTAACAAAGATTGATGTAAATGGTTAAAGTCAATGGTGGCATAAATAATACCATCTGCTATATATTGTGTATTCTTTTCGGTATACACTAAAGTGGGAACACTTTTATCAAAAAGAGCTAAATCTTTAGAGAGTCTTAAGCTTTTATCAAGCACTATTCTTAAGGGTTGATTACCTTCCGCTAATCTTGCTGTAAGCTTTGGGTTATCCATTTCTGCTGTATTGGTACCTACTAGAATGGCTTGTTCTTCTGTGCGCCATTGATGTACAAGTTTTTTTGAATCACTAGAGCTGATCCAATAAGGCTTTCTTTTTTCTTGATGAAGAGGTGCAATAAATCCATCTTTAGATTCAGCCCATTTAAGGATGATGTATGGTCTTAATTTTTGATGAAAAGTAAAAAATCGTTTGTGAGATGCTATACACTCATTTTGTAACACCCCCACCTTTACATTCAATCCAGCATCAGTCATCATTTTTATACCACTTCCAGAGACCTCAGAAAAAGGATCTACACAGCCTACAACTACGTTGGGAATATCATAATCTATGATTAATTTTGCACAGGGTGGAGTTTTTCCATAATGAGAACAAGGTTCTAAATTAACGTAAATTGTAGAATCATTAAGAAGAGATTTGTCTTTTACCGAAAGAACAGCATTAACCTCAGCATGTGCTTCACCAGCACATTTATGCCACCCTTCACCAATAATTTTATCCTGATGAACTATTACTGCACCAACCATAGGGTTAGGGTAGGTTTTACCTAAACCTAAACATGCCAAATCGAGGCATCTTTGCATATAAAATTCATCCCTTTTCATGTGGTAAAAATAGTCAAAATGACTTAGTTTTAGACCATGTATAAAATCAAAGACATAAAAGCTCATCTTTTCAATTCACTGGAAAAGGAATATCCAGATACAGAGATTCAAGGTTTTTATCGATTGATACTTGAAGAAATATTTAATTCCAACAGAAGTAATGCCATAATATATGGCGAAAACACCATTTCAGAACTTCAAAAATTAAAAATACAAGACGTAATTACTCAACTATCAAAAGGGAATCCGATTCAATACGTATTAGGATACAGCTGGTTTTATGAAAATAAATTCTTGGTTAATAATGATGTACTCATCCCTAGGCCAGAAACTGAAGAGTTAGTTCATTGGGTCTTACAACATGATTTATCTGAAAAAAAACTCCTTGATATTGGTACAGGAAGTTCTTGCATATCGAGCAGTATTGCACTAAATAGTAAAGCCGTTGTTCATGCT
This sequence comes from Flavobacteriales bacterium, assembly GCA_965662265.1. Lineage (GTDB taxonomy): Bacteria > Bacteroidota > Bacteroidia > Flavobacteriales > UBA7430 > CBFIGX01. The sequence goes on from CBFIGX010000008.1 coordinate 24,598, forward strand.
CTAGATGTATCGAAAAATGCACTAGGCATAGCACAAATGAACGCAGAAAATTTAAAAGCAGAGGTGAAGTTTTTTTGTGCTGATATTTTATCTGACAAAATTCAAGATGAACTTGAAAACTACGACATTATTGTAAGCAACCCTCCTTATGTGTTAGAGTCTGATAAAAGTACCATGCGCTCAAATGTATTAGGTTATGAGCCACATTTGGCATTATTTGTACCTGATGACAATTCTTTACTTTTTTATGAGAGAATTGTTAAGATTGCTGTAAATAAGCTTAATAAAGGTGGATTGATATTTTTCGAAATACACGAACAAAAAGGGAAAGATATTATTACCTTACTAAAAGATCACAAGTTTAATTCCATAGAGTTAAAAAAAGACTTTCAGAATAAAAATAGAATGGTAAAAGCCGTTTGGAAATTGTAAATTGCTTCACAATCAAATTGACAATAAATAACAAGTTTATGAACGCTATAGCTAGAATAGAACTTCTAAGAAAACAGTTAGCAGAGCATAATCATGCCTATTATTTATTAGATGCTCCATCTATTTCTGATTTTGAATTTGACAAGTTATTAGAAGAACTAATACTGCTTGAAAATGAAAATCCAGATTGCTTTGACCCCAATTCACCATCTCAAAGAGTAGGAGGAAGTATAAACAAGAATTTCGCAACGATTAAGCACAAAAGGGCTATGTTGTCTTTAGGAAATACATATTCTGAAGAAGAACTTAGAAATTTTGATAAGCGAATTAAGAAACTAGTTTCACAGCCATTTAAGTATGTTTGTGAATTAAAATATGATGGGACATCCATTAGTTTACACTATAAAAATGGAAATCTAAATCTAGCCTTAACTCGAGGAGATGGAAGTGAAGGAGATGACGTAACTACCAACGTAAGAACAATTCAATCTATCCCTTTAAAATTAAAAGGTTCTGTTTCTAAAGAATTTGAAATTCGTGGAGAAATATTTATGCCACATTTAGGTTTTGAAAAAATGAATAAAAATAGGGTAGAGGCTGGAGAAGAACCTTTTTCCAATCCCAGGAATGCAAGCTCAGGATCGTTAAAACTTCAAGACAGCGCTGTTGTTGCAAAGCGTCCTTTAGATTGCTTTTTGTATCATGTATTAGAGGATGGTTCAATTGTGAATTCACATTATGAGCGACTTCAAATTGCAAGAAAATGGGGTTTCAAAGTACCTACTGAAACAAAATTACTTGATTCTATAGAAGAAGTCATTTCATTTGTTCAATATTGGGACAAAGAAAGGTCAAACCTAGGATATGATATTGATGGGATTGTAATTAAAGTAGACAACATAGTTCTTCAAGAGGAGTTAGGGTATACTGCCAAAGCACCTAGATGGGCTATTTCATATAAATTTAAAGCTGAGCAAGCTCTTACAAGATTAAATAAAATTAGTTATCAAGTAGGGAGAACAGGTGCCATTACCCCGGTTGCGAATTTAGAACCCGTATTGCTTGCAGGAACTACTGTTAAAAGAGCCTCACTTCACAATGCTGATCAAATAGAAAAACTAGATGTCAGAGAAGGAGATTATGTTTATATAGAAAAAGGTGGAGAGATTATCCCAAAAATCGTTGCAGTTAAAACAATTGATCGAAATTTATTTTCTCAGCCCACCGAATATATAAGTCATTGTCCAGAGTGTCAAACCCTACTCATTAGAAAAGAAGGAGAGGCACAGCATTATTGCCCATCAGAAAAAATGTGCCCTCCTCAAATCAAAGGGAAAATTCAACATTTTATAAGCAGAAAAGCCATGAATATTGATGGCTTGGGTGCAGAAACCATAGATTTATTTTTCAAAGAAAGATTGGTTATTGATGTGTCAGATTTATATAATCTTAAAAGAGAAGAACTTCTTCCACTAGAAAGAATGGCTGAGAAGTCTGCAACTAATATTATCAATAGCATTAGTGAATCAAAGCAAATTCCCTTCGAAAGAGTTTTATACGCTTTAGGGATAAGATACATAGGAGTGACTGTAGCAAAAAAACTTGCGTATCATTTTCATAGCCTAGATGTCTTGAAAAATGCAAGTTTAGAAGAATTAATTCAAGTAGATGAAATTGGAAATCGTATAGCTGAAAGTTTAATTGCTTGGTTTGCTCAAGAAGATAACCAAAGATTAATAAACAAATTACAATTGGCTGGTATACAACTTAAAGTAGATGAAAGCCTGATTGCAGATAAAACAGATTTACTTAAAGGAAAAAGTTTTGTAATTTCTGGAGTTTTCAAAAATCACTCTAGAGATGAGTTGAAAGAACTTATTGAAAAAAATAGTGGGAAGAATACCAGCTCACTTTCAAAGAAAACTTCATTTCTAGTAGCTGGAGATAATATGGGGCCAAGCAAAAAGGAAAAAGCAGAAAAATTAGCTATTACAATAATAAGCGAAGATGAATTAATTTCATTGATATCATGAGTTTATTTACAAATATAAAACATTGGTATGGTGACTGGAAGCTAAAGCGTTCCGACCTAGAAAAAAAACGAAAAAGGAAAGTTCACAATCTTTCTACGGCTAATAAAATAACCATACTATTTGATGCTTCACAAGTAAAAGATATCTTGTTGGTAAAAGACTTTGTATCGAAATTATCTAGTGGAAAAGAGCTCGTTACTGCAATTGGATATGTTAATGAAAAAGACAAGTCTTTTGAGCACATGTCTACTCTACATTTTGACTTTTTCTCTAATACAGACCTTAACTGGTATGGCAAACCAGAAGGTATAGTTATTGAAAACTTTCTTAAAGAAGAGTACGATATACTTATAGATCTTAGTTTACGTCATTTTTATCCATTAACCTATTTAGTTGTGGCCTCTCCGTCAAGTTTTAAGGTTGGGAGAAGCTCTTCGAAAATTGAAGTTTTCGACCTTACTATTGACAATCAAAATGATCAAAGATTAGTAGCATTGATCAAAGAAATTAATCATTATCTAAACCGTATTCAACCAATATGAAATTAAGATTAAAAGGAACTGGTGTAGCCATGGTAACTCCATTTAATAAAGATAAAAGCATAGATTATGTTGGACTAGAAAGGCTTATCGATTATTTAATTGATAGTGGTGTCGATTTTTTAGTATCTATGGGAACAACCGGTGAAAGTTCAGTTCTAACTAATGAAGAGAAAGTATCCATAGTTGATTTTACAAAAAAAAAAATTAACAATCGCGTTCCTTTTGTTGTCGGAATAGGAGGGAACAACACATCTGAGATAGTATCTAAGCTAAAGACTACAAACTTTGAGGGAATAGAGGCAATACTATCTGTATCGCCAGCCTACAACAAACCAACTCAAGAAGGAATATATCAACACTTCAAGGCAATTTCTGAAGTTTGTCCTACAAATATTATACTTTATAATGTACCAGGTAGAACTAGCTCTAATATAGAGGCTAAAACCACACTTAGGTTAGCACAGAATTTTGATAACATCACCGCTATAAAAGAAGCTTCTGGAAATATGGAACAAATCATGACCATACTTAGAGATAAGCCCACTAAATTTAAAGTGCTGTCAGGAGATGATGCTCTTACGTTACCCTTGATATACATGGGAGCTGAAGGGGTTATTTCTGTTCATGCTATGGCAAAACCTAAAGAATTTTCTGAAATGGTACGTAATGGTCTTGAAGGCAAAATAAAAAAAGCTAATGAGTTGCACTACCCTCAACTAGAAATAATAGATAATTTATTTGCTGAAGGAAATCCAGCTGGAGTAAAAGCTTGCCTAAAAATAAAAGGAATTTGTGAAGAACATGTTCGATTGCCTCTAATAAATATCTCCAGAGAAAGGTATGAAGTATTAAAATCGTTGTTAAAACTAACCTAGTAAGTATGAGTTTTCATAAGATTTAATTCTTCTTTATTCGCAAGTAATAATAACAACAAAGTCTCCAGAAGAATTTGCACCTTCATTATACTTAAACGCTTCCAATTCATCTCCACAAAACTTTTCTGAATAGGATAAGTCATCTATTTCATTAAGTGTTACAGACATGTCGCTTTCTATAACTTGTGAATTTACTGACACTCTGCATGTTTCACAGACTTCTCCACACGAAATTAGAGTTACAAATAGTATGAACAAACTAAGTTTATACATAGAAATATATGCTTTATTATTAATTTTTTAACTGTCTTTTCTTCTAGGTTTTGACCACCTTCTTCGTTTCCATGGTGCCTTTCTAGGTAAATCCATTTCTCCACCACTTCTAGGATATGATTGATCACCGTAATAGAACTTCTTTGTCTCATTGATGTCAAAATAAATACAATCATCTATAGATTTTATAGTAGAAAAAATGCGCCATGGATACAACTTATTATGACCATGCTGCAAGAAACCATCTTGGGAATTCACCTCTCCATTCCAACGTATAGCAACACCATTTTTAGGTTTAGTAACAAAAGAATGGTCCCCTCGCCTTACGCCCAAAACAATGTGACCTTCATCTTGTTGGAATTCAGTCCAATTATAATTCTTCAATTTACCGTAAGATGTAACTTGAACTATCATAGGTATGGTGTCTCTTTCATATATAAAAATAGATTCCCAATCATGTTCATGATTTTCAAGATGAGAATTCTCCGCATAATAGTACCAATATTGATAAACATTATGTGAGTATGTTTCAACATAGTTAAAATAAACGGCTGGCCTTTGGTCGTTAGGTCCTCTATTTGTCAAACCAGTTCTTCCAATACCTTTAACATTTGGGCCAATGGCAAAAAGGATTAAATTTTCTATGTTGTCTTCAGCGTTAATAAGCCCATCATAATTGGAATCTTGAGTATTATTGAAGTTATACGAAACTGGGAAATTTTTTTCAGGTGTTCTTAGAAGTCCACCTTCCTGAAAAGTTAAAGTCGGAAGATACTTTAGCGGGTTTACGTTTGGATTTCTATAATTTTGGGAAATAACTCTTGGTGCTACAAGGAATGTAACAGAGATCATAATTAAAATATTCTTCTTTAAAATTTGATTAAAAAACATACATTATTATATGTCGAATTAATTAATTTGCAACCGAAATTTAACACTTGTTAACTGTTATTAACGGTCAGTTAACTACTTAAAGAAATTCAAAATTTAAGTTTGTTGTGTAAAGTCGGCTACAAATATAAACACATTAAGATGGATAGTATAGACATTAAGGAAATTAACGAAAAAATAAAAGAAGAAAGTGCTTTTATTGATCTATTAACTATGGAAGTTAATAAAGTAATTATTGGTCAAAAGCACATGATTGAGCGTTTGTTAATTGGCCTATTAGGTAATGGGCATATTCTGTTAGAAGGTGTACCTGGTTTGGCTAAAACACTAGCTATAAACTCTTTATCTAAAGCTATCGATGGTAAGTTTAGTAGAATTCAATTCACGCCAGACTTGTTACCATCAGATGTTATTGGTACAACTATATACAATATGCAAAAAAATGAGTTTAGCATTAAGAAGGGACCCATCTTTGGAAATTTCATTTTAGCAGATGAAATAAATAGAGCACCTGCTAAAGTTCAATCTGCACTATTAGAAGCAATGCAGGAAAGGCAAGTAACTATAGGGGAGACCACGTTTAAAATGGATGAGCCTTTTTTAGTCCTTGCTACACAAAACCCTGTAGAGCAAGAGGGAACATATCCACTTCCTGAAGCACAGGTAGATCGTTTTATGCTGAAAACTGTAATAGATTACCCTAAGCAGGAAGATGAAAGGCAGATTATGCGCAATAGTATGATTGGACACTACAATATCGTTAATCCAGTGGTTACAATTGATCAGGTGTTAAAAGCTAGAGAGGTAGTGAAAACTGTTTATATGGACGAGAAAATCGAAAACTATATTCTCGATATTATTTTTGCAACTAGATTCCCAGAAAAATTCGGACTACAAAACCTTAGTCCATTAATTTCATTTGGTGCTTCTCCTCGTGGATCTATAAATTTAGCTACTGCTGCTAAAGTATATGCTTTTATAAAGCGTAGAGGTTATGTTATTCCTGAGGATGTCAGAGCAGTTTGTCACGATGTACTAAGGCATAGAATTGGTATAACCTACGAAGCTGAAGCAGAAAATATTAGTGCCGAAGACATTATTGATCAAATCATAAACAAAGTAGAAGTTCCATAAATGGACACAAAAGAACTTTTAAAAAAGGTTAGAAAAATCGAGATTAAAACCCGTCGATTGTCTAATCATATATTCTCTGGTGAGTATCAATCTCATTTTAAGGGGAGAGGAATGACCTTTTCTGAAGTTAGAAAATATCAATATGGAGATGACATCAGAGATATAGATTGGAATGTAACAGCTAAGCTAAATGAAGCTCATGTAAAGGTATTCGAAGAGGAAAGAGAATTGACTATGATTCTACTTGTTGATGTGTCTAAGTCTGAAGCTTTTGGGACTAGAAAGCAACAAAAAAGAGATTTGATTACTGAGTTGTGTGCAGTACTATCTTTCTCAGCAATTCAGAATAACGATAAGGTTGGTGTAGTGTTCTTCTCAGATCAAGTAGAATTATTTATACCTCCAAAAAAAGGTAAATCGCATATACTTCGTATAATAAGAGAATTAATAGAGTATAAACCAGAGAACTCAGGAACGAATATTTCTGAAGCTCTTCGGTTTTTAAGTTCAGCGATAAAAAAACGAGCTATTGTTTTTACACTCTCTGATTTTATTGACGACAATTATCTTAAAAACTTGAAAATCGCTTCAAACAAACACGACTTAACTGCCATAAAAATATTTGATCAAGCCGAAAAAAACCTTCCAAATATTGGACTTGTAGAACTAATTGATCCTGAAACAAATGAGAGAAAATGGGTAGATACAAATTCTCTTCAGACAAGAAGTTACTATAAAAATAAATACAATCTCAATCGTGACTATTTTATAGACTCTTGCAAAAAGTCTGGTTCTGATTATATAGAATTAGATGTCTCTAAACCGTATACTAAACATTTATTAGAATTTTTTAAAAGGCGATAAAGTGAAAAGACTACTTCTCCTATTAGGACTATTATACTCAAATTTATTAATTGCTCAGACTAATATTAATTGTTCTGTTGACACTAACATAGCTTTAATAGGAGATGTAATTAAATTCTCTATCTCAGTTGAATCATCGACTCCTATAGTATGGCCAGATGTAGATAAAGAATTGGCACCATTAGAAATTCAGGAAAAGAGTCAATTAGATACGGTACAAAATACTTTACTTACTAGGTACGAACAAGAATTATTTTTACAATACTTCGATACTGGAATAGTGAATATTCCTTCTTTAGCATTTTTAACTCAAGAAGATACATTTTATAGCGACTCTATAGCTGTGGCTTTTTTAGGATTTGAATTAGACAGTGCAAACACATATTTTGACATTAAGTCTCCCAAAAAAGTACCTTTTAATTTTGAGGAAGCAAAACCCTACATATACCTCATATTACTACTTATTCTATTAATTATTTTATTCATAAAGTTTATCCATAGAATTAAGAAAAAATCTACAAGTGATGTTCAAGTAATTCCTACTATACCTTGTGATGAAGAAGCTATAAAAAAGTTAAAGTTATTAGAGCTAAAAAAACTCTATGAAAACAATCAAACTAAAAAACACTATATAGAATTAACACATATTCTAAGGCATTACTTTGACAGAAGATTTGATATTGACACCCTAGAGTCTACAACTATTGAAATAATAGAAATTCTCGATAAACACATTCACAACAAGTCTTTAGTAAATGAGATTAACACTTTACTAAGCGATGCTGATTTAGTGAAATTTGCTAAGGTAAAACTTGATCTATCTCTAAACAAAGACTACATGGAGAAAGCCTATAAAATTGTAAACATGTGCCAAGACATAAAAAAGGAGGTAGACAATGTTTGATAATTATGAATTTTTAAACCCTGAAGCACTTTATTTTTTACTGGCTTTACCAATTTTAATACTATTTAAAATACTGAAATTATCTAAAATAGATTCTAAAATATCCTGGTCACTTCATCAATTAAATTTATCAAAAACCTCATGGAAAGTGTATCTTAAAAAGTCCTTTCCATACACTAGAATTATTTCATTTGCTTTGTTGACAATTGCGATTGCAAGACCTCAAACAACCGAAGTAAGTTCGGAAACTATTAGCAAGGAAGGAATAGATATCATCTTAGCAATGGATGTGTCGACAAGCATGCTTGCAGAAGATTTTAAACCCAATCGATTAGAGGCAGCTAAGCAAGTAGCACATGAATTTATTGAAGGAAGACCTAACGACAGGTTTGGCTTAGTAGTTTATGCCGGAGAAAGTTTTACTCAATGTCCTTTAACAACCGATCATAGTGTTGTGAAAAATTTACTTGTAGATGTGAAAGACGGACTGATTGAAGATGGTACAGCGATTGGTATGGGCTTAGCTACTTCAGTGTCTAGATTAAAAGACAGTAAGGCTGAAAGCAAAGTGATTATTCTTCTTACAGATGGAGAAAATAACTCTGGATTTATAGATCCAATGACTGCCGTAGAAATAGCCCAAGACTCTAAAATTAAGGTATACACTATTGGTGTTGGGTCTTACGGTACAGCTCCGTTTCCTACCAAAGATTTTTGGGGAAGAGATACCTATGCAAATATTGAGGTTAAAATTGATGAAGAGCTATTGATCAATATTGCTGAAGACACGGGGGGTATGTATTTTAGAGCTAGCTCAAAAGATAAATTACTAGAAATCTATAATCAAATTGAAGAATTAGAGAAAACAGAAATTGAGGAGTTAAAGTTTTATGCTCACGAGGAAAAATATGAATACTTCGCTGTTTTGGCATTATGCCTTATTTTATTTGAAATACTAAGTTCAATAACTATTTTAAAAAGTATTCAATAATGTATGATTTAGGAAATCCAAAATATCAAATACTAATACTTGCAATACCAATATTGTTAGGCTTTTTCATTTATTATAATCAATGGAAAAAGAAAACTATACAACAATTTATAGATCAAAAACTTTACAACGATATTAATTCTTACCAGTCACAAAGGAAAGGTCTTTTAAAATTTACAATTAGATTAATAGCTATACTGCTTTTAATTATTGGTCTTCTCAACCCTAAAATAGGTACACGCCTAGAATCAGTTACTAGAAAAGGAGTAGATGTTGTTTTTGCATTAGATGTTTCTAAGAGTATGCTTGCAGAAGATGTTGCCCCAAATAGATTATTAAAAGCAAAACATATATTGTCTAAGGCAATAGATCAGTTAATAAATGATAGAGTAGGTATTATTATATATGCTGGTAAAGCATATGCTCAACTTCCTCTAACTACTGATTATACAGCTGCAAAAATGTTCCTAAAAAACATTAATACTGATCGTGTGCCTACACAGGGAACAGATATAGCAAAAGCTGTTGATATGTCTTTAAGTTATTTTGAAAGCGGGATTGAGCAAAATAGAACTTTATTTATTTTATCTGATGGTGAAAGTCATGAAGACGGCGCTCTAAATGCTGCAGAATTAGCTTCTAGTAACGGTATTATTATTAATTCAATTTCATTTGGGACTTCAGAAGGAGGTCCAATACCTATTAAAAGGAATGGCATAATAAAATCATATAAAAAAGATAAGGATGATAAGGTTGTAGTTACTAAGATGGATGTTCAAACTCTTCAGCAAATCTCACTGAGTACGGGAGGTGCCTTTATGCACGGAAAGCATACTAATGAAAGTTTAGACTTTATTAAAACTCAATTAGATAAGATGGAGAAGATAGAAAGTGAGACAGAATTATATAGTGATTACGAAGATCAATTTCAGTGGTTTTTAATTATATCGCTGGCCTTATTAGTAATAGACTACCTCATTCCTAACCGCAAAACTATGTGGATAAGAAAAAGTAAATTTCTCGGCTAATGAATAAACTTACATATTACATACTAATACTCTTTTATATTTTCAGTACAGAGATAAATGCTCAATCAGAACGTAAAATCACACGTAAAGGAAATAGCGCCTATGAATCTGGTAAATTTGTAGATGCTGAATTAAATTATAAGAAGGCTCTTGCCGAAAATAACAACTTGATAGAAGCTGAGTTTAATTTAGGAGACGCTTTAGTTAAACAAGAGCGTTATGATGAAGCTATAACCTCATTTGAAAAAGTTATAAAAGATTCTGACAACCCTAATTTGAAAGCCGAAGCACTTCATAACAAAGGTAATGTATTATTGCAAAAACAAGATCTAGAAGCCGCAGTTGATGCCTATAAAGAATCTTTAAAGATTAATCCTAAAGACAATGAAACTAGGTATAATTATCTTTATGCAAAAAAGCAACTAGAGGAACAAGAGAAAAAAGATCAGAGCGATCAGAATCAAGATCAAAACGAAGACCAAGAAGATAAAGAAGATAAAGAAGACAAAGAAGAGAAAGAAGACAAAGAAGAGAATAAAGAAAATCAACAAAATCAAGACAATTCAGACGAACAAAATGAGAATTCTGAAAAAGAAAATAACGAACAACAAGACTCCAAAGAGGATGGAGAAAATGATGAGTCTCAAAATAATAATGAGCAAGATCAAAAGAATTCTGGAGAAACAGATGGTGAGAATGAAGAACAAAAAGAAACAAAACCTCGCGAAAATAAATTAAGTGCAGAAGAAGCAAAGAAATTATTAGAAGCTCTAAATCAACAAGAAGAAAAAGTTCAAGAAAAACTTAACAAAATGAAGCTCAAAGGAAAGAAAATTAAAATTGAAAAAGATTGGTAATTTTCAATATGAAAAAACAACTACTCACCACCATATTTTTTTTGTGTACAATCCTTTCATTAGTTGCACAAAACTCATTTACAGCCTCTATAAATAAAAATAAGGTAGGTATAAACGAACAGTTTAGCCTAACTTTTACTGTTAATGCGTCAAGTAAAAATTTCACACCTCCTAATCTCTCAAATTTTATAGTACTTAGTGGCCCAAACACATCTTCTAGCACCACAATCATAAATGGGAAAATTAGCAAAGAAAACTCCTTTACTTACTATCTTAGAGCCAAGAAGATTGGTATTTTCACTATCACTTCAGCAAGCATATTCGTAGATGGTAAAAAACTTAGATCTAATAACATTACTGTTCAAGTACTTAAGTCTAGCCCTAAACCTAAAAACAGTAATAGTCCAGAAGCTATAGCACGTGAAAACGTATTTCTATCACTTGATTTAAGTAACAGCTCACCATATATTGGAGAACAAATTACAGCTACCTACAAACTGTATTTCAAACAAGAAATTAGCTCTCCAGAATTGATAGAAAACCCAAGTTATACTGGTTTCTGGCATGAAGACTTTGACTTAGGAGAAAATTACCCCATAAAAAATGAAGTAATAAATGGTGTAAAGTACCAAGTTGCAACATTAAAATTACTTACACTTATACCACAAAGGGGAGGAGTACTTACAATTGAGCAAATGGAATTAGATGTTCCAGTTCATATACCAACTAATCAAAGAGATTTTTTTGGTAGAAGGAGAACAAGAACAATCAATATAAATTGTGCCACAGGTGATAAGAAAATAAATGTAAAGCCATTACCTATTCAAGGTAAACCCAATAATTTTAGTGGAGCAGTTGGTCAATTCAAATTTACTACGAAATTAGATAGAAATACAATAAATACTAATGAGTCTGCAACACTATCACAAAGAATTAGTGGAGAAGGAAATTTAAGGATGATAGAGATGCCAAAATTTCAAATCCCTAACAATATTGAATCCTATGAACCAAAATATAAGGAAAGTATAGCCGTTCGGAAAAATGGTTTGAAAGGTTTTAAAAGGGAGGAGTCGTTGTTAATACCCAGAAATAAAGGAGCATACAAAATTCCAAGTGTTAGTTTTAGCTACTTTGACCCGTCTAAGCAAAAATACATAACTGAAACAAGTTCACCCTATGTATTAACTGTAGAAGGAGATTCATTAGATAACTCAAACACTGTAGTTGTTAACAATATTCAAAAAGAAGACGTTAATTTTATTGGCAAAGACATCTTGTATATCAAAACAAATACTGGAGACTTAAAGCAAACCAGTATTTCATTATTCAATAAACCAATTTACTCTTTCGTTATATATTTATTGATTGTATTGATTATGGCTTCAATAATAGTATCTATCTTGCTAAGAAATGAAGTTATTGACCCAAGTAAGTGGTCTAAAAGAAGAGCATCCAAAAAAGCTTTAATTGCTTTAAAAATCAACAGCAATGAAAATATATATACAGACATAGAAAAAGCCCTTGAATTATTCTTCAAACTGAAATGGAAAATTGATAGATCAAAATTTAATAAGGATCATATTCAAATATTCTTAAAAAACAAACAGGTAGAAGAAACACTAACTATAGAGTTAATTGAGATTTTAGAATATTGTGAAATGTCTCGTTTTACCAACTCTACAAATGAATCAGACTCTTTAAATATAAAAAAGAGGGTGGAAATATTGATTGATAAACTTGAAAATTACAACTAATGCAGAGAATTATTTACATACTTTTTGCTCTGAATGTTATTGTAAACGCCCAAAGTGTGGAGCAATTCGAAAGAGCTGCAAACTATTATGATCAAGAAGAGTATACAAAAGCATTAAATGAATATACAAGAATTGCTGACAGTGGTCTGAATTCTAATGAACTGTATTATAACATTGCGAACTGCTATTTTAAGTTAAATCAATTAGCTCCATCTATACTGTATTATGAGAAAGCTTTAAAATTATCTCCATTTGATGAAGAAAGTCTATTTAATTTATCCATTGCTAAGCTACAATTGGTGGATAAAATTAAAGAAATTCCAGTACCATTTCATCTCCAATTAATTAATTCAATTGTACGATTGTGTTCTCTTCAAACATGGTCTGTTCTTAGCCTTATTTTTTTAAGTCTATTTACCGTAACTTTAATGCTCTTACTTTTTGTAGATAAAAGGAATATTATTTCAAGAAAGAGTCTGTTGCTAAGTGGTGTCTCATTTTTAATTTTTGCCATAATAAGTTTCAATGCAGCATACTATACTGATACTCACACCAAGGTTGAGGCTATATTAATGATTGATAATGCATATGTAAAGAGTGCGCCAGCAAAACAGAGTAAAGATTTATTTATTCTTCACGAAGGCACAAAGATGGAAGTGATAGAATCTTTTGATCAATGGACTAAAATTAAACTATCTGACGGTATGATTGGTTGGCTTAAATCACATACAATTACAACAATTTAACTCTAGAGCAGTAAATCAATTTTTTGGTTTTATCCATTAGGGTAGTTGCGAATAATTGTAGCTCACCTCCTTCTTTAATTTTCAACTTCTTTCTGAGCTCTATTGGGCTTTGAGGGTAATTCCTACAGGCAATGTTAATTTTATCGCCAACTATTTTTTTAACCAATTTTTTATCAGAATTTAATACATCAATAATTTGGAATACTTTGCCAGGGAATGTAGAGATTAATTTATCAGAAGTATAAAGATGTGAATGAATATGTAATTTTTGTAAATTAAACTTAAGAGCTATGGATTTAAATGCACCGGCTTTCATTATGCTGGCATTTGCTTCATATAAATACTTTTTTGGAAAAGCATATTCCACGACATTCTTAGATTCATCTATAAAATTAAACTCAAAATATTCTTGAGTTTCTTGAGTTATATTTACACATTTAATTTTAGGGGAACTCAAATAGTCTGTTTGAGAATCTAGTAGAAATAACAATTCTTTACACTCATTTTTAACAGACAATACATGAACCTCTTTTACACTTTTAAGTTCTCCTAGTGCTAGTTTAATATCTAATAGAGGAGAGGCTTTAATTAGTAGATGCTTTACTTTCTTTAATATTTCATCTTGATGGAATACAATATTGGGTTTACAATCTGATAATTTAAATACTTTGGCACCAGATTTCCTGCGAACAGGGTCTATATATGCCCAATTGTAAATTATTTTTGATTTTAATAGATGTTTAAATCCATCGCAAGTATTAATATTAATGTTCGTAGCCTTTAGTAGGTTAAAATTATACGCACATATTTCTGCTAAATTAGAGTTAGACTCACAGTAATCGACATGTATGTTTTTTAGAGAAAAGTAGAAAGTATCTACTCCAAATCCTGCTGTAAGATCAATTCCTATGCCGCTATGCAGTATTTCTGTTTTGTATTTAGCAGTAGCTTGAGAAGAACATTGCTCTAGCGACAATCTAACAGGATATAGCAACTTACTTGTACCGTACCACAATGGTAACTTTTTTTTAGCGATTTGAATACCTACAATCTGTTGAGTGATATACTTCATGTCCCAACCTGGAAACTTTATAGCCTGCAGCGCAACCAAGTGAGGTGGTGAATCGATGTGAGACTTTACAAATAAATGTTGTTCATCAGAAAGATGCATTATCTATTCCTATAATTAAATCCAATGGTTAAAGTAAATCGATGACCTGTCCTGTAAGTAGATTTAATTTCTTGTCCTAATGTAGAATCAAATTCATCTCTTTGTCGTTGCGTAGATGGTACCCAGGCTATATTTATAGGGATGTTTACATTACCTGCTTTAATTGTTCTACCAGCTCCTATCACAAGACCTGCTCCGGCTAAAGACAAGTTAGGGCCAACTGCAATTTCATAACCATCTCCCCAGCGAGCACCAAAGAGACCTGTCAAGCTTGGTAAAAATAATCCGTGTTCTAATCCGCCAATAAAAACTACACCCTCTATAAGTCCTGCAAAGTTTTCATCTCCCATAATATGGGTTTCAAACTGATAACCAAATTGCGAGATTATATTGGAATTATAACCGAATTTTTCGTTCAATTGATCACGAATATCTCCATTAGTTAGTATCGTTATTCCTACTCTAGGGCCAGATAGATTCTGAATAAAATCTGAACCAGAGTCATATTGCTGGGCATTCAACCATTGGGTAGAAATAAGCAATAGTAATAATAGATATAATCTTTTCATGGATAAGTGTTTAGTGTGTAAAGACGTATTCTAATATATTAGCTCCCATCTGTAAAGCTAATAATCTAATATTATCTGAATCATTATGTACCTCTTGATCCTCCCAACCATCACCTAAATCACTTTCATAACTGTAAAAACAAACCAATCTACCTTCGAAAATAATACCATAACCTCTAGAAGGCTGATTATCATGTTCATGAATTTTAGGCAGTCCATTTTCGAAAGAATATTCTTGATGATAAATAGGGTGAGAAAAGGGGAGTTCTACAAAATCTAATTCGGGGAATACCTTTTTCATTTCAGGTCTTATAAACACATCCATTCCATAATTGTCATCTATATGTAGAAAACCTCCTGCACACAAATAATTTCGTAAATTTTCTGCTTCATCAACCGAGAAAACAACATTGCCATGACCAGTCATATGTACAAAAGGATATTGAAATATATCGTCACTACCAACATCTACAATATCATAAGTAGGATGTATGTTGATGTTCAAGTTACGCTTAGTAAAATGAATTAAGTTAGTTAATGAAGTGGGATTAGCATACCAATCACCACCACCATTGTATTTTAATACAGCTATTTTAGAGCTATAATTTACTGAACTCACTAATACTAATAAAAGTGTCAGATATATGAGTATGTTTTTTATTCTATTCATTTGCTATTGCTAGTGTTGTTGCAGCTATAATCCCTGCAGTTTCAGTTCTTAATCTAGAACTTCCAAAACTTATTGGAACTATACCTTGTGATTTTGATTTATCAAGTTCATCTGGGGTAAAATCTCCTTCAGGGCCAATAATTATAATTGATTTTTTTGAGCTTATTTTACTACAAAGGATTTTTTCACCATCAAAGCAGTGAGCAATATATGCGTCTGATTCAATTAGGTCTAAACTAGAAATGAAAGCGTCAAATTTAACGGCTTGATTTAAAATAGGAATTTTAGCCTTTATAGATTGTTTGCATGCAGATAATATTACTTTTTCTAAACGATCATTATTTAGAATACGTCTCTCTGATTTTTCGCAAATAATAGGAGTTATTTCATCAACACCAACTTCTGTAGCTTTCTCCACAAACCACTTCATTCTATCTATATTTTTTGTTGGGGCAATGGCAATATGCAAATTATAATTTCTCTTTTTTTCTTTCCAAGATTTAAGAATTTTAAACCCTACTTTTTTTGACGAGGCGATACTAATTTTTGCTTCATAAAAAGAACCAATGCCATCAATAAGATGAATTGTATCTCCTTCTTGTTTACGCAGAACTTTAACACAGTGATTAGACTCAACTGGATTTAGATAATAATTATCATCAGATAGTGTAGAACAGTAGAATAATTGCATCAAACGAAAATAAAAAAAAGCTCACTTACGAGAGCTTTTTTTCTAATTTATATTTTTAAGCTAGTACAGTAGCATTTGGAGCCGACCTTAATATTTCCTCATTAGCATAATCAGAAAATTGCACAAAATTTTCATTAAATGCATCGGCTAACTCATTTGCTTTTATATCATACAAGTTTGGATCATTCCAAGTATTTTTAGGTGATAATATGTCTGTGGGAACATTTGGGCAGGTGTCTGGCATACTTAAGCCAAAAACACTATGTGTTGTGTAAGACACCTTGTTTAATTCACCATTTAATGCTGCAGATATCATTGATCTAGTGTGTTTTAACTTTAGTCTAGAGCCCACACCATATTCACCTCCGGACCATCCTGTATTAACAAGCCATACATTCACATTGTTTAAAGACATTTTTTCGCCAAGCATCTCTGCATATCGAATAGGGTGCAGAGGCATAAATGGCGAGCCAAAGCATGCTGAAAATGTTGTTTGCGGCTCTGTAACTCCAGTTTCTGTGCCAGCAACTTTTGCTGTATAACCAGAAATAAAATGAAACATGGCCTGACCAGGAGTAAGTTTGGAGATAGGCGGCAAGACACCAAAAGCATCACAAGTTAAAAAGAAAATATTCTTTGGTATTGGTCCAGTAGATGGGATTTGAATATTACTAATATGATGTATTGGATAACTTACTCGAGTGTTTTCTGTTTTAGATCCGTCGGTATAGTCTGGCTCATTAGTTCCTTCTTTAAATGAGATGTTCTCCAATAATGCGCCTGATTTTATGGCATTGAATATATCTGGCTCTTTATCTTCATTAAGATCTATGCATTTTGCATAGCAACCACCTTCAAAATTAAATACTTCATCAGCAGACCATCCATGTTCGTCATCACCAATTAAAGCTCTATTAGAATCTGCAGATAAGGTTGTTTTACCTGTTCCTGACAAACCAAAGAATAATGCTGTGTCATTCATTTTACCAACGTTGGCTGAACAATGCATAGACAAGACATTTTTTTCTACTGGTAGCACCAAATTTAAAGCAGAAAAAATTCCTTTTTTTATTTCACCTGTGTATCCTGTTCCTCCAATAAGAATTGTTTTTTTAGTAAAATTTAAGATTGCAAAATTATGCTGACGTGTACCATCTAATTCTGGCACTGCTTTAAAGCCTGGTGCATTAACAATAAGCCATTCAGAGTTGAAAGTCTCAATTTGAGTACCTGTTGGTCGGATAAACATATTATCTGCAAATAAATTTGACCAAGGATGTTCATTAATAACCGTAAGAGGTAATTTATGAGAATCACTGGCGCAAGCAAAGGCATTTCTAGCGTAAATCTCTTTACCAGACAAATAGTTCATCATTTTACTATATAATCCATCAAATTTATCTGAATCAAATGGAATGTTAACATCACCCCACCATACTAAATCACTACTAATGGTATCTTTTACGATAAATCTATCCTTTGGAGATCTTCCGGTAAATTCGCCTGTGTCAATGGCAAGTGCACCAGTGTTTGAGAGTATCCCCATTTTTTTGTTTAGAGTAATAGAAACCAAATCTTCTGACTTCAAATTCCAATGTACCGTAGTATTGTTAATACCGTATTCGGATATTGATTGGGAAGAAGCTTTTAAACCATTCTCAATGTTCATCTTTTTGTGTTTTGTGTTTTGTTTTGTGTAACTAAATAGGCTACAAATCTATTTATTTCTTTTAAGATTAAATAGTGTAATTAAATTTAGTTATTAAACATTTTTTTCACACACAACACTAATTTTGAAATAAAAAAAGCTCCCTAAGGGAGCTTTTTTTATTTCTTGATGTTCTTTTCAATAACCGCAATTTCGTTATCGGAAAATTGACTAGTAATTCGCTTTAAGTTTTCCTTATCATAAATAGTATGATATACTTCGTGTGTTAGAGAAACTTTAAGTTTTCTTTCTGAAAGCAATCCAAGACATTTATTTAACTGATCTACAGAGAAACACTCTCTATTCATATAATCTTTTATCAGTTTAAATTTTTTGCTATCAGAGAATTTAATATCAATAGACTCATAAAGAGTAACAAACCGTTCATTTGAAACTGGAGTATCACAGTTAGCAGCAAAAGTATTGGCCATGAATAGTATTGAAAAAAGAAAAATTGAGAAGCGTATCATATCGTAATTTTTTAAACATTTTTAGATTACAAATCTATAAAAAATAATATATATTCGCTCATACAAATACACCAAGCTTATGTTAAAGCATATATTCATTATAGGAGCCGGCCGTTCTGCATCATCTTTAATAAAATATCTACTTGAAGAATCACATAATGAAAATTACTACATTAAATTAGGAGACACCGACTTATCTCTCGCTAAAAATAAAATTGGTGCACACCCAAACGGAACGGCAATATTATTTGATGTTTTTAATGATACACAAAGACAATCAGAAATTGAAAAAGCTGATATAGTTGTTTCTATGCTACCAGCTCATCTCCATTTTAAAGTTGCAGAAGATTGTGTAAAATATCATACCAATTTAGTAACAGCTTCATACGTATCTAGTGAAATCTACTCTTTAAATCAAGCTGCAAAAGAAAATGGTGTATTACTACTAAATGAAATTGGTTTAGACCCAGGTATAGACCATATGTCTGCCATGAAGGTAATCGACGAGATTAAGAATAAAGGTGGAGAACTGACTAGTTTTAAATCGTATTGTGGTGGTTTAGTTGCTCCAGAATTCGATACCAATCCATGGAGGTACAAATTTACTTGGAATCCTAGAAATGTTGTTTTAGCTGGGCAAGGTACTGCGCAATATATTGAAGACGGTAATCTAAAATATATTCCTTACGGACAGTTATTTAAAAGAACCGATGACTTGTCTGTTTTAGAATATGGAGAATTTGAAGCCTATGCAAACAGAGATTCTTTGTCTTATAGAGAAGTTTATAAACTAGAAAATATACCAACATTACTTCGAGGTACATTAAGAAGACCAGGTTATGGCGAAGCGTGGGACTTGTTTGTCCAGCTAGGAATGACTGACGATAGCTTTAAGATGGATGTTACAGGAATGACCTATAAAGATTTCTTTGTTTCGTTTATGGATAAAACAGACCTAAACATAAAAGAATACCTGAAAGCTACTTTTAACATCAGCGACTCTGTATATACTAAAATGGAATGGTTAGGCTTCTTTGAAGAAACAAAGATTGAATTAGATATGGCTAGCCCTGCTGAAGTTTTGCAAAAGATACTCGAAGTAAAATGGTTGTTAGAGAAAGAAGATAAGGATATGATTGTGATGCAACATCAGTTTATCTATACTTTAAATAATAAGCAACACGAATTACACGCTTCTTTTGTTACCCTTGGAGAAGATGATGTTTATACAGGTATGGCAAAAACGGTTGGACTACCTGTTGGTATTGCTACTAAACTTATTTTAAGTGATGCCATTAAAAGTAAAGGGGTGGTTTTACCTGTAATAAAAGAAATTTACGGCCCTGTATTGGATGAGTTAGAAGCACATGGCATTCGATTTGTAGAAGAAATAATCAGTGAATCTACAAATCTAAATAATAGTCTTTAGTTAATGTTTTGTACTCTTTTGTGTATCTAGATTGATTATCATAAATACACAATTTTTCTAAAGATAAACTCTGCTTATCTTTTCCAAAAAAAAGTAAGCTTCGTTTGGTTTTTTTGTTGCCTTTTGAGCGTACGTCCATACGCTTATGAAGATGTCCATATGAACCTGATATCTCAATTAATTTATTGGCTTGATTTAATGGCAAAATACAGGCAAAATAAGAGCAGTCTTTTCCTAAATCTCTCCATAAATTCATTAGGTGGTCTAAACGCAAACTTTCTTGATGTCTAGCCAAGTTTTTAATTGGATTGCAAGACAAATAAGAATTGGTGAAATAAGGAGGATTTGTGATGATCAAATCAAATTTTTTATCGCAATGCCATGAATTAATATCAGCATTGTGCAAGTCAATCCTATGAGCCCAATCAGAATTAAATACATTTCGTGACGCCTCATGGAATGCATTTTGATTTATTTCAACAGCAGTAATCTTGGATCTTTGCGAAGATTGTGCATACATTAGTGACAATAATCCTGTTCCTGTACCTATGTCAAGAACATCAATGTGTTTTATTGTAAATGAGTGAAGCCATGAGCCAAGTAAAATACCATCCGTTCCGACTTTCATCTCAGAGTGTTCTTGAAAAATATTAAACTCTTTAAATTTAAATAGGCTCATAAAGCTTCTTTAGATTTCATGTATGCATTTATGAGTATTGTTCCAATAATAATTACTACACCGTAATAAAACTCCAAAGTCATTACTTCGCTATCACCAAAAATTAATATAGCAAGGATGATAGCATAAATAGGTTCCATATTAATACTAATGCTTACTGTAAATGGTGATAATACTTTTAACACCTCTATTCCCATCAAAAAAGCAAAGGCGGTACAAACCACACCTAATACGATCATGTAGAACCAATCTATTCCTATTGGTATTAGGTTGGTGAAATCTAATTGTTGTGTTAATGCCATAAAAACAATCATTGTAATGGTACCACCTAACATTTCGTGGTAGGCTATTGTACTGGCAGAATGGTTTTGAATTAATTTTGCATTCCAAATAGAAAATATCGCGGCCATAAACGCTGATATTAAGCTTAATAGTATGCCTAAAGTATAGGCTTCTTCAAATGCAAATATGATATAGATTCCAGCTACCACTACTAAACCTAATAATATTTCATAGAGCTTTACTTTTGATTTAAAAAAAAATGGTTCAATTAAAGCAACAAAAAGTGAGCATGATGCTAAACAACTTAATGTAACCGAAACATTAGAGACTTTTATAGCCTCAAAAAAAGTCAACCAATGAGCTGCTGTAATTAATCCTACAACCCACATCTGAAGCTTGTGTTTTATTGAGATTTTAGACCTACTATTAAATAAAAACCTCCAAACTAATAATGTTAAGTATGCAATAAACATTCTCCCGACAACTATAGAAGAGGAGGGGAGTTGAATAAGTTTCCCTAAAACTCCTGTAAATCCCCAAATTAAAACTGTTAAATGAAGAATGATGTAATACTTATATTTTGAGGCTATATTCATTAAAAGAAAAAAAGTCCCACTTTTGGGGACTTTTGATTAAACTTCAATACGATTAAACATTAGCAATTTCTTCAGAAATATACTCACCCCGTGCAAGCTTATCTTTAATTTCTGAGAAAGACTTAATTGTGTAGTCCACCTCATCAAGTGAATGAACAGCAGTAGGAATAAGCCTTAATAAAATAACGCCTTTAGGTACTACAGGATAAGTAACTATAGAACAAAATATATTATAATTCTCTCTAAGGTCATAAGTTAAATTTGTAGCCTCTCCAACACCACCAGTAAGATAGACTGGTGTTACAGCAGATTCGGTGTTTCCTAACTCAAATCCAGCATTTCGGAGCCCTTTTTGGAGTGCATTAGCTATTTTCCAGAGTTTGTCTTTTTGCTCAGTTCCACGATTCATTATTTCAAGACGCTTAATGGCTCCAACAACTATAGGCATTGGTAAAGACTTTGCAAAGATTTGAGACCTCATGTTGTAACGAAGATATTCTATGACATCTGCAGTAGAAGAAATAAAGGCACCTATGGAAGCAAAAGACTTGGCGAAAGTTCCAAAATAAACATCAATAGCATCATTACACCCTAGTTCTTCACCAGTCCCTCGACCTTCAGCTCCCATAGTACCAATTCCATGGGCATCGTCAACAAATAATCTAAAATTAAACTTACTTTTTAATGCGGTAATACCATTTAGATCACCTAGATCACCAGACATGCCGAAAACTCCTTCTGTAATAACAAGTATTGCTCCTCCTGTTTCAGAAATAATTTTTTCAGCTCTTAATAGTTGCTTTTCTAAATTAGAAATATCATTATGAGGAAAAACAAAACGCTTTCCCTGGTGTAATCTTACCCCATCAATGATACATGCGTGACATTCACTATCATAAACAATAACATCTTTTCTATCTACTAAAGCATCAATTGCAGACACCATACCTTGGTAACCAAAATTCAATAATATAGAATCTTCTTTGTTTACATAGGCAGAGAGACCTTTTTCCAGAACTTCATGATAATCAGTATTACCAGACATCATTCTGGAACCCATTGGGCTTCCTAAACCCCAATCCTTTGCAGCTTTGGTATCAGCTTCTCTTACTTCTGGATGATTGGAAAGGCCTAGATAATTATTAATACTCCAAGTCAGCACTTCCTTTCCCCTAAACACCATCTTACTTGCAATATCTCCCTCAAGTTTAGGATAAGTAAAATAACCGTGAGCATCCTTTGCGTGTTGTCCTAGGGGGCCACGATTTTCTTTAAGTTTTTCAAATAAATCCATTATAATATCGTTTGGAATTTAGGCAAAAATACGAATACATATAGACTAGCCAAAATAGTTTAGTAATAGTATAAAGATTCCGTGAAAATTTTCTTTAAAATTATATCTTTGCAAGATGACAAAAAAAAGTATTTTATTCCTTGGTATTATGTTGAGTTTATTATTCAACTCATGTGGGGATTATCAAAAAATTCTCAAAAGCGATAATTTAGATTACAAGTATACGAAAGCTGTAGAGTTTTATGAGTCAGGCGAATATATAAAGGCGTTTCCACTTTTCGATGAGCTTCTACTTCTTTACAGAGGTACAAACAAAGCGGAAGACGTATACTATTACTACTGTCAAACTGAATACAACAAAGGCAACTTGATATCAGCGGCATATCATTTTAAAAATTTCTCCAACACCTACAAGGAAAATATAAATGCAGAAGAATGTGCATTTTTAGCTCTCAAATGTCATTACAGCATGTCACCAGCTTATCGCTTAGACCAAACAAATACTCTTAAAGCGCTTGATGAAATAGACATTTTTATAGACAGATTTCCCAACAGCATATACAAATCTGAATGTATTGCCCTAAGAGATAAACTGAACTATAAATTAGAATTGAAAAGTTTTGAAACAGCTAAACTATATTACACAACAGAGTACTATAAAGCAGCTATTCACGCGTTCAATCTATTTCTTGAAGATTATCAAAATTCAACTTTTAAAGAAGAAATATTATTTTTACAATTAAGTTGCAATTTTATGCTGGCAAAAAATAGTGTTGAAGAGAAAAAAGAAAAAAGAATAAAAGACACTATTATAGCTTACAATCAATTTAAAAACAGCTATCCAGAAAGTAAATTTTCAATTGAAGCAAAAAAAATATCTAAACAAATTAAACTGCTAAAATAAGCACACATAAAACTATGGATTATAAAAAAACAAAAGCTGCGAAAACAACAACTACAAATAATAACAAAACATTTGAAGGCAAAGTTGGTAATATCTATGAAGCCATAGTAGCATTAGAAAAAAGGTCTAATCAAATAAGTCAAGAACTAAAAGAAGAACTTCTTGCTAAACTTGATGAATTTGCTACGCACAATGATAATTTAGATGAAATCTTTGAGAATAAAGAACAAATTGAAGTATCTAAATTTTACGAAAAACTACCTAAACCAACTCTTATTGCAATTCGTGAATTATTGGACGACGAACTATTCATTAAGTCTTCCAAGGAAGATTAAAGTAATCAATGCTTAGTGGCAAAAAAATACTTTTAGGAATTACAGGTGGTATTGCCGCTTACAAGTCTGCTCACATAGTAAGAGAATTTATTAAGGCAGGTGCTGATGTCAAATGCATACAAACACCTGCATCAAAAGATTTTATTACACCACTTACACTTTCAACGCTTTCTAAAAACGAAGTATACTCTGAATTTACAACTGATGAGGAGAATCCTAGGTGGAACGATCATGTTAGCCTAGGTTTATGGGCTGATATATTTATTATAGCACCAGCAACAGCAAACACATTAGCAAAAATGTGCCAAGGCATATGTGATAACTTGCTGATGGCTACATACCTATCTGCTAAATGCCCAGTCTATTTCGCACCAGCTATGGATCTTGACATGTTTAAACATAGCTCTACACAATTAAACGTCAATACGTTAATATCTTTTGGTAATAAATTAATTCCATCAGGATATGGCGAGTTAGCCAGTGGGTTATCAGGAGAAGGGAGGATGGCAGAGCCACCTGAAATTAAAAGTCAAATAATTAACGATTTAAATAGCCAACTTCCATTACATCTCCGTAAGGTATTAATTACTGCAGGCCCAACCTATGAAGCAATAGATCCAGTTAGATTTATCGGCAATCGTTCGTCTGGAAAAATGGGATGTGAATTAGCATTGAGTATGGCTAATAGAGGTGCGGAAGTAACTCTAATATTGGGCCCTTCCTCTCTCTCTCCTGAGCACAGCAATCTTAAAATAACCAGAGTGGAATCAGCAGAAGAAATGTATAACGAATGTTTTATTCACTTCAATTCCTGTGATATATTTATTGGCTCGGCAGCTGTATCAGACTATACACCTAATAAAACTTCGTCCAAAAAAATTAAAAAAGAAAATCGCGTACCACAAATCAATTTAGTAAAAACTAAAGATATTATTTCTAGTTTAGCCAAAAACAAAGACAAACAGTTTATGGTTGGTTTTGCACTAGAAACTGATGACGAAATTAAGAATGCAACTTTAAAACTTCATAATAAAAATCTTGATTTAATTATCTTAAATTCGTTAAAGGATGAAGGTGCTGGTTTTGAAACTGATACTAATAAAATAAGCGTTATATCTAAAGACAATAATATTTGTCATTACGAGTTAAAAAGTAAGAAAGATGTTGCAGAAGATATTACAAACACTATACTTAATGAAATTAAATTTTAAAGTCATACTACCTTTTATATTTGCTCTATCTTCCTTAGCTAGCCAAGCTCAAGAATTAAACTGCAGATTGCAGATTAATTCTCAAAAAATCAAAGGAACCAACAGACAAATGTTTACCACTATGAGGACTACATTGTTTGAATTTATGAATAATACCAGATGGACTAATGATATTTTCTCTCAAGAAGAGCGAATAGAATGTAATATAACATTAAATCTTACTGAAAAAACTGGAGATACATATAAAGGGAATATATCTATCAAGTCAAGCAGGCCGATATATAGAACATCATATAATTCTCAAATGTTAAACATTATAGATTCAGATGTAAGGTTCGAATATGTAGAGAACGAAACACTTGAATTTAACGAACATAATCACGGCTCAAACTTAGTAGCAATTCTTGCTTATTACGCTTATATTATAATTGGTATAGATTATGACACATACTCAAACTTAGGAGGGGAACCTTATTACCTAAAAGCAAAGAAGATTTGCGACAATGCACAGTCAGATCAAAAAGCAAATGGTTGGAAATCGTTCGAGGGAACTTTTAATCGTTTTTGGCTTGTAGAAAACTTATTGCACAACGACTTTAAACCTTTAAGAAATGCACTTCACATGTATCACCTTAACGGCTTAGATATACTAACAGAGCAATCAGAAATGGGAAGAGATGAAATTACATCTGCTTTGTTTGAGGTTAAAAAATCTGCAGACAAAAAACAGAACTCGTACCTAACAAAAGTTTTTTTTGATGCTAAAGCAGATGAAATTACAAAGATTTATTCTGATGGATTTATCACTAATAAAAATGAATTGGTCGATATGTTGAAGCAAATAGACCCAGCTAATTCTAATAAATGGGATAGAATACTTGAAGACACCCAGAAAAGTGGTAGGTAAATTCTATGATTAATAACATTCGTATAAAAAACTTTACTATAATTGATTTCGTAGAAATTGAATTTCATCGTGGGTTCACTGCAATAACAGGTGAAACTGGGTCAGGTAAATCTATTCTTATTGAAGCAATAAAACTCTTGTTGGGCCAAAGAGCAGATTCTAGTCAAGTTGGTACTTTTGGAACTAAATGTATATTAGAAGCCACATTTAATATCAGCGATTATTCTCTTCAGTATTTTTTCTCAAAAAACGACTTAGACTATGATAAGAATAGTACCATCCTGAGAAGAGAAATAACTAATAACGGTAAATCAAGAGCATTTATTAATGATAGCCCCGTTAACTTAGCTCTGTTAAAGTCGCTTGGTGCTTGTTTATTAGATATTCATTCCCAACACCAAACCTTGCTTTTAAATGAATCCTTCTTTCAAACTGACTTAGTTGATGGTATTACTGGTTCTCACATAAAAAGTCATGGCTCATTAATTGACAAATATAGAGATGAACACAAAAGTATCCGGTCTCTAGAATCCAAACTTGATGATTTAATAATTCAAAATGAAACGTCTAGTGCGCAATCTGAATATTTTAAATTTTTAATTCAAGAATTAGACGAAGCATGTTTAACACCAGGAGAACAGAATCGTTTAGAAGATGAACTTAGCTTGATTCAAAACAAAGCATTAGTAGTAGATAGTCTGAGTGAGCTTCACGACTGCATTGATGGAGAAGAGTATACTATAAATTCCTTGATAGAAAAACAACTTAAAAATTTAATAAAGCTCTCTAGTTCTAAAGAATCATACTCTTACCTATATGAAAGATTAAATAGTGTTCATATTGAATTAACTGACCTAAGAAAAGAATGTAATAATTTGTTAGTAACTATAGAGGATAATACTGTAAACCTTAATGAAGTTCAACAACGATTAAACACACTATACAATCTACAAAACAAACATAAAGTTAATAGTATTGAAGAGTTAATTCGCAAACACGAAGAGCTAAAAAATAAGATGGATAGTGCAACTAATACATCTGATTTAATAAAAGCACTTTCACTAGAATTAAATAGTAAAAAAAAGGTTTTAGATCAACTTGCTGTTAAAATTCATTCGAATAGGGTTAAGATAATCCCTAAGATAGAGTTTAACATTGTTAAGAAATTAAAATCTCTCGGAATTCCGAACTCTCAATTTATAATACAAGCACAAAAGATTAATAAATACGACTACAGTTGTGGCGCAGAAATAACATTTATGTTTTCAGCAAACAAGGGTGTTGAAATACAAAAATTATCAAAGGTTGCTTCTGGAGGGGAGTGTGCAAGGCTCATGTTATGCTTAAAATCTCTTTTAGCACAACATCAAAACTTACCATGCTTAATTTTAGATGAAATTGATACTGGTATATCTGGAGAAATTGCAGCTAAAGTAGCTAAAGAACTAAAAGAAATATCTTCAAAAATGCAATTATTTGTAATTAGTCATTTGCCTCAGGTTGCTGCAAGTGCTAAACGTCATATTGAAATTTCTAAAACGGAAAATAGAGGTAAAACCACAAGCGAAATAAAATATTTAGATGAGAAAGAGCGAATTATGGCGTTAACAAAAATGCTAAGCGGAGAATCTCTTTCTGCTGCTGCTATTGAAAATGCAAAAGCTCTTTTACAATTGAGTCGCTAAATCATTTTTTCAACTATATTTGTCTAAAATTAACACGTAAAAATATGCTGCTAAAAGGAAAAAAAGGTGTAATATTCGGAGCATTAAATAGTAAGTCTATTGCATGGAAAGTAGCAGAAGAAGCACATAAACATGGTGCTGAATTTGTTCTTACAAATGCTCCTATTGCTATGAGAATGGGAGAGATTAATGTTTTAGCTGAACAGTGTAATGCAGAAGTCATCCCTGCTGATGCAACCTCTATGGAAGACTTAGAAAACTTGTTTGTAAAATCTCAAGAAATTCTAGGTGGTAAAATAGACTTTGTTCTGCATGCTATTGGAATGTCTGTAAATGTTCGTAAAGGAAAACATTATACAGACCTTAATCACGACTTTATGGTGAAAGGGATGGATGTGTCGGCGATGTCATTCCATAAAGTTATGCAAACGGCAATGAAACTGGATGCCATGAATGAATGGGGATCTATAGTTGCTTTATCTTATATCGCAGCACAAAGAACGTTCCCGGACTACAATGATATGGCAGACAACAAAGCATATTTAGAATCAATTGCTCGTAGCTTTGGTTACCATTTTGGTAAAAAGAAAAATGTGAGAGTAAATACTATTTCTCAATCGCCTACAATGACCACTGCAGGAAGTGGTGTTAAAGGGTTTGGTGGATTCTATAAATATGCAGATATGATGTCTCCTCTTGGAAATGCTCCTGCAGTAGATTGTGCTAACTATGTGATTTCACTTTTCTCAGATCTTACAAGAATGGTAACCATGCAAAACCTATTTCATGATGGTGGGTTTTCGTTTACAGGTGTGAGTGATGAGATCATGGAAAATTTCATTACCGATGATGATTAATTAATAATACAAGCGAAAAATAAAGGGGAATAATATCAGATATTATTCCCCTTTATTTTTAATCTTTCTTAACTTTTTTCCTCTGCTTATTGATTTTTAATTTGATTGCATCATTTTTAGTGTCGAAATCTATGATAATATTGTCACCTTCTGCTAATTTTCGATTTACAATTTCTTCAGCTAGAGCATCTTCAATATATTTCTGAATAGCTCTCTTTAAGGGTCTAGCACCATAAGAAGCGTCATAACCTTTATCCGAGATATAGTCTTTAGCAGACTCTGTAATTTTAGCTTCATAACCAATCTCTCTAATCCGACTAAAGAGTTTTTCAAGTTCAATATCAATAATCTGGTGAATGTTTTCTTTGCTTAGTGAGTTAAACAAAACAACATCATCAATCCTATTTAAAAATTCGGGTGCGAAAGCCTTTTTTAGAGAACCTTCGATTACACTTTTAGAGTATTCATCTAAATTTTCTTTTTTTGCGGTGGTAGAAAACCCTACCCCCGAGCCAAATTCTTTAAGCTTTCTAGTACCAATATTAGAGGTCATAATAATAATAGTATTTTTAAAATCGACCTTTCTACCAAGACTATCAGTTAACTGACCGTCATCCAAAGCTTGAAGTAATAAATTGAATACATCAGGATGCGCCTTTTCAATTTCATCTAACAATACTAAAGAATATGGCTTCCTTCTAACACGCTCGGTTAGCTGGCCACCTTCTTCATAGCCAATATAACCCGGAGGAGCTCCTATGAGCCTTGATATCGCAAACTTCTCCATATATTCACTCATATCAATACGGATCATTGCTGATTCACTATCAAAAAGAAGTTTCGCTATTTCTTTTGCCAATTGTGTTTTTCCAACGCCCGTAGGCCCAAGGAAAATAAAAGAACCAATTGGTTTATTTGGATCTTTTAATCCAACTCTATTTCTCTGAATGGCTTTAACTATTTTAGATACAGCATCATCCTGGCCAATCACGTTTTCCTTTAACTGTTTAGACATTAGAGACAGCTTAGCTGTTTCTTTCTCAGCAATTCTGCTAACGGGGATTCCAGTAATCATAGCTATTACTTCGGCTACATTTTGCTCTGTCACTTTTTCTCGATGCATTTTTACATCCTCTTCCCATAAAATCTGAGCCTCTAATAACTCGTTCTCCGTTTTCTTTTCAACATCTCTAAGTTGAGCGGCTTTTTCATAACGTTGCTTTTTTACCACTTCTACTTTTTGTTCCTTAATTTCTTGAAGTTTCTTTTCTAGCTCTATAATGTTATTAGGAACATTAATGTTTGTAATATGAACTCTAGAACCAGCCTCATCTAGTGCATCTATTGCTTTATCGGGTAGATGTCTATCACTAATATACCTATTGGTTAAACTAACACATGCCTCTAAGGCTTCATCAGTGTATATGACATTATGATGGTTTTCATATCGTTCTTTAATATTTTTTAGTATCTGGAGTGTTTCTTCGTTATTTGTTGGCTCAACCAATACTTTTTGAAATCTACGTTCTAGTGCACCATCCTTTTCTATGTGTTGCCTGTACTCATCTAAAGTAGTTGCACCTATACATTGCAGTTCACCTCTTGCCAAGGCGGGCTTAAACATGTTTGATGCATCCAAACTTCCGGCAGCACCTCCTGCACCCACAATCGTGTGAATTTCGTCGATAAACATAATTATATTGGGATTCTTTTCTAGCTCATTAAGTACAGCTTTCATCCGCTCTTCAAATTGACCTCTATACTTAGTTCCAGCAACTAGAGAAGCTAGATCAAGAGTAATTATGCGTTTGTCAAATAAAACCCTAGACACTTTTTTTTGCACTATTCTTAGGGCTAAACCTTCAGCAATAGCAGATTTACCAACACCAGGCTCTCCGATAAGTAGTGGATTGTTTTTTTTTCTTCGAGACAAAACCTGAGAAACGCGTTCAATTTCTTTAGCTCTCCCGACAACAGGGTCTAACTTGTCTTCGCGTGCCAAACGGGTTAAATCACGACCAAAATTATCTAAAACGGGAGTGTTAGATTTAGTTGCCGATTTACGCTTTTTTGGAGAATTATATTCAGATGACTCTTGCCCATCTAGATCATGGTCTCCGTCATCGGTGAAAGACATCTCTGATGACGAAGTGCTTCCAGAAAAATCTTGATTTGATCTTAATTCAAATTCAGATTTAACTTTTTCATATGTGATATTTAATTGATCAAACATAGAAGACATAGGATCTGCTTGATTTCTTAAGATACACAGTAACAGGTGAGGAGTTCCAATAATATCACTGTTATACAATTTGGCTTCCAAAAAAGTAGTTTTTAATGCCTTTTCTGCTTGCTTCGTCAATGGTATGTTTGGTGAAGTAGGGCTGCTAAAATTGCTTTTTGATGCAGATACATCTTCAATACGTTGACGAACAGACTTTAGATCTACGCCTAATGACACTAATATATCAACAGCAACGCCTTCACCTTCTCGGATCAAACCCAACAAAAGATGCTCTGTACCTATGTAATTATGTCCAAGCCGAATTGCTTCTTCCTTACTATATTGTATGACATCTTTGACGCGTGGTGAAAAATTATCATCCATAATGCTTGAGTTTTAAGTGCATAAAAAGTCTTATCTCAAATATAATTAGCTTTTGAGTAAAATGGTAATTGATAGCTTACTTTTTTCAACATTATTAGCCCTAAAATTGTTAATTAAATAGACTTAATTCATCTCATATTGTTTTAAAATTAACTTATATTTCGTCTGTTTTTAGAATATAACAAATACAAACCTTAATTGCTTGTTTAATGGCTCAAGGAGAAAAAATAATACCGATTAATATCGAAGAGGAAATGAAATCTGCATACATCGATTACTCGATGTCTGTAATTGTTTCTCGTGCACTACCAGATGTAAGAGACGGGTTTAAACCCGTTCACCGTAGAGTCTTATATGGAATGCATGAATTGGGGATTAGGTCAACTGGTGCACATAAAAAATCAGCAAGAATTGTTGGAGAGGTGTTAGGTAAATACCATCCTCACGGAGACTCATCAGTTTACGACTCCATGGTTCGTATGGCGCAAGACTGGTCTTTAAGATATCTACTTGTTGATGGACAAGGTAATTTCGGATCTATTGACGGAGATAGCCCAGCAGCAATGCGATACACAGAAGCAAGGCTAAAGAAAATCTCTGAAGAGATGCTCAAAGATATCGATAAGGAAACTGTTGACTTTAGACTAAATTTTGATGATTCAATTCAGGAACCAACAGTACTTCCTACAAGAATTCCAAACCTACTCATAAATGGTGCTTCCGGTATAGCTGTAGGGATGGCAACTAATATGCCACCTCACAATCTTAGCGAGGTTATAAGTGCCACCGTAGCATATATTGATAATAAAGATATTGATACGGAAGGCTTGATGGAATATGTTAAAGCACCAGATTTCCCTACTGGGGGAACTATTTATGGCTATGATGGTGTTAAATCTGCTTTTGAAACTGGTAAAGGTAGGGTAGTGCTTCGTGCAAAAACAACATTTGAGGAGATAGACGGTAGAGACTGTATTATCGTTACAGAAATCCCATATATGGTTAACAAAGCAGATATGATTAAGAAAACTGCAGACCTTGTTAACGACAAAAAAATTGAGGGTATATCTGATATTAGAGATGAGTCTGACAGAACGGGTATGCGTATTGTGTATATTCTAAAAAGAGATGCCATCCCAAATATTGTACTGAACAAGTTGTTTAAATACACTTCATTACAAAATTCATTTTCTGTAAACAACATTGCGCTCGTTAAGGGTAGACCAATGCTGCTTACGTTAAAAGATATGATAAAGTATTTTGTTGAGCACCGCCATGAGGTTGTTGTTAGAAGAACAAAATACGAGTTAAAACAAGCCCAAAAAAGAGCTCATATATTAGAAGGCTTACTGATAGCATTAAATAACCTTGATGACGTAATTGCCTTAATTAAATCTTCTAAAACACCAGATGAAGCTAAGAATGGATTAATATCTAAGTATGGCTTAACTGAAATTCAAGCAAAAGCCATACTAGATTTAAGACTCCAAAAACTTACAGGTTTAGAGCAAGATAAAATAAAGGCTGAACACGCTGAACTTATGAAACTTATCGCTCATTTAGAGAATATATTGAGTGATGAATCACTAAGGATGTCAATCATAAAAGACGAATTAATTGAAATTCGTGATAAATATGGAGATGAAAGACGGACTAATATTGAATATGCTGGAGGTGATTTGAGTATTGAAGATATGATTCCTAATTCAGATGTTGTAATTACAATTTCACATCTAGGGTATATAAAGAGAACCTTACTTTCAGAATACAAAACTCAAACTAGGGGAGGCGTAGGCTCAAAAGGTGCAACTACCAGAGATAAAGACTTTTTAGAACATATATTTATGGCGAAAAATCATAATTATATGCTCTTTTTCACAGAAAAGGGAAAATGTTTTTGGTTAAAAGCATACGAGATTCCAGAGGGTTCAAAAACCTCTAAAGGTAGAGCAATACAAAACCTTATAAATCTTGAACCGGAAGACAAGGTAATGGCATACCTTAATGTTGAAAATCTTAAAGATGAAGATTATATAAACAATCACTACATAATTATGTGTACCAAACGTGGTGTTATTAAAAAAACAACATTAGAAGCCTATTCAAGACCTCGAGTAAATGGTATTAACGCTATTAGTATAAGAGAAAATGACCAACTCCTAGAGGCCAAGCTAACTACTGGCGACTCATTCATTATGCTTGCTGCTCTTTCAGGAAAAGCGATCAGATTTCACGAGAATGCAACTAGAGCAATGGGTAGGAATGCAACGGGCGTAAGAGGAATAAAAATTGAAGATAACGATGAAGTAGTTGGTATGATATGCGTAAATGATGACCAATCGAATGTTCTTGTTGTATCAGAAAATGGCTATGGTAAGCGTTCTCATATTGATGACTACAGAATTACCAATCGAGGTGGAAAAGGTGTTAAGACAATTAGTATTACTGATAAAACTGGAAAATTGATTGCCATTAAAAACGTAACTGACGAAAATGATCTTATGATTATAAAAAAGTCGGGGGTAGCCATTCGGTTAGGTGTTGAGAATATGAGAGTTATGGGTCGTGCTACACAAGGCGTGCGCTTAATTTCTTTAAAATCAAACGAAAATATCGCGGCTGTAGCTAAGGTAAGCAAAGATGAAGAAGAAGAGTCACTTGAACACCAAGACACAAACACTAATAACAAAGATGAAATAAGCCCTAAGGGCACTCAAGATTAAAAAAGAATATTTGAAAGATGAAAAAAGTAATCCTATTTGTAGCATTTAACGTAATAACAAGTTGCTTATTTGCCCAAAAGTCTGAGCTAACAAGTGCTATACTCTCTTATAGAAAACAAGATATTACTGCAGCCAAAAATTACATAGATAAGGCTCAAAATAAACTTAATAATGGAGAAACATTAAAAACCAAAGACTTATCTAAATTTTGGTATAATAAAGGTCTAATTTATCAGCTCATATTCGACTCGAGTATGGAAATGGCAGACATAGACGTAGCAGTTGAAGCATTTGAAAATGACACAAAACTAGAAGGCAGTAATTTTGCTAAAAAGTCAAAAGATCAGTTATTAACGTGTGCTTTTAAACTAAATAATGTAGCATTTGATAAATACGACAACAAAGATTTTGAATATGCCAGAGAACTTTTTGAAAAAGTAGTATTTATAAATGCCATAGAAATTATAGGAAAGATTGATACATCTAATTTATACAATGCAGCTCTTATGGCTGAGCAGTCTAAAAATTCTAGTAAAATTATCGAACTATACAACAGACTTATAGATATTGATTCAACTGAAGGAGATTATCATTTATCACTTATTAAAGAGTATAATAGGTTAAGTGATACAGATAATGCACTAAAAGCAATAAATAGAGGAAGAATAAGTGCTCCAGACCATACAGGTGTTATCTTTGAAGAGGTAAACTACTATCTGGCAGAAAATAATAATGAAGCATTACTTATAAGTCTTGAAAATGCTATAAAAGCTGCCCCAGATAATAAAATCCTATACTTTGCAAAAGGGATGACGCTTGGCAATCTAAACAAAACTGAAGAAGCTAAGACTGCCTATTTAAATGCAGTAAAAATTGACACTAATTACTTTGATGCATATAACAATCTTGCTAACTTATATTTAGAGCAGACTGTTTCTTTAGTCGAAAAAATGAACTCTCTAGGTCTAAGTCAAGCAGATCAGAAAAAATATAACTCATTAAAATCACAAAGGAACAAACTATATTCTGATGCCAAACCATTTCTTGAAGAAGCAGTTAGAATTAATTCATCAAGCATAGAAGTATTAAATGTCTTAAAAGAGGTATGCTATCAAACAGATGATTTAGATTGTTGGAAGCAAACAAGCAACAAAATTAAAGAACTTAGGTAAAGTGTAGGTGAGGTAATATATTTTGCATAAAATATTAAACAATAATAATTTTACATAATATATATTATCGGACAATAGAATATAAATGAGTTAATCTAGGGATATAAACTCATCTCCTTGTTGGTAAGGTAAATAAGTCACAATAAGTTGGAGCATTTCATCAGTTGTTTTCATGCTTCCGTCTCTTCCTGTAACGAATTCTGGAGGACTATTAGGGTTATCCATATTATTAATAGTGTTGTCATAGGTTGCTTCAATCTTGAAAGTACTTCCTTTGGGTATATGAAGCATTCTTTCAAAAGTGTAAAAATATTGCCATCTAAAATTCCAATCCTTAATCTTAATTAATGGTATTGTATCTTGGCTTGGATTTATAACATAGGCTTCAAAATACTTTCCTAATAAGTGCATATGTGGATTGATAGTCAATAATGAAATATCTTCTTGAATAGTTAATTCAGATTTAAACGATTTTATTTCATTAGGTGGAATTACTAATGGCGGCTCAACCTTTGATATACCTTGAGTTCCCATAATAAACTCTCTTGTGGGTCGTTTAGGTTTTATTGAATCAAAATATATATTAAAATAAGAAGAATCGGAAGCTAAAGTTGGCGAAGGCCCGTAATGAATATCTTTTACTAAAATAGCGCCCTGCTTTGTGGTTTGCATCCCTCCTAGTCCTGCTGGGTAAGACAATGGTTCAACTCCAGGAAGATAATTCGAAACTGATGGTTTTATCCTTGGGAAATCACCATTGGGATATGGAATATTTAATGCATAAAAAGCTGATGAATCTGTGTGGGAATTTACATCTACGAAAGGGACACTTTCCGTATGATTATCACGAGGCGTGTCATATGTTAGTAAATGAGCATTAACGTGATGAACTAATAGGTTATTTCCAGGCACAAACTCGATAAGTCTTATGTTCGTGTCATGCTCAATATGAAATGGGAAAGAACCAACCATAAAACGATCTTTATTATCACCAGGAATAACAAGTCTGTTAGCCATAGATAAAACTAGGTCTGGTGGACCCATTTCCAACCGTGTAGGAGGCACATATCTCATAGATGGAATGTTACTTGAATCACCCATAGGGCTCTCTTGATTGTACCAATCTAATAAAATTTGTTTTTCTTCTTGACTTAAAATTTTTTCTCCCACAAAATGCCTATAATCGGGATCAGCGGGCCACGGTGGCATATAATTATTTTGTGTTACATATGCAATCATCTTCGCTCTCTTAGCGACATCCTTGTATGATTGCATGGCAAATGGTGCTGGCCCACCTTTATGATGACAAGAAACGCAATTATTAAGAATAATTGGAGCCACATGCTCGGTATAAGTATATTGATCTGGAACATTGCACGAAGCTACTACCAAGAAATACACTAATCTATGCCATTGATTATTCAATAAAACAGCCAATTGGATTCGTTTTTTTTATTGATATAACATTATTATTTAGATAGGCTTGTATGGCATTTTCTAAATAATACTCTGTAACTATTTGCCGTCTTCGCCCAAGCTCTCCCAACCAATTATCAAATTTACCACTGTACAAAACTTCACCTTCTTCGTCTAAAAAATAAACTTCTGGTGTTATTGTGGCTCCTAATTGATCTACAAGTTCAAAATTATCATCATAAATAATATTCATTCTTAAATCGTAACTGTTTAAAAATGAATCAACTTCAAAACTTGTGTAATGTTTACCAGGAATCACTGCATAAAAATCAATGTACTCTCCGTAGGTAGCAATTAGTTTTTTTAAATCTAATGTATAATTCTTACATAACGGACAATCGGGCGAATACATAACGTATACAAGAGGGGTCTTAGGTATAGATTTTGATGTTTTACAACTAAAACTAACACATAATATGACAAACACGTAAATATATTTATGCATACACAAAATTAAAAAATTCATTATTAAAAAGTACCATTAATAAAGTTCAGATTTTAAAAAAAGAGTATCTTTAAATAAACTATAACAATGTAAATATGGAAGACATTTTAAATTGGCACATGTGGATGTATGCTGCAATATTGTTTTTTATTATTGAACTTTTTACACCTGGATTTATAATTGCTTGCTTAGGTTTAGGTTCTGTTGCTGGAGCACTGTCAGCATATTTAGGCTTTGATATTGATTATCAACTAATTAGTTTTGCAATAATTACAACAATTAGTTTGTTTATCATCAGACCCCTACTCTACAAAAAAAATAAATCAGACGATTTAATTAAAACAAATACTGATGCTTTGATAGGTAGGAAAGCGACAGTAGTAGAACAGATTGATAATAAATATAATAAGGGACGTGTGTCGATAGATGGCGACCAATGGAAAGCATTATCAATTTCAGAACATAGTATTAACATGGGTGAAATAGTAGAAGTTGTATCGATAGATAGTACTATTGTCACTGTAAAAAAAAATAAATAAATGGGACTTACAATTATCACAGCACTGATCGCAGTTTTAGCAATAGCCTTTGCCCTTAGGGGAATTAAGATTGTCCAACAATCAGAAACGGTCATTGTAGAACGACTAGGTAAATATCATTCTACCTTAACTTCTGGTTTAAATATCATTATCCCATTTTTGGATAGACCACGTCAAATTATATGGCGTTATTCAACTGAGGGTGCAATGGGAAATACTATTGTGAAGTACGTAAAAGAAAATAGGATTGATTTAAGAGAAACAGTTTATGACTTTCCTAAACAAAATGTAATTACAAAAGATAATATTGTTACGGAAATCAATGCCCTAATTTATTTCCAAGTTATGGACCCAGTAAGAGCTGTATACGAAATTGCCAATTTACCTCAAGCTATTGAGAAGCTTACGCAAACATCTTTAAGGAATGTAATTGGTGAAATGGATTTAGACGACACATTATCATCACGAGATACTATCAATTCAAAACTTCAAGAAATTCTTGATGATGCAACTAACAAATGGGGAGTTAAAGTAAACAGAGTTGAGCTTCAAGACATCAATCCTCCTATGGATATTCGTGAAGCTATGGAAAAGCAAATGCGTGCTGAAAGAGATAAACGTGCTACAATTCTTGAAGCTGAAGGTAATAAACAATCTCAAGTACTTGAAGCGGAAGGTGAAAGACAAGCGGATATTACTAGAGCAGAGGGTGAAGCACAAGCTAGAATAGCTGTAGCTCAAGCAGAAGCAGAAGCAATTAAAGTAGTTACTGAAGCAGTTCAAAATACCGGAGACCCTGTAAACTATCTGGTAGCAATGAAATACCTAGAAACTCTTAAAGAAATGACTTCAGGGCAAGATAATAAAGTAGTTTATATTCCATACGAAGCAACTGGTGTTCTTAGTTCTGTTGGAGGAATTAAAGACCTTTTAGTCACAAAAGGAGTACAATAAAGTCTTATGAAAAGCCCAAACTTAAGTTTGAGCTTTTTTTATAGGACATTATTTACAAGTACAATTAGGAGATAGAGTCTAAAGTGATTAATTTTGCATCTTCTAAACATTATAATGAACAAAATTATTTACGGCCTTGTTTTTTTCTCTTTGTTTTTTGCTGCAATCGATTTGTATTTTTGGCAATCATTCAAAGACAACTTTCTGTTCTCGGTAAAAGAATCACCTTACCTAAAGTCGATATACTTTGGGTTTAGCATTATTAGTATAGCATTATTTGCTTATCTAATGATAAATTATCAAAATCCAAATTCTCCGAAGTATTTCATTGTGATAAGAGCTTTTTTACTCAGCATGTTTATTGCTAAATCTGTAGCTCTTATTCCTCTATTTATTGATGATGTATTAAGGTTGTTAAAGCTAGCTTTTAGATTCATTGAGAACATAACAACTTCCAAAGAATCTTCTAACATATCAACTATCAGTAGGCTTGCATTTTTAAAAAATTTAAGCTTAGGGATAGGTGGGTTAATCTTTAGTATTATGTCTTGGGGTATAATATTCGGAAGGTTCAATTTTAAAAAACATAGAGTAAATGTTCACTTAAATAAGTTTCCTGAAAATCTTAACGGTCTAAAAATAATTCAACTTTCAGACCTACATTTAGGTAGTTTTACAAGTACAAAACCAATAGAAGAAGTCGTAAATTTAATTAATCAGGAAAACGCTGACCTTATAGTTTTTACTGGAGACCTAGTAAATAACCACTATTGGGAGTCAAATGATTTTATTCCTTACTTGAAAAAATTAAAAGCCAAATATGGAAAATACTCCGTATTGGGAAATCATGATTATGCCGATTATCTTGGGTTGGATAAGAATACCGACGAAGGCTACAAAGAGTGGGAGAGTAATTTGAACCAAATGATCCTTACACACAAAAAAATGGACTTTGACTTACTTTTGAATGAGAATAGGCAAATTGAAATTAATGGATCTAGTTTTAACCTTATAGGAATGGAGAATTGGGGTGTTGGTGGTTTCTCTAAATATGGAGATTTTGATAAAGCCATTACAGGCTTAGATCACAACAAGTGTAGTATTCTCCTTTCTCATGATCCATCACACTGGGAGAATCAGGTATTAAAACACCCCTTCCCTATTGAACTTCAACTTTCTGGACATACACATGGTATGCAATTTGGTGTCGAATTAGGCAATTTTAAATGGAGTCCAATAAAATTTAAATATCCACAGTGGGCAGGACTATACACCCATACAACTGATCAAAACATCTATGTAAATAGAGGTTTAGGACACTTAGGATATGCTGGTCGAGTCGGTATTTATCCAGAAATCACAATAATTACTATTGAAAGTAATCAAGCATAAAGAATGAATGTTAGCTTGTACAGGTCATTTAAAGACTTGCCAAAAAAAGATTGGAGTACTCTTTTAACTGAAAAAGATTTTTTTCTGTCAACACAATGTTTACAAGTTATTGAAGCAGAACATTCTAAAGAAATTGAGCCTTTATATTTCATCTTTCGTAAAAACAAGGAAATAAAAGGAATACTTTATGCTCAAATTTTCCATATCAGTGGCCCAAAACTTAACGAATACATTCAGCACGGGCAAGGGAATAAATGTATTTTAAAATCGATACAACAGTCTATTATAAATAGAATTGACTCGAAAGTAGCCTTCTTAGGCAATTTATTTCTGAGTAATGAAGAATCTTTTAAGTTCTTAGATGACTTTAAGGATCTTGATTTTCTTCTTAAAGTAACAGAATTAATTAACACCAAAACGAGGGCTAAACATATTCTTATACCTGAGTTTTTTTCTAGCAACATTGACATATTAGGTGCAAGATGTAAGAAGATTAGTGTTGAGCCAGACATGCACTTTAAATTGAATGAGTCCTGGACTAAATTTGATGATTATCTAGAAGAAATAAATTCCAAGTATAAAAAAAGATACAGGAAAGTGATGCGTAATAGTGCTGCTATAACTAAGCGTGAACTAAGTGCAACTGAATTGAAAGAATCATCAGAAATACTTAAAATTCTGTTTGATAATGTATATTATAAGTCAAAATTTAACGCTGCAAAATTTAACACTGATGTGTTCTTTGATTTAAAACTAACCAGTAAAGATGTTACTGTACACGGTTATTTCTTGGACAATAAGATGATAGGTTTTCAATCTGACATCCAAAATAATAAAGAGCTTTTTGCTCATTTTGTAGGTATTGACTATAACTATAATAAAGATCTCGACTTATACAACAGAATGCTATATGAGCAAATTCGATTTGCAATAGACAACAATTTATCTGTTATAAAATTTGGTCGGACTGCATCAGAATTTAAAAGTACTATTGGTGCAACACCTCACGTTAGCTATGGTTACGTTTACCACCCTAGCAAATCGATTATGCTTGCTTTAAGCCCAATACTAAAGTTGATTAAACCAAAAGATTGGACTCAAAGACAACCATTTAAAACAAAAAAGCCCTCTAATTAGAGGGCTTTTTTGTTTTGTAGAAATAGATTTACTTCTGAACCTTAAAGACATTCACCTCATTACTGGTATTAGAAGATAGTTTAATAAAGTACAAACCACTAGATAAATCGTTTAAATGCACTAACTCTGTGTGTAAACCCTTTTCAAAATACTTCGGAAATAGTTCTATCACCTTCTCTCCTATGGCGTTTAAAATGGTAATCAAGATGTCAGACTCTTCAGACAGATTAAATTCAAGGTTTATGTAATCACTAGAGGGATTTGGGAAAACATTAAATC
Source organism: Flavobacteriales bacterium (assembly GCA_965662265.1). Taxonomy (GTDB): domain Bacteria; phylum Bacteroidota; class Bacteroidia; order Flavobacteriales; family UBA7430; genus CBFIGX01. The sequence continues at coordinate 66,105 of CBFIGX010000008.1, forward strand.
TTGAGCTAGATTCACGATTAACGGTTATTGCATTTGCTAATTCAATTGCATTTGGTTGAAGGTTTACATTACCTGAAAATTCAACATGAAGATATTCTTCAATTTTAGTAATGGATGACCAATATGAAAATTGCATATTCGAGCCAATATCATTTGCGTCTATCCAAGCAGTAATTACAAGTGATTTCCCATAGTAAACTGAACTTCCAATGAGTTCATTTGAATCGTTAAAAACAGCTACCTCATCACCAATATTAAAGGAATTTAGGGTTGATAATGGAAGCCCTATAGTCATATTAAACTCCTTTGGGTTAGGGTTAGTGAAATAACTCACTTTTCTTCTATTCTCATATCTGAATTCAGGAATGTCTATCTCATTTGATGGATATGTAAAGTTTGCAGGATTAGTCATTCGTATTTGATATCCTTTGCCAGGTTCTATATCGCCAATAGTATTAACTCCAAATTCTGGCCAATATACATTACCAACTCCATCCTTAATAAGAAGGATGTCATTTTCAATGCTTTCCATAACAATGGCAATGTTAGCAGGTTTTGTTCTCAAATAACCTAAATAACTCCAACCTTGAGCAAGTTCAATTGGATAATCCATTGGATTTGATAGGGCACCTCTAACTTCTAATTCAGTATCGGCATTCATTTTAACCTTGTAGGCCTTTGCCATAGTGTGATCACCAATATTGTTTAAATTATAATCAGGCCAAAACACATTACCTACTTCATCTTTAGCTAAAAACAGGTCATTTACTACTGGTGCAAAAAAGTCACCCATAGATGGATAGTCAGGTACAATATATGTTGAAATTAAATTCCAACCTTCATTAATTACTATAGATTGAGCTACGGTGTTTGATAGCGCTGTTATTGAGGATATACCATCAACAGCATAAGCATTTGTATTTGGCATTGTAGCATCATAATCAGCAATGGCATCTCTTACTTCATTTGTAGTCGCTTTCCATGTTTTCCATGTAAATACATCTCCTACTTGTAAGCCATTAAATTCATTTGGGTCTGTACCATATACAGTCATTGTATTTGTAATTCCTTGCCACAACATCATACCAGCACAGGATTCGATACCATCTTGATCCGTGTAAAAAACACCTATATAGTCGCCGAGCTCAATTGGCATATCATTAATGCTAATGTCTGCTGTGTTAGGAATCAAAATGATATGATTGTTAGATGTAGGTTGAACAACCCAATCTGGTTGGGTAGACAGAGGATACTCACATGAGCCGTCATCTGTATTTGCATCAGCAGTATAATTTAGCGCTGCTTCGTCTGTACATCCTTCTATAATTGACTCACAAGAACCATCATCAATATTAGCTTCGGCATTATAATTTAATGCTGTTTCATCTGTACAACCATAAACAGAGCCTATACAAGATCCATCATCTGTATTAGCTAATTCATCATAATTAATAGCATTTGGGTCTGTACATCCCTCAACAACTACTTCACAAGAGTTATCATCAATATTAGCGTCAGCATTAAAGTTTACAGCATCTTCATCTGTACATCCATATATCACCCCGTTTACCTCAACTGTTGCATAAGCAGTATAGGCCCCGGTTAAAGAAATTACAGTTACAGACACTTCATAAACTCCATTTTCAGTGTAGCTATGTATTGGTTCATCTATAGATTGGTATTGTGTACCATCTCCCATATTCCAATTGATATTATTGATAAATTGGATTTGGTTGATATATGTCCAGAATTGATAATTGCTCCCATCTAGATTTAAATAATCAATAATAACCCAACTGGTATAATTACAATTTCCACTTTCAACGTTTGCATTTGGATTATAGTTATAAGCCTCAGGGTCAGTACATCCATATATATTTGGCACACAAGAACCATCATCTACGTTAGCCTCTTCATTATAGTTGGAAGCTTCAGGGTCTGTACAACCAGCTATCATACATGAACCGTCATCATTAGTTGCTTCAACATCAAAGTTTAAGGCATCTGGGTTAGTACAACCAGAAATGATACATGATCCATTATCTTGATTGGCATCTGGGTCGAAGTTGTCTGCATTTGAATTAGTACATCCAAACAAAAATGGGACACAAGAACCATCATCAATTGTAGCATTTTCATTATAATTAAACATGGTTTCGTCTGTACAGCCAGGAATTTCAATAGCATCGTCTAACCCTGTTGTAAAGCTAAACACCTCACTTTGCTCTGAATCTCCACATGGACTGTTTGCTATTAAAACCCAAAAGTATTGAGTTTCTGGATCTAATAGTTGACCTATAGTATAAGTGATGTCATTGATATTAGATACTTCATCAACTACATTTGTTAATTCTTGATCCGTTGCAATTTGTATAGAATAAGATGACGCTGCCTCTTGTTCTTCCCATGTAAATGAAGGCGTTAATGAAACTTCTGTTAATTCATTAGTTGGAAATAATAATGCAGGTATTTCTGGTATTCCTAGGTAAACACTTACGGTTACTTCTTCAGAGTGTGTAATCTCTCCTGATGTTGCTTCAATGTCAAAAGGATATACACCAGCAGGAATTGGCAATGGCGAAGAAATTGTTAACGTTGAATTGCCGCCAGGAACCACATCTGTAGGATCAAAATTCACAGATAATTCTGCAGGTGCCCCAGGAATAGATAAATTTACTAGTTGATCATATCCTAGTATCGCTTCCACTTGAATATCAAAGACTGACATTTCTCCTGAACATACATCCAGATCGATAGGGTCTACAACTATAGCAAAGTTTGGTTCAGTAGGTTCGACTAATTGGAAAATATTAGAAATGTTAAAAAACACATTATCGGTAGCCTTAACTTTTACTCTAGCATCAGCTGCGGGTAAATTTGGACATACAATTTCTGCAGATCCAGTGTTTGGAACTCCAGAAATTAATAATTCATCAAAATTGAGTCCTGCGTCTGTAGATAAATAAATGTCTACAGTAGAACAATTAATAGGTGCTACATCTGTATTGGCAACATCCCAAGTTACAGTATATGTATTGCCATATTCCCAGTTATCTGTTATTGCATTAACCACAAATGGGCCTGCTTCTTCGGAAACATCAAATGCCATTTGGTCATAACTAACTCCACCACCACCGGCGTTATTATCTCTAACAGTTAGTCTAAAAGTTAAATCTCTTGAGTAGGTAGGTAACAATTCGCCAATGGTCTCTGTACCATTTAGTAAGTCATCCATGTTTGGGAATACTCTCGTAGGAGAAGTAGTTGGCAATAGAGATCTAAAAATTGGCTGATTACCACTAGGATTTTGAAGATTGTCGTCATTAGAATCTGTTACAGGTCCTAAATCAAATTGTTCCCAACAGTATGTCAACTCGTTACCTGGGTCTAAATCGTTACCAGAACCGATAAGTTCAAATGGCGTATTTGCAGGGATAGTAAAACCACCTTCTCCAGCATTAGCTACTGGGATATTATTACCGGTGGGAGTAATTTCAGCACAATTCCCTGTACCATTTGTATGAGTTGTAATTTGATCGAATGAATACGTGTGGTAATAATCGTCAGAATAATTTTGGATGTTAGGAGCACAAATTCCAGCATAGCCCATAATCGTAGATGCTGAGCCAGGTTCGTATGCCGAAGATGATGTACGCTCACAAGAATTGTTTTGAGTGTGATTTCCTCCAAATTGATGTCCCATTTCATGACACACATAATCTATATCAAACGGATCTCCAATTGGCGAAGGATGACCAGTAATACCCCTAGCCTTTTGGTTATTTAAACAAACAACACCAAGTCCTGCTAAACCTCCGGAATCTTTACCGAATACATGACCTATATCATAATTAGAACTCCCAATAACATCATCAACGTTCGTTTGGTTTTCGTTTATCATAGCACCTGCATTACCATTAGTATATGGATCGGTAGTCGCATCTGTATATATTATTAAATCGTTATTTTCAACCAATTGCAATCTAAAAGAGGCCTCTCTTTCATATACTCCATTAATTCTGTTCAGGGTTGTGTTAACAGCAGCAATAGCGTCTGCAGTAGTCCCACCATGAAATTGAGAATATTCTCCAGTTGTTGCAATAGCAGCACGATACACTCTTAATTCGTCACCAGATTGACCAGCAACAAATGGAGTTGATGTCTTTTGAAATACAAAATTTTCTTCGACACACTTCTGGTCACGTACTTTAGTGTTAGTTGCATAAAAATCTTTCTTGTAATAACTAATACAATAGTCTGTATTATTGATACTATATGGATCAATGTAAACTGTTCCATGAGCTGCTATTATCATAGCATGAAATCCATTATGATCAACGGACAATCTTAATGTAGCAGTCTTATCATCAACACCTTGACCTAGGTATGATTTAATTGTAGGATATTTTTGAGCTAATTTATCAGGAAATAAACTAGATTCAACAATTGAAAAATTCTGGTAAGTTCCGTCTGGCATGGGTAAACGAAGTATATTTGAACTTTGGCTTACTGCAACTGAAAATTCCTGCGGAGAAAAACTTAACTTATCATACATTCTGTTTAAATCAATAGAAAAAGTAGAATATGATGCAGGGATAATATAACGCTCTCCAGTAACTGGAATACTTTGATCTGAAACATTAATCCAAATATCTTTGGCCTTAACAGTCACAGAAAATGAGCTGATTATTAAAAATAATATCAAGCTACTAATCCAAGTTTGTTTCTTATGCATAACGCAATTTTTTAGAGTTTTCTAATTAAAAATACAAGGGCTCAAGTTACAAAAGAAATGCCAAATAAATTTTACTATTTTCATGCAAAATATTTATGCATCATGAACTCAATAAGCTACTGGGAAAAAACCACTCTTTATAAGCCATACGACTATTGTATAATAGGTGCTGGTATTGTTGGACTTAGTACTGCTTTAGAACTACAAAATGAGAACCCAAAATCAAGAATACTCGTTCTAGACAAATACGGATACCCGCATGGTGCTAGCTATAAAAATGCAGGCTTTGCATGCTTCGGCTCTAGCTCCGAACTTCTTAGTGATCTAAATAATATGAATGAAGACGACGTATTCAAGCTGGTAGAGTTACGAGTCAAAGGCTTAAATAGACTACGAAAGCGCCTTGGCGATAAAAGGATCGATTACAATCAATATGGAAGTTATGAATTATTTAACTCCAAAGAATTGTTTATGGAAAATATTGATAAACTCAATTACCTAAACAAAAAACTGAGACCAATATTTAACACCGATACTTACGAAGCATATACAGCACCGCTATTTGGTTTTAGTAAAGATATATCACTTATCAAGAACATCCATGAAGGTCAAATAAATAGTGGACTTATGATGGAATCACTTTTAAATGAGTGCTACTCAAAAGGAATCAATGTACTCAAAGGCTTGGAAGTTAAAGAGTTAAGTAAAAACTCAAATTTAAGTTGGAATATAGAAACACAAAATCCCAGCTTTACCAGTACTAAAGTATTCTTATGCAATAATGCATTTGTCGGTAAACTAATACCTCACATAGATATCAAGCCAGCTAGAGCACAAGCATTAATCACCAAACCCATTGAAAATTTAAAAGTAAAGGGTTGCTTTCATATGAATAAAGGATTTTACTATTTTAGAAATATTAACAACCGGATTCTTATAGGGGGTGGTAGGAATTTAGACTTAAAACAAGAGGAGACTTTTGAGCATGGAAACACTAGCATCATTATTGAAAAATTAACTCTTTTACTCGAGGAAATAATCATACCTGATAAATCTGTTGAAATTGATTATGCATGGAGTGGTACAATGGGGATCAGTGACTCCAAATTCCCAATAGTAAAAAAAATTGACACCAATTTATATTGCGCAGTACGTATGGGTGGAATGGGAATTGCTCTTGGCTCTGAAGTAGCTCATCAACTTCTCAAATTACAAAAAACAGATTAGGAATATCAATTAACTTGAAATAAAATCAATAAGTTAAATTAATGTTAATTAGATGTACAAATACTTGTAAACTAAGTTTTTAAAGTTTTTATATAAACCTATAGTTTAATTATTATGTGATTTAATTCAAAACAAATAAAGCCTGTAAATAACAATTAGCATATACGAATAAAGCGTACATTTGATTAAATTTACAAGCTACATACTAGAAATATTATAGCATGCAACAACGAGATTTAAGAAATATACTCCTAGTTTCAATTTTGGGTTATTTGTTTTATGCATTAAAGGATGTGCTCACTCCATTTTTTATTGCACTGTTTATTGCCTACTTGATTAATCCACTAATTTATTTCATACAAGTAAAAACAAAAATAAAACGCTCTATCTCAATAGGAATAGGCCTTAGTCTTTGCGTGACCTTGTTTAGTCTTACATTAATTCTTTGCATACCCACTATTGGTAATGAAATTAAAAAGACAAATACAATTCTTAACGACTATGCGCATGCCCTACCTCCTATACCATCGAATGTACAAGACGAAATAAATAAATTACTTGATTCAGAATTTACTAAAGAATTTATTAGCAGCGAAACGATCAATGACGTCATATCAAAGATCAATCCGATTGTCAATGCCATATTCTCTGAATCCCTAAATTTTATTGGGAGTATTTTCAATGTCTTCTTAATCTTACTATACCTAATATTTATTTTACAGGGCTATGAATCTCTGATGAAAAATTGGAAAAATTGGGTGCCAAAAAAATACCGACATCAGTCTATATCTATTACAAAAGACTTGAATGAAGGGATGAAGTCCTACTTCCGAGGACAGGCTACAATTGCCTTTATAGTGGGCTTACTCTTTTGTATAGGCTTCAAAATCATCAACTTGCCCTTGGCCATTATTTTGGGCGTTTTTATAGGTGTTTTAAATCTCGTTCCATACTTACAGATCATAGGATTTATTCCTGCTTTCCTGTTAGCAACATTACATAGTGCAGAGAGCGGTCAAGACATTTGGCAATGCTACTTGTTTACTGCTAGTATTTTCATAATTATACAAATCATTCAGGAGGTGATTTTAATACCAAAAATAATGAATAAAGTTACTGGATTACATCCGGCTATTATACTACTCTCATTATCAATATGGGGGAGTTTGATGGGATTTGCAGGCCTAATTATAGCGCTGCCAATAAGCACCTTAATTTTATCGTATTATAAAAGACATATTAGTCAAACTACTTAAAATTTGTTTGCCATTTCTTTAGACTTCACTATCAAGTCAATTAAAGAAACACCATACATGTAATTTCCTAAAACTACTACATCATTAGGCGCAAGATGATTAATTGATTTTACCAAATCTTTGTGACCTACTTGGTACTGAGGAATTGCCTTTTCATAAAGGCGTAAATCCGAATTACAAGCGATAAAATCTAACCCAAAAACTTGTTTTAAATAAGACTCTGCAACAGAATTCAAATCCATAGACTTTAAATCTGCTAAATTATGTCTTGCCCCACCCATCATTAATGTATTAGACTCTAATCCATTTTTAGAATGTTCTGGAAATGTCATAGAATTGGCCACCATACCAAGGACAGGTGTTCGTTCTTTTGATGGTACTAAAAAACCAAAACCATCGAAATTAAAATCATGCTTGTTAATTGTGAAATTATAGAGTGCCAGTGGCGCATACTCAATCTTACTGAGTGCATCTGACATTAATTTTGGAACAAAAGACGCCAAGCTATACGCTGGGATTGTAGACACTAACTTCTCATATATAATAGTAGATCCGTCCGATAAATAAATGGTCTTAGAATTAAAGTGAATTTTTGATATTAGTGAATTAGTACGAATGTTAGATTCTAATTTTTTCGCCAATTCATCAACCAAAACTCCCATTCCTTTCTTGAAACTAAACAATGCCTTAGTTGTGTATTTTTTTTCGTAACGCTTTGTATCGATAGATTTTTTAGAAGAAAATATGAGACCCTTAAATACAGAGCTATATCTCTGCTCTAGCTCTTTAAAAATAGTAAGTGTTGATAACACACTTGTTTTTTCAATATCACCAGCCCATACCCCACTTACGAGGCTATCGATAATCAAAGATCTGAATTCATAACCAAAGTGTCTATCAGAAAACTGAGCAATAGACTCGTCACCATTAAATCGATTTGCTTTTAAATCAGTAATAACTGCCTTAATAAATAGTTTTGCAAAGGGTGATTTTATAAAAGAATATATGGAATTAGGCAATGCTTGCAAGCCTTCGTTATAGTACAAATAACGCTTTTTGGCTTTATCATCTGCGAAAACTAATTGGTCCCAAAGCCCTAAACTTTCTACTAACTCTAGTACGTGTTGCCCTCTACCTTTAGGTCGAACACCTCTGGGCCCCCATTCCATGATGGTACCGTCTAGACTTCCACTAGACACCTTTCCTCCTATTTGCGGAGACTTCTCTAAAATTACTACCTGCTTATTAGGATGAAATTTTTTAAAATAATAAGCATAAGATAAGCCTGAGATGCCAGCTCCTAATACAACAACAGTCTTTTTATCCATTACAAACTAATCACACCACCAATAAGTGCCGCTCTTTTATAAATTCTTATAACCTCTTCTGGGTCCAACATAACCTCTTTGATGGTAATCGATATATATGCCCCTTTTGATGATTCTTTTCTCAATATTTCTGCGGTTTGACTATTAAACATAGATTCAATTTGTGCGATTTTTGTTAGGTCGCTTTTCAAAATAAACTTAAACATATACAACAGAGGGTAATTTAAATCATGTAGTTTTTCTTTTAATTTTTCAAATTCTTTTTCCACAGTAATATTTTTTACAAAAATACAAAGCTTATTAAAACAATGCACAATGGACATAGTTTTTCTATTTTTGTTTAAGTATGAATAGAAAGGTAGTAATTACAGGGGCACCTGGTACAGGAAAAACAAGCATAATCAATTATCTTGCTTCACTTCACCCTTGCAAGGAAGAAATTTCAAGAGCTATAATTGCTAAACAACTAAACATAGGAGGTAACATAACTCCATGGGGAGATTTGATAGCATTCACAGATATAGTCATAGAAAAACGACTTCAACAATATCATTCACAAAACCATGAGTTATGTTTTTTTGATAGAGGAATCCTAGACTCTATTGCGTATCTTAACTACGGCAATGCTACAATAAAAACTAAGTGGTTAAGATTGGCAAATCAAACCAGATATCATCATGATGTATTCATCACCCCACCATGGGAAGAAATACACTGTACAGACCCACAGAGAACAGAGAATTTTGGTGAAGCATTGAGAATTCATGATTGTATTGTAAATATTTATGAAGCTTACAACTATAATCTTATTGAAATTCCCAAATTAAATATCGATGAACGCGCAAATTTTATCTTAAGTAAAATTGAAAAATAAGTCTATAATAGAAATACTTGAGGCTTATTGGGGTTACAAAACGTTTCGTCCAAAACAAGAAGCTATTATCCAACAGATTCTGAATGGCAAAGACTGCCTTGCCCTATTACCAACAGGTGGAGGAAAGTCAGTTTGTTATCAACTACCTGCTCTAAAGCTAAATGGAGTATGCATAGTTATATCGCCTCTTATTGCATTAATGAAAGATCAGGTACAACAATTAAAGTCTAAAAATATTAAGGCCGTAGCTCTTACTTCCGGAATGAACAACAGAGAACTAGATATTGCCCTAGATAATTGCATTTTCGGAAAAACAAAACTTCTATATCTATCTCCTGAGCGCCTTAATTCTGAGCTGGTAAGAGAACGAATTTCGAGAATGAATGTGAGTTTCATAGCTGTAGATGAAGCACATTGTATATCTCAATGGGGTTATGACTTTAGGCCGTCCTACTTGAAAATTGCTGAATTAAGAAAACTTATCCCAAACAAAAGTATTATAGCTCTAACAGCCACAGCTACAAATAAAGTGTGTCTTGATATTTCAGAAAAATTAAGCTTTAAAAAGGGAATTATCATAAAAAGCAGTTTTGTAAGGAGCAATTTAGCATATATGACGTTAGAGGAGCAAAATAAACTCTCTAGAATCCAAACTATGCTAAACAAAATACCAGGACCTTGTATCATTTATTCGAATAGCAGAAATAAAACTATTGAGCTCTCAAGGCAATTAAATGAATTAAAGTTTAATACACTTTACTATCATGGAGGGTTGAGCTCAGAAAGAAGGACCCAGAACCAAGACCAATGGATGAGTGGCAAAACAAGAGTAATGATTGCCACAAATGCTTTTGGAATGGGGATAGATAAGTCTAATGTAAGATTGGTTGTTCATCTTAACCCACCCGCATCATTGGAAGCCTATTTTCAAGAAGCTGGAAGAGCTGGGCGTGATGGCAAAAAATCATTTGCAGTATGCCTATATCAAAAAAGTGAATTAGAACAAGCACTTACTAGGTTTAATGAATTTTATCCAAGTGTTAAAGATGTAAAACATATATATCAATGCTTAGCCAATTTCTACCAAATAGCGGTTGGTGACGGCTTAGATACTAAACACAACTTTAATTTTGATCTCTTTTGTGCAAAATATAAACTCATTCCACCAAAAACTAAAAAAGCACTTCAAATTTTAGAAAAGGAGGCTCTTATTAAGCTTGATGATTTTGCGAACACAGTGTCTAAAATAAAAGTTATTGCTAATCCTGAAACTATAATAAACTACCAATCTCCTCAAAGTAAAAAACTTGAACTTATTCAAGTCATGGTAAGGCTTTATTCGGGTTTATTTGACGAAGATGTAGAGATAAAAGAAGCCAGTTTAGCGGCAAAAATCTCTGAGTCATCAGAGAATGTTCACAAGCTACTCGGTCAATTAGATCACGAAAAGATTATTAGCTACCAACCCAGAACTTCTAACACCCAAATTAGCTTCACCAAATCTAGATACGAGACAGCCTACCTTCCTTTACCTAAATTGCATTTTGACAGCAGAAAAAAACTACTGCAAAAAAAACTAAATCAAGTAACTGAATTCGTAGTAAACTCAGATTATTGTAGACAAAAAATATTACTCCAATATTTTAATGAATATAATAACAATGATTGTGAGATTTGCGATGTATGTTTGAAAAAGGCATCGAATGCCTCAAGCTTCAAACTCAAAATAAAAAATGATTTACTTAATCAAATAAAAAAGAATCCAGTTCGCATTTCTAGTTTTGTAAATTCGCATAGTAAATTAGCACATCGGGTAATAATTGAATGTATTGATGAATTACTAGATGAAAATATTATTATAAAGTCAGAGGATAACTTAATTTTAAATGAGTAGAAAGAAACGGATCGTCTTTATGGGTACGCCCCATTTTGCGGTAGAAACCTTAAAAAGCATACACAAAAGTACCTACAGCGTTGTGGCTGTAGTATGCCCTCCAGATAGGCCTGCTGGGAGGGGTCAAAAACTTAAATCTTGTGATGTTAAAAATTTTGCTAGTAGCCAAAAAATAGAGGTTCTTCAGCCAGACAAACTAAAGCATCCTGACTTTATTTCAGCCTTAAAAAAATATGATGCTGATTTGTTTGTAGTGGTTGCATTCAGAATGCTTCCAAAAGATGTTTGGAGTATACCAAAGTATGGTACAATTAATATCCATGGATCAATCTTACCTAATTACAGAGGTGCTGCACCAATTAATTGGGCAATTATGAACGGAGAAACAAAGACAGGAGTTACGTCATTCTACATTAATGAGTCTATCGACACTGGAGACACGTTAATGAAAAAAGAATGTGATATAAACCTACACGACAATTTTGGTGTCATTCACGATAAACTAATGTTGTTAGGAGCTGAACTAGCTCTAGAAACATGTGATGCTATATTTAACAAGACCGTTGTTGCCAAAAAGCAGATTAATGAAATAACCCTATCTACAGCTCCAAAGCTTTACAAAGAAGACTGTCGTATAGATTGGACAAAAAGTAGTTTCGAAATACACAATCACATCAGAGGACTTTCCCCTTATCCAGGTGCATGGACAAAAATAAGCCATAACAATACAGTTAGTAATGCTAAAATATTTAAGTCAGAGTTCTACAAATCCGAACATAATATTCCAATTGGTAACATCATTATTACCAAAAAAACAATGAAAATTTTTACCATCGATGGTTACCTTTCAATTTTGGAAATTCAGGTTTCTGGGAAAAAAAGAATGCCAGTATCTGCCTTCCTTAATGGTATTGACATAAAATCAAATATAACTGCTTCATAAGCAACGGTATTGGTATAACCATCAAATTTTAACTAAAAAATATTGAGTTTATTAACAATCAGTTGTTTTTATCAACAAAACAAGGCATTTAAACATTGTAATGTTGCGCAATCCCAACAATAATCTATACTTTTAATGCATTCGAATTAATTATTTAATCTTAAAAACTGTTTATTATGAACAAGTCAGAATTAATTGATGCTATGGCAGGCGAAGCTGGAATCTCGAAAGCTGCTGCAAAAAAAGCGTTAGAAGCTTTTACAGGATCTGTTGCATCTACACTTTCAAAAGGTGGAAAAATTGCTTTAGTTGGATTTGGGTCTTTCTCTATATCTAAGAGAGCTGCCAGAGAAGGTCGTAATCCTCAAACTGGTAAAACAATACAAATTGCTGCTAAGAACGTTGTAAAGTTCAAAGCTGGTGCAGATTTAAGCGGAAAAGTAAACTAGTATTTACTACGCAATAATACAGAAGCCTCACTATAGTGAGGCTTTTTTGTTTTTACACCTTTAATTTTAATCCATCGTAAGCTAGGTAAACATTTGGTGGCAATTCTTGCTGAACGCTTTCGTGGGTGCCCAATAAGTGGCTGATATGAGTTAAGTAGGCGCGCTTAGGCTTTACCTTGTCTATGAAGTCTAAAGCTTGTTCTAAATTAAAATGTGAAATGTGTTCTTTTTTTCGCAATGCATTTACTACCAAAACCTCTGAACCCTTTATTTTGTTGATTTCAGTTTCAGAAACGGTCTTAGCGTCGGTTATGTATGTGAAGTTATTTATCCTATAGGCTAACACAGGTAATTTATAATGCATTACTTCTATTGGTATAAATGTCTCATCACCAATATCAAAAGGGGTCTCCTTATCTATTTGATGTAAAACTATTTCTGGTACTCCTGGGTATTTAAAATCACTAAATACGTATGGATACTCTCTTAATAAGGCTTGTTGGACATTCATGTCACAGTAAACATGCATGTCTTTTTTGTGCTTAAAGTTAAAAGCCCTTATATCATCCATTCCAGCAACATGGTCTTTATGCTCATGAGTAAATAATAAAGCTCTTACATCTTGGACGCCCTCTCGTAACATCTGTTGTCTAAAATCTGGACCAGTATCAATAACATAATTTAACCCCTTACTATTAATCATAATAGAAGATCTTAAGCGCTTGTCTCTCAGGTCTTTTGAATCACAAACATTGCAATTACAAGCAATCACCGGGACACCTTGTGAAGTTCCAGTTCCTAAAAAAGTAATTTCCATTTTATAAATTTATCGAATATAATGAATTCACTTAAACAAATACAGTCATATACTTGGCTATTTAGAATAGTGACTATACATTTGTGAAGTATTAAGACAAATCAGTTATGGAGAATGTCATTTTAACACCTGCTCAGAAAGCACTTCAAATTAATCTAGCCGCAAACGTATATGGCACCTTTGCAGAAATTGGTGCAGGACAGGAAGTGGTTCGCCACTTTTTTAGGGCTGGAGGCGCATCAGGAACTATTGCCAAAACAATGTCTGCTTATGACAAAGATTTTAGCGATGCTATATATGGCAAAGAAGCCAATGGAAGGTATGTATGTGAGTCGCGTTTAAAGAAAATGATTAATCACGAATACGGTTTAATTACAGAACGGCTAGACCGAGAAAAACATCCAGAAAAGCGATTTTTCTCTTTTGCCAATAATGCAGCTACTATCAACTTTTCTAAAACCACCGATGGTCATGGTTGGATGGGAATTAGATTTCAGTTAAGCCCAGACTCTGAACCTAACGATGTTATTCTTCACTACCTCATGCATGAGCGCGACACCAAACAACAGCAGGAAAGTGCAGGCCTCTTGGGTGTAAATTTGATTTACGGATGTATGATGCATTATAAAGACCCAAAAAAGTTAATCTCACACCTTTTTGACAATATCAGCAAAGGACATATGGAGATTAACATGATCCATATGAGTGGTCCTGACTTTAATAATGTCAACAATAGACTTTTGAGTTTGTATCTAGTGAAGGAGAAAATGACTGAGGCAGTTATCTTTGGACCTGAAGGTAATAACCTTCAACCTTCTGATGTTTTATATAAAAAGAATATACTTGCCATTAGAGGTAGCTTTAGACCTGTTACTAAGGTTAATATTGATATGATAAAAAACGGTTACAACAAATTTGTAACCGAAAAAAGAGTGACCAAAGAAAATTTACAAGTTTTATTTGAGATAACACTCAGTAATCTAAGTTCGGAAGGGCAAATTGACGAGCAAGACTTTTTAGATAGAACAGATATTTTGTGTTCACTAGGACAAACTGTTCTTATTTCTAACTACCAGCAATATTACAAACTATTAGACTATTTAAGTCGGTTTACTCACAAACGAATGGGTGTTATTTTAGGCGTCCCAAACTTGAAACAAATTTTTGAAGAAAAATACTACAGACACCTTAATGGCGGAATACTAGAGGCTTTCGGCCGGATGTTTAATAGAGATTTAAAAGTTTATCTGTACCCATATCAAAAACAAAAAGGTATTGACTTAACCACATCAGAAAACCTACAAATCCATCCTAGATTTAGACCCTTGTATGAGTACCTTATATACAACAATAGAATCGTTGATATTGAGTTTAACAAAGATGTTTTAAATATTTTCTCTCCTGTTGTGCTTAGAATGATAAAAAATGGAGTTGATGGTTGGGAAGGTATGGTTCCTCCTTACGTAGATAATATCATTAAGGAAAAAAAGCTTTTTGGATATAGACCTAATTTGGTTAACGAGTCTAATTAAAAGGCCTTAAGACTCTTAATTTGTTCTTGTAGTAATTTTATAGCGTCTGGATTGGTTATTTTTCCCTCCTCGTCTATTAAATTGTGAACTCTAGATAATTTAGGTTTTGATGATAGTACTTCGGCTTTGAGATGGTGAAATAATGCGGTTAAATGGTCCATTCCTCTTAAATTCCCTGCTCTTCCGGTAGCTACACCAACTAAAGCAACACGTTTTGACTTTATAAAATCTGCACCTATACTATCGATTAGTAGTTTAAACACCCCTGGGTAGCTGCCGTGGTACTCAGGAGAAATTACTACAAACTTATCTGCCATTTTGAAATAACGATCTACTAGTTCGGTCATCTCTCCATTTAATTCACCAAAATAATCAGAGGCTAAAAAATTATTTGGTAAATCACACAAGCTAAAGAGTTGATTATCAAAACCAGACTCATCTAATAGTCTACTATAATTAGATGCTATTTTACGAGTTAAACTATTGTTTCTGTTGGTAGCAGATATTACTGTAATCATATCGTTGACAATTGTAACTAAAATGTTGATAAAATAGAAGTATTCAAAGTAATTTCTACTGTATAGTTTTCGTACTTTGAGTATTCAAATTTAAAGAAATTTAAGCACATAAATGGCAAAAGTAATTGCAATTGCAAATCAGAAGGGTGGGGTAGGAAAAACAACGACTTCAGTTAATTTAGCTGCGTGTTTGGGCGTACTAGAAAAAAAAGTGCTACTCATTGATGCAGACCCTCAGGCTAATGCATCTTCATCTTTAGGTATCGACCCTAATGGTAACTATAATGGAACATATCAATGTCTAGAGCATCAAGAAGATGCTAACAACTGTATTCAAAGTTCGTCTAGTCCAAATGTAGACATCATGCCTTCTCATTTAGATTTAGTAGCTGCTGAAATTGAGCTTGTAGACAAACCGGCCAGAGAGTATATGTTAAAAAATGCCATAAATGTAACGCTCAATAATTACGATTATATAATAATAGATTGTGCTCCTTCACTTGGACTTATTACCTTAAATGCATTAACTGCTGCTAATGCCGTAATCATTCCCATTCAATGTGAATACTTTGCTTTAGAAGGTCTTGGTAAATTAATGAATACCATAAAGTCTGTTCAAAAAATTCAAAACCCTCAACTAGATATTGAAGGACTTCTCCTAACAATGTACGATTCAAGACTCCGTCTTTCTAACTTAGTAATAGAAGAAGTGAAAACACATTTCCAAAACATGGTTTTTAAAACAGTCATTCAAAGGAATGTAAGACTTAGTGAGGCGCCAAGCTATGGAGAGAGTATTATTATGTACGACGCAACATGTAGAGGAGCTGTGAACTACTTAAATTTAGCTCAGGAACTCATAGAGAAAAACCAACAATAGCAATGGCAAAACAAAAGAAAGCCTTAGGAAGAGGGTTGTCTGCTATATTAAGCAATCCAAATACAGATATTACTAGTGATATTACTAGTGAGTCAAATGAAATTACATCGTTAGGTAGTATAGCAGAAATAGCCATTAACACTATTGAGGTAAACCCATTTCAACCTAGAACTCATTTCGATCAGAACACCCTCAATGAACTGGCACAATCGATTAAAGAACTTGGTGTAATTCAACCAATCACAGTTAGGAAGCTAGGTTACGATAAATACCAATTAATTTCTGGGGAAAGACGTTTCAGAGCAAGTATGTCTGCAGGCTTAAAAAGCATTCCTGCATACATAAGGGTGGCCAATGATAAAGAAATGCTTGAAATGGCATTGGTAGAGAATATTCAACGCCAAGAGCTAGATGCAATAGATGTTGCGCTTTCATACCAACTTTTAATTGACGAATGTAATTTAACCCAAGAACAAGTAAGCTTGCGTGTAGGTAAGAAAAGATCAACAGTTACTAATTACTTAAGATTGCTAAGATTGAGCCCTATAGTTCAGGCAGGAATAAAGGATAAAATGATTAGTATGGGGCATGCTAAAAATTTGGTTGCCTTAGAAAATGAAGACGAACAAGAGAAGTTGTACATGCATATTATTGCAGAAAACTTAACCGTTCGAGATGTAGAATTACTTATAAAAAACACCAAAACACCATCGGATAAACGTAAAAACGTTACCCAAGCCCTACCTTTTTCATACCAAAAATTGATAAAACAATTTGAAGAAAAATCAAATTTAAAATCTGATATAAAATTGCATAAAAATGGAAAAGGGAAGCTACTTATTGACTTTAATAGTGAAGATGAACTTGAACAACTCATAAAATGCTTCAAATTCGATTCCTAATCATCACACTTTTTTTTAGCTTTAATAGCTATGGTCAACAGAGTCTGTCAGTACATTCGTCTAAAAAAGCCAGCATATATTCTCTTGTGCCTGGAGGAGGGCAGTTTTACAATAAAAAGTACTGGAAAATACCCATTATATATGCCGGTATTGGAGCCTCACTGGCAGCAGCAAAAAGTAATCAAGATAATTATGAAATTTATCTAAATGCCATAAACAATCGTTCAAATCCAAATCACAGTGATGACTTTGATAACTATAGTGATAGCCAACTTGCTACCATAAAAAATTACTACAGAAAAAATAGAGACTTATCCTACATAATTGCTGCTGGAATATACATCATTAACATCATTGATGCATCAGTCGATGCACACCTAAAGGGATTTAATATCTCAGACGACTTAAGTCTTCAAATTGCACCCTCCATAAATACTGGATCAATGCAAAACAATACTTTATTGACATTAACGTTTAAACTATAGTTTATGAATATAGCTATCTTAGGATATGGTAAAATGGGTAAAGCTATTGATGATATAGCAAAGACCAGAGGTCATCGGGTAACTTTAAAAATAAGCCGCAACAACTTAATAGAACTGAACCCTAATAACTTAAATGATGTTGATGTAGCAATTGATTTTAGTACACCAGAGTCCGCATTTAATAATATATGCACCGCATTAAAAACAAACACACCTGTAGTAAGTGGTACAACTGGTTGGATCAAAAAAATAAATGAGGTAAATAAACTATGCTTAAATAAAAAATCGGCCTTTTTGTACGCGTCTAACTTTAGTTTAGGTGTAAACTTATTTTTTGAGCTTAACAACAAACTAGCTAACTTAATGGAACCCTACAACGCATATGTAGCGAATATTCAAGAAATTCATCACATTCACAAATTAGATGCACCCAGTGGAACGGCTATTAGCCTAGCAGAACAAATAATTAGTAGGAACAATAATTATGCAAGTTGGAGTCTCCACCCTAAAAATAATTCAGAACTTACTATAAAAGCAAAACGGTTAGGCGAAGTTCCAGGCACACACCAGGTTATATACCAATCTGAAATAGATAGTATAAGCATAAAGCATGAGGCGTATAACAGACACGGCTTTGCTCTAGGTGCTGTAATTGCTGCCGAATGGCTAATAAACAAAGAGGGTGTGTTTAGCATGCGAGACGTCTTGATTGATTCTTAACAACTATTAACCTGTGCAATCATTTACTTTTTTACATTTGAAAAAATTTTAAATTATGGATTTTAAAAAACATATATCCTTTGTTATTAGCTGTATTGTATATATAGTGATAGTAAAATTAAGCGGCTTAAATTGGTTTTATTTTGGTGTATTAGCTATTGCAGATTTTTACTATTGGTATTATATCAATTGGACTTTTTGGAAAAAAAGACCCAATAGAGAAAAAGTTGAAAGAACTGTAATTAGCGAATGGATAAACTCAATTACTTTTGCTGTTGTGGGTGCCACACTTATTCATACTTTTATCATACAACCCTTTACGATTCCAACTTCCTCCATGGAGAAATCAATGCTTATTGGAGATTACTTATTAGTTAGCAAGTTAAGCTACGGTCCAAACGTTCCGAATACACCGCTTTCTATTCCATTCATGCATAATATTCTTCTAGGTACAAAAAACACAAAATCCTATAATAGTTTCATTCAGCTTGGCTACAATAGATTACCTGGATTTAATAAAGTTAAAAATAATGATATTGTGGTATTCAACTACCCGGTAGATGATATGCAAGCTGATATGCCGTTTGATAAGAAAACACATTATGTTAAAAGATGTGTAGGGATTGGTGGTGACAGCCTACAAATTATAAATCAAAAAATTTATGTCAACAACGTAGAGCAACCATTGCCAGATAGATCTCATGGTCAATACAGCTATATCGTTAAAACAAACGGCACAGGCTTCAGACAAAAATTCTTGCTAGAACATGACATCACAGAAGCTTACCCACTTTATGCTTACGACTTTGATTTAAATGAAGAAGAATTAAAACTCTTTAAACAACAACCATTTATCAGACATATTGAAAAAATAGACACCCTTAATTCGGCTACAAATAATTATCACGTGATAAGCCAAGGCAAGCAAATTGGTGCAAACGTTCTTGAAACATACAATGGTACAGTATCTGAATTTGCTTACTTTTTTATGATGCTAACTGATGAGAATGCAAAAAAACTTGCCTCATTAACAAATGTGATTCACGTAAAAACACCAGAATTACTTGAAAGTCAAAAGGGAAACTATATGTTCCCTAAGGGAAATAACTATAACTGGACAACAGACAATTATGGCCCTATATATATACCTGCTCAGGGCTCTACAATAGATCTTACAACCGAGAATTACAATTTATACAAAGAAATTATTGAAAACTATGAGTCAAACAAGGTAACATTTAAAGGAGATAGCATTTTTATTAACGATAGCCTTCAAACTACTTATACCTTTAATATGAATTACTATTGGATGATGGGTGATAATAGACATAATTCTCTAGACTCAAGGTTTTGGGGCTTTGTCCCAGAAGATCATGTTGTAGGCAAACCGGTATTTAATTGGCTTAGTATAGACCCTAACAAATCAGGTCTTGATAAAATTAGATGGAAAAGGTTATTTACAGTGATTCACGGAGAAGGGACGCCAAAGTCATATCTTATTCACTTCATATTGTTTGTTATCCTTTGGAACATTGTCTCAAGATATCGTAAAAAGAAAATGACTAGAACTGATGAAACTTAAATCACTCCTATGCTTTTTGTTCATTGTTTTTGCAATCAAACAATGGCTGATAACACCTTACATTGTTAGTTCCAGCTCTATGGACATGACTCTTATAAAGGGAGATTATGTTATCGTAAATACATGGCAAAAATTGAGTAAAAACGTTGGAGAGTATTTGAGTAAAAATGATGTTATTGCTTTTCACTACCCACTAGAAGAATCGAGAATAGCAGATAAAACAGTATATATAAAAAGATGTATAGGACTTCCCGGGGATAGTTTAAGATTGTTAAAAGGGAAAGAACCTAATAATGCGTCATTACCACTTAACTTTGATTACCTGGTAATTGATCCTGAAAAAATTCTTAGTTGGGAAATTTTGTCAAGCTATGGAATACATTTAGGTGGTAAAACCAGAAGCGGAGACTGGTTACTAAATCTCAGTAAGTTGCAAATAAATTTATTACAAGGTCATTCTAAACAACTTGATTTCACAATTTACAATCAGGCGCAAAATTGGTTTGATCTTTCTATATTTCCATCAGATACAAATTTGCATTGGAATAGAGATTATTATGGTCCAATATATATTCCTAAAAAAGGGGATCGTATTAGTTTAAATCCTAATAACATAGCAATTTACAGGCGTATTATAGAAAAATATGAAGGACATGAGCTACATGCAGACACTAATCATATTGCTATAAATGGAATTCCCGTAGAGGAATATGTCTTTAGAAACAACTACTATTTTCTTATTGGCGACAATAGGCACCATTCCAAGGACTCTAGAAACTGGGGATTTGTTCCTGAAAATCATATCATTGGTACCTGCGCATCGATAGTATTTAATATAGATCAATTTGAGTTTGACAGAGTTTTTAAACAACTCTAATACTATGGCCTCTAAGATCATACATAGTAGTCATTATCTACCATGTATAAATTACATGGCAAGTATTGCATGTTCAAACAACGTGTATATCGATTTGGGTGAACGATTTATCAAACAAACCTACAGGAATAGATGTATTATATACAGTGCTAATGGAAAACAAACACTAAGTATACCAGTAAAAAAGAACAATCATTCTAAAGTAAACGAAATTCGAGTTGACCATTCAGTAAATTGGAAACAAAACCACTGGAAGTCAATATGCGCAGCTTACAGATCTAGCCCATTTTTTGAGTACTATGCAGATGATTTAAAATTTATATTTTTCAAAGATCATAAATTCTTATCTGATTTTAACACATCTATATTAAAACACCTATGTAGTGAAATAGGCTTTGAGTTAGACTGCATATTTTCGCCAAAATACATAGATGCATCTATTGGAAACAATGACACAGATTATAGATCTATCCTAAATCCCAAAATAAAAAGAGAGTTGAATTTTCCTCGATACATACAAACATTTGAAAGCAAACATGGGTTTTTACCAAACTTAAGTATCTTGGATTTACTATTCCATGAGGGGCCAGAAACGCTTAACTACCTTAATAGTTTAAAACTTTAGCACCCATAAAATTATTTTACAAAAAATCTCACTAATTGATGAGCTTACTTTACTATTTAGATAAAAAGCTTGTGAAATTACAAGTTATTATAGGTAAACCTGAATATGTTCTATATTAGAAGCTATACCCCCAACCTTAACTTCTACAACGATGCCCTCTTCAATTTTCAATTTTGAAAATATCTCTGATGGTTCATTCATAGAATAACCTTGTTCGTAAACCATAGCTTTTGTAAAATCTTTAGTTAATTGGTGTTTCCATAAATATGAGCTTAACGCACCAGAAGCGGTGCCGGTGGCTGACTCTTCAGGAATTCCTAATAGTGGAGCAAAATTTCTGCAATGCGCCGTAGATTTAAAATTTGTTTCCATCGTAAATAGGTGATAACCAACAACATTATATTTTTCACTTAATCGACTAACGGCATCAAAGTCAGGCTTTATATCATGTAAATCTGATAGATTTGAAACAGGGACAATAAGGTCTCTTAATCCAGTAGATACGATTTGAATAGGCAAATGATGATGAATCAGATCTATTGGGATATTTAAGGACTTAGCAACTTCACCCTTACATACGTACTCAAAAAATTCTGGTGTTGTTTGATGCATAAATAGAGTTCCATTCTGCAAGGACTCAATGGTTAAAATACCAGCCTTAGTCTCTTGTGTATATATCCCGAAGTTTATTCGTTTCAATTTTGATAACAAGAAAAAAGTGGCAATAGTGGCATGACCACACAAATCTACTTCACCATTGGGCGTGAAGAATCTAACTTTAAAATCAGCTACTTTAGAGGAGCTAACAAATGCTGTTTCAGAGAAACCAACTACTTTTGCAATGGCTATCATTTGTGCTTCTAACATGTGTTCCGCATCTAAAACTACCCCAGCTGGGTTTCCACCCTTGCTGTCTTTTGAAAATGCATTTAATGTATATACTGAAACGACCATTAAGTGATAATTTTAATAATGTGTTTAGACTTTATACTTCTTACACAAAATATAATGAAATTTACAACTTATTTTTTCGATGTCAGAACTAATAATCCATAATAAAATGGAGTGGTTAGATAGCTAATTGCTCAAAAAAGGCATTGAAATAAATTGATGTTTTAGATATAAAAAAAGCTTGCAAATAAAATTTACAAGCTTTTTTGTGAGCCCGATAGGATTCGAACCTATGACCGTCTCCTTAGAAGGGAGATGCTCTATCCAGCTGAGCTACGAGCCCAAATTTCGTCGGGGTGGCAGGATTCGAACCTGCGACCTCCTCGTCCCAAACGAGGCGCGATAACCGGGCTACGCTACACCCCGAAATTTGATTTAGTAGTTGCGGAGAGGAAGGGATTCGAACCCCCGATACCCTTACGAGTATAACACCTTAGCAGGGTGCCGCTTTCAGCCACTCAGCCACCTCTCCTGTTCTTAAAGAACGCTTCCTCAAATGAGGAGTGCAAATATAGATAGCTATTTTAAGTATACAAACCTTTTTAATGAGTTTTTTACGCAAAATAAATATGCGCCTTACCCCTATGTATACTATCTACTATGTTGGATATTCAATACGTAAATGGTGTATGTTAAGCAGTTTCCCAACAAATATTTTTTTCACTAACGCTATTTCTCTTAAGCTAATGGTCGCACGATCAAATTGACCATTGGCCATCTGACTGCTGATAATTTTATCAACCAATGCACTTATAGATGTCATATTTTTTTCAGGTAAGGATCGTGATGCAGCCTCCACAGCATCTGCCATCATTAGCACAGCAGTCTCTTTAGAAAAGGGTTTTGGGCCTGGGTATCGAAACATCTCTGTTTGACCACGCTTATCTGGGTATTTCTTAACATATTCTTTATAAAAGTACTGTACCAAGCCATCGCCATGATGGGTTCTTATGAAGTCTATGACTTGCTCCGGCAGCTTATGTTTCTTTGCCTTTTCGATACCTCGAATAACATGATTGATAATAACTTTAGCACTTTCATCAAAAGACAATTCCTCGTGTGGATTCATCCCCAGAGTTTGATTTTCTATAAAGAAAAGAGCATTATCAACTTTACCAATATCATGATACATAGCTCCTGCTCTAACGAGTAAGGTGTTGCCTCCTAACTCCATTATGGCACTTTCTGCAAGATTACTAACTTGAAGTGAGTGCTGGAATGTTCCAGGAGATCTTTCAGACATTTCTTTTAGTAAAGGGTGATTTGTATCTACTAATTCTAGCAAAGTGATATCAGACACTAGCGAAAATATTTTTTCATATATAAAAGCCAATGGATAGGTCATTAGAGTTAGTAAAGCACTTACTAAAAGATAGCCATAAACAGAGAATTGATGACCTATAATATCGCCCTTGCTCACAAAAGATATTGATAAATAGGTTAAAGTATATACAAGAGCTATTTTACCTACTGAAATGAATAAATCTGAACGCTTGTAAAGATTATCAATGGTTAGAACAGATAAAATTCCTGCCATAAATTGAATAAAAACAAAATGAAAAGGGTCTGGAGCCAACCACCCCACAATTAGAATGGTAATAGTATGCACAAATAAAGCTATACGGACGTCATAAAAGGATCTTATGACAAGCGGAAGAACACAAAATGGAATAACGAAAATGCTATTTTTATTTGAAAACAATAAGGCTATATTAGCGAGTGCTATAAACAAGAGAACATTTAGAAGTATAAATTTTATAGTACCCGAATCTTCGAATAGTTTCTTCCTATACTTAGATAGAAATAAATATAGAATTAAAAAGCAAATACTAAGCAGTAATACTTGCCCAATTAAAATAAACCAATTGGCACGATTGGAAATTTGTTTCTCTTCATATTCGAGTTTGTACGACTTTAGTTTTAAATATATGTGCTCATCAACAACCTCACCTTTGGATACGATTAGTTCCCCTATTTCTACTTTCCCACTAACTTTAGATAAAGTTTTAAGCTCTTGATTGTGAAGGTCATCGCTAGAGCTTTTATTATACTTAATGTTTTGAACAATGGCCTCGAGAAGCATATTTACGATTTGCTTATAATGATTTTCATCATCTATCGCTAAGGACTTAACGAGTTCAGAGGCCTCATCCATCGTGTATAACTGATTCAGATATACATCCTTCATTTTATCCTTATGCTTCAGCTTAATTAAATAATTCCCACTACGATCATTTATGATTCCATTTTTTTCAAGAACACCCTTCTTGTAAATTTTTTGCCACAATGACTTGTATTTTTTTTCAATCTCATTAAGATGCTTTTTATGTTCTTTTAGAGAACGTAAAGAGGGTTTATTTTCAAGTTCTACATTATAAAAATTGGCAAACTCATCATTTAAGTCTTCTAATGCTTTTTCAACAACCTTATCATTTTTATAAAAAACATACTTTTGCTTATCTATAATCTGTTGACGTTCTAGATCTATCAGCGCCTGTGGTTTCAGGATTGAAAACTCCATATCTGAAATGAAATTATCATGCAACCAAGGCTTACCTTCCATGAGCTCATAACTAAAGCTCTTCTTTCTTGGCATCAAATAAACAGCAATGAAAATAGCACCTATAAAAAGAGCAATTTTATAAATAGAATAGTGTTGATTTCTGATACGTTCAAAAACTATATTCATGAGAAAACTATTTGATACGAACTTAAACAAATTTGCTAGTCAGTCAAAGCTATTTACTAGCATTTATGTTGCATTTTTGTAAATTAGCAAAGCATAAAAATAATTGACATGAAAGACGTAGTAATTGTTTCGGCTGTTAGAACACCTATGGGTAGTTTTGGTGGATCGTTAGCCTCATTATCGGCACCGCAACTTGGTGCTATCGCCATTTCTGGTGCGCTCAAAAAAATTAGTCTAAATCCAGACCTTGTTCAAGAGGTAATTATGGGAAATGTATTACAAGCCAATAGCGGACAAGCTCCAGCACGACAAGCTGCTCTTGCTGCAGGACTTAGCCAAAATATTCCTTGTACAACTGTAAATAAGGTATGTGCCTCAGGGATGAAAGCCATTATGATGGCTGCACAGAGTATTAAATCAGGCGATAATGAAGTTGTTATTGCAGGAGGAATGGAAAACATGTCTGCGGTACCATATTACATGGATAAAGCACGAAATGGATATCGATTAGGCAACGGAACCATTATAGATGGTCTAGTAAAAGATGGGCTTACAGATGTTTATAATAATGTACACATGGGCGTTTGTGCCGAAAAATGTGCTGATGAAATGAATTTCACAAGAGCACAGCAAGATGAATTTGCACTAACTTCTTACGATAGATCTAACAATGCCTGGTCCAATGGAAAGTTTGCTGATGAAGTGGTTCCTGTTGAAGTTCCTCAACGAAGAGGTGAAGCGCTCATTGTTTCTGAAGATGAAGAGTACAAAAAAATTAATAAAGAGAAATTTTTAAAATTACGTACTGTATTTAAAAAAGACGGTACAGTAACTGCTGGTAATGCTTCTACTTTAAACGATGGTGCATCTGCCCTTATACTCATGTCTGCAGAAAAAGCGGCAGAGTTAAACATACAGCCAATGGCAAAAATTAGTGCATATGCCGATGCGGCACAAGAGCCTGAATGGTTTACTATAGCTCCAGCAAAAGCAGCACCTATAGCAGTTAAAAAAGCAGGTTTAACTATCAATGATATAGACTATTGGGAACTCAATGAAGCCTTTTCTGTGGTAGGACTAGCCAATGTTAAGAAACTAAATCTTGATGCATCAAAGGTAAATGTTAATGGTGGGGCCGTTTCTCTAGGCCACCCATTAGGAAGTTCAGGATCTAGAATTGTGGTTAGCCTTATTCATGTTCTAAAGCAAAATAAGGGTAAGTTTGGCGCTGCTGGAATTTGTAATGGTGGTGGTGGTGCCTCTGCTTTGGTTATAGAAAACCTCTAAAGCTATTTTCTCTAGTATAATCGAAACTAAATAAGTCATATAAAAAGCCACAAATTTATTGTGGCTTTTGTGTTGGTTTAGATACTTGACTGAAACAATATTAATCTAGTTCTAATGTTTTAATCATTTCTAGAGGACCAGGACACATAATCTGGTGACACGATTTACAAGAATTAAGTACCATTTCATAATGGGTTATAGTAGGCTCTTTATCGAAGTCTTCAACCAATTGTAAAAAGTGGTCGGCCATAGGTTCAAAGCCATTTTGATGAAAACTTGAATCGGTAAAATGGTAGTCCCTAAAATCTTCAATGGAAAGTTGAGGTGTGTCTCCTGTTTGGATGCTTTCTTTTGCTAACCTCAGTTTAGCTGTCATATCGCGCATTGCCAAAGCCATCTCACTTTGTTCGTTAGGGAATTGATCGGGTTTGGAGTTTTGCTGACAAGATGTTACCAATAGCCCTAATAAAAAAGCGAAAATTATATATCTCATTTCTCTATCAATACGCCATCAGCAATAAACTCAAGTGTATAGCGTGGCTCATTAATTTTCATAATCTCTTCCTCAGAATCACCAGCATCCTCTGCATAATGCCTTAACATGTCTACAGAAATAGTATCCATTTTAGCATAACCATGCATAATAGCTTCTTTGCCTTCTACGCCTTCTTTAGGAACAAAAAAACCATAATCCTTAAAACGAACTATAAGCGTATCTCCTTCAGGAACTACAATATCCATCCAGCAACCTTTTTTAGCGCATGTCTGACTAATTTCACCTTTAATAACAACATCTTTTATCTGTTCAGATTGTGCTGCTTGATAGATTTGGGTGAAGCTATGTGTCGGCTTATCGTCTATTACTTCACCATAGTAGCTGTAATTTTTGGTAGGTTCACAGGCGGAAATGACTATAAGAACAATTAATAATATAGTTGGTTTCATCTTATTTAAAATTTTTGATGATTTCGGAACAGTTTACATTTAAAAGGAAAGAATGGTTTTCTTGATTATAGCCACGCATTCCATCAACTCAGATTCAGTCATAACCAATGGTGGGGCGAACCGAATAATATCGCCATGGGTAGGCTTTGCAAGGAGACCGTTGTCTCGAAGTTTCAAACAAACATCCCAAGCCTCTTTGCCATTCTTTGGCTTTATAACAATTGCATTAAGTAAGCCCTTACCTCTTACAGCCGTAATCATATCACTGTCAATAGCACGCATCTCTTTTCTAAATAACTGTCCAAGTGTGTATGCATTATCGGCCAAATTCTCATCCACCACAACTTCTAAGGCAGCTTGAGCAACTTTACAAGCCAGTGGGTTTCCCCCAAATGTAGATCCATGCTCTCCAGGCTTAATGCACATCATAACGTTATCGTCTGCTAATACTGCAGAAACTGGGAATACGCCTCCAGAGAGAGCTTTACCTAAAATGAGAATATCCGGGCGAGCCTCTTCATAATCTGTAGCAAGCATCTTTCCTGTTCTGGCAATACCTGTTTGAACCTCATCTGCTATAAATAAAACGTTGTATTTGGAGCATAATGACCTTACTCCTGATAAATACCCTTCTTCAGGAACTACTACGCCAGCCTCTCCCTGAATAGGCTCTACCATAAATGCACAAACATTAGGATCTTTAAGTTCTTGCTCTAATGCATTTAAATCATTATATGGTATTAAATCGTAACCTGGCATATATGGTCCAAAACCTTCATACGAAACAGGGTCATCAGAACTAGAAATAGCAGCCAAGGTACGACCCCAAAAATTACCTTTTGCAAATATTATCCTTGCCTTATTATTTGGGATACCCTTTTTCATGTAACCCCATTTACGTGCAAGCTTATTGGCCGTCTCTCCACCTTCTACCCCAGTATTCATCGGCAAAACCTTATCGTAACCAAAAAGCTTTGTTATAAAAGCTTCGTACTTTCCTAATATATCGTTGTGAAAAGCTCTTGAAGTTAAAGTTAAGGTAGAAGCCTGCTCATTTAGCGCAGTTACAATTTTTGTATGGCAATGCCCTTGATTAACAGCAGAGTAAGCTGATAAAAAGTCGAAATACTTTTTACCTTCTACATCCCAGACATACACCCCTTGGCCTTTAGAAAGTACCACTGGCAGTGGATGATAATTGTGTGCGCCATATTTCTCTTCTAATGCTATGAGTTCTTGTGATGTCATGAAATCTAAATTTAATTTTTCATGAAATAAAACTAAAGTATTTTAAGCTATAATAAAAGAAATATAAGAGTTTATATTGAAGGTGTTAAAATTAGCTTAGAAAGAAGACTAAAAACGTAGGTAATTCGATTTTGTACGTTTATTTACTAAATAATAAAAGAAGCGTTATATAGTATAGCAATTAATGTTCATTGATGCGAAAATCAACATAAGCATTCATTCCATGTTCGTGAAAATCTAGCCCTTCAAGTTCCTCTTTTTCACTTACACGAATACCAATAAACTTTTTTAGCACATAAAAAATAACAAATGATGAAAGACATGACAATAAGCCATATGAAACGATTCCTATAAACTGATATTTTAACTGTGTATAGCTTGCCAATTCGCCGAATACACCAACAGCAAGCGTCCCCCACATTCCACATAACAGATGAACTGATACTGCACCAACAGGATCATCCAAACGAAGCCTATCAATAAATGAAATACCTAAAACAATTATAATTCCTGAAATAATACCAATCATTAGTGCGTCGGTTGGACTCATCAAATCTGCACCCGCAGTAATACCTACCAGACCTCCTAATATTCCGTTAAGGAACATTGTTAAATCGTAATTCTTATAAAAAAAATTGGAAACAAGAAAGGCACTAATACCACCCGCTGCTGCTGAGAGAGATGTGGTAACTAAAGTTAGAGAGGTAAGCGCAGGGTCAGCAGACAAAACTGAACCACCATTAAATCCAAACCAACCCAACCACAATATTAAAACTCCTGCTGTAGCTAGAGGAATATTATGTCCAAAAATAACCATAGGTTTGCCATTTTCATTAAACTTTCCTTTTCTAGCTCCTAACATTGTAATCGCGATTAATGCTGCCCAACCACCTACTGAATGAACTATGGAAGAACCTGCAAAGTCATAAAATCCCAATTCATCTAGAAAGCCACCACCCCATTTCCAAGATCCTGCAATAGGATATACAAAAGCTATATATATTATTGTAAAAATCATAAATGAATTCAATTTGACTCTTTCTGCTACTGCACCAGAAACAATAGTTGCTGTAGTAGCTGCAAACATACCCTGAAATAAAAAATCTGTCCAATACGTATATCCTGAATTATAGGTTAAATCCAGAGTATTACTGGCATTTAAAGGAGCGTCTAATCCAAAACCTGAAAAACCTATAAAGCCATTAAAATCTCCTGGATACATTAGGTTAAAACCTAGCACAAAGTATAAGATAAGACCTACTGATATTATAAATATATTTTTAAATAAAACGTTAATGCTGTTTTTTTGTCTGGTAAGCCCAATTTCTAAAAATGCAAATCCGAGATGCATAAAAAAGACAAGAGCTGTACATAGCATCATCCAAATATTATTTTCTACTAAATTTTCCATCTGAGACCACTAATTTAATTTATGGTATTATTTCCTTTTTCACCTGTTCTAATTCTATAACTTTCATTGATATCAGAAACAAATATTTTACCGTCTCCTACCTCACCAGTTGCAGCAGAGTCTATAATTGTTTTGATGGTAATCTCCTCAAAATCATCGTTCACTATAATAGATAAATACCTTCTTTGTATATCACTAGGGCTGTATGATACTCCTCTATAAACTGTCCCTTTTTTTTCGTTACCAATTCCTGTAACATCCCAATAAGAAAAGAAATTAACACCTACCTGATGAAGTGAATCTTTTACCTCCTGAAACTTAGACTTTCTAATAATTGCTTCTATTTTTTTCACAACTAAATATTTTGTGACAAATTTCGATAATACATGTTAAAAAAAGAAATAATATTACAATATGAGTACATTTTTATGAAATTCATTAATTATAAGACATAAATGATCAAAATCACAAAAACAAATCTTTATCCACGGTTAGAGCATGAATATTGACAACAATTGGTCTTTTCTTAGGGGCTCTTTTTGCAAAGACAATTAAAAAATTTACTGGATTAATCCCTTATAAAACATCTTTTTGATGTTAATTACAATTTGATAAGAGTTTTGGGGAATAAAAAAAGCCTCATAAATGACTCATTTACAAGGCTTTTACTGATATTAGTTTTTAAAGTTGCGGTCTGGACGGGACTCGAACCCGTTTTCGAACCCCTTACTCCTACTGTGATACAGAGAGACCAATTTTTATAGGTCTCGATTAGAGCACTAAACTAAGTACTTTGTATAGTCTTACCTTGTTGAACAAACATATTTAATATATTTGGATAAATCAATCAACTGAGATTTTAAATATATATTATGGGAAATTATAAAGAGGCTTTCTTAACAAATGATACCTTTAATAATATTGTTACTAAAGATATAATTTATGCTGAAATTTGTGATATTGGAGGAATGGGAAACTCAGGAGGAGTTATCGTATATACTTTTTCCCAAAATGAATTATTTAAATATTCAACAAATTATTCCAAAGATGAAAATTTGTACAAAAAAATAGAATCAAAATTGCTTGAGCATTCTGATAAAATAATTTTTAATCCAAAAATTTTAAAAAAAGAAATCTACCTAAAATATCTATACGGAGGAGCTATGAATCACGTCTTCTTAAATCAAGATATTAATTTTGAAGTTGACAATAAATCATTTTCATTTAAACACAATAACAAAATACATCGATTAAATTCATCAGTTGAAGGTATATTTAAAAATGTTTCAAAATATTTGAAAAAAATAATTATTTTTATTTAAAATTAAAGTCATGAAAGAAGAAATTAGAAGGACAAATTATGAGAATGGGAACATAGATACAGAAAGAACATTTGTTGAAGGTATAGAGCATGGGCCTGCAAAAGGATGGTTTG
>CBFIGX010000009.1:0-95551 GCA_965662265.1 Flavobacteriales bacterium
ACTACACTACTGTAGTCTGCACTTGGCTGGTCAACTAAATTCATGTCTACGCTAAACTCTACTGTTGCCTCTACTGGGCCTGCTTCTGTTAAACATGATCCGTCATCGAAGTTTGCCTCAGCGTTATACTCTTCATAACCATCATCGGTACAACCTTCTACTTTCCATGTAACACACATGTCTGGGTCGTTAACATTTGCTGATGAATCGTACTCTAAGTAGTGTCCGTCCATACAACCTATGATTTGACTTGATGCATCAGCAACAAAGTCCAAACCAACAACAAACGAAATTGAATTTAAAGAGTAATTAGACATTGAAGGATCCTGATAAACAGGAGTAACCTCATATGCAAGACCGTTAATGTCATCTGCAATCCAAATTAACTCTTCACCTTCAGCCATTCCATTATCGGAACCCGCTTCAGATCCCCAAACGGTAATTTGAAAATTACCAGAAGCATCGAAAGTAGAGACACCAGCACAAGCTAGATCACCATTATCGTTCTGATAAAAAACACCAATTTGGTCAATGTTAGAAAAATCTCCTGACATAGAAGTCGCGGGAGTAACGTATACGGTCATATTAGACCCGGTGTTGATGACATTGAAGTCAGTTGCACTCAATTGACTCGTAGTCAAGAGCAACACCAAACAACTGAAAAAAGTATAGATCTTTTTCATCCTTGGGGGGTTTAGTTAAAAATTCACTCTAATTTTCAAATATACACATTTTTATATAAAAAAAAACATTTAAAATTACTTCCATAAAAAAAGCGATGAAAATTCATCGCTTTTATTTTTAATACGTTAACATGCAATTAGTTAATGCGTTTCTCTGTTGTTCCATCACTATAAAGATAAAGCAATATTTCACCATTCATCTGTTCTTTTGGGTCAACTTCCTGACCTAACATATTGACAATTTTTACTAGAGTTCTCAAATCGTTAGGATGGACTGTGACAGGCATATCATGTACCCAAGATGGTACGGTTGGTATTAAATCTAACCTAAGTCCATTGACATCAGGAAAGGTAAAAGAAGACAATGTATTATGCATTCTAATTTGATATCCTTGACCAGGAATAAAATCACCTATACCATTAAATGCATACTCAGGCCAATATACCTCAGCAGCATTATTTTTAACAATCTGGACGTCATCAACGATATTTGACAAAGTAGCGGCAACATCTTGATTGAAGGATAAAGTGTATCCAATAATATTCCAACCTTGTAATAAATCTACATATATTGGTTCGCATTCACCTGACCCTCCTGAATTATTTAATGCTTCTTCCAGCTGAAGTTCTAAAGAACTTATGTCAGAATATGCCGAATTTAATAGATTTTGTACAGCATCAACATCTGCTTGAGTAACACCATCTTCTTGATTAGCTAATGCAGCTAACAACTCTACATTTACTTGATCTAGCTCTGCTTGAACAGCATCAACATCTGCTTGAGTAACACCATCTTCTTGGTTAGCTAATGCAGCTAACAACTCTACATTTACTTGGTCTAGCTCTGCTTGAACTGCATCAACGTCTGCTTGAGTAACACCATCTTCTTGGTTAACTAATGCTTCTTCAAGCTGCTCTTCTAGAGAAGCAACATTTAATTCACTTGCCAAAAGATTAGTATTAGCAGCGTTTAGTTGAGATTGAATTGCATCTATATCTGCTTGAGTAATACCGTCTTCTTGGTTTAACAAAGCGATATCTAATTGATTTTGTAAATCAGCTACAATATTATTAACTGATGCTAAATCCGCATTAGCCTCATTTAAAAGTAATTGAATGGCATCTAAGTCAGCTTGAGTTACACCATCATCACCACCAGAAGCAATACAATCATTGTAAGCTTCTTCCCAGCTGATGCAAGATCCATTATCTTCTGTTGCACTATTATCGAAGTTTGCACTTGCTGCATCTGTACATCCAAAAATTTCGAATTGGTCACAAACTCCATCAGCATCTACATCAGACAAACATGATCCTGAGCAGTCTAGATATTCTTGTGGATATTCACATGAACCATCATCCGTATTCGAACTATAATCATAATTACATGCATCTGCATCTGTACAACCTAAATACTCTACGGTACAAGCTAAACTCAAATTAGCTGATGACACAAATGAAATTCCATTGGTAATATATGTACTAGGGCCATCAGAAAATTCTACTTCTAATGTATATACATCATCTCCAGATTGTGCTATGAATAGTAATGGCGCTCCTATTGTTAAACCATCAACGGTAGGAGTGGTTGCATCATCACCATATGCTGCAATTTGAATATTTGATCCTGTCCAAATTGATGATCCAGCACATTGTGCTTGACCATTATCAGCAATGTAGAAAACTCCTATCTGATCTCCCACGTTTAATTGAGATATCGATGATGGTGGTAAGAAAATAGCATGGTTTGTACCTGTATTAATAACATCGAAACTTACATCACAGTTTGACCCTATTAAGTCGTAGTCACAAGAACCATCATTTACATTAGCATTGGAGTCGTAATTCGTTGCATTCATATCTGTACAAACCTCTACGATTAATGTCTCACATGAACCATCGTCTGTATTAGCCAGTGGATTATATTCAAGATATAAAGCATTTGTACAGCCTGAAACCATTAGAGAATTACATGAGCCATCATCTGTATTGGCTTGTGCATTATATTCTAAGTAATTGCTATCTGTACAACCCTCTACGATTAATGTCTCACATGAACCATCATCTATTGTCGCAGCGCTATTATACTCTAAATACATAGCATCGGTACAGCCTTCATAATCACATATGCCTGAATCTGTAGCATCAGGATTATAATTTGATGCATTCGTATCTGTACAACCGATAATTTCGAATTGGTCACAAACTCCATCAGCATCTACATCAGACAAACATGATCCTGAGCAGTCTAGATATTCTTGTGGATATTCACATGAACCATCATCCGTATTCGAACTATAATCATAATTACATGCATCTGCATCTGTACAACCTAAATACTCTACGGTACAAGCTAAACTCAAATTAGCTGATGACACAAATGAAATTCCATTGGTAATATATGTACTAGGGCCATCAGAAAATTCTACTTCTAATGTATATACATCATCTCCAGATTGTGCTATGAATAGTAATGGCGCTCCTATTGTTAAACCATCAACGGTAGGAGTGGTTGCATCATCACCATATGCTGCAATTTGAATATTTGATCCTGTCCAAATTGATGATCCAGCACATTGTGCTTGACCATTATCAGCAATGTAGAAAACACCTATCTGATCTCCCACGTTTAATTGAGATATCGATGATGGTGGTAAGAAAATAGCATGGTTTGTACCTGTATTAATAACATCGAAACTTACATCACAGTTTGACCCTATTAAGTCGTAGTCACAAGAACCATCATTTACATTAGCATTGGAGTCGTAATTCGTTGCATTCATATCTGTACAACCCTCTACGATTAATGTCTCACATGAACCATCGTCTGTATTAGCCAGTGGATTGTATTCAAGATATAAAGCATTTGTACAGCCTGAAACCATTAGAGAATTACATGAGCCATCATCTGTATTGGCTTGTGCATTATATTCTAAGTAATTGCTATCTGTACAACCCTCTACGATTAATGTCTCACATGAACCATCATCTATTGTCGCAGCGCTATTATACTCTAAATACATAGCATCGGTACAGCCTTCAATGTCAACAGCACAGGAAATAGCGTCATAAGTAAAGGCTGCTACATATGAAATCCCATTTAACTGGAAAACATCACTTGGATTTGGGAATAGTTCAAATTGACTACCATCATTAGACTGAAATTTCCAAACTATCGATTCATTTGCCGCAAAACCATCTTTCTCTCCAGTAGTACTATCATCTGCGTAAGCAGCAATTTGAGCTGATTGACCCGTAAACTGAGTTGCTCCAGCACATGCTAGTGCACCATTATTATTGAAATAAACACCTATTTGACCTTGTCCTAAAGAAGCGTTAAGGTTGGATGCGGCATCAGGTGTAATAAATAAAGTCATATTAGAACCTGTATTTACAAAATCAAGATCAAGAGATGGGCATTCGTCATTGGAATTACAGTTAACTAGAGTTGATGAAGCAGATTGAATAAAACTTAAGCCATTAATTGCAAAGGGATCATTTGGTGTTATGGATAGTTCATGAGAGGAACCATCAGTAGTGAGATAATACCAATTTATTGTTTCGTTTGCTGCAAAACCATCTTTTTCTGGAGAGGTAGAATCATCAGCCATTACAGCTAATTGAATTTGGGAACCAGTAAAATTGGCGGATGCGGCACATGCATAGTTACCATTACTATCTATAAAAAAAGCACCTATTGTACCCTCTCCTAAATCATTGTATAAAGAAGAAGCAACATTAGGTGTGAAAAATACAGTCATGTTAGTACCTGTATTAACAAAACTAAAATCTAGATCGCATTGAGCTTTCGAACTAAAGCTTAAAAATAATGTTAGAAAAACTAGGGATAATGAATTTTTCATGTGTAGGGGGTTAGAGTTTAGACTAATTAAAAAGGGGAGTATATACTCCCCTTTTTACAAATTTTATGCCATTATTTGATTACCTTTTCAACTGATCCGTCTGAGTATAAGTAAAGTAAAACTTCTCCCTTAAAGGCATCATCAGGGTTGACTTCTTGCCCCAACATATTAACAACTCTAACAAGACTTGTTATGTCATTAGGATGCATAGGTAAATCCATATCAATTACCCATTGAGGTACGGTTGGTACAACTTCTAGTCTAACACCAGGAATAAACGGGAATGTATAATCTAAATGCTCTTCATACATTCTTATTTGATATCCTTGACCTGGTTCCAAGCTTCCTAAACTATTAAATCCAAACTCAGGCCAATAAACCGCGGCATTATTATTTTTAATTAGGTGTAATTTATCACCTAAAACATCTAGTGAAGCTGCAACATCCATTGGTTCTTTAAGGCTAAAACCAATCATGTTCCATCCTTGAGCTAAGTCAACGTATAACTCAGCAGAATGGTAAGCTAAATCTTCTGTGAGTGAAAGATTTTCTGCGTTTAACGATGCAATATTTCCTTCGAGATTTTCTATGTCTGAAAGTGCAGAAGAAATTGTTGCCTCAAAAGCGATACTATCCATTTGTAAACTAGAAATATGTTCTTCATATGCAGAATCTTCAGCTGCATCTTCAGCATCCATAACCGCAATGGTATTATCGTATGTAGCTACGAGTGTTGAAATCTGAGATGTGTAATTTAATTCTAAAGTAGAAATCTCAAGATCGTAGTTATCTATAGTTTGATTTAATAGATCTGTAGCGGCATCAGCAGCTGCAGCGGCGTCAGATTCTAACTGTGCTACTTCGCTAGCATGTAAGGCATTTAGCGCTTCAACTTCAGCATCATTTGCATCGTTTATAACAATAATTTGAGCATCATAATTTGCGATAGTAGTAGCTAAATCATTTTGTAGGTCAGCAATGTCGTTATCTAGAGCATTAACAGCATCAGCGTGGTTAGAGTTTAATGTTGCTATTTGCGCATTGTAATCTTCTATGGTACTTGCTAGTGTTGTTTCCAAAAGCAAACTGTCTGCTTGTAAAGAAGATATAGCTGCCTCTAAATTAGCAATTTCAGTATTTGTTGAATTTGTTAGCACCTCTATTTGTGATTCATATGAAGCAATAGAGTCCAGTAAACCTTGATTTAACACTTCGAGTTCGTTTTCTAAGGCATCAACCTCAGCATCCCATAGATCATTTAACGTTGTTATTTGAGATGTGTAATCTGCATGTACTTGGTTAAGTGAGTCTGTCAACCACGATTGGAGTGAGAAAAGCTGGTCTTCGTATGACAGAACCATATTATCATAGGTTGACTGCATAGACAACACAGTTGTATTTAATGTATTTGTGACATCAATTAAGTCTGCGCTTAGTTGCTCTATTTCCTGATTAGCATCTTCTAGATCAGCAACAACAATTGCATACAAGTCAGACCATAATATGGCACATGAATTGTCATCTACTAAAGCATCTGGGTTATATTCTTGGTATGCAGGGTCTATACATCCAAATACTGGATCTAGTATCCATGACGAAATTACAAAAGCGCCATTTGTAGTATACCCATTTTGTCCTAGATCATATAAGGGATATAGGTCATAATCTTCTCCAGAGCTATTATCTCTAGCCATCCAAACAATTTCTTCGTCGGCGTCAAAACCATTTTTTGAGTCGCTATGGGTATCATTACCCCAAACAACTATTAACTGATTCTGAGCATTAGCATCCCAAATCAATAAACCACCACATATAAGTTGGTCGTTTGATTGGTAAAATGCACCTATATAATCACCAGTTTGTAGTTCTAGCCCAGGTACAGATCCTGTAATTGCAATGGTTGAATTATTTCCTGTAATTTCTAGTCCATTTGGTGATGAAGGCCAGTTTCCAGAAAAAGATAAATATTCACAAGATCCGTCGTCTGTATTTGCAGATGAATCGTAATTTAACGCAGCAATATCAATACAACCTAAAACTACACTCTCACAAGATCCATCATCAATATTTGCATTTGGATTATAATTTGCTGCAGTCTCATCTGAACAACCTTCAATAGTAGCGATACATGATCCATTATTTATGTTAGCTTCTTCATTATAGTTGAATGCCGAAGGATCTGTACAACCTTCAATTAAACATGATCCATTATCAGTGTTTGCACTAAGATCATAGTTTGTTGCACTTTCATTAGTACATCCAAGTACTATGTCGATACATGTTCCATCATCATTGGTTGCGTTCTGATTGTAGTTAAATGCATTTGGGTTGGTACAACCTTCTACTTCGAATTCATCACAGATACCATCATTATCAGCATCAAAATTACACTCACCATCACAGTTTAACCAATCTTCAGCAGGATAAGTACAGAAACCTGAGTCAGTAGCCTCTGGATTGTAATTACACCCTAGAGCATCCATACAACCTAAAATTTCAAACACATCACAAACACCGTCACCATCAGTATCAACTTCACAAACGCCATTACAATCGTAACCTACTTCATTAAAGAAACAACTACCATCATCATTATTTGCCTGTAAATCATAGTTACATGCATTTACATTAGTACAACCTACATACTCACAATATCCTTCTAGGTTTGCTATGCTGTTGTAATTATCGGCAGAAGAATCCATACAACCAGTCAGGAAACAAGTTCCATCATCTACATTTGCTGCAGGGTTATAATTTTCTGCCCAATCCGACATACAACCTAAAATTTCAACAACTCCACATGTAAGTGTGGATGTAGCACTAGAAATTACTTGAGTTCCATTTACTACATAAGGAATGTAGGATGTGTTAACGACATATAGATTGTTGCCATCAACTAACTCAAGAGAGATTTCCGCGCCGATTGGTGCCCCATCGACTTCAGGCGTTGACGAATCATCTCCCCACACAGCTAAAGATGTTTGAGAGACCCCATAAACATTTACTGTACCTACAAGCATACCATCTGCTGTTGCTGATAAATATGCTGACTCATTAGTAATTTGTAAAGATTCAAAAAAACCTGAGGTTAACATTAATGTCATGTTATTTCCTGTATTACCGGAAAATATCCCTGGATAATCACAATTTCCAGTTGAAACTTCCGTCTCACAAAGATCAGTTTGTACTGTACTTTGGATTGACATTGCATTAGTAGCATAACTGATAGGTGATGCTAAATCTAAAGTGTAAAGATTAGCACCATCAACAAGTTGAAGTATAATGTCTTCACCGAAAACAGCACCATCAGTTTCTGGTGAATCTGTATCATCACCCCATATAGCTAGAGATGTTTGAGACATGTCAAATACAGGTGTAGAACCAACAATCATACCCTCTGATGTTAAAGCAACAACATAGGCGTTGGGATCTGTAATGGTTAGAGAATTGATGAAATTTTCAGTCAACATTACAGTCATATTTGAACCTGTATTGCCATTGAATTCTTGAGGAATTTCGCACTGTGAACTAGCATTATAACTAAAACTAACAGCGCAGAAATATAAGAGTAACTTTTTCATTTAAGGGGGGGGGGTTAAAGTAAATTCTAATAGTTTCTATCAAACTTACGAAAAAAAAAATGAATGTCCTAAAAATATAACTACCCTTAATTTAACAATGGGAAATAATAATTTTGTTGCGCAGCTTTCATTTTAAGAAGATATCCTTGACCTGGAATAAAATTTCCTATTTGATTAAATGGCCCCATTTCAGGCCAATAAAATTCACCGTTATTATTTTTTATAATTTTAACATCGTCAACAATTGACTCAAGAGTAGATACAACATCTTGCTGCTCTCGTAAAGTATAACCTACCGTATTCCATCCCTCAGAAAGATCTATCATAACAGGCTCAAGTGTAGACGCACAATTTTCAACCATTTCGGTCAAAACTAGCATGGAATCATTTAGAATACTTAATTCTTCCATTGTCGAGTCATAAATACATGAACCATCAGGGTCATTAGCAGAAGGGTTATAATTATCGGCTAATTGAGACATACAACCAACAATTCTAGTTGTTTGACACAAATCATTATCTAAATTTGCTAGAGGATCAAACTCTAAGTAGGCTGAATTTGTACAACCTTCAACAATCAATATTTGACAAGAACCATCTGAAAAATCAACAACTGCATTGTACTCTAAATAGAGACTATCCCTACAACCACCTAATAGATATTCACAAGAACCATCATCTGTATTTGCAAGAGAATTGTAATTTATTGCAGAGTAATCTAAACAACCTTCTAAAACATAATAACAAGAACCATCATCGGTATTAGCTAAATTATTAAAATTCATTGCCGAATTATCCGTACAACCAAAAAGAACATTTATGCATGAACCGTCTGGTGTGTTTGCATTTTCATTATAATTTAGTGCTAAATCATTTGTACATCCGTATATATGCTCAATACAAGAATCATCTTGAGCTGTTGCTAAAGAATTATAATTGAATGCATTGACGTCAGTACATCCATACACCAAAATAGTTGCACAGCTTTGATCATCAATATTTGCTAGAGGATTGAATTCTACAAAATTATCATTAACACATCCTAATACGATTAAATTTTGGCAAGAATTATCATTTATATTTGCTAAAACATTGTACTCTAAATACTCTATTTCAGTACAGCCTTCAATGCCAACAGTAACACACAAATCCATGGAGTGAACATTTCCGGTAGAATCGTACTCTATATAACTATCATCCATACAAGTATACATAGCTTCTATACAAGAGCCATCATCTGTATTAACTAAGGGAGAATAATTAACAGAATTTGGATTATAACATCCTAGAACAATTGGCGTTTCACATAAAGACTGGTCATTAATATTACCAAGAGGATTGTAATCAATATAGTTACTGTCTAAACATGCAAATACAAAGTCAACACATGTACCATCATCAACATTGGCTTGATCATTATAGTTGAATGAATTAAGGTCTGTACAGCCTTCGACTATTATATTAAGACATAGGACGTCATTGTTTGTATTTGCCATTGAATCGTACTCAAGGTATGATTGATTTAGACAACCGACAAAGACTGGCTCACAACTACCATCATCGATGCTTGCATTAGCATCATAATTAAATGCAGTAGGGTCAGTACATCCATATGCATATGAACAAGTTTCGTTATTAACATTAGTGTTTGCTGCAACAGTAGAATTATATATAGGAGAATTTGTATCGGCCATAGGGAAATAATTCTCTGCTAAAGGATCAATACAC
The DNA here is from genome assembly GCA_965662265.1 of Flavobacteriales bacterium. GTDB lineage: Bacteria > Bacteroidota > Bacteroidia > Flavobacteriales > UBA7430 > CBFIGX01. The sequence goes on from CBFIGX010000009.1 coordinate 9,856, forward strand.
ACATCTGAACTTGATCTAAAACCAAAGTCATACAAACATGGGTCAGAAAAATCACTTACTGAAACCTGATTAACATTTGCTGTTGGATCATAATTGGTAATAAAACCAAAATCGAATATACATCCATATACAAATGGTATACAAGAACCATCATCTGTATTTGCATTTAAATCGTAATTAAAAGCTAGATTGTCTGTACAACCCATAACTGTTTGAATACAAGAACCATCATCTGAGTTAGCCTGAACATTAAAGTTTAGAGCGGATGGACTAATACAACCTTCTATCAGAGGGATACAAGAATTGTCATCAATATTAGCCATTTCATTATAATTTAGGCTATTAGGATTCATACAACCAGAAATTGGTGCAATACAAGAACCATCGGGAGAATTTGCTGAAGAATTATAGTTTAATGCCATAGGGTTGGTACAACCATATACAGAAAAAACACATGAATTATTATCAGTGTTAGCTGAGGCATTATAATTTAAAGCAGTATCCACCATACAACCTTCTATTACAGGAATACATGAATCGTCACTAAGGTTAGCTTCTGGGTTAAAATTAAATGCCACTGGACTCATACATCCTAATACAGGCTCAACACAAGAACCATTATCTGTATTTGCATTTGGATTAAAATTTATAGAGGATGCGTCCATACATCCGTAAATTATTGAAATACATGAACCATCGTCGGTATTCGACAGATTATCATAGTTTAAAGCATTGGGATTAGTACAGCCTTCAATCACCATAATACATGTTTGACTATCTGTATTAGCCTCTGGGTTAAAATTAAATGCCAATTCATCCATACAACCAGATATAATAGGAATGCAACTACCGTTATTTTGAGTTGCTAGAGGGTCATAATTAATTGCATTACTGTTGGTACATCCGTATACTGGATAAGCGCACAAACCATTATCGGTATTAGCATTCAAGTTGAAGTTTAGTGCCTCTGCATCTGTACAACCGTAGACAGGAAATTGACAATCTAAATCGGAAATATTGGCTAATTCGTTATAATTTAATGCAAGTGGATTGGTGCAACCGTACACAACATCTTCACATGAAGCGTCATCTATGTTTGCAAATGGGTTAAAATTAAATGCTGTATTATTAGTACACCCCATTACTACTGGAACACAAGAGCCGTTATCTGTATTAGCAAGTTCATTAAAATTAAATGATGAAGAATCCGTACAACCTAAAACAACATCTACACAAGGATTTGAATCATCTGAAGCAGATACAGAGTTTATATTTGAATTCGGATTAAAATTAAAAGAGGATGGATCCATACAACCGTATAATGGCATAATACATGAATTATCATCAAAGTCAGCATAAGGGTCAAAATTCAGGGCACTAGAATTTGTACACCCCATATCATTTCCACAATCAACTATTTGATAGTTTGCAGACTCAATGAGAATAATGTTGTTATTGGAGTAAATTACCTCGTCAATTATTATTTCATATAAAACATTAGAGTTTACCAATTGAAAAGTAAGTGGTGTAAATGGTTGCGCACCGTCTATTTCAGGAGTAGCAGTATCATCACCCCAAACGGCTAAGGTACCATCAAAAACACTCATCTGAATAGAACCTACTACCAAGCCTGTATTTGATATGGCCAAAATATATGCACCCTCATTTGTTATTGGTAATGAGTTTATGGCTTCATCTAGGAAGCCAACAATCATATTTGCTCCTGTATTACCTGTATACTGCTGTGGTATTTCACATGGTGTAATATAAAGACAGGAACCATCATCCATTGTTGCATAGTCTTCATAATTAATTGCACTCACATCCATACATCCGTTAAAGTAACAGGAACCATCATCTATACTTGCATCTAACAAAAAGTTTGATGCATCTTGGTTCATACAACCATAAACAATAAGTACTTGACAAAATCCTGTATCGTAATTCGCATTAGAATCATACTCCATATAGGCAGGATCCATACATCCGAAAACTTTTTCAATACAAGAACCATTGTCTGTATTGGCTTGATGATCAAAATTCAGTGCCTCAGAATCCAAACAACCATAAACTTTAGCAATACATGATCCGTCATTTGCATTAGCTTCAGGATTGTAATTGAAAGCATCAGAGTCATCACATCCAAACACTAATGGTATACAAGACCCATCATCTATTTCAGCTAAAGGATTGTAGTTCAATGAAAAAATTTCTGTACAACCATATGAATAAGGAGTAATGCAAGAGCCGTCACTAGTATTAGCTTGGGGGTTATACTCTTCAAAATTTGAACTGGTACAACCTAAAACTACTGGTATACATGAATCGTCATCTATTGTTGCAATTTCTGAATAGTTAAAAGCTTCAGAATCCATACAACCATAAACTATTATTGTACCACATGAACCATCATCAATATTGGCATTCACATTATACTCCATGTATAAATCATTCATACATCCATAAACTACAGGGGTAATACAAGATTCGTCGTCTGTATTTGCAGTTACAGAAAATTCTAAATAATCATTATTTGTACAGCCATATATTCTATATGTTGCACATGAGTTATCATCTATATTAGCTTCTGAGTTATATTCTAAATAGTTTTCATTAGTACAACCTTCAACAATGAGTATTAAACAAGTACCATTATCGTTGTTAGCATCTTGGTTATATTCGAGATATAAAGGATCTGTACAACCTTCAATTATGGCTGTAAGACAAGAACCATCAAATATGTTAGCTTCTGGGTTATATTCAATATATCCAGGAATTGTACAACCGGGTATATTGTCACTAAGTGTGCTGCAAGTTCCATCATCTAATGTAGCGTCACTATTATACTCTTGATAATTTTGATTGGTGCAGCCATACACATTACCTAAGTTATCGCACACGGGTGTAAATTCAAGAGATGTACCTAATATCTGTATACCGTTTACCTCAAATGTAATAGTTGGACTATATGCTACATCATAAATAACGCCTTCTGATTTTGCCTTTAACACTACTGGATCTAGAGACATGAGGCCATCCTGCACAGAATTTGCAGCGTCGTTCCCCCATACTGCAAGTGTTTGTTGTTGGCTATTCCACTCAATTGCCCCTACACAATACCATTGATCGTTAAGGTTCATAAATGCTCCCAAACTATCACCATCAGACAATATTTCATTGTTAAGTGCTTCTTGGTTAACCATAATAATCATGTTAGAACCCGTGTTTTGATAACCAAAATTTAGCTCACATGATTGAGAGTTTGAAATGCCGTGTAATAGACCAAAAACAACTAAGCATATAGCTTTATATGAATGGGGGGGATAAATCATAATGGATACAGTTTCCTTCAAATTTAATAAAACATTTGATATATAAAAAATGATATATCATATGTTTAAAAAAAAAAGAGCTGCAATTGCAGCTCTTTTTGTAATAGATTAAATAGGTATTATTATCTAACCATTTTCTTTTCTACAGTTCCGTCATTGTACATGTACAATAAAACTTCACCAGCAAATTGATCTTCAGGATTAACCTCTTGACCTAACATATTAACAACTCTTACTAGAGAACGTATATCGTTAGGGTGCGTATCAATTTCCATTTCAAGTGCCCAAGAAGGTACAGTTGATTGAAGAACTCTGTAGTCATCACGGTTAATAGCGTGATCAAAGATAAACTCAGGATTACCAGTAGCTTCATCCTTAACACGAACTTGGTAACCTTGACCAGGTTGAAGCATTCCTAAACCATCAAACATGAAGTCTGGCCAGTAGAATAAACCTTCATTGTTCTTAACAATGTTGATGTTATCTTGAACATTTTCTTCAGTTCCAAATTGAGCCTCAAACTGAGCAACAACTGGAGATTCATGGTGTAGGTAGTAAGCAACTGTATTCCAACCAGTATGTAAATCAATTTCGATAGGTGCTCTATGGTAGTTTAATGAGTCAGTAATTAAACCTTCTAGCACAATGTGTGCAGCATCGTTATCAGCGTAACGTTGTGCCCAATCAGCATCTAAAGAATCATAGTCAGATGACCACTGTGCAATTGTAGCAGCTAATAATGCTTCATCAGCAGCCTCATCAGCAGCAAATGCTACAGCAGCAGAATCTAATAGATAAGCAATCTCTGCTTGGTAATCAGCATGAGTGAAATCCATAGAATCCGTCCAGAATTGAATAGTGTTATTTAAAAACAATAAATCAGCAGCTTCGTCTTCAGCAAATGCTGTAGCAGCAGAATCTAAAGTAAACTCGTATAAAGCAGTCCAATCAGCAATAGTTTGAGCTAATAATGCTTCATCAGCAGCCTCATCGGCAGCAAATGCTACAGCAGCTGAGTCTAAAGTATAAGCCAATAATGCGTCAAAGTGCTCTACAGTATCTTCGAAACTTTCATAAGCAGCAATAAGGTCTGTTACAATATGACCAGTTGCCATTGCACCATCTTGATATAAATCATTAGCATGGTTAAAGTCTGAACCAACCCATTCGTTGTTTGAGTCATCATCATCACCACCAAATGTGTACATTACATCACCTTCTACACCTGTTGTAGCGTCAAAGTCATAGTAAGTATACGAAGACCAATCACAAGAACCATCATCTTCAGTGGCCTCAGAATCATAGTTAGATGCGTATGGGTAAGTACAACCAGGAACTTGTGTTTGACACATAGATAGGTCGTTAAAGTTCGCTGCAATACCAGAATTTGAAAGTAGTCCTGTATTTAAATCCATTGTCATGTTTTCACCAAACGGATTACCATAGTTAGTTGCATTATCATGGATTGATGCTACATCTACATCAGCACCAGCATAGTTAACGAAATTATTATCTAAACAACCGATAGATATTTGAGTAGCACAAGAACCATCATCAGATGTTGCCATTGGACTAAACTCCATAAAGTTAGGGTCTGTACATCCTTCGTCGAAGAGAGAGCCAATAACAATAGAGTTAGCAGTAACATAAGTATTTTCTTGGTAAGTACCATCGTAACCAGAGGTAGCGTATGTAACAGTAGCATTGTAAACAACACCCTCTCTTTGCACTAGCCACTTCAACTCTTCACCAGGAGCAAAACCATTTACAATACCGTTGTCAGCACCGAATACAGCTAAACCTTGCTGATCGCCGTCCCATCCACATAAAGAACCACCGTTTTGTAAACCTGAAATCGCAGAGTATCCTACAAAAGCTTGCTCTAAGCGACCTGTTTCGTATACTGCAGCAACTAAATCGCCTTCTTGAATGTTAGAAACATCAGAATTCCAAATACCTGCATTGTTTACTGGGAATAAAACTGACATGTTATTAGATGTTACAGCAACAGAAGTATTTTCTTCATCTGAAGCACAAGTAAAGTTTACACCTTCAATAACACATGCACCATCTTCACCCTCAGGAATATTTAAGTTAGCAGCACCATCATAATTAGAAGCTGCTGGATTAGTACAACCAGTTACAATTTCAGTTTGACAATCTCCATTGTCAACTTCATAACCAGCGCCATTAGCAGAAGCGTAATCATCATAACTTGGGATACCATCATAAAATTCTGCAAAACCAGAATCAGTACAACCTAACAAACCAGAACATGTTCCAGCATCAGTAGCTGAAGCATCATAGTTATCATAAGCGTCATCTTGACATCCTACAACTTCAAATTCATCACATACACCATCACCGTCAGCGTCTGAAATACAGTTTCCATCACAATCGTATGCGAAATCTGGATAATCACATGAACCTGGGTCAGTAGCATTAGGATTGAAGTTACAAGCTGTTTCATCTTGACAACCAACTACTTCATCTTCATCACATACACCATCTAAATCTGCATCATTTATACAAATACCATCACAGCCATAACCTGGCTCTGGATAAGTACAAGAAGCATCGTCAGTGTAATTTACATCAGCGTACATAAACATAGCATTACAAGCACTAGCGTCAGTACAACCAGCACCACCATCAATAGTAGCATCAGTTATATTAACAATACCATTAGTAACATATCCTGTAAACTGAGGGATTTCAGCAACTAACAACACATTTCCATTGTGACAAATGGCAAAAGATGGTGCGTCGCCAGAACCTAATCCGTCTAGCTCAGGAGTAGATGAATCATCACCCCATAGGGCAAGACCAAAAAATCCTGTTTGAACTGATTCAAGACCTACACATTCTAATGTACCGTCTCCATCTAAATCATAAAAAGCTCCAATCTGACCGCCATCGGCAAATTGATCAAATTTTGAAGCATTAACACCAACAGTCATATTAGCACCTGTATTCGCAGGAACAACAAACATGTCGCATGTTATGTTTTGCGCCGAAACTAAATTTGTGGCAAAACAACCTAAAAGAAATAAGAAAATCTTCTTCATGTTGGGGGGGGTTTAGTTAAAAAATTATTTATTTATCACGTAAGTTAGACCTCAAACTTAAAAAAACAATTATAATTATCAAAAGGAAAATGAATTTATTTAAAGGAACTAAAACTAATTCATGTAATTTAAACTACTCAAAGTGATTTCAAAAAAAGTAATAATTTGAGTTATGAAAGTATTCTTACAAACAATGAATCTTTTTGTTTACCTTAGAATTGTTAACTGTTTAATCATTTAATGAATTACAAAAATGATCTTAAAAAAAATGTACAACGAGAACCCTCATCATAACACCATTTTAGAAATTGTTTTGTGCTTAAAAAATGGTGGGGTTATAATTTTTCCAACAGATACGGTATACGCCTTGGGCTGCGATGTATATAATAAGAAATCTTTGGAACGCATAGCTAGCATTAAAGGAATTAAACTGAAAGATGCAAATTTCTCATTTATATGCCATAACCTAAGCCACCTCTCTACATTTGCTAAACAAATATCTACACCGACTTTTAAATTGTTAAAAAGAACTTTGCCAGGGCCATTCACATTTATTTTAAATGCAACTAATAAAATCCCTAGAATATTTAGTAATAAAAAGAAAACTATTGGTATTCGAGTGCCAGACAATAATATCATTAGAGCAATTGTTAAAGAATTGGGCCGCCCCATTGCCTCTACATCTATTTATGATGAAGACGATATTATAGAGTACACAACCGACCCCGAGTTAATATTTGAAAAATACAAACCTTATGTAGACATGGTTATACACGGAGGACAAGGAGACAATAAAGCTTCTACAGTAGTAGATTGCTCGATAGACAATAAATTTGATATAATAAGAGTAGGAAAAGGCGATTTAACACTCATCTACTAAGAGTGAGTTATGAATTTTTAACACTTGAGGTAAAATCATATCATCAGCATTGTTGTAGATGATGAAATCTGAACGATTTAATTTGATCTGGTCAGGCCATTGATTATTCATTCTTGCACGAATTTGTTTCTCTGAGAGTCCGTCTCTATCTCCTACCCTTTTCATTCTTATTGACTCAGAGGCACTTACAAATACAACTTTATCTAAACCTACATTTGCTTTACTTTCAAATAGTATTGCAGCTTCTTTTATTATATAGTTTGATTTATTGACTTTACACCAATCATCAAAATCTTCTTTAACAAAAGGATGAATGATCGCATTTAATTTTAATAATATGGATTTATTCTGAAAAACTATGTCTGCAACATACTCCCTATCTATAAATCCATCTGAATTGTATGCCTCATCACCCAATAAACTAATAACTCTATCACGAGCAGACACGTTAGAGTTAATAATAACTTTTGCTCTATCATCTGAATTATAAACAGGGATTCCTAGGGCTTTGAATATAGATGCAATAGTAGACTTTCCACTACCAATACCGCCTGTTAACCCTATTTTCTTCATTTAATCTTTTGCTAGATATGTTGTTAAATCTGGATAATACTGGACTCGTTTTACAATCGAAGGTAAGTTATCCTCTTCTAAAAAAATATTTAAAACAGGTTTATCGGTCATTTTCAATTCTTCATAATCACAATAAATTACAAAATCACTTTCACTTACTTTAGATACGTCATCCATAGCAACCCAATAAGATAATTCTACTTTATCAGGCTTCAAATAGTAATCTTCTGACGCTGGTCTATTTTTCACTCGGATTGATATAGACTTTGTGATTTGAGTGTATCTTGCTACATCTTGACTTACATGAACAGAGTCAACTCTTGAACTTAGCATTTTGTGTGGCATCGTTAATCTTAGATTTTGGTCAATATCAACATGCAAATTGCTAATCTCTAAAAGTTCTGATTTTACATAGGAAAGCGTATCTAATATATGTGATGGTCCATATACCTCTATTTGTTCAGGAACAATCTTAAAAGACCCATGTTGTATATAGTTATCTTTATAACTAATAGCTTTTGGTACAATAATTTGAACTTTCTTTTTTGTTCTCTTACTGTAGTTTAGATAAATAGTATCAGGCTTAATATCAAGTATAGAAAAACCTTTTAAGCTCTTTGCTAATTTTGACTGATCTTGTGAAGAAAGCCAATAAGTTTTAAACTTATTTATTGGTAATTCAGAAACATCTACTTCTAGTTTAGAAGTTTTGAATACATTTTTTAAAAAATTAAATCCAAATGCTTTTACCTTTACCTTAACTTCTGTTGGTGGGTCATCTTGCAAATATTTATCGATGGGATGGTTTACAAACTCTACAGGATAGGATATGTAGTAAGTGTACTCATTAGAAAATTTAATTAAAAACCAAAATAACGCCGATAACAAAAAGCATATTGCAAACACAGACTTATCTGTTCCTGAAACAAAAAAATCTAAAATTTGTCTAAATAGGGTTTTTAACATAATTTGTAAAAACCAGAAATTAATCTAGCTTCATCATTAGGTCTTTAAATTTAATGTCGCATCTTTAGAAACAGCACCTTTGTTAATTCTAAATTTTGAAGAGCCGCCTTCAGCTTGAACTAACAAAGTATGTTCATTAACCTCTAAAACTTTTGAGTGGATTCCTCCTATGGTAACTACCTTGTCTCCCTTTTGAATTTGAGATCTGAATTGTGTTTCTGATTTCTGCTTTTTTACCTGAGGTCGAATCATAAAAAAATACATCACCAACACTATTGCTATTAGTGGTAAAAAGCTCATTATTCCGGAGCTAGGATCTGCTTGTAATAAGATTGTTAACATCTATTCTTGTTTTAAATTTACTTGACCTCTTACATAAATGACTTGTTGACTAGGCGTCATGTTCGTAGTAAGAGTTATCTTTTTATTTTGTTTACCTTTTTTTCCAGCACTGTTATACTTTACATATATCTCCCCCTCAGCACCTGGAGAAATAGGTGCTTTGGGCCACTGAGGAACTGTACAACCGCAAGAACCCTTAGCATTAGTAATTATTAAAGGATCTGAGCCAGTGTTGACAAATTTGTATGTATGTTCAACCACATCACCCTGGGTTATTACTCCGAAGTTCCACTCAGGAGTCTCAAATGTCATTTCTGGATTAATCTTTTGGTCTACTTGAGCAATACTTAATTGCTTTTTTTTATTTTTTTGTGAAGGGGCAATCTTTGAACTTGCAGATTGCTTACAAGACATAAAAAACAATATCACGAGACTAACAAGTAAAATTTTTCTCATTTGATTCAAATTTATAGCAAATGTATTATTCTTAACATAACTATTCAAGTAAACCTCTTCCTATCTTAATAAGTTGGCCATTCTCCCTAAATTGTTTGATGAGTTTATCGATAACGCCATTTATAAAAACTTTACTTTTCTTCCCAGAATAGTTTTTACTTAGCTCTATGTACTCATTTAAACTAACCTTAACAGGAATTGTATTAAAATTGAGTAATTCGCATATGGCCATCTGCATTATAATTTGATCCATATGAGAGATTCTCTCTTCATCCCAATTGGATGCAGTTTCAATAATATAGTTTTTGTATTCAGTAGCGTTAAATATGGTTTGCTTCATTAACTCAGTAGCAAAAAGATGGTCCTCATCATCCTTAAACAAGCTTACCAAAGACAACTCAGAATCATCATCCTTCTTAAGGGACTTAATTGATCGAATTATAGCTTTGTTAACAACATCAAAATCATCATGCCAATACAAACTTTTTTCCTCTAAATATGAATGTATACTTTCGTTAGAGGCAATAAACTCGATGTATAAAGAAATTATGAACTTACGATCATCAATATAACTTGTGGTGGACGCTTCCATGTAATCTTTGTACAAATCTGATGCGGAAATTTGTTTAAACAACTTTGACTGTAATTCAATGTTATCGCTCCAAAAATCATGTGAATCTTTTGTTTTTTCTTGTAGTTGCTTGTGTTTAGACAGAACTCTGAGCACTTGGTTATTTGCAAATCGTTTGTTTGGGTTTAAGTCATCCTCACTTGGAAGTAATTTGGACATCCCTTTATCTATTTTATTAATAGCCACAGATCTTAAGTTAACCATTAGTGCTAGCAGGTGGATGTATAAAGTTTGTGTTTGTTTAAAACTATTATCTAATTCAATCTCTACATCTTCTATATTTTTACCATCGGAATGAAAATAAGCGTATAACAATTGTAGTACTTTAACTCGAATATGTCTTCTGTTCAGCATAATACTATTTCAAATAAATCACCATAATAAAAGGTAATACTAATTGGACTCTACACTAATTGCTTGAAGTAGTGAAATCAATACGATTCTGAGCAATTTGTTTTGCTGCTTGATGAGTGGTAATACCCTCTAACTCAGATTTCTTCAGTATTTCAAGAGTTGTATTATAAATTTCTTTAGTTTTCGCTAAAGCCTCATCACGATTATATCCATTTAATTCAGAGTAAACATTAATTAAGCCACCAGCATTAATTAAAAAATCTGGTGCATAAATTATTCCTTGATCCATAAGCATTTGCCCATGTTTTTGCTCATCAGCAAGTTGGTTGTTAGCCGCTCCTGCAATGATTTCACATTTTAAGCGCTTTAGTGAATCATCATTTACAGTAGCACCTAAAGCACATGGCGCATAAATGTCCATATCCATATCATATACAGATGCTTCATCAATGATACGAGCACCTGTATTATCTGCAACTAATTTCAAACGTTCTTCACTAATATCGTTAATGAATATAACAGCGCCTTCGTCTGTTAAATGTTTAACAAGATTCATTCCTACGTTTCCGGTACCTTGAACAACAATTTTCTTATTTTTCAAATCATCTGAACCCCACTTGTATTTTGCCGAAGCTTTCATACCCATATATACACCATATGCGGTAACTGGAGAAGGATCTCCAGAACCACCCATAGAGATAGGGATACCTGTAACATGCTTGGTTTTTTGGCGTACCATTTCCATATCATGTGTTGTCATACCGACATCTTCTGCTGTGATATAATTACCTCCAAGTGTTTCAACGAATGCACCAAAACGTTGCATTAAATCGTCTGATTTTTGGATCTTCGAGTCACCGATAATAACTGCCTTACCACCTCCTAAGTTTAAACCAGAAATAGCAGCTTTAAATGTCATTCCTCTAGAGAGTCTAAGAACGTCATTTAAGGCTTCAAATTCATTATCGTAGTTCCACATTCGCGTTCCTCCTAAGGCTGGCCCTAATATTGTGCTATGAATCGCTATTATGGCTTTTAATCCTGTTTTTTCATCTTGACAAAAAACAACTTGCTCATGTCCCATATTTTTCATTTGACTTATTAATGGGTATTCAGACGACTGTGTATCCTTAAAATCAGTAAGCTTAATCATATTTTAATTTTTTATTGTGTCAGACTTGTTTCAATACAGCCCAAAGTTTGCATATCTTCGGGCTAGATTTTAGGGGCATAGGTAAACACCCTAAAATTCTTGCAAAACTACTCTTTTTTTTAGTAAATTAAAAACAAGACATTCTTACATGAAGGCGCTTAGACATCTTAACAAATATTTCTGGAAATACAGATATAGGTTTTCGCTTGGGTTGCTATTTATTCTAACATCAAACATATTTGGATTATATCCGCCTATCTACATAGGAGAGGTATTCAACATCATTGCAGAAAGTTTAGCTAGCAAAAAAGGTGTAAGCACGAATTATAATGAGTTAAAAAATCAACTTGCATTTTACGCACTGTTGGTTTTTATCTTTGCAATATGTAAAGGTCTTTTTATGTTTTTTATGCGTCAAACTATCATCGTTATGTCAAGAATGATTGAATATGATTTGAAAAATGAAATCTACTCACAATATCAAAGCTTAAGTTACTCTTTTTACAAAAGAAATAAAACTGGCGACCTGATGAACCGAATTAGTGAAGATGTTAGTAGAGTTAGAATGTATTTGGGGCCAGCAATTTTGTACACTACAAATCTTATCATCAGTATTTCTCTCATTATACCTAAAATGATGAGCATAAGTTCTGTGCTAACAATATATGCCCTAAGCCCTTTACCTCTTCTCGTAATTGGCATTTACAAGGTAAGTAGTATAATGAATATTAAAAGTGAAATTGTACAAAGACAGTTATCAAAATTATCAAGCATCAGTCAAGAAACATTCTCTGGGATTAGAGTTATAAAATCATACACGCAAGAATCATTTGCTCACTCCCAATTTATGAATGCTGCAGAAGATTATAAAGCTAAAAACATGGACTTAGTAAAAGTAAATGCGCTGTTCTTTCCATTAATGATTTTATTGATTGGATTAAGTACACTATTTACTATATACATTGGTGGTATAGAAGCGATAAAGGGTAACATAATGGTTGGTGATATTGCAACATTTGTTATCTATGTAAATATGCTTACTTGGCCTGTAGCTTCATTAGGATGGGTAACTTCATTGGTTCAAAGAGCCGCTGCATCACAAGAAAGAATTAATGAATTTTTAAAAGAAAAAACAGAAATTCACGACACGAATGTTGAGGTGACAATAGATAGCACAACTATAAAGTTTGAGAACGTAAGTTACACTTACCCTGATACTGGAATTAAGGCTTTAAAAGATATTACTCTTCAAATCAAAGAAGGTGAAACACTAGGGGTAATTGGTAAAATTGGTTCAGGAAAATCAACACTAGTAGAATTGATTTGTAGAATGATGGATCCTAGTGAAGGTAATATCTCCATTTCAGACATAAACATCAAAGAAATGGGATGTTCTGCGCTAAGAGACCAAATTGGTTATGTGCCTCAAGAATCATTTTTATTTTCAGATAACATACATAACAACATCGCATTTGGGGCAAAAAATCCAACTACTGAAAAAGTACTCGAAGCAGCCAAAATTGCGGGTATTCATTCTAATATAGTTGAATTTAGCGAAGGCTACGATACAATTGTAGGAGAAAGAGGAGTTACACTATCCGGCGGGCAAAAACAAAGAGTATCTATTGCAAGAGCTATAGTCCGGAACCCGAAAATAATGATATTTGACAATTGCTTGTCGGCAGTAGATACAGAAACAGAAGAACTTATTCTTCAAAACATAAAAAAAATGAGTAGTCGCAAAACTTGTATTATTATATCTCACCGTGCCTCTTCTATAAAACATGCTGATCAAATTATTGTTTTAGATAAAGGACAAATTGTTGAATCTGGAAATCATGATGATTTGTTAAAATTAGATGGAAATTACACAGAGATTTATCAAAAACAATTAATCGATTGATAATAATTTATTGAGCTTTTATCTTTTTTTCTTTTATTTAAGAGTTTTTTTTTTCAGTTTTGACATATTCAACTAAGAACATAAACAAATGGAAGGGCAAGACAACAAGACGGAGGATATATTCTCGAAAATTTTGAGAGCAGGTAGAAGGACTTACTTTTTTGACGTAAGGTCTACCAGAGCGGATGATTATTATCTAACAATTACCGAAAGTAAGAAACACACTAATGATGATGGATCTTCTTATTATAAAAAACACAAAATATATCTATACAAAGAAGACTTTTTAAGGTTCAAAGAAACATTTAATGATGTTACAAAATTTATAATTGATGAGAAAGGCCAAGAGGTAATCTCTGATTATGATGGGAAATCAAAAAAAGAAGAGTCATTGCCAGAAGTCGACAAAACAAAAACATTTACAGACATCGATTTTGAGGATATTTAATTAACAAATAGAGTTACCTTCTCCATAACTTAATTCTAATAGTTGTCTCTAAGCTCCTTTTTGAGAGTTTCGAGAGCCTCGTCTATTAACCACTTATGCTCGTTTATAGATGCCTCTATCACCAACTTCCCAAGCTCTAAAGCATCGGCATCTGGAGACACCGAGCTAACCTGCTCATTTATCACTTCAAGAAGTTGGTCTTTTGCTTTATTAATAAGCAGCCAAGACTTATCAGACACATACACTTGTTGAGACATGTTATGATTATACTCGCTTCTGATTGTTTTAATCAAAGCTGCATGCAAGCTTTTACATTTCATATTTGGAACCTGAACTCTAAGGAGCAAATTTGAAGGCTGCATTCGCTCTAAAAATAAAGCCAATCTCTCGTAGGCTTGCATTCGCAAAGAAACCATTTCTTTGGCAGATGCTTTTTTGTACTCAAAAACTCTACGTTGATGGTCATGATTCAAAACTTTGTTAAGCATGTAGACAGCAATCATAATGACCAATGCAGCAGGTAAAATAAAATCCAGTTGAGAAATAATATTTTCCATAAAAATAAATTTATGCTAAAATAGAAAAAGAAGTTTGATCTGTAAACAACAAAAATCACGTTATTCTTGACATCAAAACCATATAAGTTTATCGATTGAAACCAATTATTAAAAAAATTGATACCAATTAAAAAAGATACTTGTTTAGGGTACTAATTACTAAATACTAGTTCTTATATTTGCGACTCATTTATACCTAACCGCTCGATTTAAACAGTAAAATGAACATTTTATCTGATCGTATTCTCAGTCTAGAAGAATCACAAACTATAGCCATGGCTCGTCAGAGCAGAGAGTTAATTGATAAAGGAATTGACATCATATCACTTAGTTTAGGTGAACCTGATTTTGATACGCCTGATTTTATTAAAGATGCTGCAAAAGAGGCTATTGACAATAACTTTTCTCACTATACGCCAGTTCCTGGATTAGCAAGTTTAAGATCTGCTATCTCTAAAAAATTTAAAAGAGATAACAACTTAGATTATGCAAGCGATCAAATTGTTGCCTCTACTGGAGCAAAACAAACACTTTCGCAAATCATGTTAGCTTTGGTTAATCCTGGTGACGAAGTCATTGTACCTGCTCCTTATTGGGTTAGTTATTACCAAATGGTTAAAATGGCTGAAGGAAGCCCTGTTGTTATTGAAGCAAGTGTGGAAGCAGACTTTAAAGTAACCGCAACTCAAGTAGAAGAAGCGATTAGCTCTAAAACTAAAGCCTTTTTATTTAGTACGCCATGTAATCCTACTGGGTCTGTTTACAGCAGAGATGAATTAGCAAAACTAGTTAAGGTCTTCGAAAAACACCCAAACATAATTATTATATCTGATGAAATCTATGAGCACATCAATTTCTCAGGTGAACATGCAAGCATCGGTCAATTCGAATCTATAAAAGACAGAGTCGTAACAGTAAATGGTGTATCAAAAGGGTTTGCAATGACAGGATGGCGTGTTGGATTTTTAGGTGCTCCTAAATGGTTAGCCAGTGCATGCACTAAAATGCAGGGCCAAATCACATCTGGAACTTGCTCAATAGCTCAAAAAGCTACTGAGGCTGCAATGCTAGCAAATCCGACCTGTACTGAAAATATGAAATCAGCATTTCTTAGGCGTCGAGATCTAATGATTTCTAAACTAAAAGAGATTGAAGGCCTTAAACTGAGTATTCCTCAAGGCGCGTTTTACATATTTCCTGATATCTCTTCTTACTTCGGTAAATCTAACGGTCAAACGACTATCAATAATTCAAACGATTTTTGCATGTACCTTCTTAACGAAGCTCATGTTGCTACAGTAACTGGATCTGCCTTTGGATCTCCGAACTGTATGAGGATTTCCTACGCGGCAGCAGATGAAAAATTAATCGAGGCTGTTGATAGAATCAAAAAAGCACTACAAAAACTTAATTAAAATATTAAGTCCCCTAATTCTTGTAGGGGATTTTTTTTGTTCTTTTGTAGGGAAATATTGATATAAATGGACGGCATCAAATCTATTTTACAAGAATTTAGCAACAAACAAGTACTCATTATTGGAGATGCTATGATTGATGCTTATATGTGGGGGCACATTAACAGAATGTCTCCTGAAGCCCCTGTCCCAGTAGTTGATATAGATACGAAAGAAAATCGACTTGGAGGTGCAGCAAATGTGGCTTTAAACATTCAATCGTTAGGTGCTTCTCCTACCCTCTTTGCTAGTATTGGTGATGATTACAATGCCAACATTTTCCTTGAACTTATGAAAGCTCAAAGCCTTAATGTTGAGGGTATACAAAAGATATATAAAAGACCTACCACAGTCAAAACAAGAGTTATCAGCGAGCACAAACACGTATTAAGAGTAGATCAAGAAGAAACTTCTGAAATTGAACATCGAACTTTAGTCCCTGCTCTATTATCACTAATAGATAATAACAATTACGATGTGATTATTTTTGAAGACTACAACAAAGGCCTACTAAGTAAGGAACTCATTAGGCAAGTGATCTTGAAAGCACAAGAAAAGGGCATACCAACCATAGTAGACCCAAAGAAAAAAAATTTTCTAGCATACAAAGGAGTAGATGTTTTTAAGCCTAACCTAAAGGAAATTAAAGAAGGATTGGATGTTGATTTTGATGCATCTGACCCTGTACGATTAAAAGAAATAGTTTCTAATTTAAGGACCATTTTAAATGCTAAAAGCGTATTGTTAACCTTGTCAGAACATGGAATTTATTTTCAAAACGAATCACAAGAGTTTAGAGAAAGTGCTCACAAAAGGAACATCATTGATGTATCTGGTGCCGGAGATTCTGTGATAGCAGTTGCAGCACTGTCACTAGCATGCAACTTACATGATGATCAATTAATGAGATTTGCTAACTTAGCAGGTGGATTGGTCTGCGAAAAGGTAGGTGTTGTTCCAATTACTAAAGATGAGTTACTTGCTATTGACCTAAATAATTAAAAGTCTTAATGTCTTTACAATCTATAAGAGAACGAATAAATTTAGCGCTATACGACAGTAAACACAAAGTGCTAAGCACATTTAAAATGGGTAGTTTTATTATCGCGAGTATAATTCTATCTATGCTGATTTACCAATTTGGATTTGAGACCTCTTCACAAACAAGTTCATGGATAATATTAAGTGTAAAATCAAGTTTATTTTTTTACATTCTAAAATATTTAGCTGATGTATTATATTCCTACGAACCTATTAAGTTTATTAAAAGTTCAAAGTTTGAAGGTTTATTACTTTTATTAATAATTATCAACGCTCTTTCGTCTTTATTCTTTGACCAATCATTGTTAAAATGGTTAGGATATAAGCTTGAATTATTTCAGTTAGAAAACTTCTACTTGATGTTTATCCAGTTTTATTTTTTTGTAATTCTTGGAATAGAAATCACTAAAATAAGCACTAAGATTAGCTTCCTCAAGATGAATCCTGCGCAAATGTTAATATCATCTTTTGGGATACTAATTGCAATTGGAACAGGATTTTTGATGATGCCAGAGATGACAACAGAAGTGGATAACATGCCTTTTTTCGATGCACTATTTACTTCAATTAGCGCCAGTTGTGTAACAGGATTAATTATTGTTGATACGGCTACATACTTTTCTCAAAAAGGACATATTGTAATTATGACTCTAATCCAATTAGGAGGATTAAATATTATTTCTTTTGCAACGCTATTTGCAATATTTTCAAAAAAAGGTCTAGGGATAAAACATCAAACTATACTTCAAGAAAGCTATAGTTCTGAATCTTTATTAAGCAGTAAAGGATTGTTTCGCAAAGTTTTTTTATTTAGCTTATTTATTGAAATTATAGGTGTTGTTCTGATCTATTTTTCTTGGAGTCCAGATGTAAAATTTGAGCATTTAGAGGATCAATTATTTTACTCCGTTTTTCACTCAATATCTGCATACAATAATGCTGGGTTTACTTTATTTACAGATGGGCTATTCAACGCTATGTTTAACGAGTCGTATAACATGCATCTAGTAATAGCTTTGTTAATAATACTGGGTGCAATAGGCTTTCCAGTCATAGAAGACATTCTCAGCATTAAGAGGCTCAAAAGAGCTCTATTTAAGAAGAATTTCGGACTCAAATTGAATACTCGAATTTCTTTATATACTTCGGTTGTTTTAATAATTGCAGGTATGATGATGTTTTATTTTTTAGAACAAAACAATACACTTAATAATATGTCTATATACGCTCAGCTTACTACCTCATTCTTCCAATCTGTTACTAGAACTGCTGGATTTAATACAGTTGATATTGCTTTAGTGGGGACACCTATGTTACTAATATTCATATTCCTAATGTTTATCGGTGGTGCTCCTGGGTCATTTGGGGGCGGTATTAAAACATCAACATTTACACTCATTATATTTTCGGCATTAAATACAATACGTGGTAAAAAAAGTATTGAAATAGAACGCAGAAGTATTCCTTCTGACTTAGTGCATAAAGCATTCTCAATTTTTTTATTTGCTGCTTCTTCAATTTTTATAGCTATATTTATTTTAAGCATAAGCGATGGTAACCAAAGTCTATTACCACTAGCATTTGAGGCTGTATCTGCATTCTCTACTGTTGGGCTTTCTACCGGAATCACAGCAGATTTATCTGTAATCGGTAAAAGTGTTTTAATGCTTTGTATGTTCGTAGGTCGTGTTGGCACTCTTACGCTAGCATATGCATTAAATAGTAAAATGAAATCTAGCAATTATAAGTATCCTAGAGCTCATATGATGATCGGATAAGAGACACAAATATTGAGGTTTTTTAAATAGTTATTAATCAATGTATCAAGAATTTTAAACCTCATTCAAGAATAGGATGTGTTTTTTTCTAAACAACTAATAAAATAGAAATTAAGTCACTATTTTTGTATAAAATTCAACTTTGAAAAAATCTGTAAAACCATACAAAAGCTCTTCGTTAAGTAAAAAAGATCAAGTGGCAAAAATGTTTGATAACATTTCTGGTAAATACGACTTTTTGAATCACTTTCTTTCTTTGGGAATAGATATATATTGGCGAAAAAGATTAGTGAATCTTGTAAAAAAACATAAGCCTAAAACAATCCTAGACGTAGCAACTGGCACAGCAGATTTAGCAATAGCAATGCTTAAAACTAAGCCAGAACATATCACAGGAATTGATATCTCGAAAGGAATGCTCAAGGTTGGTCATGAAAAAATTAATTCCAAGAATCTAGATCACATTATATCATTACAACATGGAGACTCAGAAAACCTTCCATTTAAAGATAACTCTTTTGATGTGGTATGTGTGAGTTTTGGAGTAAGAAACTTTGAGCAACTAGAAAAAGGATTAGGTGAAATGTTACGTGTACTAAAACCTCAAGGACACCTATATATATTAGAGTTTTCTCAACCAACTTCCGTTCCTTTCAAACAATTGTATCATTTTTACTCTAAATACATTTTACCCCTTATAGGACGTATTATTTCAAAAGATAATTCAGCTTACTCATATCTTCCAGAATCTGTAGGTGCTTTTCCTTACGGGAAAGAATTAAATACGATTATAGAGAATTGTGGTTACCATAATGCAAAAAACATCCCACTTACTCTAGGAATTGCATCTATTTACACTGCCTCAAAATGAAAATACTAATTACCATTCTTATTGGTTTGACTTTCAGCAGCTATAGCTTTGGACAAAAGCAAAAGGTTTTAGCGCAAAGCAATTATGATTATATTCCACTTCATTTTGGAATGTCTCTTGACTTTAGTTCACATAACTTAGTTCCAATAATGAAAAATAATTTTCAATCTAATACGGATTTGCTTAGTGTAGAAACTGTTGATGATCTGGGGCTAGGTGTTGCATTTGTATTACCTGATTTAAGGCTGAACAATAGACTAAACCTTCGTCATATATTTTCTATAAACACTATACAACGCAATATTATATACAGATTTGACCCTGCTATAGATGGACCAAGTGAAGTCAAACAAACAGTAGAATCTTGGTTTGTAGAATCTGCCTTTCATATCAAATATAGAGCAGACAGAATAAATAATTCCAGAGTATTTATTTTTTTTGGTCCTAGCTTTGGAATTGATATGGCATCTGAAAAAGATGTTGAAAACGAAAAAATATTTAAACTTAATCGATCAAACTTTGCGCTTGAAGTAGGTGCAGGTTGTGATTTCTACTTCGAATATTTTAAATTAGGCCCTCAAATTAAATATTCTTACGGCTTAAAGAACCTAATTGTTCAAGATGGCACCATATATACCAGCCCGCTAGAAGCCTTTTATACCAGAGGGTTTCAATTCTCACTAACTTTTGAGTAATGAGAGAAGAAATTAATGTTAGTTTATCTCCAAAATCTGCCACTGAAATTAATGCTATAAAAATTTCTGCAGCAAAAAAACTAAACATTAGACCTGAAAATATTAGCGATGTTAAAGTTTTGAAAAAATCTATTGACGCTCGCTCCCGAAAAATTTCCATCCACCTTCGTATTGCTGTATACACATCAGGAGAAATACACAAAACTGATAATTACAAAAAGGAATACCCAGATGTAAAAAATTGTACTCCAATACTAATTGTTGGTGCAGGGCCAGCTGGAATGTTTGCAGCACTAAGACTCATTGAAAAAGGATTAAAACCTGTTGTTATAGAAAGAGGTAAAGACGTTATTCAACGACGTAAAGATTTAGCTAAAATTCATAACCACAAAGTTAATCCTGACTCGAATTACTGCTTTGGTGAGGGAGGTGCTGGGACTTATTCAGATGGTAAGTTATACACACGCTCAAAAAAAAGGGGCTCAGTAAAACGCATCCTAGAAATATTAATAGATCACGGAGCTGTAGAAGATATTATGATAGATGCTCAACCGCATATTGGAACGAATAAGCTTCCTAAAATTATTGCGAAGATGAGAGAAACCATACTTCAGTCAGGGGGGGAAATTCATTTCAATTGTCGAGTTGAGGATTTCATTATTAATAACAATGAAATTAAAGGGCTTATTGATCAAAATAAAAATAAAATTCATGGACACTCGGTGATTTTAGCAACAGGCCATTCTGCTAGAGATATATTTCACTTATTTGTTAAACACAAGCTCATTATTGAAGCTAAATCATTTGCTGTGGGTGTACGAATCGAGCACCCTCAACCAATTATTGATCAAACCCAATATCATTGTGATATCAGAAGCAGATATTTACCAGCAGCATCCTACAAATTAGTCCATCAAGTCAAGGGCAAAGGTGTTTTCTCTTTTTGTATGTGCCCAGGGGGGCAGATAGTTCCTTCAGCTACTTCAGCAGGTGAAGTAATTGTGAATGGTATGTCAGCATCTACACGAAGTTCACGTTATGCCAATTCTGGAATGGTGGTAGCAATCGACTCTGATGACTTACCTAACTACAATAAATACGGCCCATTATCAGGTCTTAAATTTCAACAAGATGTAGAAAAAATGGCCTGGTTGGCTGGTGGTCAAACACAAGCAGCTCCGGCCCAACGAATGGTAGATTTTACTACAAATATGTTTTCAAACAATCTCAACGACTGTTCATATATTCCTGGTATAAATTCTGCGCCCTTACACGAACTATTACCTAAGTTCATAGGGGAAAGACTTCAGGAAGGGTTTAAAGCCTTTGGAAGAAAGATGAAAGGTTATTATACAAATGAGGCTAATATACTAGGTGTTGAATCTAGAACCTCCTCCCCTGTACGCATCCCCAGACATGATAAACTTCTTAATCATCCTCAAATTACTAACCTTTATCCTTGTGGGGAAGGCGCAGGATACGCTGGAGGAATTGTTTCTGCAGCAATAGACGGTGAGCGATGTGCAGAGGCCATAAAACTTAAAATTAATACGAATATCTAATTTTCAGAAGCTCAAGTATATAAATCTAACTACAATTTTAGTTTAAAAGATTCAGTTGTATAATTCCATTCTACAGCATTCGTGTTTAACATTTCATTTAGCTTATTCCCATTTTTAAGCTCTAATACATCTAAAACATTAAAATTAGATGTCTCATCAATCCAAAAAATACGATCTGCTATTTGCATAGCAACAGCCCAGTCATGAGTGCTCATAATAATTGATTTTGAGGTTTGTTGAGTTAATTTTTTTAACAATACACAAACTTCCATTGTATGAGCCAAATCTAAAAATGCTGTAGGCTCATCCAGTAATAATAAATCTGTTTCTTGAGCTAAAGATCTTGCCAAGATAACACGCTGGCGTTCTCCGTCACTTAATTCTGCTATCCATCTATCTGCGTATTGAATTGCTCCTACTTGAGTTAAAGCAAATTCTATAATGGATTTATCTGCCGCAGAAAGTTTTGTGTTCCATGACATATAAGGATATCGACCTGTAGAAACAACATCTCTTACTTTCATGTTTACATGGCTAATAGAATCCGTTAAAACTACTGCCATATGCTTAGCTTTATCTTCAGCTCTAATTGATTCTAATGGTTTTCCTTTCAATACAATGTCACCAGAGATGATAGGTAAAATTCCCATAAGTGATTTTAGTAACGTAGACTTGCCCTTACCATTTGAGCCAAGAATACATATGAGTTCGCCTGAGTAAATATCAAAAGATATGTCATTAAGCACAACTTGGTTATTATACCCAACAGCAACCTTATTAAGTGTTATGTATTTCTTATTATCCAAGATTTTTCTTCTTTATTAAAAAATAAATTACAAATGGTGCTCCAAAAAGGGATGTTATACTGTTTATAGGTAAAACTGTATCGAAACCTGGTGCTTGAGCTATCATATCACATACCAATGCAATTACGGCCCCCAATAAGGCCGTTAGTGGAATTGTAATTTTGTGATCAGACTCTTCTACCCATAAACGAACCAAGTGAGGAACTGCCATACCGATAAATGCGATAGGACCACAGTAAGCAGTAATCCAAGCCACTAAAATACCAACTACAATTAATAATTGAAAGCGTATAGCTCTAATTGAAATTCCTAGGCTTTGGGCATATGCCTCACCAAGCAACAAACTATTAAGCGATTTTGATCTTGTATAAGCAAAAAATAATGCAGCTAGAATAACTGGAATCATAATTTGTAAATCAAGCCATTCTGTTTTTGCAAATGAACCTAAACCCCACAACACAAAGGATTGAATTTCTTGAGACCGAGAAAAATATTGAAGAACACCAACTAAGGCACTTGTTAGATATGATACCATTAATCCTAAAATGAGTAGACTAACAGATGTTTTGAAACGTTTTGAAGCCCATATCATTAGGAGTAATACAAGTAATGCGCCTATACTAGCTGCTATTGGTGTTGATAGTATAAACATACCAGAAAAGCTTAATAGTAGTATTGCAACCCCTAAACTTGCTCCTGAGCTAATACCTAGCACATATGGCCCGGCAAGTGGGTTTCTAAAAAAACTCTGCATAAGTAAACCTGAAACTGACAGAGCCGCTCCAGAAATTAATGCCGTTAGTGCCTTTGGTAACCTATATTCGAATAATATTGTCCCATAGATCGGATTAGACCAACCCTTGCCCATTAAAAAATTAATAATATCGAAAAATGGAATACTAACAGACCCCAATAATAGATCAGCTAAAAGTACCATAAACAGTACTATAACTATTGATGTGTAACGCTTAGAGACTTTACTCATTTTCCAAAGCTTTATAGTACATCAATTCTCTATCAGGCAGTAGATTAGGATGAAAAATAGCTATCAAATCTGCTAAAACTTCATCAACATGAAGTAACCCAGTCTCCCAATAGTCATTTGCACCTAAAGAACTTAAACGAGCATTATTGTTGTAAGATTGTTTCTTTTTAAATGCATCAAATAATCGCATATCAGGCAAGACTTCCTCTACTTCTTTGTATGAAGAAAAAGCACCAGTATTAATCCACATATCACTATCGTATGCGTTAGCATAAACAATCTCCCAATCTAAAACTTTACTATCAACAGATATATCATTAGACCATGGATAATTTCCACCAGCATCTCTAATAAAACGAGCAGAATATGATTGACCTCCTGGTAAATGCCATTGCTCTTTGAAAGGCATATTTATTAATATTTTAGGCCTATTACTAAGACTATCCGTTTTACTTTTTAACAGTTCATAGTTTGTTTGAATGGAACTAAAAATTCGTACTGCTTCTTTTTCTAAACCAAAAAAAGCTGCTACAAATTTAATCCACTCAGCTCTACCAAGAGGATGTTCTTCTAAATATTCATAGGCATAAACAAAGCGGATATTTGGATACATGACGTCCAACTCTCTTTGATAGTCTTGCCATCCGAAAGTTAATACCATATCTAAATCAGCCATCAATAAAGCTTCATGGTTTAACTTTTCTATACTACCTAACTCTGGTATCTGCTGTGATTTAATAATTCGTCTGATTTCAGGTGAGTATATATAATCATACTCTCCAATAGCTTGAAGTTTATCTAATAATCCCAGCTCGGCAAGATAACTCAAATATACTGATGATAATACGGCCATTCTAGAGGCTGGGGTTACCAGTGTATCTTCCTCTAAGTATAGGGTGTAATGTTGAAGGGTATCTTTTTTATTTGCTGCGAAAACAATTATCTCTTTATAGCTCTTGTAGTAATTAACACAAAATCTTTCTGCGTAAGACAAATTCATCGTACTATGTGGCTTCATATCATGTGATAATTTGTGCTCAGACTGATTACATGAAATACAAAGAATCAAAATAATATTTAGCACAAAAAACTTCATTAGTCAATAAAATCAAATTCTGAAGGAATAATACCAAGCTCCCACTCGTCAATTAACACAAATGCAGTATCGTAAACATACACAGCACCATTTTGGATATAATCTTTAGCATCAGCTACATATAGTTTTTCATCATTATAAGTTAATCCATAGAAAAGCCTTCCTCCAGATGGTATAATTGGCAATGTATCTAAATGATCTGCATATTGATGGATTTGCCAAACGCCATCAGACAAGAAGTAAATATTCTCGCCAGTTGGACTAATACATAAATTACTAGGATTTTGATTAGAAAACTCATAGGAGAATAGTTGCTCAAATGAAGAGTTTACAGCTCTTATTATCCCGTTTCCATCTTTGGTTCCACTTAACCAAATTCGATCTTGATTATCTTTTTTTAATGATGAGATTGTGAATCCACAATAGTATGTAGAGACAATTTGATCAGAATTACTATCTACAAGTACTAAGTTTTCGGTTTCTCGATTTGTAACATAGACTATATCACCTATTTGAACCATCTCTTCTGACCACCCAGGTAAATTTATAAAAGATGTTACTTCATATGATCCTAAATCAAGAATAGCAATTTTATTAGAATATAAGTCGCTTACATAAGCCTTTTCACTGGAAATAAAATGAATATATCGTGGCGACATTAAACCTGTAATTGTTTCAATTAATTGGAAAGTATTGACGTCAACAACTTCTATTTTCCCAGAATTATTTAGTACTAGAAATGCTTTGTCTTCATATATACTGATAGATTGAAGGACATCACCTAAGGGGCGATTGTTGGCATTTTGAAATACATTATTTTGCATTTCATTAGTTAAGGCATCAAAAAAACTAACTGAAGCATTACCCCATTGAAAGTTACCTTCATTATTAATAAGTATACCTTCTGAAAGGTGATATGATTGATACGTAATGTCTTTTTTATCACATGATGATGCCATGAGAATAATGAAAAAATATGTGTTGAAATATTTCATTATCGTATAATAAGTTTTTGTTGACCCCATAACCCATTGATACGATATCTTAAAATATAGAGTCCTTCAGAATTTATATAGTTAGATATTTGATAATAATTAAGTAAAGGGAGTTCAATTAATCTTGCATCATAAGTTATCAGTTGGACTTTTTCAATGTTAGAAGGTGGTAAAAAAAAGAAACCAGCATCTATATTTACAGGGTTTGGGTAAATGAGAACTGAATTATCCTCTAGTATACCTAACTCATTTTGATGAATAATTCCAACTGCATCAACATCAAAGCCACCAGATTCATAGGGAGTTGGCCATGGATCATTAATCATTCTACCCTCAGAATCATAATTAGCGTAGTCTGGTAAAATAGATCCAATAACATCTACTAGCCTAATATGACTAATGTTTGAAACATCTAATCCTTCTTCTATACTCAATTCTGATAAATCAAATGGTGTTCCCCACTGAGCTGGATACTTTCCTGCAAGATTATGGATGTGTTTGGTATCTAATGAACCAAAAGCACCTATTTGATTTACAGTATGAGTCAAAGACACTGATGGAAATCGATAAAAGCTTTGTCCATCAGAACTAACTTCCACAAAAGCTAACTCTAAAAAGTTGTCTGTAAAACCATTTTCAAATACAGCAAAATCGTAACCTGGACCATCGTATATTGTTTGTTCAAAAGTAAATGTTGCCTTGCCCCCATCACCTAAACTCAACACTGCAGGATTGGGACTTCCATAGGTGTCTTGAGGTTCACCATATGTGGTAAAGAGTAAACTAGAGTCAGCACAGTTTTGCATGCCACGCTCAATAAATACGCTATCTGCCCATGACACAAAAACCGAAGAATTCATTGGGATAGCTATACAACCAACTTCTCCTATTGCTGGAGCATATTGAGCATTTAAGACACTACTTATAAAAAAACAAACAATCCAATTCTTCTTCATAAATTTACACCTATCGATGAATAGCTTTTAGCTTTAGCGTTTAATATTTAACTATTTTTTGAGTGCCTGATGACATACGCACGAAATATACTCCTGGCTTTAAATTATCTACAAAAACTGGACTTCCTGCTTCAACTAATAAATTTTTAACAAGCGTACCACTCAAGTTATAAATAGTCAAAGCACCAGAAGAATTTACTATAAATTGATTTTTAACTGGATTCGGATAAAGAGAAATAAGCTCTCTAGAATAGGTATTTAAACCAACGTTATTTACAGTGAAATCATCCATACAAAAGAATGCTGGAGTATTCATACCAAAATCACCATTATCTGAAGAAGTCAACTCAAATCTAAGTCCATTAATACTTCCAAGTGAATTTAGATCAATCCAAGTCCAGTCTGTTACAATATAATCTTGATTGTTGTCTTCAAACCGATAATCAGCTAGATAAAAATCAATAGTGTCTTTGGCTAATGTGTCTACATATCCAATAATAGAAAGTTTAAACCAATCTTCATCATTACCAGATTCGCCACCAAATTTTTTAGCTACAAAATCTCCTTGAAGCATTGATAGACTTGAGTAGGTGGAATTATTAACATAAAATCCGTCAATGATTTTATGATCAAAATTAATATTAGAATTGTTGTTAGATATAGCAAAGTTATTTCCAGAATATGAACTGGCAGAAATTACACTGTACATATTTGTATAGCCAGCAGTAATACTATCAATATTGTTAGACACCGCAAAACCAGATGACCAATATGACCAAGTCGTATCGTAAGAATTCTCAAAACTAAATCCTTGTTCTTCAAAATCACCTGATAAGTCAGATCCATTCCAAACTCCAGTAGAATCTAAATCTATATTATCGAAATTTACTATTTGAGCCTGAGAAAAGATACTTAGGAACATTGACATAATGAATAATACTTGTTTTTTCATCATTTTTATTTAAAGGTTAATGTTAAGGTTAACGTTAAGATATCGTAATGGCATAGGCTTATCAGCTACTAAAAAATAGTTGCTATTCCATATGTTTTTTAACTCTATTGAAGCAGAATAACTCCAGTCATCAATTTGATGTGCATACACGAGTCCTAAATTTCCAACGGAATATGCGTTTAAGAAATTATTGTGATCTGTAGAGGTATATCTCTTTGACTCTAGATGTTCTTGATAATAAATTGACCACTTATTAGAGGTCCATTTTATACAGTGATTACTCTTAAAAAAAGGAGTGTAAATAAGTTGTGCATGAGCTATTCCTTGTGATATAAGTGATTCGTCACTCGTATATTGAAGGGCCAAACTATTAGAAAATGATACTGAATAATGAGTGTTAGTCATAAAAATATTAGACTCTAACTCCACGCCACGCTGAACAACTTTCAGAACATTTTCAGGTTGCCAAAAAAGCGAATGACTTTGAGCTTTCCAAAGTATCCAATTATCAATGACACCATAATAAACACTCAATTCATTTTGCAATTCAAAACGTACCCATCGATTTTTTTTCTCTATACTTAAATTAAACATCCAAGCGTCTTCATCTTTCAACTCTAGATTACCTAAATTGTGCCAATACAAATCATTCCAAGAAGGACGTCTGTAACTTCTTGAAATAGCAGCTTTAATTATATGATTGTTATCGATAGAATAGTCTACACCTAAACTTGGTAGATATGGACTTCTAACCGAAGCTATATATTCTTGCCTGAAACCAGTCATAAACACTAACTTTTCTGAAAATCGTCTTCTAAAGTGAAAAGAACTTATGATTGTTTCTTCTGAAGAATAGTCATAGTTAAGGCTTTCACTGTCTACATTGTCTTTAAGATAATTAATATCTATTTTGAATTTTGAATTTTGATTTAAATCATAATTGAATTGATATGCTGCGCTAAAGCTTTTACACGTATGTGTGGAATATATGTGCCTCATAGAATCATTATAATGTAGTTGATCTTCTACGAAACCAATATTTAAATTTGACTGAATAAATTCTCTTTGATTGTAAACTCTAAACTGAAAAATCGAACTACTATTAGTCATAACAGACTTTGATTGCGCTTCTGATAAGCTTGCAGGTATTTGTCTATATTGATCTTGTGCCAAAAAATTAGCTTTAAATAACCACATCGGATTTGGTTTATAAGCATAAGATATATAAGTTCCAGAAGACTTAGTCATAGCATGCTCTGCTTGCCTTTTAGTCCCATAATAAGGATCAAAAAAAGAGTAGTTATTTTTAAAATAACTATTTAAAAGACGTAAATCAAAAGCGTGTTTTTTACTAGAAAAATGAATCTTCGATCTTTGCTCAATATTTGACATTGAACTGAGATGGGAAACTTGATTTAGCTTCAAACCCTTATCAAAAGCTAGATTTGTGTTGGTGTGGATAGCTCCTCCAACAGCTCCTTCTCCACCAATAGTACTCATAGGACCATATTGGATTGCTAAATCATCAATAAATAAGGGATTTAGTATTGACAAATCATATTGACCAGTAGACAACTGATTTAAAATCAACCCATTCCATAAAACTTGAGTTTGAGGAGCGCTTCCTCCTCTGATAGAACTACTTGCTATACCCGATTGACCGTATAACCTTAGTTGTACTTGACTATTGTTTATCAATAAATCAGATAAAGAAGGTGTTAATAAAACAAGGCTGTCTAATCGATCTATCTTCGAACCAACTGTCCACAATTCAATAATTGCTGAACTAAGTGTAACCTCAGGGAGCATATTAGTGCTAATTGTTTGCGAGCTAGTCGATTGCCCAAAAAGCTGAGTCAAAATCATACAATAGCTTATGAGTAAACGAGTACGCATAAATAATAATACAGATCCAAAGTGCTAGAAAAGCCAAAGCAATTCACAATACTTTTTCACCGAAAGTTGTGATTAATATTACAATGGCAGGTATTCTGACTTACTTCAATAAAATCGCCTTCCCGTTTCCAGTGGCTAAGAATGATTTTATCTGTATTAAAGCTTACAGCTGCGGGAACAGTTTGGGACTTACACCCAATTCCCTTTTAAGGTTTCACCAGCTAGGTTTCACCACCAATGCAACAAAGGTAACTTTTTTAGTATGATTCTTAGGTATAAAAGCAAATAAGATGAAACATATGACTAATTCATCTATAAACCAGTCTAATTTCTATATTTTGATAAAATAATTGCTGAAGCAGACGCTACGTTTAAAGAATCAATTCTGGACGAAGAAAAAGAAGGAATCGTAATTTTATGAGTAACATCCTTTAATATTTTATCAGATATTCCGTGTGATTCGGATCCAAAAAGAAGTATTGTTTTTGAATCAAAATTTGTTTTGTATAAAGATTTACCATGTAAATCACAGCCATAAATAGTAAAACTAGTTAAATCATTAAGCATTAAATCAAGAGCTCCGTAATGAAGCGTTACTCTTGATATTGATCCCATTGCCGACTGAATTGTTTTTGGGTTATATTGATCTACAGTATCAGACGAACAAATAATATGATGAACGCCAAACCAGTCTGCCATACGAATAATAGTTCCTAAATTTCCTGGATCTTTGACACTATCTAAGGCCAAAATCACATTCTCATCCATTATATCATCAATCCTTCCAATTGGCTTTTGTTTCATCAAAACTAACACATCGTTAGGGCTATTTAGTGAAGAAATTTGCAGCAAATCTCTTTCAGACACCACAAAGCAGGAGTCATCGTTAATTAGTTGAGGGTGTTCTTTGAACCATGACTCTAAGGCATATAACTCTAGCCAAGACTCATCGGATATCAAAATCTCATGAACAAGCTTCTTGCCCTCAACGACGTATAAACCCTTACTATTCCTCACTTTTTTGCGTTGCAAGGCCCTTAGTTTCTTAATTTGATTTTTGCTTAACATGTGTCAAAGTTTAAAAAAATATGATTCACTATGACATTCTCATAGAGAAATATAAATTTGTAAAAAACATCATTGTTGAAAGTAACACAAATTATAAAACAATTATTATTGGTTTTGCTGATGATTTTTATCATGAGCAACTGTAGTAGTAGCAAGCACTTAAAAGAAAATCAGTATCTACTGTCAGAAAACCGATTTATACTTAATAATAAAAATACTAGTGCTAAACTCATAGACACATACATAAAACAAAAACCTAATAAAAAACTTTTAGGTATCGCTCCTATTTATCTGGGTCTTTATAATTTATCTAAAAAGGATAATAAAGATAGTTTTCTTAAAAAAATAGGGGAAGCTCCAGTTATTTTAAATTATAGGTTAACTGAAAAATCAACTAGGTCTGTATACCAATTTTACAAAAACAATGGATTTCTTGACGTTGAGGTAAAGTATAGTGTCAAATACAATAAACATAAAGCAAAGGTAACTTATGATATAACTACTGATGAACCATATGTTATTTCTAGAATTAATGTCGACACCCAAGGTGATAGCATAATATATAAATTGGTTCAAGAAAGTCTTGAAAATAGTGATCTAAGGAAAAATAGCATTTATAACATCGAACATATTGAACAAGAGCGCAATACCATAGCTTCAATTCTACAAGATACTGGTTATTATAAATTTAACAAAGAGTACATTTACTTCATAGCAGATACAAATGAATCCAAAAAACAAGTAGAGCTTAGTCTTATTATAAAAAAAAGTGAAAGTAATATAGATGGTACTGTTGTACAAAATTATCATAAAAAAGGGGTTATTTCAGAGGTATATGTTCACATAGACAATCGGAGCTTGAACCATGATACCACAATTCTAGCAGGTATTCATTATATTCATTCAACTGCAAAAAACACTTTTAATCTAAATCGTTTATCTGATAAAATAAGTTTGACTCCTAATGAGTCATTTAGTAAAAACCAAATAGACTTAACTTATCAATCACTCTCAAGGCTCAGCTACTTTAAAAAAATAAATATCATCTCTACTCAATTAAACTCATCTGATAACACAGATGCTCTTCGAATAGACATTTACTTAGAAAAAGGGAAACAAATTGCATATAGCATAGAAGCAGAAGCCACTACAAATCCAATTTTAAAAGAAGGAATATCTGGTTCAGCTTCGTTAAGTCATTATAACATTTTTAGAGGTGCAGAACATTTACAGCTTACTTATAAAGGGTCTAATAACTTTAATAATATTAGAGAAAATGGATTCATTCTAAAATTGTCTCTACCAACTCTTATTGGTCCAATAAAGTCAATAAAACGTTTTAAAAACACCTATACTAAAACAAGCTTCAGGGCTTCCATAAATGAACAAGAGAGACCTGAATTTACACGCAATAGTATTTCTACATCATTTACTTACGAGTGGAATAAAAATAAAAATTATAAACATAAATTATCGCTGTTCAACTTAAGCTATGTAAATTTCCAAGGAGACTCAGCTAATTTGAGTTCTATATCAGAATTCTTAATTGCCAAAGACTATTCGAATCATCTTATTCCAACAACAAGCTACACCTTGACCATCAATAACCAAGATCTTAATAAAGTTAAAAACCATTTCTATTTCAGATTTCATTTAGAATCTTCGGGATCTATATTGCATGCTTTAGCCAAACCTTTCAAATTTAATCAACTTCGAAACGAACAAGGAGAATTAATTTATCAAGATAATGGCCAGCCTAGTTATACACTTAACTTTTGGAATAATGAAAATCTATTTACACAGTATATTAAAACAAGTTTAGACTACCGATATTATTGGGAAATAGATCGCAAGAATAATATTGCTTTAAGAACGTTTGCTGGGCTTATTTATGCATATGGTAATATCAGTCAAGCACCATTTCACAAAAAATTTACTGCGGGAGGAGCGAATGATTTAAGAGGCTGGCAAGCATACTACAGACCAACTGGGATGTTAAGCCAAAATGACACATTATATACAGGAGGAGTAAAATTGACAAGTAGTATAGAATATCGATTTAATATCATTAAAAAATTTAAAGGTGCCATATTTGTTGATGCCGGAAATATATGGGAATTACAAAACAATAACAGTAAATATGCACTAGCAAATTTTAGTGTAAATACATTTATAGATCAAATTGCAGTTGATGTAGGTTATGGTTTACGATATGATTTTCAATATTTCATCTTAAGAACTGATATAGGATTCCCTGTAAGAGAACCCTGGCAGTCATCAAAAATGCAATGGGAAAAGCTAAATCATAAGCAAGCACAATTGAATATTGGGCTTAGTTATCCTTTTTAATTAAATCTATCAAACCTCATAAATATTTGATTAGATTTGCAGAGTTAATGTTCACTAAAATGAATTACAAATGAGTAGAAAATTCAAAGCAGGTGTTGCTTATGGTGCAGAAGTACAAGAAATTTTTCGATACGCTAAAGACAAAGAATTTGCGTTACCAGCAATAAACGTTTCTTCAAGTTCTACTGTAAATGCAGTTTTAGAAACTGCTGGAGAATTAAATTCCCCTGTCATCGTTCAATTTTCTAGAGGTGGCGGTCAGTTTTTTGCGGGTAAAGGCCTTAGCAATGAAAATGAGAAATCTGCCATTAACGGTTGTATCTCTGGAGCAATGCATGTTCACCAAATGGCAGAATTATATGGTGCCACTGTAATACTTCATACAGATCATTGCCAAAAATCATGGCTCCCTTGGATCGATGGACTCATTGAAGCAGGTGAAAAATTCTATGCAGCAAATGGTAAACCATTATTTTCATCACATATGATAGACTTATCTGCTGAGCCGATAAAAGAAAATATTGAAATTTGTAAATCTTACTTGCAGCGTATGTCTAAAATTGGAATGACCCTAGAGATAGAACTAGGTGTTACTGGAGGTGAAGAAGATGGTATTGACAATAGTGATGTTGATAATAACGACCTATACACTCAACCTAGCGAGGTGTCTTATGCTTACGAAGCTTTAAATAACATTTCTAACCAATTTACTATAGCGGCTGCATTTGGTAATGTTCATGGAGTATACAAACCTGGTAATGTGGTTCTTACACCAATCATTTTGAAAAATTCCCAAGAATACATAAAAGAAAAATTTAATCTTAAAAGTAAAAAACCTATTGACTTCGTTTTCCATGGTGGCTCTGGGTCTTCTCTAAAAGAAATTAGAGAAGCTATTTCATATGGTGTCATTAAAATGAATATCGATACGGATCTTCAATACGCCTACACAGAAGGAGTAAGAGATTACATATTATCTAAAAAAGATTACATAATGTCTCAAATTGGTAATCCTGATGGAGATGACATACCAAATAAAAAACACTATGATCCCCGGAAATATTCTCGCGACGGGGAACTGACCTTTAAAGCACGTTTAAAACGTTCTTTTGAAGATTTAAACAACATAAATACTTTATAATCATACTATGGTTTGGTTTAAAAGAAAAGACAAAAAGGTACTAACTGAGACCAAAGACAAAAAGGAAACACCTGAAGGTTTATGGTATAAGTGCCCAAAATGTAAAGTGGTTATATCTTCGGACGAACACAAAGAAAACTTATGTGTTTGCCAAAATTGTAATCACCACGAAAGAATAAACTCTGCAGAATACTTTGAAATTCTATTTGACAAAGGTAAATTCAAAGAACTAGATGCCAAAATGACATCTAGTGATCCTTTAAATTTTGAGGATACAAAAAAATATTCAGATCGACTTAAAATTACCAAAAAGAAAACTGGAATCAAAGATGCTGTAACTACTGGGTATGGTAAACTGAATGATATGGATATTACTATTGCCTGTATGAACTTTAACTTTATTGGTGGATCTATGGGCTCTGTAGTTGGAGAAAAAATTGCCAGAGCTATAAAACACTCAATAGATCATGAAATTCCATTTTTGATGATTTCTAAATCAGGTGGTGCACGTATGATGGAATCCGCATTTTCCTTAATGCAAATGGCAAAAACATCAGCACGTTTATCACAACTTTCTGAAAAAAGAATTCCATACATATCTATGTTAACAGATCCTACTACTGGAGGAATAACTGCTTCATTTGCTATGCTGGGAGACATAAACATTGCAGAACCAGGAGCCTTAATTGGATTTGCTGGACCAAGGGTGGTAAAAGAAACTATTGGAAAAGACTTGCCGCAAGGCTTCCAAACCTCAGAATTTGTTAAAGAACATGGTTTTTTAGATTTTATAGTTGAACGCAAAGATTTAAAAGAAAAAATAGCGCAGTTTATGCGAATGACATATTATTCTTAAAACAATAATTTTAACAATAAAAAGCATATATTTGCATCCTATTTTTATAAATTATACATAACTAACATTAAAAAAATTTAGGCATGTACCTCACTTCAGAAAAAAAACAAGAGTTTTTTAAGAAACACGGGAAAGATGAAAAAGACACTGGATCACCAGAAGGCCAAATAGCCCTTTTCACTTATCGTATTGCTCATTTGACAAGTCATCTTAAAAACAATAGAAAAGATTACGGTACGCAGCGTTCTCTTATTGCTTTAGTTGCTAAAAGGAGAAAACTCCTTAACTATTTAACAAAAGTTGATATTATGCGTTACAGAAGTATCGTTAAAGAACTAGGGTTAAGAAAATAATATCTTTCTATCCCAAAAAAGGCAATTTTAAATTGCCTTTTTTTTGGTTTTATAAGCAGGCTTTTAGCAATCAGAATTACTAAAAAATAATTAACCGCTGCTCATAAAACCATAGAGCTTTGCTCTAAAAGTAAACCCAAGTCTGATTGACTAAAAGCACTAATATTTTTAATTATGATCCCACAAGGACTTAAACAATCCATCGATTTAGGAGATGGAAGAACAATTGAATTAGAAACAGGCAAACTAGCTAAACAAGCACACGGCTCCGTAGTTGTTCGTATGGGAAAAACAATGCTCCTTGCGACAGTTGTATCTAGTTATGACGCAAAAGAGGGCGTAAACTTTCTTCCCCTTACCGTTGATTATCGCGAAAAATTTGCAGCTGATGGACGTTTCCCAGGAGGCTTTCTCAAAAGAGAAGCGCGCCCTTCCGACCAAGAAATTTTAGTTATGCGATTAGTGGACCGCGTATTACGCCCTCTATTCCCATCTGATTATCATGCGGAAACTCAATTGATGATTCAATTAATGTCATATGATGAAAACTGTATGCCTGATGCACTTGCTGGTCTTGCTGCTTCCGCATGTTTATCCTTATCTGACATCCCATTTGAAGGGCCGATTTCCGAGGTGCGCGTTGCACGTTTAAATGGAAAATTTATAGTTAATCCTAATCCTGAACAATTAGAAGCTGCCGATATCGACCTGATGGTTGGTGCATCTATGGACAGTGTAGCTATGGTAGAAGGTGAAATGGATGAAGTTAGTGAAGGTGAAATGATTGAAGCAATTAAGGTTGCTCATGAAGCCATAAAAGTACAATGTAAAGCACAGCTTGATTTAGCCAAAGCTTTTAAAGCTGCTGAAAAAAGAGAATATTGCCATGAAGAGCAAGATGACCTAGATCTTCTAGCTAAAGTAAAAGAGGCGTGCTATGACAAATGTTATCAAATTGCCAAAAGTGGCAACCCAGATAAGCAAGCCAGAAAAGAAGCTTTTACTGCTGTTAAAGAAGAGTTCTTAGCAACATTAAATAATGAGGATAAAGAAGAAAATTCATTCTTACTAGGGAAATATCTTAGTAAAGTAGAAAAAGAAGCTGTTAGAAATGTTGTACTTACTGATGGAATTCGTCTTGATGGAAGATCAACCACTGATATTCGCCCAATATGGTCGGAAATTGATTATCTACCTAGCGTTCATGGCTCCGCTGTATTCACTAGAGGAGAAACTCAATCTTTATCTACTGTTACTTTGGGGACAGCATTAGATGTGAATAGAGTTGATAATGTGACTTTTCAAGGCTCAGAAAAATTCTACCTTCACTACAACTTCCCACCATTCTCTACAGGAGAAGCTAGACCTATAAGAGGCGTTAGCCGAAGAGAAATTGGACATGGAAACCTTGCACAAAGAGCTTTAAAAGGAATGATTCCTAGTGACAACCCTTACACAATAAGAATAGTATCCGAGATCTTAGAGTCTAATGGCTCGTCGTCTATGGCTACTGTATGTGCTGGAACTCTTGCACTCATGGATGCCGGTGTGAAAATGACAAGACCTGTATCTGGAATTGCTATGGGCTTAATTACAAATGAAGAGACTGGTAAATTTGCAGTTCTTTCTGATATTTTAGGAGATGAAGATCACCTTGGTGATATGGACTTTAAAGTAACAGGTACTGAAAAAGGTATTACTGCATGCCAGATGGATATAAAAGTGAAAGGCTTATCATATGACATACTTACTCAAGCATTAGAGCAATCTAAAGCAGGAAGGATGCATATTTTAGAAGAAATTCTTAAGACTATAGATGCACCAAGAGAAGACCTCAAACCTCACGCTCCAAGAATCGAAATCCTAAAAGTTGCTAAAGATTCTATCGGTGCTATAATTGGCCCTGGAGGAAAAATTATTCAACAACTACAACAAGATACGGATACTACTATCACGATAGAAGAAATTGATGGTTTCGGTAAAGTTGAAATTCTAGGGACTAACAAAGAAGGTATGGATGCCGCGATTTCTAAAATTAAAGAAATTGCATTTACACCTGAAGTTGGAGAAGAATATGATGGAAGAGTAAAGAACATTCAAGCCTATGGTGCTTTTGTGGAAATTGCTCCAGGAAAAGATGGACTATTACATATCTCTGAAATCGACTGGAAACGCATCAACAAAGTAGAAGATGTACTTAAAGTTGATGATGCTGTAAAAGTGAAAATTATTGATGTTGATGCCAAAACTGGTAAAATGAAGTTCTCAAGAAAAGTGCTTCTTCCGAAACCAGAAAATAAACCAACAGAATAATATAATAAGTAATAGATAAAAAACCTCTCGTTTAGCGAGAGGTTTTTTTTTACCTTAATACAATGAATCAAAATGTTTTTATCATAGCTATCACTGGAGCTAGCGGATCTGGTAAAACAAGCCTAGCAAAAGAATTACAAAAACTGTTAAATACTGAAAATGCAATCTTACTATCTCAGGATTCATACTATAAAGATCTAAGCCATCTTTCAATGGACCAGAGGGAAATTACAAATTTTGACCATCCAAACTCTGTAGACTTCGATGAACTTATTTATAATATTAATTGTTTAGAAAAAGGTCAGTCTATAAAAATCCCATCTTACGATTTTTCTCAACATTGCAGAAAAAACAATTCTCAACTTCACGCCCCAAAGCCGGTCATTATCGTTGAGGGAACTCTTATTCTTAACAATAAAAAACTTAGAAAATTAATAAATCTCAGTATTTTCCTAGATGTAGATCAGGACATTTGTCTCAGTAGAAGAATTCAAAGAGATACAAAGGAAAGAGGGAGAACTGAAAAAAGCGTAATCAAACAATATCAATCTACAGTTTTACCTATGTATAATAAATACATTACTCCATCAAAGAAGCACGCAAATCATGTATATCAAAATGATGAACTAAAAGTAATTGCTATTAGTTTACTTAAATTAATAAATACGTATTAGAAAAAATATTTTTCTATACGTAGAACAAACAAAATAATTTCAAAATATAAACAACAATAAAATTTAAAAATCATGTTGTTAAATAGAATATTTAAAAAAAACATATCATAAATGTAACCTTGATTACATTTTTAACGTATATAAACCAATAATTAACTAAAACCCGACGCTTATGCGCCAACTAAAGATTACCAAACAGGTAACCAATCGAGAAACTGCTTCTCTAGATAAGTACCTCCAAGAAATTGGCAAAGTAGATTTAATTACTGCCGAAGAAGAGGTTGAGTTGGCTCAACGAATAAGAGAAGGTGATCAAATTGCATTAGAAAAACTGACTAAAGCTAACCTTCGATTTGTTGTGTCAGTTGCTAAACAATATCAAAACCAAGGTTTATCATTACCAGACTTAATTAATGAAGGTAATTTAGGTCTTATTAAAGCCGCTCAGCGTTTCGATGAAACACGCGGATTTAAATTCATATCATACGCCGTATGGTGGATTCGTCAATCAATCCTTCAAGCTTTGGCAGAACAATCCCGTATAGTTCGTCTTCCATTGAACAAAATAGGCTCTATTAATAAAATTAATAAAGCTTATGCATCAATCGAGCAAGAGGAAGAGCGTGCTCCTTCAGCTTCAGAAATTGCTACCTTTTTAGATATGAGCGAATCTGATGTTAAAGAATCGCAAAGAAACTCTGGTAGACACGTATCTATGGACGCTCCTTTAGTTGAAGGTGAGGATTCTAACCTATATGACGTTCTACGCTCAGGAGAAAGCCCAAACCCAGATAAAGAGTTATTAAATGCCTCTTTAAGCATAGAAATTGAAAGAGCATTAGAAACTCTAACACCAAGAGAGGCAGATGTTATTCGCCTTTATTTTGGATTAGAAGGGAAACAATCTCTTACCCTAGAAGAGATAGGAGAACGTTTTGATTTAACTCGTGAAAGAGTTCGACAAATTAAAGAAAAGGCCATAAGAAGACTAAAACACGCCTCTAGAAGTAAAATTCTTAAAACATACTTAGGATAAGAAGGCATATGCCTTCTTTTTTTTTTCAAATAATAAAACTATGTCACATAAAATTGCCCCTTCTGTACTTGCCGCAGATTTCGCAAACATCCAACGCGATTTTGAGATGATTAATAACAGTGAAGCAGATTGGTTTCACATCGATATTATGGATGGCGTATTTGTTCCAAACATCTCTTTTGGAATGCCAGTAATGGCAGCAATGAAAAAACACGCTCAAAAGCCTCTGGATGTCCATTTAATGATTGTCAATCCAGATCAATACATCAGTACCTTTAAAAAAATTGGAGCAGATATTCTAACTGTACATTACGAAGCATGCCCACACCTTCATAGAACCATACAAGCTATAAAAAATGAAGATATGAAAGCTGGTGTTGCTTTAAACCCGCATACACCTGTACATTTATTGTCAGATATTATTAAAGACATAGACCTTGTGTGTATTATGTCTGTAAACCCAGGGTTTGGGGGACAGTCATTCATAGAAAATACATTCGACAAAGTAAAAGAACTTAAATCACTAATAATTAATAAAGGTGCTAATACCTTAATTGAAATTGATGGCGGTGTAAATAGTCATAATGCGAGATCTTTAATTAATGCAGGTGCAGATGTATTAGTTGCCGGAAGTTTTGTGTTTAAATCTGAAAACCCCATTAATACAATAAAAAATCTAAAAGGAATTTAAATCAAGTTTGAATGAAATATCAAAGGTTTATAAACCGGGTTAAAAAAAAAGAACGCTTAATAGCGTTCTTTTCATTGATATTCCAATCCCCCCCAGGATATGAAATCGTTGTTGAATAACAACACTTGTAAATACACAAATACCATGCCAAAGTATCAACTTACATACTTTTTTAAATATAAATAATTATTGGTCAGTTGTTTGTTCTCGCAAATAGTAGCTCTTGGTAAAATATTATCTGGATCATCACCGAATAAGCATGGCATAATAGTATCTAGCAAATCCTTACCAAAATTTATTGAGGCATCCTTCGGTAATTCACATGGAAGGTTGTCAACCGCCATAACAGTAATTACATCTGATTTATCAAATATATCTTCTTTCTCGGTTTGTGGATGATAACCGTAAAGTGGATCTTCAATAGTAGAAGGTCTAATAGTCGATGCAACAGGACCATCTATATCACAAGAGACATCAGCAATGGTTCTAATTTTAAACTCAGGCAACTTTGCATCATCTCTGGTAAATAAAAAAGGTGAATCTGCTGCATAATAATGCCCTGCAATAAATATATCGGCGTGCTTTGCATAAGTCATAAAAACTGACTTATATGCTTTGGGATTTGCGTAAAAGTCAGGTAATGAAGATTCTGATCTATCTTTGCGACAATTAAAGTCTAAAGAACTTAAGTTTACAAAAACAGGCTCATTAATATTTTGAGCTGTAAAAACTTCTTTCGAAACTTGTTTTATTCCAATGGTGTTGATAAGCTCCATAATGCCTTTACCTACCCTGCCATTTCCTGTAGTAATTAACTTGATAGGGGGCAACACTATATTCTTCAATTCGGACTCCATTTCTGCTCTATCAGCACATAAATATGCAGGCTTCAAAGCAAAAGAACCAGTTCGCTTACCATAGGCTAAAAACGCGTTATATGCTCCAACAATACCAGCATACCTTCCAAATCCAATCAAACGTTTGCCTGAAATATCTGTCAACGTTTCGTAATCAATCATTCGAATACCCAATTCTAGCATTTTAATGAGCAAATCTCTATTATATGGCTGCTCTTTAATAGTATGAGAGAAAAAGAAATATGTCTTCTTAGGAATTAAATCGCCTTTAGGAACTTCTTTAACACCAAGTAAAACATCGCAATCTGTCAAATCTTCTTTAAGCGTAACACCTAAGGCTTCATATTCATGATCTTTAAAACATCGTATTTGACTAGGCTGCACTGATAGTTTTACCTCAGGATACTGTTGCTTTAACATTACGCATTGTTGTGGGCTAAATGGCACACGCTTATCAGGAGGATTCTTCCCTTCTCTTAGTATTCCAATCTTCATCTTGCATTTAGTGTTTTTGCTTTTCAAAAATAATAAATGTTATTCTAGTAGCTCATATATAAATAAGAGAATAACACCAATTAAAAAGTACATCAAATGGACAAGTTGTATTAAAATGAAATTCGTGGATATTTAAAAAGGTTAGAGCTATTATTCTATCTTTGTTGCAGTTCTTTTACTTTATGGGGATGACTGGCTTTGACAGCGAGATGAATAGGACTGTAAGCATGTCGAGCATGGTGAGATGGCTCGTAAATATCAAATTCACATTTTTTTAAACGGCGAGTCTAACTACGCTTTAGCTGCCTAATCTAGGATTAGTCAAGCTTTTGCTCTGCGGATAGATGAAGGTTTATCGCTTCCATCCCACCGAGCATCAGAAAAAGGATGAACTAGCAACTAAGAAGCCTTGGCTTAGAAGCGAAATTAAAAGGATAAGGCTAGGCTTTAGGAATGTATACTTCCCGGCCTTTCACGAAAATTAATAGTATACTAAACATGTAGAAAGCTTTCAGATTCCTTGTTTGGACCAGGGTTCGATTCCCTGCATCTCCACAAAAAGGCAACGACCTAGGTCGTTGCCTTTTTTTTATAATTTTAGCCACAAAACAGAATTTACACATTAGCTATTAAAAAAAACTATACTATTTTTGCAAAATGAAAAATGAGAAAAGAATTGAGTTAATGGCACCTGCTGGCAACTTTGCTGCTATGCAAGCTGCGATAAATGCCGGTGCAGATTCTGTATATTTTGGTGTAGAACAACTTAACATGCGAGCAAGGGCAAGTATAAACTTTACCCTTGATGACCTAGATGAAATTGTATCTAGGTGTAAACCTAAGAATGTTCGCACCTACATCACTCTTAACACAATAGTTTACAACCATGATTTAAGTGTAATGAAGCGCGTTGTAAACAAAGCCAAAGAAGCTGGTATCACTGCAATAATTGCCTCAGATCAATCCGTAATTGGTTATGCACATTCTATTGGTTTAGAAGTACATATTTCTACACAGTTGAATGTTACCAATATAGAAACTGTACGTTTTTACTCTCATTTTGCCGATGTTATGGTATTATCTAGAGAGCTAAGTCTTCGACAGATGAAAGAAATTTGCAATGCTGTAAAAAAAGAGCAAATCACGGGACCATCTGGAAACCTAGTTGAAATTGAAGTATTCGGACACGGAGCTTTATGCATGGCTGTATCAGGAAAATGTTACCTTAGTTTACACTCTAATAATGCTTCTGCAAACCGTGGTGCTTGCGTTCAAAACTGTCGCAGACAATATAAGGTCATTGATGTAGAAGATGGCAATGAATTATTGATAGATAACGAATATATCATGTCGCCGAAAGATCTTTGCACACTCGACTTTTTAGACCAACTTATAGATACAGGTGTTCAAGTGTTAAAAATTGAAGGGCGTGGAAAAGGTGCAGATTATGTAGACACTACCGTAGAAACATATAGAGAAGCCATTGACGCCTATTATGAAGGCACCTATACTACTGAAAAAGTGGAAAATTGGATGAAAAAACTACGAACTGTTTTTAATAGAGATTTTTGGCCTGGATATTATCTTGGGCAAAAAATGGGAGAATGGACTGATGGTCCGGGGTCAAAAGCTCCTCAGAAGAAGTTGTATCTTGGTAAAGGATCACACTACTACCCAAAAGCCAAATGTGCTGAATTTAAAATTGAATCTCACACTTTAAAAATAGGTGACGACATTTTAGTTATTGGGCCAACTACAGGTATTGTAAAACATAAAGTTACTGAAATGAGGGTAAATGACAAACCAGTAAATGAAGCTAAGAAAGGTGACGACTGTACTTTCATCTTAGAGGACAAAATTCGCCCTTCCGATAAATTATTTAAAATGATTGACAGTTAAATGGTCATTATTACCCAACAAAGAGATAAATGCATTGGCTGCAACTACTGTGTAGAGTTGGCTTTTGACCGTTGGCGTATGTCAAAGAAAGATGGCAAATGCACACTTATAGGCGGGAAAAATAAAAAAGGTTTTTACACTGTTAAAGTAGGTGACGAAGAACTAGAAGAGAACCTAAAAGCTGCAGATGCATGTCCTGTAAATATAATTAAAGTAAGTAAAATTTAATTTTTAATTCTATTGGGGCAAATCAATCATTTTCGGAAGCTTTCTTTATAATATTGGAAGTAGCCACTCTTAAGCTTTCTTCGGATATGAATCCTGAATGACGCCAAACCTCACTTCCCTTGTAAAATAAAATAAGTGTTGGAACAGCTTTAATATTGTAATATTGAGATAAATCTTCTGCTCTATCTATGTCGACACGAATAATATCTGAGGTTGATATTTTCTCAAAGTTATTTAAAATTGGGATCATCTTTTTACAAGGCACACACCATTGAGTGTAAAAGTTAGCTAAGACAAACTTCTTTTTAACAATTATGTCATCAAACTCGGTAAGACTTAAAAA
Organism: Flavobacteriales bacterium; assembly: GCA_965662265.1. Classification (GTDB taxonomy): domain Bacteria; phylum Bacteroidota; class Bacteroidia; order Flavobacteriales; family UBA7430; genus CBFIGX01. The sequence goes on from CBFIGX010000009.1 coordinate 53,909, forward strand.
TTGGTCTTCACTATCATCAATAGAGCTGTGCTTTTCTATAGGTAATTTAGCTTTTTGCCAAGCCGAAATCCCTCCTATTAAATTATATACTTGGTGCTGCCCTTGTTTAAGTAATTGTTCTGCTGCTTTTGAACTTCTACCACCGCTCCTACAATACACAAATACGGGTTTATCCTTTTGAATGAGTTTAATTTTATTTGAAAAATCCGAATCATAATAATCAACAATACTGGCATCAGAAATAATACCAGAACGAGTTTCCTTTTGTGTTCTTACATCCAAAATAATTCCATCAACAGATTGAATTACTTCTTGAAATGAAGTGGCATTTAAATGAATCACATCTTGTGCCTGTACAAAAAGTGATAAAAAAACTAAAAAAGAGCAAATAACAGATTTCATCAATAAAGCGTTTTATTAGTGTAACAAATTGTTTTAGCAAAGATATATATAGGTCGTCAATTACTAGTGTTAATCGACTTAAATCTAACTTGGGACATTAAACAAATTGATGTAAATTTGAACATTCAAATACTCAGTAAGTTGGAACACGCATTACAGTTGTCTTATGAGTTTTTTTTAAACTCAATTAACTATTTATTAGAGCCTAATAAAAGGGTGTATATACCATATTTGCTGAGCTCTGGATTGCTTGCCACCTATGTATTTTATCGTAAAAAAAGATCTATTAGTCTTTGGCGATATTTATTTTCAAAAAAAATATGGTGGAGTAATTCAGCAAAAGTAGATTATGGATTTTTATTATTTAACAGCATAATAAAGGTCTTATTTATTATTCCACTATTGATTCTTGGAGAAAGATGGGCTATTACAATAAACGATGTTCTCATCTCTTTATTTGGATTTCCAAACTTTGGATTAAACTATGTGTGGGGGATTATACTTTACACTTTTTGCCTTACAATAGTAGCAGATTTTTTCACTTACATCATACATTATATGATGCACAGGGTACCTTTTTTATGGGAGTTTCATAAAGTACACCATTCTGCAGATAGTCTTAACCCTTTTACACAATATCGTATTCATCCCATTGAACTAGTACTCAACAATATTAAAACGATAATAGCCATTGGTCTTACTACTGGAGTTTTTTACTATTTGGTAGGCTTCCAGCTGCAAAAAACAACATTAATAGGAGTAAATATTTTTAGTTTTATATTTTTGAGTTTTGGTGCTAACCTAAGGCATTCTCATGTTAAATTAAGTTACTACAACTGGCTTGAATATTTTCTCATAAGTCCTTTTCAACATCAAATCCATCATAGTAATAACAAAGCACATTTCGATAAAAACCTAGGATCAAAATTGGCCATTTGGGATTATTTGTTTGGTACACTCATTCGTTCCAATGAGGTTGGTAAAATTGAATTTGGCCTAGGTAAAGATAACGACATCAAACACAATTTACTCAAGAGCCTATACAAACCCTTCGTAAACGTTTACAAATATTTTAGAAGATCTAAAGTTTTGTAAACCAGATTAACACAAAGTTAGGACTGTAATTTAGACATTTGACTTACTTCTATACAGTGTATTAATTGCTTTACGCTACCCGAATACCTATCTTCGTGATAATGAAAAGAAAAGGCTGCAATAGAGTTATTGTCTCAGTAACTAACGACCTAAGTACCGATCAACGGGTAAAAAAAGTATGCCACAGCCTACAAAATTTGGGATACGACATATTATTGGTGGGTCGTCAATTACCGGACAGCATTGAGCTATGCAGACCCTACAGTTGTATACGGATGAAGCTCATATTTAATAAAGGGGTCTTATTTTATGCCGAATATAACTTAAGACTTTTTCTTCTACTACTTTTTTCAAGAGTAAGCATATTACACTCTAACGATTTAGACACTTTACTAGCTAACTATTTAGCGGCTAAAATTAGAAATAAACCTATAGTTTATGATTCGCACGAATATTTCACTGGTGTTCCTGAGATTCAAGACAAACCTTTTGTGAAAAGTGTTTGGACAAGCATAGAAAAATGGATCTTCCCTAAATTAAATCATATTATTACAGTAAACTACTCTATAGCTAAATTGTATAAAGAATTGTATGGTAAAAAATTACGTGTAATAAGAAATATGCCAATGATAGAAAATGTTGAAAGATTGTACAGTAAAAAAGAATTAGGCCTACCTTCTGATAAGTCTATTATTATTACACAAGGTGCTGGTATAAATAGAGATCGTGGTATTGAAGAGGCTGTAGAAGCTATGCAATATTTACCTCATGTGTTATTGCTAATTATTGGAAATGGTGACAGCATCCCTTATCTAAAAGAAAGTGTTAAAAAACTCGGATTACAAAAGTCTGTAATCTTTAAGCAGAGAATGCCATATGCTAAAATGATGCAATATACACATCAGGCTAAACTAGGTCTTAGCCTAGACAAAAACACGAATATAAATTATCGCTTTAGTTTACCGAACAAACTCTTCGATTATATTCATGCTGGCGTACCTGTATTAGCAACAAGAGTTACCGAAGTTGAAAACATAGTTACAAAATACAATATAGGATTATTTGTAGAGAACCATAAACCTAAACACATTGCCTCAAAAATTGAAAAAGCATTAACAGACCAAAACTTAAGAGCAAGTTGGACAACTAACTTACCTATAGCTGCCAAAGAACTTCATTGGGAACACGAACAAAAACATCTAGAAGAAGTTTACGCTGAGTTTGAATGAGCAAAAACTACATATCGTATCTTTTGACATTCCTTATCCAGCGAACTACGGTGGTGTAATTGATGTGTTCTTCAAAGTAAAAGCATTAGCTAATCATGGGGTTCAAATTTATTTACACTGTTTTGAATATGGAAGAGAACACCAACCAGTATTAGAAGGTTTATGTAAACATGTATTTTACTACAAAAGAGACAAGCATTGGCGACACCTATTTAGCACCTACCCATTTATTGTAAATTCTAGAAAATCACCTGAACTTTTAACCAATCTTAAATCAGTAGTGGCCCCCATTATATATGAGGGACATCATTGCACCTACTTTCTAAATCACCCCGATTTAAAAGATCATACACAATATGTGAGAACACATAATGTAGAACCTGACTATTACAGACAACTGGCATTAAAAGAGAAAAACTTCTTAAAGAAATTATATTTCTATTTAGAATATCGAAAATTAACCAAATATGAGACAGTTTTATCAAAAGCCGATGCTCTGTTAGTCATTTCGATGAAAGACAAACTTCATTACGACACCATTGTTAAGAGCTACTATATTAAAGCTTTTCACCAAGAAAAAGAAGTTAGCAGTATACTAGGAAAGGGAGAATATGCCGTATATCATGGCAATCTAAGTGTTTCAGAAAATGAAGACGCAGTATTATTTTTAATTAATAAAGTATTTAAACACCTAAACATTAATCTAGTGATTACAGGCAAACGACCTAGCTCTAAACTAAGGAAGATTGTTTTAAAATATCCAAATATTCGACTGGTAGAAAATCCGCAAAATAAATTATTAAATCAGCTCTTAAAACAAGCTCATGTGCATGTACTTCCTACCTTTCAAGATACTGGTATTAAACTCAAACTTTTAAAATCTTTATATGTTGGTAGACACTGTATTGCTAACACACATATGGTTGCAAATACAGGATTAGAAAATACTTGCATTATTGCAGATTCTGCAAAAGAATGGATTCAATCCTTGAAAAATATAGAAGAATTAAGTTGGACGGCTGAGGACATCAACAATCGGAAAAAGAACCTAGCTATGTTTAACACCTCTGATGAAGCTCAAAAACTTATCAAAATTCTAATTGAACAGACTTAACTGTACCATCCTCACATTTGATGATCTGAGAAGGGAAATCTTTAATCAATGAATAATCATGAGTAGCCATAAATATCGCCTTTCCTTTATCTTGAATAGCTTTAAGAACCTTCATAATTTCTCTAGAGGTTTCTGGATCTAAATTCCCAGTTGGCTCATCAGCCAGCAATAAATCTGGCTCATTTAATAACGATCTTGCAATAGCCACCCGTTGCTGTTCACCTCCAGATAGTTCATGGGGCATTTTGTACCCTTTATTAGCCATACCAACTTGTTCTAACACTTCATTTATTCTATTATTAATTTTTGACATTTCAGACCAACCTGTAACCTTAAGAACAAAATGTAAATTATCTTTTACTGTTCTATCTGAGAGCAATTGAAAATCTTGAAAGACGACACCAATACCACGTCGTAAATAAGGTATATCCCTTTCTTTGAGACTAACTAAATCGTAAGACACAACACTGCCCTCTCCTTCTTGTAAAGGTAAATCACCGTAAAGTGTTTTAAACAAACTTGATTTCCCAGAGCCAGTTTTGCCAATTAAATATATAAACTCTCCCTGATACAATTCAAATGAGACATTAGAAAGCACCAAATGATCTTTTTGGTAAATTCTTGCATCATTCAGTTTAATAATAGGTAAAGACATAATTAGGATATCTAGTGTTGAGTATTAATATTCCCTTCTAAGTATTTTATAAAAGGCCTTAAGGCGTCCCATTCAAAATTTTCTAAGGAACGTTGATAAGCATTTATTCCAGCTGTAGGAAAAGAAGCTTGCACCCCTTTTAATTCTCTCATTTGCTTTTGAAAAATGAGATGTCCATCTACATCAAATACTTCAAATGTATAGTGTAATAAAGCGGTATGCATATGATTATTGGTTAAACCTCTTGCTGTATTTGCATTTATAATTATTTGATAATGAAAGCTATCATCTTCTACCAATTCAAAACCTTTGCTTCTAAAGTAAGAACTTGCATAGGCCCGCATAATGTCTTGATCCATATCTTTATTAAGATTTAGTTCTTGCGACTTGATAGATAACTTAGGCCATAATGTTGTAACACTTAACTCTAATTGCTTTTCAGGAAATGCTAATAAATCAGAAATCCATTTAGCATTCGTTGTTGTCCAAATAAGCGATTCCCAGTCTAAAATAATACGAATAAAATGGTTCTTCCTATGAACATCAATAGAGGAAGCATTCATTGAAATCTTTCCATTTTGATCTGAAAACACACGATCTGGTACACCTTGAATAGAACTTCTCACCCTAAAGGGTAATTGTGAAATTTCCACGTCAACAATAAAGTGCTCATCTGATATATCATTCCCCATAAGAATAATATTTCGGTGTTGTTGATTTTCGGGAATTGAAAAATTGATTGAAGAATGAGCCTCAGACAACAACTCAAAACATAATACATCTATTGGTTTGCTCAGTTTTGGATGATTTAAAATATCATGCATATGCATTTTAAGCTTATCTAAAGCTTTTAATGCATAATGCACACGGTTAACAAAGTCATTTTTCGGATCTGACTTTAAGGCAAGTTGATAAAATGAATAGGCTTGATCTAAGGATTTTTGCCTACGCTTATCCTTAATTTGTTCCCATAACGACTTAGATAAACTATAATACAAGTAGTAATTGTTTTCATCTTCCCAACTATTAACTAACCTATATCCTTCTAAATCTTTATGAGTTTCCATTTGTATTAAAGACTGGAATTCGTCTCTGTAGGTCTCTCCCTTGTCAACTTGATGAAAAATACTTTCACTGCTAATGCGAACAGAAATTTCACTACTAAGGTCCATTAGAGCATTTTTTTTAGCAACAGACTGATAATCGTCATTATTCTTAGAGGCTTTGGCAATTCCTATGTAATCAAAATCAGAAATAGGGCGAGACAACACCCAATTTGGCTTCTTAACAGATTGAGTTTCTTGTACCTGTTGTGATGAAGTACAAGAGATGAAAAGCATAAATAAAACGATTAGATTTCTCATTAATTCTCTTCGGGGTTGTATGAGTTAATCTCATCAACAGCCATGGCACTAACCTCTTTTAAAGCAGAAATTTTAAGTGCCTCTACAGTCTGTAGATCTCTTGAAGATTTAAGTAAGTCAGACAACCGTCTTTTATCTTTATTACTGTCGTAACGGACATCTTCAGGACTATCTTTATCTTGAGATACCCAATCTCCAGGTATTAAGTTATTATTATTACCATCAAATGTAGCATAAGCAACACTATGTATCTTGGTACTATTTACTAAATCGGTTGCAAGAATTTCACCTGTTTCAGTGGAAATTAATTTATATTCTATACTTAACACAACAGAGTTCTCTCCTTTGTATACGTCATAAAATACCTTTCTATATTTAGTAACTATATCGTGCTTTTTAGTACTTGGATTGTAATACTTTTTTGCGTAAGATTCCCAACCTTTTTTCCGGGTTGGTTTTAATTTTGTTTTTTGAATGTCAATACTTACCAAACGACCTATCAATAATGCTTTAGCTCCAAAAAGATCACCTGCTTGAGCTGCTGTCTGAGCATCAACTATCCCACTAAGACCTAATTCTTGTTCCGCGATTATAGACTCTATGTGAACTCTGTCAATAATTTTAATAAAAGGATTTTTATTTTTCACTAACAGATTTAAGAACTGTGACTCAAATGCTTTGTGCAAGTTCTTGACGTTTGTTGCATTCTCGAAGGCTAACATAGCTATAGGATATTGTCCTTCCTTTAGGGCATATGCAATAAGTTTATCTGTTTCTTTGTAAGAATTCGTTTTTTTAAATAAATAATATGCTTCCCTATACTTATTCTGCTCCAATGCTTTATTCGCCTTCCGATATATAGGCTCTAACCTCGCAAATGTTTTTAGTTCACCTGCATCTTTATAGTTAGGATTTAAACTTATTATCTCATCTAAGATGGAGATACCTGCATCAAAGTCCTCTTTATCTAAGTGCGATATGGCTTTTTGATACAAATCATCTAAATAAACCTCTACGTCTTGTTTGTAGTAATCAAAATAATAAGCAGGAACATCTAATTGAACAGAGTAACGACTTGCTGAAGTCTGATATTCTTTAACTTTTAGATAACTATATACAGCTTCTTTGTACTGGTTTAAATTATGTAGTTTAAAAAATTCAGCTAAATAGTCGTCTATAACTAACTGACCAGTTCTCTTGAAAGCAATAGCTGCGTCTATATTATTACTCTTTCTTTGAAGAGCATTCAAATAATACGATGCAGCCTCCACATACATACCCTGCTGCTCAAATGCAAGTCCTTTTTTATACATCTTCTTTGACCCCGAACAAGCCAACAAAACAATACTAAAAGACAGAAGTAATAAGGTTTTTTTCATTCTAGTGAATTTTAAACAAATATAAAAAGATATTCATCTTAGTGCTTCATTCAATTTCTTTACTTTTGTATAAACCACATTTATGCATATAATTATTTCTCCCGCGAAAACACTAGATATGGAAAAGCAAGGTTTTGAAATAAATCATAGCCAATCACCATTTCTATCAGAAGCTCAAGAACTTGTAAAAGAACTTGTGAAATTGACTAGTACTGATATTCAGAAACTAATGAAAGTAAGTGACAAAATTGCATCACTTAACGCAGAACGATATTCTAATTGGAGACTTCCTTTCACGACAGATAATTCAAAGGCTGCTATATTTTCTTTTAAAGGCGACGTATACACTGGCATAGAAGCTACTACTTTAAGTAATGAAGAGTTAAATTACACACAAACTCACCTCAGTATTCTTTCAGGATTATATGGCTTACTCAAACCATTTGATCTTATGCAAGCTTATAGACTAGAAATGGGAACTAAACTTCAAAACAATAAAGGTAAAAACCTTTACGAATTTTGGGGAGCTAAGATTGCAAAAGAACTTAATAAGAAAGATAGTAAATGGATTATCAATTTGGCTTCTAACGAATATTTTAAGGTCGTTGACAAAACAACACTAAAAGCACGAGTTATTACTCCCATCTTTAAAGATGAGAAAAATGGCGTATATAAAGTAGTGAGTTTCTTTGCAAAAAAAGCCAGAGGCATGATGGTTCGCTACATGGCACAAAACAAAGTCTCGGATATTGAAGACATTAAGAAATTTAATCTCGGCGGGTACACATATAGCGAACAACTATCAAAAGGTAACGACTGGGTATTTATAAGATGAGTATCGTAGGAAAACATATTAATTTAGAAGTTGCTAGAGCATCAGAAATAGGGCTATTTTTAGATAACGAAGATCGCGAGTATGGAGGAATATTGTTACCAAAACGCTATGTACCTAAAGGAGTAGAAGTAGGTGATTATTTAGATGTTTTTATTTACAGAGATTCAGAAGATAGGATCATTGCTACCCGTCTAGAACCATATATCAAAATAGGCGAATTCGCCTACCTCACAGTGAATAAAGTTGAATCTTATGGTGCTTTTGTTGACTGGGGTTTACCTAAAGACCTATTTGTACCTATTTCTCAACAGCGGGCACTTATGGAACTTGGAGGTTACTACTTGGTGTACGCCTACATAGATGAGCAAACAGATCGTATTGCAGCTACAGCAAAAGTTCATAGACACTTGCATAATGAGGGAGAAAACCTAGAGGTTGGACAAGAGGTAGACTTATTAATTTGTGATGAAACAGAATTAGGAGTCAGAGTAATTGTAAACAATGAGTTCTGGGGGCTACTCTATCACAACGAAATCTTCCAATCCATAAGTGAGGGGCAAAAAACCAAAGGTTATATAAAAGGTATTCGTAATGAAGATGGAAAGATCGATGTAAGTCTTCAAAAAAGAGGCGTTGAAGAAGTTAAAGATGCAAGATCACAAATCATTGAAGCATTAGAAGATGCTGATGGGTATATTGCTCTTCATGACAAATCTGCACCAGAAGACATCTATCAAGAGTTGGAGATGAGTAAGAAAGTTTTCAAAAAAGCAATCGGAAATCTTTACAGAGATAAAATGATTATTATCGATAAAGACGGTATACGTTTACCAAAAAAAAAGAAGTAAACTAATGACGAGATTATGATTTCTTTTTGAATTTAGTTTTATCCTTAAATTTAAAATTAGATCGTTTATTCTTGTTCCTATTTTTATTAGGTTTTTTACGCTTTTTTTCAGGCTCGTACAAAGGCGCATTACCTAAATGCGAAGGGAGTGGCAACTTATCTACCACCTTATCCATTAAAGCCTCGATATTAAAGAATAATATCTGATCTCTATCATTAATAAAAGTTATGGCATGCCCTTCAGAAGAATTTCTTCCTGTTCGGCCAATTCTATGAATATAATCTTCAGCATCAGAAGGAATATCATAATTAATAACCAAAGAAATTTCCTTAATATCTATTCCTCTAGAAACAATATCAGTAGCTACTAGTGTTTTAAATTTCTTAGCTTTAAATTGATTCATCACTTGCTCTCGCTCTTGTTGATCTAGATCTGAAGACATAGCTTTAGAATGGATTCCTTGTTTTTTGAGCTCGCGCTGAATGATACCTATGTTTTTTCTGGTAGATGAAAAGATAATAACCGATTCAAAATCCATTTCCTTAAGTATATGAGCAACTAAAGGAGCCTTTTGATTGTCATAAGATAAGTAAGCTTCTTGCCTTATGGTTTCTGCAGGCTTTGATATTGCAACATTTACTCTTGCAGGATTATGAAGAATATTTTGTGCAAGTTTCACAATTTTCGGTGGCATTGTAGCAGAAAAAAGTAATGTTTGCCTCTTCTTTGGTAACTTATCAACAATACGCATAATATCATGATGAAAACCCATATCTAACATTCTATCAGCTTCATCTAATATAAGATACTCTACGCCTGAAAGATCAATTTTTGCCAACGATAAAAATGATAGTAATCTCCCGGGCGTGGCAATTATCACCTCTGTTCCCTTTTCTAACGAAGATGACTGTTGAGACCAAGTTTTACCATCTCCCCCACCATATACAGCTTGAGAACTAACTGCAGCAAAATAAGAAAACCCATCGAATTGTTGATCAATCTGCTGGGCCAATTCACGAGTAGGAGCAATAATTATCGCTCTTATCTTCTTCTTTTTTACTTTGTGTAACTCATTGAGTACAGGCAATAAAAATGCTGCTGTTTTCCCGGTACCTGTCTGAGCACAAGCAATAATGTCACGCCCATTCATAATTACAGGAATAGCTAGCTCCTGAACGGGTGTTGGTTTTTCAAAATACATGGCATCTAAGCCCTCTTGAATGTCTGTATGAAAATTGAGTTCTTTAAATGTCATATTATTTTCTTTTTCCAAATACAGATCCTAAGATGGTCATAATCCCTTTAGCTCCCAAAAACATAGCTGTAAGCATTAATAAGCCTGCTATAACTATGTACAAGGTACTACTTAATTGCAATGCGTAGTGCATAAGCATAGGACCACCAAAAATAAAGGGAAAGGAATAGGCTAAATAACTTAATCCTTTAATTAGTTTTTCTTTATCAACCATTATTGAATGCATTTACAGCAGCTCTTACAGAACCGTATTCTAACAAATATTTTTCAGCTTCATTTGGCTCTAAACCAGTTTGAGACGCGACCATTCTCGCACCTCTATTTACAAGTTTATTATTACTCAACTGCATATCTACCATTTTATTTCCTTTTATTCTTCCCAATTTTATCATCAAAGAGGTTGATATCATATTCAGCACCAACTTTTGAGCAGTTCCAGCTTTCATTCGAGTTGAGCCTGTAATAAATTCTGGTCCTACAACTACTTCTATAGGAAATTCAGATACTTGAGCTATTGGTGAGTTTATATTACAAGTAATAGATCCAGTAAGAATATTATTATCTCTACAAGATTTAAGACCAGACACTACATAAGGTGTAGTTCCTGAAGCAGCGATTCCAATGACTGAGTCCAACTCAGTTATACCATAGGAGCATAAATCTTTCCAAGCAAGAGTAGTACTATCTTCTGCAAACTCTACAGCATTTCTTATGGCGCCATCCCCTCCTGCAATAATTCCTATGACCTTATCGTGAGGTACACCAAAAGTAGGCGGACACTCCGACGCATCAAGTATTCCTAATCTACCAGAAGTGCCTGCACCGATGTAAAAAAGTCTTCCTCCGCGACGCATCCTAATCAAAACTTCTCGACAGAGTAACTCAATTGCTTGAAGCTGACTAGCAACAGCAATTGCAACTTTCTGATCTTCTTTATTTATACCTAACAGCAAGTTAGTGATAGATTGATGTTCTAAATCATCGTATAAACTATCTTCTTCTGTTGTTTTCATATCACTAAGAATAGAGCCTGCAATTAAAGTTTTAAATATACATATTATAACTAGTACTTCCCCTTTGGTATAGAATCTATTAATGAAACTTTATTATTTTGTATTTCTTCCATAGAAATAAATGTTTCTGTTCTCCGGACACCATTTATGAGGTGAATTTTTCTTAGTATTTCTCTTGCATCAGATGAATCTAGTGCTCTTACTTTACAAAATAAACTAAATTGGCCAGTAGTAAAATCGATAACAGTAATCTGTGGTATTTTTTTTAGAGAGTTTATTACTTTTTCAAAACTCGTTGCCTTGTCTAAAAAAATTCCTAAATAAGAAGTGAATGAAAAACCAAGTATCTTATAATCGATATTAATGGTAAAGTTTTTAATTACTCCTAAATCTTCTAATTTCTTCACTCTCACATGAACTGTGCTAGGTGAAACAAGTATTTGAGCAGCTAAATCAGTGAAAGATATCTTAGAATTTGATGCCAATCGAGCTATAATTTGCAAGTCTACCTTGTCAATTCCGTTTTTCATAGATTATGATGAGTTTAAAAAATAATAATATCACTTAATAATGATTAAAAATAACGAATATCATTAAAATAACATCATTTTATAAATATATTTCTTTATTAATAACAATTTAACGAATTTTACAAAAGCAAATTTATAAGAAAGAAATATATCTATAGGGTATAAATCTTCATCTATTTGTTTAGTTAATCATTCACTGTCCTGAAATGCATTGGGCAAAGGCTAAAATAATTTCACGTACTACGTGTTTAGCGGCAGACTACAGAAACAATTCCAATAAAAATTGCCTGCTTAGCCCATGCACTAAGGACCTAAAAAAACACAAAAGAAACATTATATGTACGGAGAATTAATTCACACAGAGCATTGTATAGAAACGGTATCAGAGTTTTATTTTGATGCAAGCAAAAGCACCATTACCGAATTAAAAAACTTAACCGACAATCGGGTGAAATATTACAACTATAGTATCTCAGAATTTAAATCCATTTATCATAATTCAGGAGTAAACAAATGTTTCTACAAATTAAATTAAGTGTATGGAATTAATTTCCACCAAAGTATGTAAAAAAGGAGATATAGGAGTTCATAGCAATCTGTTTGGCGGAACTCTATTAAGCTGGGTTGATGAGGCAGGAGTCACTTTAGCAACACAATTTTGTTTTACCCCATTAATGGTAACTCTAAAAATGGAGGAGGTTACTTTCTTAACACCAATAAAGGTCAATAATCTTATCAAGATTTATGGAAAAGTGACTGCAATCGGTAATTCTACTATTACCATTTCAATTGAAGTTAGAAGATATAGTGTTTACACGAGAAATGAAAAACTGGCACTTAGCACAAGAATGCTGTTTTGTCGAATCGATGAAGATGGGTCTTCAATACCCATAGCTAAGCATGTTAAAGAAAGGTTTAACAAATAAAAAATAATTTTTTCGGTATACTTGCTTGATTCTCACTAATATAATGTTGGATAATTTTCAGGATCTACCTCACGCATCATTTCATAAGCTGCATCAAAAATGTCATCTACACTAGGCTTAGAAAAATAATCTCCATCAGTACCATAAGCAGGTCTATGGGCTTTTGATGTTAATGTTTTAGGTTGGCTATCTAGATGAAAATATGCTTTCTGCTCCTCAACTACCTTCTGCATCATATAAGCAGAAGCTCCACCAGGAACATCCTCATCAATAAATAATACTCTATTTGTTTTGGCAATACTACTTACAATCTGATGATTCACATCAAAAGGAATTAAAGATTGTACGTCTATAACTTCGAGTGAAATACCAACTAGCTCAAGTTCATGTGCTGCCTCCATTACTAATCGCCAAGTAGAGCCATATGTTACAACGGTTATATCTGCTCCTTCTTTGGTGACCTCAGGAATACCTACAGGAGTTCTAAATTCACCAATGTTAGATGGCATTCTCTCTTTTAAACGATACCCATTTAAACATTCAATTATTAATGCTGGATCATCAGACTGTAGCATTGTGTTATAAAATCCTGCTGCTTTAGTCATGTTTCTAGGCACAAGAACATTTACACCTCTAAGCGAATTAACAATCATACCCATAGGAGAACCTGAATGCCATATACCCTCTAATCTATGCCCGCGGGTTCTAACAATTAACGGTGCTTTTTGACCTCCTTTAGTCCTGTAGTGAATCGTAGATAAATCATCACTCATTATCTGGATAGCGTACAATAGGTAGTCTAAATACTGAATCTCAGCAATAGGCCTAAGCCCACGCATTGCCATACCAATACCTTGCCCTAGTATAGTTGCCTCTCTAATGCCAGCATCAGACACTCTTAACTCTCCATACTTTTCTTGCATGCCTTCGAGACCTTGATTTACATCTCCAATATTTCCAGAGTCCTCACCAAAAATTAATGTTTCTGGTCTTGTACTCAAAATAGCATCAAAATTATCTCTAATAATTAATCGCGCATCAACCTCTTCAGTATCGGTGTATACTGGTAATACTTCTTTTACTTTTAGTGAAGCAAAATTAGACTCTGAGTATAAATGGGAACTGTATCGATTGTAGTTGACTAGCTTTTCTCGATTGAGCCAGTTAATCAAATTCTTTTTGGATATCAACTCTTCAGTTCTTACCATTCTTAATGCTTTTCGAACGGTATTGAACAAGTCTTTTCGAATAGGCTCATTATTAGCATTTAAATCAGAAGCAAGTTTTTGTATGAAAACCTTGTTAGAACTATTTTCTGCCATACTATTCAAGAGCGCTATAACTTCTTTTTGCTCCTTTAATATAGGTGTGATATATGCTTTCCACGCCTCACCTTTTGCCAATCTCACTTTCTTTTTCGATTCATTAGCAATGGCATCAAACTCATCTTGGCTAGCAATATTTGATTCTAACATCCACACCTCCATCTTCTTTATAGGATCGAAATCAATTTCCCACTGCAAGCGTTCTTCTGACTTATATCTTTCATGGGAACCAGAAGTAGAATGCCCTTGTGGTTGAGTAACTTCTAGAACATGTATCAAACAAGGAACATGTTCTTCACGAGCAATTCTTTCTGCTTTTTGATAGGCTTCAATCAGACCAGGATAATCCCATCCTTTGACACGTAATATTTCAAAACCTTCTCCATTCTTGTCTCTTTGGAAGCCTTTTAATATCTCTGAAATGCTTTCTTTAGTAGTTTGATACTTTGCAGGAACAGATATTCCATAACCATCATCCCAAACAGACATTATCATAGGTACTTGTAATACTCCTGCAGCATTTATTGCTTCAAAAAAGGGCCCTTCAGATGTACTCGCATTCCCTATAGTTCCAAAAGCAATTTCGTTCCCATTACTGGAAAACTTCGTTAACTCTTTAAGGGATTTATTGTTGCGGTAAACTTTTGATGCCTGTGCCAATCCTAATAATCTAGGCATTTGTCCAGATGTGCAAGAAATATCAGATGAAGAATTTTTTTGATTCATCAAATTCTTCCAGCTTCCATCTTGATTCAAACTACGAGTTGAAAAATGCCCACCCATTTGGCGCCCTCCTGAAGCGGGTTCTAGATCTACATCGGCATGACCGTATAGTGCTGAAAACATTTCTCGAACAGACATCTGATCTATAGCCATCATGAAAGTTTGATCGCGATAGTATCCAGAACGGAAATCACCATCTCGAAAAACCTTAGCCATAGCTATTTGAGCAAGCTCTTTTCCATCACCAAAAATACCGAACTTAGCCTTACCCGTAAGCACTTCCCTTCTCCCTAGCAAACTTGCTTCTCTACTTTCGTAAGCCAACCGGTAATCAGCTAAAACCTCTTGGCGAAAATCCTGAAAGGATAACTCTTTATTTCTTGATGATGCCATAATTAATAACTATCTATTTGATATTTGCAAATTTAAGAAAAAAGAATAATGCTAATTATGAATTAATTAAAGGCAAAACATAATCATAATCAATATTAGTATTCAACATTAATTACTAGATATTTTTGCTACAGATTAATTCATAATACCTCTTGTTTTCTTGTAAAGACTTTCTACCTTATCTCTTGCCCAAGGTGTTGTTCTAAGAAATTTTAGACTTGATTTCATGGTTGGTCGATTAAGAAAGCAATTGATTTTTAATCGCTCACCTAAGCCCTTCCAACCATACACCCCTTCTAAATACTCCAAAATATCTATAAGCTTTACCCCATGCATTGGATTATTAGGTTGTTGCATATGTTTACTCATCTAATGAATTTAAGTCCACATTTAAAAAACTCTGATTTGAACTACAAACATATGCAGCATAACCAGAGTTTAATATGATTATTGTAAGAAGATTACAACCTACCTAAGAAATGGATACCTGTAATCTGTTGGCGGCACAAAAGTTTCTTTGATTGTTCTAGGAGAAACCCACCTTAACAAGTTCAATACAGAACCAGCCTTATCATTAGTCCCGGAAGCACGAGCACCACCGAATGGCTGTTGAGAAACAACAGCACCTGTTGGCTTATCATTGATGTAAAAATTACCTGCTGCATTCTTCAATTTTTCTGAAGCCAATTCAATAGCATATCTATCTTTAGAGAAGATAGCTCCGGTAAGTGCATATTCTGATGTAGAATCAACCAAATCTAAAGTTGCTTCAAACTCGTTTTCATCGTATACATAAATAGTAATTACAGGACCAAACAATTCGGTTTCCATAGTTGTATACTTTGGTGTTTTTGCAAGTATCACTGTGGGTTCTACAAAGTAGCCTTCTGACTTATCATAGCTTCCACCAGCAATTATTTCTGCATCTGAATCAGATTTTGCTGCATCGATATATGAAGTGATTTTATCAAATGAAGCTTCATGAATCACTGCGTTAACAAAATTTGATAAATCACCTGGATCACCCATAGTGATTGAAGCTAAATCTTTTTTCACGTATGTAGAAACTTGCTCCCATAAATTAGCGGGAACATATGCACGTGAAGCGGCAGAACACTTTTGACCTTGAAATTCAAAAGCTCCACGAACAATTGCTGTCGCTACCTCTTTTGGTTCAGCAGATTTGTGTACCATAATAAAATCTTTACCACCAGTCTCGCCAACAATTCGAGGATACGTCTTGTATGTATGGATATTGTTACCAATCTGTTTCCACAAATTTTTAAATACTGTTGTAGAGCCTGTAAAATGTAAGCCAGCAAAATCTGGACTAGAAAAAACTTCATTAGAAATTTCTACAGGATCCCCATAGACAACATTAATAACCCCATCTGGCAAGCCTGCAGCTTTAAAAAGGTCAACAATCACCTGTGCAGAATATATCTGAGAATCTGAAGGCTTCCAGACAACTGTATTTCCCATCATTGCAGGAGCTGCACATAAATTGGCGGCAATTGAAGTGAAATTAAATGGTGTTATTGCATATACAAAACCCTCTAAAGGTCTAAACTCCATTCGGTTCCAGATACCATCAGAAGATTCTGGCTGCTCCATAAAGATATCAGTCATATACTGAACGTTAAATCTAAAGAAGTCAACCATTTCACAAGCTGCATCAATTTCTGCTTGATGCACATTCTTTGATTGAGCAATCATGGTAGCTGCATTCATTCGTGCACGGAAAGGGCCTGCTAATAAATCAGCAGCTTTTAAGAAAATTGAAGCTCTATGTTCCCACTTCATATTTTCCCAGTCCTTTTTAGCTGCAAGTGCCGACCCAATAGCTTTTTTTGCATGACTGGCATTTCCCTTATGGTAGTGTCCAACCACGTGTTGATGCTTGTGAGGTGGACTCATTGGCACCAAGTCATTAGTGCGCACAAGCTCTGAACCGATATACATGGGTATATCAATTTTCTCACTCATCATTTGCTCATAGGCTGCTATTGTTTGTTCGCGCTCTGCACTACCAGCAGAAAACGATTGTACTGGCTCACACGAAGCTATTGGTACTTGAAAGAAACCTTTCCCCATTCTATATTAATTTTTATTAGTTCTATTTTTTGCTCCGTAAAAATAATAAACTCTATCTAAAAATAACACATTAAAAAAAGTATGGATTAAAATTTAGAGAATTTGTTATTTTAATAGACAAACTATAAGGTTTTTACTATTGTATCCCTATGTCACATCCAATCACATAATACTTTTTTTCATATACCGGACTGTTTTTTCTGGATTGTCATAATATGCTGGAATATCATAAAAACCTAGAGACTCATACAAGGCATTGGCCGATTTTAATCGCGATACTGTATCTAATACCATATACTTATACCCAAATAATTTTGCCTGCTCGATGAGATTTATACATAGGAATTTTCCGTAACCGCGACCTCTGAATTTGTCACGAACAAATAAACGTTTCATTTCGCAAACATCATTAGAATACATCCTAAACCCCACACCTCCTGCAATACAACCCTGATGTTTTACGTATAAAAAACAACCCCTTTCGGCGCCATACATTTTAGAGAATTCCTTAAATTCTTTAACTGTATCTTGAAAGCATAAATCAATTTTCAGCCATCTCATATAATCTTCTGTAAGCCTCTTGGCGACCTCAAAATCTACGTCTGATTTACATTGATAAATACGCATTTCTTAAAAAATATCTTTTGTAGATACTTTGGACATACCTAGTAATCTATCATACCCTAATTGATGGTCGTAAAGATATACGAACACATGGTAATCTTGACTTGTTTCAAAGTATGCTCCATCCACAGCTGTTTGAGACATGACACCATCTTGCTCAGAAACAAACATGTAGGTATAGTTATAATAACCTTGTTTTAAAATCAAGCTGGTTTCATAACATTCATTTCGCTCGTTGTAAGTCATTCTTGCATTTTCATCAAGCGACCAATTAGTAAGTCCTCCATAAACATATAAATCACCTATCTCAGAAAATGGCTTTTGTTTCAAACTAAAGTCAACTTTCACATAATCTGCTTGTGTATTAACATCTTTACGCTCCAAAATATTAGGCACATAATAACCCTCAATGTCAGGATAAATACTGTACGTCTTATTTCTCCAGGGAAAATCAGTATATAAAATAACGTTATCCATGGTACCCTGTTCTATTTTATACACTCTCTCAGTATAAAATCGAATAGATTTTGTATCAAAAAATCGATATTCATTCCCTCCAGAAAAACTAGTTTCATCTTCATGATCATACTCTAAACGCTTGGACTCAATATAACTTGGCTTTAGGTTAGAAACAAAATTACTCCATTGATGCCCTTGATATATTACTACATTTACGTCTTGTATAGGATAAACATAATTCACATTTGTGAAGTTTACTACCACGTCAACCTCATGATCGGTGTATCTATTTTTTGCGAAAGTGGCTTGCTTTACTTTTGCACCAACCAATATAGAATTGTCATAAACCATAAATCGTTTAGTGAAAATGGGTTGGTCTGGATTTTCACTATCGTAAACACACAACACATAATTACCACTCAACAAAAAGGATACATCATTATTCGGAAATAATAATTCATAATGTACATATGACGTTTTAGTGCCGAATGAAAAATCATAATTGTTTATATAATTGTCTGAGAAACCATCGATAAACTGATTATTGTATAAATCGGAAACTGTCCAATCCGCATTACAGTGTACAAAGCGATACAAATAATCTTTTGATTCTATATCAAAATCGTCAAACTGTAGGCGCAATTGATCGACGCTATTTAAGGGTATAGCAGGAAAATCTATTAGACTCTCGTTTGGACTCAGTATGCATGTATAAATATTATTATCATATAAACTATCGGACAAGTAATCTCCTACTGACCACTCTGGCTGTCCTTTTAAAATAATGCCATTCAAAAATAGCAACCCTAAAAATATGTACCTGTTTCTATATTTTTTCATAAGATAAACACAACATTCAAATTTATTGTAATTCATTAAAGAAACAATGCATAAAATAAATAATATTTCGAATTTTGCTTACGAAAATTTGATACATGAAAAAACAATTATTTATATTCATTCTAAATTAATAAATCGAACTTAAATTTTTAAAAGTAGGCTAATTATTAAACGCCTTAAAATACCTATTTTTGCATTTCAAAATTAAGATTAATCAATCTCTCATACAGGCATGTCTAAAGACATTCGTATCAAGAAAGGCGTTAGCATCAAGTTAAAAGGTACAGCAGATCGTGTTTACGCCAATATTCCCACCTCAGATCATTACGTTGTAAAGCCTAGTGATTTTATGGGATTAACCCCAAAACTAACTGTTAAAGTTGGAGACAAAGTTTTAGCTGGATCATCTTTATTTTTTGACAAAGAGAATCCTTCCGTACTCATTTCTTCTCCAGTTAGTGGTGAAATCAAGGAAATTCGCCGAGGTGCCAAAAGAAAAATTTTAGAAATAGTTGTCAAAGCAGAAGCCGAGATTAACTACAAAGAATTTGCAAAATCTAAAGCAACTAGTTTAAGTCGTGATCAAATCATTGAACAGATGTTATCTTCGGGACTATGGCCATTTGTGAGACAAAGACCATTTGCTGTAATTGCAAATCCTAAAGACATGCCGAAATCAATTTTCATTTCTGCATTTGATTCTGCTCCACTAGCCTGCGACAATGATTTTATTCTTCACGGAATGGAGGAAGAATTTCAAGCAGGATTAGACATAATATCAAAGCTAACTGATGGGACTACCCACTTAAACATAGATGGTAATGCAAATTCATCATCGGTATTTACAAGTGCTAAAGGTGTGCAAATCAATCATATATCAGGACCACACCCTGCAGGTAATGTAGGTGTACAAATTCATCACATTGATCCTATTAATAAAGGTGAAGTTGTTTGGTATATGTATCCTCAGGATGTTATCGCAATAGGGCGTTTATTCTCTAAAGGAATATACGATGCCTCAAGGCTAATTGCTTTGTCAGGATCTCAAGTAGAAAAACCACGTTATTACAGGACTCTTCAAGGGGCATCAATTTCTAAGATGACTGAAGGGAATATCAAAGAAGGAGAAAGCAGATACATAAGTGGTAACGTGCTTACAGGAACTCAAATTCCTGCGGATGGTCATTTAGGATTCTACCATAATGAAATTTGTGTTATTCCAGAAGGGAAAGAGCAAGATTTTTTAGGCTGGCTTCTACCTAGCTTTAATAAGTTTTCGTTATCGAGAACTCTTTTCTCTTGGCTCAATCCTAAAAAAGAATATGCAATATCAGCCAACATGAATGGCGAAGAACGCGCCTATGTTGTTACTGGACAGTACGAAGAAGTTCTTCCAATGGACGTCTATCCTCAACATCTTATAAAAGCCATTATGGTTGGAGATATCGAGTTAATGGAAAACCTTGGTATATATGAAGTAGCTGAAGAAGATTTTGCACTATGCGAATTCTCTTGCACTTCTAAAATGCCTGTTCAACAAATTCTTCGAGAAGGTTTAGAGTTAGTAAGAATAGAATGTAGCTAAAGACAAGACCATGAAATTATTCAAAAATATATTAGACACGGTAAAACCTCACTTTGTTGACGGTGGCAAGCTTGAAAAATTTTACCCAGCGTACGACGCCTTCGAAACATTTTTATTTGTTCCAGACCACACATCTCACACTGGTGCTCACATGCGCGACGCAATTGATTTGAAGCGGACAATGGTTACAGTAATACTTGCACTATTACCGGCTTTATTGTTTGGAATATGGAATGTAGGATATCAACACTTTATAGCCATCGGCACTTTACAGCCTGACCTTATTTCCTGTGTATTATATGGTGCAACCAAAGTAATACCAATGATTGTAGTTTCGTATGGTGTAGGTCTCGCTATTGAATTTGCATTTGCAATAAACAGGGGTCACTCAGTAAACGAAGGCTACCTTGTAACAGGCTTATTAATTCCTATGGTTATGCCAGCAGATTTACCTTTATGGATGCTAGCCATAGCAGTTGCATTTGCAGTTGTAATTGGTAAAGAAGTGTTTGGTGGAACAGGTATGAATATCTGGAATCCTGCATTAACCGCACGTGCTTTCCTATTTTTCGCCTATCCAACAATGATGTCTGGAGATAAAGTATGGGTGTCCTTAGGTGGAGAAACTGCTGTAGATGGTTACTCTGGTGCTACTCCTCTAGCAAATGTTATTGAAGGAGGCGTAAATGCAATTCCTTCTATTATGGAAAGTTTCATTGGTACAATACCTGGATCCATTGCAGAAACCTCTACACTAGCTATATTAATAGGAGCTATGGTATTGGTTGTGTCTGGTATTGGCTCATGGAGAATTATGCTTAGTATGTTGATCGGTGGATACGCCATGGGCCTTATATTTAATGGCTTTGCAGAAGCAGCAGACAACTTATACATGGCCGTACCTGCAGTACAACAATTAGTAATGGGTGGTTTTATGTTCGGTTTAGTATTCATGGCTACAGATCCTGTATCTGCAGCTCAAACTAATAGAGGTAAGTGGATTTACGGATTTTTAACTGGTTTATTAGCTATTTTAATTCGGGTAGTAAACCCAGCTTACCCAGAAGGTATTATGATGGCTATACTATTCATGAATACTATGGCACCATTAGTAGATCACTATGTAGTAGCAGCAAATATAAAGCGTAGAATGAAACGATTACAAACGGCTTAATACACAGACATGGCAATCGATAAAAACAGTAACAAATATACCTTCACCTTCGCTATTGTAATGGTGGTCGTTGTAGGTGCATTATTGGCGGCAGCCTCACAGGGCTTAAAAGATCGCCAAGAAAAAAATGCTGCAGACAAAAAAATGATCAGCATTTTGGGTGCGGCAAAAATTGTAGCTAATCGAACAAATGCAAGCGAGCTATTTGCTAAATACATTGTTGATAGCAAAGTAGTTGCAGGTAGAGATCTTACAATTAATCCATCTGACGTGGACATTAAGAAAGAATTTCGGGACAAAACACTTTCTATACAAGATCGTAACTATCCTCTATACATTTGTGAAAAAGAAGGAGAGCGCTATTATATTATCCCTATTGTAGGTACTGGACTTTGGGGTCCTATTTGGGGATTTATTGCTTTAGAATCTGATTATAAAACAA
This sequence comes from Flavobacteriales bacterium, assembly GCA_965662265.1. Taxonomy (GTDB): domain Bacteria; phylum Bacteroidota; class Bacteroidia; order Flavobacteriales; family UBA7430; genus CBFIGX01. The sequence goes on from CBFIGX010000009.1 coordinate 76,213, forward strand.
TTTATGGTGCTAATTTTGACCATAAATCAGAAACTCCTGGGTTAGGTGCCGAGATTAAGTTAGCAAGCTATTCTGACCAGTATATAGGGGAACAAATTTCTGACAACGGAATTTTTGAACCAATTACAGTGGTAAAAGATGGTTCTGGAACAGGAATGAATTCAAAAGTTGACGGAATAACAGGTGGTACAATTACCTCAAAAGGTGTTGAAGAAATGACAACACGTACTTTAGAGGTTTACGTGAATTACTTTAACGGCTTAAATCAATAGTCATGGCAGAAAAGAAAGAAGCATTATTCTCAAAAAAGAATCGTAGGCTGATGACAGACCCATTAGATGGGGCTAATCCTGTATCAGTACAAGTTCTAGGTATTTGTTCAGCATTAGCAATTACTGTACAAATAGAACAAGCATTTGTAATGTCATTATCAGTATTAGCTGTGATGCTTTTTGGTAACATAATCGTATCAGCAATGCGAAACTTAATACCATCGAGAATCCGTATTATAGTACAGTTAGTTGTCGTAGCAGCATTAGTTATTTTAGTAAACGAATTACTTAAAGCGTTTATGCCTGACGTATCTGAAAAATTATCAGTATTCGTTGGCCTAATTATTACAAACTGTATGATTATGGGACGTTTAGAGGCTTTTGCGCTTGGTAACAAAATTTGGCCATCTACACTAGATGCTATTGGTAACGCTATGGGTTACGCTTGGATATTAGTTGCTGTAGCTTTTATTCGCGAACTATTTGGTTCTGGGAAAATTTGGGGTCTTCAAATCATTCCTGAATCTTTTTACACCGTAGGTTATATGAACAACAATCTTATGATTTTACCACCTATGGCATTAATAACTGTTGCGTTAATCATCTGGGTGCAAAGAAGTAAAAATACTGACCTAATCGAAGAAAACTAAGAATATGCAAGATTTAGTAAACATTTTCGTAAAGTCCGTCTTCATAGATAATATGATTTTTGCATATTTCTTGGGGATGTGTTCATACTTAGCAGTTTCTAAGACAGTAAAAACTGCTGTAGGTTTAGGTGTAGCTGTAATATTTGTTTTAGGAATAACTGTTCCAATAAATTATTTATTAGAAAACTATGTATTAAAAGCAGGGGCACTAACTTGGCTATCTGAAGATCTAGCCAATGTAGATTTATCATTTTTAAGTTTTATCATGTTTATTGCTGTAATTGCCTCTATGGTTCAGTTAGTAGAGATGATTGTAGAAAAAATTTCTCCAGCACTTTACGGCGCTTTAGGAATATTCTTACCACTTATTGCCGTTAACTGCGCCATCTTAGGAGGTGCACTATTTATGCAAGAAAGACAATATTCTACGATTGCAGAAGCGACTGCTTTTAGTTTAGGCTCTGGTGTAGGCTGGCTGTTAGCAATTGTTGCAATTGCAGCTATTCGTGAGAAAATTCGTTACTCGAACGTTCCAGCACCACTTCGTGGATTAGGAATAACGTTTATCATTACAGGCCTAATGGGTATAGCCTTTATGAGCTTCATGGGTATTCAACTATAATTCTGAAAAAAAATTAAAATGGGTATAACAGTTCTAACAACAATCTTAGTTTTTTTAGCGGTAGTTTTATCGCTTGTAGGAGTCCTATTATATGCGAAAGCTAAACTCTCTCCAGGAGGGAGTGTAAAGGTGATCATTAATGGTGAAAAAGAAATTGAAGTAGAAGCCGGTTCTACAGTATTATCGACCTTAGGAGACAATCAAATTTTCCTTCCTTCTGCTTGCGGTGGAGGTGGAACCTGTGCAATGTGTAAATGTCAAATACCAGAAGGTGGAGGTGAAATTTTACCAACTGAAAAACCATACTTCTCTCGTAAGGAAATTGCTAACGACTGGCGTTTAGGTTGCCAAGTGAAAATAAAAAATGACATGAACATTGAAATTCCTGAAGAAATCTTCGGAATAAAAAAATGGGAATGTGAAGTGATTTCTAATTATAATGTTGCAACGTTTATCAAGGCACTTGTTGTAAAATTACCTGAAGGTGAAAATCTAGATTTTGAAGCAGGAGGATATATTCAAATTGATGTTCCTGAAGTTGAAGTAGACTTTAAAGATTTTGATATTAAACCTGAGCCAAACGATCCAGCTGGCCCTGATAAATTTAAAAGTGAATGGGACAAATTTGATTTATGGCCTCTAAAAATGAAAAATGACGAAGAGTGTTTTCGAGCATATTCGATGGCAAACCACCCTGCAGAAGGCAATATTGTAATGCTTACAATTCGTATTGCTACTCCACCATGGGATCGTTCAAGAAATACTTGGATGGATGTAAATCCAGGTGTATGTTCTTCATATGTTTTCTCTCTAAAGGAAGGAGATAAAGTGACTGTTTCTGGGCCTTACGGAGAATTCTTTATCAAGGAGACTGAAGCCGAAATGGTTTATATTGGAGGTGGTGCAGGTATGGCTCCAATGCGTTCTCACTTATTCCACCTATTCCATACGCTAAAAACAGACCGTAAAGTAACTTATTACTACGGTGGGCGATCTAAGCGTGAACTATTCTATTTAGACGACTTCCGACAAATCGAGCAAGAATTTCCTAACTTTAAATTTCACGTAGTCCTTTCAGATCCTCTTCCAGAAGATAATTGGAAAGAGAAGAAAAGTTTAGATGACGACGGTGATGGTTTCCTAGGATTTGTTCATAATTCTGTAATTGATCATCACTTAAAGCCACATGATGCGCCTGAAGATATAGAGTTCTACTTCTGTGGACCTCCTATGATGAACCAGGCTGTTTTAAAAATGTGTGATGACTGGGGCGTACCTCCAGAAAATGTTGCCTTTGATGATTTTGGTGGATAAAACTATAATAAAGACTCGCGATGCGGGTCTTTTTTTTGTAACAACCAAATTACCAGATGTTAAAATATATTTGATTTTTAAACAAAATGTTCAACTCTATGAAATACATTAGCCATTTTTTAATTTTGTTTCTTTTTTCCTGTGGTACTTCAAAAAATAAAGAATCTTTAATGTACAACTATGGAAATACACAAGGAACTACATATAGTATAAAATACATTAGTCCAAAAGGTGAAAATTACCAAGAAGAAATAGATAGCTTATTACATCAAGTAGATCTATCTATGTCTACCTATAAAAAAGAGTCTATTATCTCTAAAATCAATCAAAATAAATCGATGGAAACAGACTCCATCTTTAGATTGGTTTTTAATGAAGCTATGCGCATTGCAATTGAAACAAAAGGGGCGTTTGATCCTACTATTGCTCCAATAATAAATTATTGGGGTTTTGGTTTTGAAAACATTCAAAACAAAGATCAAAGTAAATTAGACTTACTGATACAAACTGTAGGTTATGAGAATATTAAACTTAACGAAACAACTATTGTAAAATCAAACCCAAAAACTCAATTAGATTTTAATGCAATCGCTCAAGGATTTACCGTTGATTATATAGCGGATTATTTAAGTGAAAGAGGGATAAATAATTATATGGTAGAAATTGGAGGTGAAGTAAAAGCAAAAGGAGTAAATACAAATGGTGAATTCTGGAGAATTGGTATTGATAAGCCAACGGTAAACATCGAAGAAGATCGTTTTCAGGCTATCATACAACTTCATAATAAATCTGTAGCTAGTTCTGGAAATTACAGAAAATTTAAAATTGATGAAGAATCTGGAATCAAATATGCTCATACAATAGACCCAAACTCTGGAGTACCTGTCCAATCTAATTTATTAAGTGTTACCGTTATGACTCAGTCTTGTATGCAAGCTGATGCCTATGCAACAGCTTTCATGGTAATGGGAGTGGATAATAGTATCCAGTTTTTAGAAAAGCATCATTACTTAGATATAGATGTACTTATGATATACTCAGGCCTTAATGGAAATTGGTTACAATACCAAACTAAAGGTTTTAAGGAAATGACTATTTATAGTAACTACAAATAAATTATTTTTCAATATGATTAAAATGAAAATAGTGTTTGCGACTAACAACCCTAATAAGTTGCTAGAAATTAAAGATTTAGCTCCTAAAGAAATCGCTGTTTTAAGTTTAGAAGATATTGGATGTAATGAAGATATACCTGAAACTGGAAATACACTTGAAGCGAATGCTTTTCAAAAAGCACATTATATAAAAACACATTATGGTTATGATTGTTTTGCTGATGATACCGGACTAGAAGTAAAAGCACTAAAAGGAGCTCCTGGTGTATACTCTGCCCGTTATGCAGGACCTCAAAGATTAGCTAAAGATAATATGGAGAAAATTCTCTTTGAATTAGATGGGGAGAGTAATAGAAATGCTCAATTTAGAACAGCCATTGCTTTAATCTTAAATGGAGATGAATATTTATTTGAAGGTAAGGTTAACGGCACAATAGCCAAAGAAACTAAAGGTGAAAAAGGATTTGGTTACGATCCAATATTTATACCTAAAGGTCAGCAAAAGAGTTTTGCTCAAATGTCTATGAACCAAAAAAGCTTGATTAGTCATAGAGGAAAAGCTGTTAAAAAATTAATTACTTTTTTGATGTCAAATCTATAGGTAAAGGAGAGTATAAATTGTTAATATCTTAAGGCTTTAAGAAAGCCATAGATTTAAAAACATCTTATATATTTGAGATTATAACAAAATAATCTAAGGCAAATAGATGAGTAATTTTATCGTATCGGCAAGGAAGTATAGGCCTCAAACCTTTGACACAGTTGTAGGACAGTCATCCATTACTCATACGTTAAAAAATGCGATTATAAATAATCACTTAGCCCAAGCATTTTTATTTTGTGGACCAAGAGGTGTAGGTAAGACTACTTGCGCTCGAATTTTAGCAAAGACCATAAACTGCCTTAAACTAAGTGCAGAAATAGAGCCTTGTAACACATGTGAATCCTGTACTTCTTTTAACGAACAACATTCCTTTAACATCCAAGAGCTAGATGCAGCCTCCAATAATTCAGTTGAAGATATTAGAAGCCTTGCAGATCAAGTTAGAATTCCACCACAAGTAGGTCTTAGAAAAATATATATTATTGATGAAGTCCACATGCTCTCCCAAGCAGCATTTAATGCATTTTTAAAAACTTTAGAAGAACCTCCTTCTCATGCAATATTTATATTAGCAACTACCGAAAAGCATAAAATTATTCCTACGATTCTTTCAAGGTGTCAAATTTTTGATTTCAAAAGAATTCAGGTAGAAGACATTACTAAACATTTAGAGTATATATGTGAAAAGGAAAAAATTGAGTTTGATCACGATGCGCTCCATATAATTGGTCAAAAAGCTGATGGTGCGCTTCGAGATGGTCTATCGATTTTTGACAGAATGGTTAGTTTCAATCAATCTAAAATCACTTATAAAGACACCATTGAGAATTTAAATATTCTCGATCACGATTATTATTTTAAGAGCATCGATCTTGCTTTAAATGAAGATATCCCTAAATCTTTACTTCTCTTTAACGAGGTTATTCAAAAAGGCTTTGATGGGCATAATTTTATAAATGGACTGGCTCAACACCTTAGAAATTTACTCGTTTGTAAAAATCCCCAAACTATTGATTTGTTAGAGGTAGGCTCTACTACAAAACAAAAATACTTAGCTCAAGCGAAAAGTGCTGACCATACCTTTATTATGGAAGGTTTAACCATATGTAACCAGTGTGATGTTCAGTACAAATTAAGCAGAAATCAAAGACTATTGATTGAGTTAGGTCTCATGCAATTGTGTTCGCTTTCTAAAGAAGGAGTAAAAAAAAAACGACCTAGGCCATTTATCCTAGCTCATTCGAATTCCACAACAGAAAAAAACGCCACCAGTAATACTGTAAATAAATCTAGTAATCTAAAAGAGTACATTAACAAGTCTTACACAAAACCTTTAGAGAAGCCAAAGCAAGAAACACTTAACAAAGGTGTTCTCAAGAAAGCTAATCCAGAAGTAATTGGAAAAATAAGGAATGTAGGTCTTAGTGGTTTATCTATCAATAATTTTCTAAAAAAGAAAGACACAAATCAAGAAAAAGAGGAGTATATTATAGCCACAGGTGATGCACGTTCTGAATTTAGACAAGATCAACTGAACGCACTATGGACAGAGTATGCCTCTGTTATAGAAGATAAAGGCAAGGTATCATTGCACCGTTTATTTGTAGAGAAATTCCCGGAAATTGATAAAAACTTCCTTCTACATTTCCCTGTAGATTCGCAAGCCCTAGCAGACGATTTGCAAATTGAAAAACCAGAGTTACTTAGTTTTTTAAGAAAAAAACTAGACAATTACGGTATTCATATTGACTTTCCAGTTCTTGAATCAGAGCACAAAAAAATGCTTTATTCTGCTCAAGATAAGTATAAACATATGGTAGAAAAACACCCTCATATCGTGTATTTAAAAAAACAATTAGATTTAGACCTTTACTAGTCAAGTATTGGGTATTACGAATTCATCTGAGTACTCCAATTAAATCATTAGAAAGCACTTAAAAATAAAGAACTCGAAACTTATGATATGTTTTATATCTTTAGTTTGAGTTCTCAAGTTCTTTAAATTTTATTTTGTTATGATTTAAAAATAAATAGACATAAGTAATTAATTTAATATATTTGTTTATATGATTGATTCAATACTCCTTTCTCAAAAAATAAGAGATCTGTTTATTAAAGGTAAATGGATTGCTAATACAAATTATAAAGATTGTCTTGAATCTATTACATGGCGAAAGGCTATAATAAAACATCCTAATAATAGTATTGCTGAATTAGCGCAACACGTACACTATTACTTAGTAGGTGTTATGGATGTATTAAATGGCAAACCCCTAACAATTAAAGACAAATACAGTTTCGATTTTGAAGAATTTAAATCCAAAAAAGAATGGGATAATTTTCTAACTCTTTTGTGGAAAGATGTTGAGGCATTTGCTCTTTTAGTTGAACAAATGACAGATGAGAAACTAAAAACAACATTTGAGAAAGATGAATATGGTAGTACCCAAAGAAACATTTATGCTATTGTAGAACACTCCTACTATCATCTTGGGCAAATTGTACTCATAAAAAAACAACTCGGCTAGAATTTATAATTATTCTTTTTTTATCATCTAGCAAAACTCAATCTCAATGAAACAATTATACATACTGTGCTTTGGATTTATTTTTTTAAAATCGTGTCAAACAAAACAAATAGACACACAGAATCTCGAAACTGAAAAGCAATGTGAAAGTCGCCAACCTCATGCTTATGGTGGGTGGTATTGTCCTGATAATATTTTAGGTTTTCCAGCGTTAAACATTCGAGATATTGATTCTATCGAAGTTATAAGAGATCGACTTCCTACAAAAGAAGAAACACAGCTGGGCAAATCACTCATTTTTATTGATACTACTATTTATCCAAATTCAAAAGTAATTGACATATCACTTCCTCAACTTGCGCGATTTTCAAACCCACACACTAAAAAAAATGAGCTTATAATTGTAATTCAAGCTATTGATATTGATGGAGATAGTATTGCTGGGTTTAGATACATAAATGGTGGGAATGGCTCTGCTTGGCTTGATGAAATAAACTTTATTGGTTCTGAAGAACGTACAGCATTAGGTAACACACCATTCATAACTAAAGAAATACAAATGGCTGCACCTGCAGAAAAAATATGGAATCTATTAACTTCAGCAGAATATACTAAAATACTAGGTGCATGTTTTGGGGATGGATACTATATAGAATCAGATTGGCAACTGGGTGATGATGTTCTCTTAAAAAATAAAGATAATGAAATACTAAGTACTGGATGTGTTACAGCATCTTGGCAGAATATGTATTTACAAGTTGACTATAATTTTTCAGGATACCACTACGTTGAAAAATATCTGATTACTGAAAATAAAGAAGATAACACAGTTAGTCTTCACCTGACATCTGGGCCTTATGGTAGCGACTATAGAATCAAAACTACACAATGGGGGAATTGGTTAGAAACCATAATTAACTTGGAGAAAATATAGAAATTAACTGAAATACAAGAAGATGAAAATACTCAAATTTGTTTTAAAAATAATCTTTGGTTTAGTAGCCTTATGTCTTATTGCGGCACTTTTCATTAGCAAAGACTTTAATTATCAGAAATCTATTCTCATAGATGCACCAGTTGAAAAAGTTTGGGAACACACAAATAGCCTGGAAGGTTTAGAATCTTGGAGTCCATGGAATGACTACGACCCTAATATGAAGAAAGAATTTCATGGACAAGATGGGACTATAGGAGCCCGTATAAGCTGGGAGAGTGATCATCAAAATGTAGGCGTAGGAACACAAACTATTGCCAAGATAGTACCTCCATCCTATTTTGAAACAGAATTGGTATTCATGCTACCATACGAATCAAGAGCTGTAGGATCTGTAAAACTGAACAAAGAAGGTAATCAAACAAATGTTACATGGAGCTTTAGTAGTAAAATCCCATATCCGTTTAACCTGACAATGAAACTTATCGATATGGAAGGTGCTTTGGGTAAAGATTTTAAATTGGGCCTGGAAAAATTGAAAGACTTGTGCGAACAATAATTAAAAGATAATTTATTGTGATTCGGGACTTTTCAATTAAAAAATCACAAATACTGTACTTACCCTAGCAGATAAATTGACTTCTATTAATCAAAAATTTTCTAAACATAAAATCATTAGGAATGAGATGTATTTACTTTAAAAACTTTTTATCTACATAAAAAGTACCAAAAGGCACTACTGAACCGAGTAATACAATCACAAATGTTTTTATGGGCCAATTTAATTCTACTTTGTAAAAGACTGCAAAAACAATATAACAAACAAAGAGAAGGCCATGTGGCATTCCTAATAATTTAACATAATAAGGGTCTCCTAATTGATATTTTACGGGCACAGCAACGAACAATAAGAGTAAATAAGAAAGTCCTTCTAAAAGAGCAATAAGTCTAAATAATTTCATGAGCGATTGATTTTTTTATGTGAAGCTTATTTGTAATATAAACATCCTATTATGTCAGATAAAAAATCACAAAATATTATAGTGATACTAATAAAAAGAGGCTTTCGCCTCTTTGTAATCTTAATTTAATTTCTGCATTTCCTCTTCAAAAGTTTCTTTAAATTTCTCATAGTCATAATCAATCATAAGTAAATCATCTTTCATTAGTCGCTCATGAAACTTTTCTACTAATTTCTGAGCTGAAAGTTCTATGGCTATATATGTCTTAAACTTACCATCTGTAGTTTTAGTTAATTTTTCGCATATAGTTTTAATCCCAACGAGCTCTTGCTTAATTACCTCTCTGTTTAACCCTTCAAAACGCTCTTCTACCTGCTCTTGGTTGTTTAACTCTGAAGACTTTACATAGTTATCGGTAACCGACTCAACTAAGGTTTTAACAGATGCCGCTAATTCAGCTCTTGCATTACTAAGTGCCTTCTTTTTAGAGACAACTTGATCTAAACTCTCACCAATACTATTTGCCCGAAAATATTTATTAGTAGTAAAAAAATCTGGGCCAGAACAAGGTATAACAACTTCTACTTCTGTTGCGGGAACAGGTTGGTTAGCAGCTGCTTTTTTAGTGCTATTACAAGAGAACACAAAAGGGATAATCCCGAAGGCTAGAATATACTTTTTCATAATTTTTAGTCTTTATTCAAATGGATTGGAAAATTCTGGATTTGTTAAAAATTCTTCATCGGTCAATGTACGCAAAAATGCTAAAAGCGCTTGTTTATCTTCATCAGAAAGTAACAAACCTTCTCCAATATTTTTCATCAATGGATCTACAGTTGAAGAAAAATGACCTCCAGAGTTATAATGATCTATAACCTGTTCTAATGTCTGAAACCGACCATCATGCATATAAGGGCCTGTTACTTCTATATTTCTAAGCGTAGGTGTTTTAAATTTGGCTTTATCAATATCCTCTTGGGTTACATTAAACAGCCCAAGATCTGTAAACAATTCGTCCGTATCTAGTCCATTATTATGGAAATCGAAATCAGTAAAATGTGGAGCACCATGACAGTGAAAGCAGTCTGCACCATTAATAGGACCTTCTACATTAAAGATATCCCATCCTCTTAACTCTTGATCAGTAAGCATTAGTTCACCTCTAACAAATTTATCCCATTTGGAATTTGCAGATATTAGACTTCTCTCGAACTGTGATATTGCTTTTACAACATAATTTGAATCTATTTGGTCTATACCGAACGCTTTTTTGAACAACTCGGGGTACGATGAGTGTGTGTTTAATTTGTCAGCGACATTAGGCCATGTATCATGCATCTCTATAGGATTTACTATAGGATCAAAAGCTTGTATTTCCAAATTCTCTGCGCTTCCATCCCAAAATAGAGTAGGACTCCAGGCGGTATTAAAAACAACCATTGCATTTCTGTCTCCTTGAATTCCGTCTATTCCTGTACTATATCGGTTAGGATCAGTGAATCCTGTTTCTTGTATATGGCAAGATGCACAAGCTTGAGTACCATCCGCACTCAGTATAGGGTCGTAGAAAAGCTGCCTACCTAATGCCACTCCTTCAACAGTTATAGGATTATCAGCAGGTACTTCAAAACTAGGCAAAGGGTATGGTATATCTAAATTATATGGTGTAGGTTCATGAGCGTGTGTTGTAACAGGATCATCACAAGAATAATAAGTGCTTATCACTAAAAATATTAATATAAATTGTATGGATACTTTAGTCATATTCAAAAATAACATTTTAATCGCATTATACACTTTACAAATATCGTACTGTTTTTACATTTCATATGCCAATCGATAAAAAAAAATAGAAATGCAAATAATTCGCCAAGACCAACTCTTAAGGATTACAACCAATTGGTATCATAATAAAGATGTAAAATAGTAAACCTATTCATTTTCGGGGCAAGTCTGCAAAAAAACTAAGAGTGATTTTAACAAAATGAATTATCTTTGTACTAAACTCTCAAATTACACTCTTGGATACAAAACAAATCATTCAACAAAGCTCTGGAACCAATTCTAAACTCAAAGAAATTGCTCAAAAAGTTATAAATGAGGAAAGAATTTCAGTTGACGAAGGAACCTACCTTTTTGAGGTAGGAGAATTGGCTTTTTTAGGTAGTTTAGCGAATCATGTTAGAGAAAGAAGACATGGAGATTTCACCTATTTTAATAGAAACTTTCACATAGAACCGACTAATATTTGTGTGTTTGATTGTAAGTTCTGCTCATACTCTCGATTATTGAAACACAAACACGAAGGTTGGGAGCTTTCTGCAGACGATATTCTTGAGAAGGTAAAAAAATATGATAATGAACCTGTTACAGAGGTTCATATCGTTGGAGGGGTTCACCCTAAAATGGGTTTAATGTATTTTGCTGAACTTATCAAACGAATTAAAAAACACAGACCAGACATACATGTTAAAGCCTTTACCGCTGTTGAATTAGAATACATGTGTAGAAAAGCAAAAGTGTCTTATAAAGAAGGTCTTCAAATACTAAAAGATCACGGGCAGGGATCTTTACCAGGAGGAGGTGCCGAGATATTTGATGAGCAACTGAGAGAAAAAATTTGCAATGACAAATGCTCTTCAGATCAATGGTTAGAAATTCACGAAACTGCCCATAGCCTAGGAATGCCCTCAAATGCAACTTTATTATACGGTCATTATGAAGATTACAGGCATCGAATAGATCATATGAATAGATTGAGATGCTTACAAGATAAAACAAATGGCTTCAATACTTTTATTCCTTTAAAGTTTAGAAATGGTAACAATCAGATGTCTGATGTGCCTGAAGTTTCTACTATAGAAGATTTAAAAATGTATGCTGTAGCAAGAATATTTTTAGATAACTTCAACCACATCAAAGCCTACTGGCCAATGATAGGCAGATCTACAGCTCAATTATCACTAAATTTTGGCGTCAATGATATAGATGGTACTATCGACGATTCTACGAAAATATACTCTATGGCTGGTGCGGAAGAACAAAACCCAAACCTAAGCACTGAACAGTTGTGTAAATTGATTGAAGATATTGGTAGACACCCAGTTGAAAGAGGTACTCTATATAACGTGATTAAAGACTATAAAGGTTACGAATGGTCAAAAAAAGAAACAAAATAAACACAAAGAGCTCGTCAACACGAGCTCTTTGTGTTTAAATACTTTGTAACCTAGCATAAACAATATATCTAATGAAATATCTATTATTCTCTTTAGTACTCATAAATTCAATTTGTAAAGCTCAGCATGCTATTACTGAACGTCTTCAGCAATCTATTAATGGACTTGACCATATCGATGAACAAATTCCTATTAGAATCGAAGTTTTAGATAAAGTTGATGCATTTGAATTACACAAAAGTTTTATTGAAAATGATACAGAACTTCACTTGAGAGCTGTTGAAACGGTAAAATTACTTCAAGTAAAAGCGCAGAGTAGTCAGGAAAACATCCTCAAAACAATTAAAAATAATGAATCACACTATTCTAATATAAGGTCCTATTGGATTATTAATCATATTTATCTGAACGCTTCGAGTAGTTTAATTTATTTACTTTCTCAAAGAGAAGATATTGCATTAGTAGATTTAGATGCAGATTTCACTAATGTTCTTGAACCATTTAAAGAAGAGTTTAGTCAATCTAAAACTGAAGAATTTTCAGCTGAAATTGGTATTGATGTCATAAACGCAAGAGCCTTGTGGGATATGGGCTATACTGGCAAAGGTCTATTGGTTTATGATTTTGATACAGGTGTATGGCCAGATCACCCTACTTTTAACAAACGTTTTTTAGCAAACAGATTCCCCGAAAACCAAGCATGGTATGGACATTTTAGAGACTTTCCTAATGGAATTATAAGCAACCACGGAACACATACGCTTGGAACTATGATTGGCGAAGGACTATCCAGTGGTGATACAGTAGGTATTGCTCCAAAAACATACTGGATGGCTTGTGATTTAGTAACAAGTACGGTAGAAGAATTGCCAAGTATTGAAGCAATCGTAGGTGCTTATCAATGGGCTTTAGATACTGACAACAATCCTGAAACTACCAATGACATCCCTGATGTAATAAATAATTCATGGCGCTGGAGAGATAATCCTGACACCGTTCACTGCAACGACTATATAGTTGATTTAATGAACGCATTAGAAGCTGTTGGAATAGCCTCTGTTTTTTCAGGCGGAAATGCAGGTCCTAACAATACAACTATCTCAGCTCCCCAAAGAATAAACACCACAATTGTTAACACCTTTTCTGTTGGAAGTATAAATGCCAACTCAGAATCACTTTCCATAAGTAACTTTTCGAGTAGAGGTCCGCTTCAATGCCCTGCAAATGACAGTTCTCTTCTAATTCATCCTGAGGTTGTGGCACCTGGGCAACAAGTTAGATCTTCTTGGGGGCAAAACACATTTAACAGCATCTCAGGAACTTCAATGGCGGCACCTCATGTATCTGGAGCAGTACTTTTACTTAAAGAAGCGTTTCCTTATTTAAGTGGTGCCGATATTTTAACAGCGCTCTATTACACAGCCACAGACATGGGGATTTCTGGAGAAGATAACACTTATGGAATGGGCTTAATAAATTGTCTATCAGCGTTCAATTACCTTTGTGAAACAAACACACCTGTTGATCCAATTGATTCTAGTAATGACATAGAAATAACCCAATTTAACTCACCAAATTCTAATTTACATTGTAATAACATTGTTACTCCAAGTTTTCGAGTTAAAAACCATAGTGTTCATGTTGTAGACTCATTAAAAGTAACCGTAAATCATAACCAAAGCCTACTGGAAGAATTTATGTGGTATGGAAATATCGATCCTGAGAGCCATACAGATATTACACTAAATAGTTTTTCAATAGATGAAATAGATACGATTAAACACGAACTCCAAGTACTCGTTGAATGTTTTGATTGGGAAGAAGTTGACAACTACAACAACGCTCTAATCAAACGATTTAATTGGCATGGAACTCGTTCAACTCCTCTCATAGAAAACTTCGAATCGCAGACTTTTAGTACAAACCACTGGAAGGTAATGAATTCTGACGGAGATGAAACTTGGGACATAGTTGAAATAGATGGGCTAAACCAGTCTACAAATTCCGCTAGAGTTCGCCTATTTTATTATGACCATATTGGCCTTAAAGATCATCTTGTTAGCCAAGCAATAACGATAGATGACAACACGAACTACCTACTCTATTTTGATTATGCTCACAACCATCGTGATATAGGTGACGAAAACGACTCGTTATACGTAGAGTACTCTACAGATTGTGGCCTTACCTTTGAAAATATATTTAGGGAAGGCGGAGAAGATTTAGCGACCTCTTCAGCATGGGACAATGACTTTGAGCCACAAGATACCAGTCAATGGAAATCGGTTCTACTAACCTTTGATTCAGAAATAATTAACAGCAGTCAAATAATCTTAAGATTTAGTAGCGTAAATGGAAAACAAAACAATTTATACCTCGACAATATTACATTTGCTAAAGAAAGTGAATTTGATCTGATAGAAACTACTAAGACTAAAATAAATTTATATCCAAATCCAAGTAATGGAACAATAATGGTCACCAGAAGTGAAAATGATAGGACAAAATCTACAATAGAAGTTTTAGACATAAGAGGACGTAAATTATACTATAACTTGAACTGGACAGAAAGCAAAAAAGTTCTAAAACTCAATCACCTTAACCCCGGAAGTTATATTCTAAGACTTACAAATGCAGACGAAACATTAAATCATCTATTTATTATTGAATAATAACGAACATAATAGTAAAGTCTGGTTATTCGCCTTCTTTTAATAACCTTTGTTCAGTATAATTTCTCCATTTGTTAAGAACAATTTCAAAATCTTCTGGCATGTCAGAATCAAACTGTACCCATTGATCATCTTTAGGATGATGAAAGCCTAGGGTCTTTGCGTGTAATGCATGTCTAGGCATCATTTTAAAACAATTTAACACAAACTGTTTGTATTTCGAAAAAGTGGTTCCTTTTAAAATTTTATCACCACCATACACCTCATCGTTAAACAAAGGGTGGCCAATATGCCTAAAGTGAGCTCTTATTTGATGAGTTCGACCAGTTTCTAGTCTACATTCTACCAAAGTAACATAAGAAAATCGTTCTAAGACTGTATAGTGCGACACAGCATGCTTACCGTATTCTCCACCTTCAGGGAATACATCGAAAACCTTCCTATTTTTAAAACTCCTACCTATATTACCTATAATCGTTCCTTCATCATCTTTTAAATCACCCCATACCAATGCTCTATATCTGCGATAAGTAATTCGATCATAAAACTGTTTTTGTAATTTCTGCAGTGCATCTTCTGTTTTCGCTACAACCAAAATGCCTGACGTATTTTTATCAATTCTATGAACCAACCCAGGTCTAGACGCATCACCGCTCTTTGCTAATTTATCAATATGAAAAGCCAGTGCATTCATTAGTGTTCCTGTATAGTGGCCATAACTAGGATGAACTACCATGCCGGGAACCTTATTTACAATAACGATATATGCATCTTCGTATACTATATTAACTGGTATATCTTGAGGAAGTAACTTATTGTCGTATTTAGGAAAACCTTTAGCTATTTGAATGATATCCTTTGGCTTTATCTTATAACTTGGTTTTACAGACTTATCGTTCACTAAAACATAACCTTGCTCAGCAAACTTCTGCACTTTATTTCGGGTCATATTTGCCACTTGCTTGGACAAAAAAACATCTACCCTCATAGTTACTTGAGTATCATCTACGACTAAATTATGATGTTCATACACCATTTCTCCATTTAACTCAATTAAGGTTTGTTTTAGCTCTTCTTCTTTTTCCATCATTTTAGTCGTTTAAAAGACTATCTAACCTTGCTTTGATACTATCTTGGCGCATAAGCTCCACTGTATCTACTCTTAATTTTGAACTATCTTCTGTAAACCAAAGCAACACCATAGAACCTAGGTCGACAGCTTTATTATCGACTTCAGGGAATTGTTTGTAAACAAAGGACGACATCGTATCGACTACAGTGGCATCGTAATAAAATTCACCAGCGTTTAGAGATAAATTCTGTAATTTAAATTGGATTTTATCATACGGTTCGCTCATAAGGTTTGGCATTTCAATTTGCTTTCCACCACCATCACCTAAAATTAAATCTATCTTTGACGACTTCTCGAGCTTATCGCTAATTTTAATGCTTTGACCGTTATGCCTAATCCCTATAACTACATTTGCATGAACGTCTTTTTTGTACACAAATTTTCCAATTCTAAAGCCTTTTGCCTTTAACTCTGAAATATATTGCCTAGAAGACTTATCTATGTAATTTGGTAATTCGATTAAACTAACATTTTTTGGATTAAGAGTTAGAAATAATACTCGATCTTTCTTTACTCTAGAACCAAACTCAGGACGTTGTTCTATAACCGAACCTCTAGGATAATTGGGATTATATGCTCCCGAATCTACAACCGAGAATCGTAAATTTAATATTTTAAGTGTGTCTTCAACCTCTGAGATTGAAAAGCTGCGCATATCTGGTATCAAAATACTTTGCCCGTGAAGTGTCATCTTCTCAAGACTTTGTAAAGAAAAGTATACCAATGAAAATGATAAAATTATACCTATGCTTATGTGAATAAGAATCCGTTTCATAATACTTTCTTTAGCGGGCAAAGGTAATCAAATAGTGTTTTATAATTTATACTCATTAGTTAATTAGCTAGAGAACAGCCAATTTTCAATGATTCGCCTTCCTTCAACAGTCATAATTGATTCGGGGTGATATTGTATACCATAAATAGGTAAAGTAGAGTGTCTAAAAGACATTAATACAGATTCTGTTGTTATGGCTGTAGGAACTAAATTACGAGAATCACTAATATCAATTGCCCAAGAATGATAGAGTCCTACATCAATAATATCTTGTAATCCTCGATAAATGACGCAATTATCAATTAATTTAACTGGTAATTTTACACCGTGTTTCACCTCTTTCATATTGTACAATGACGCTCCAAAATGTTCGGCTATTGCTTGGCAACCTAAACAAATACCTAGCATAGGGATTTTACTTGAATATTTATCTATGACCTGATTCATGGCTCCAGCTTCTTTTGGCAAACCAGGGCCTGGTGATAAAAGTATTTTATCGAATTGTTCAATACGACTAAAATTAATTTGATCATTCCGCCATACTTCTGTGTCTACCTCAAACCCTTCCACCAGGTGAACAAGGTTATAGGTAAAAGAATCGTAGTTGTCTATGATAAGTACTTTCATGTGATACTAGACTTGATTTCATATATTAGCCTGTAATTGCACAAAACTAAGAATTTAATGAAAACAATTATAACTACAACTAAAGCACCTGCTCCTATTGGTCCTTATTCTCAGGCCGTTCTTTGTGGAAATACTCTGTATACTTCTGGACAGATAGCAATAGACCCAAATACAGATCTATTAGTAATGGGAAGTATTGAAGAGGAAACACATCAAGTAATGACAAACATGAAAGCTGTTCTTTCTGAGGCAGGAATGAACTTTAATCATGTGATTAAGGCAAGTATATTCATTTCGAATATGGATAATTTTTCAAAGATCAATGCCGTATACGATCAATACTTTAAGGATAAATTTCCTGCAAGAGAAACCGTGGAGGTTTCTAGATTACCTAAAGATGTAAATGTGGAAATCTCTATGATTGCAGTGAAATAACCTTGCTATAACTTTAAGATACAGAAGTTCAATATTTTACGTTCATTTTAAAATAAGGTCCTTTTTTTCAATGCTGCGCATTGATTTATAACAACTACTCCACCACCAGCTTAGAACTCTCTACAAGTCTATCAGTAACGATTAATGACACCACATACAAGCCTTTTGGGTAGCGGCTTATATCTTCTTGCACTCTACCCACAGCAGCTTGCAAGGCGTAAGACTTTATTAATGACCCTTGCATATTGTGTATCTCTAGTTTGGCCGAGCCCGTATAGTCTGTAATATCAAAATACAGGTAGCAGAAGTTTCTGGCGGGGTTGGGCGCTATTTTTAGCTGCGCTTTACTTGCTGTTTGCTCTATAAGAGCTACATCTAGTTCTGGAAAGTTAAAATTAAGCTCGGTAACTCCTTCGGGGCAATAATAGTCGTACACATTATTGTCTTGTCCTGCAAAGGTGTCTAAGGCCATAGTATTGGTGTTAAACTTAAAACCGTACAAGCTCCAAGTGCCGTTTGGACTTATCTTAGAGCCTGGTAGCACGTACAAAGACGTGCTGTCTCTATTCCAACGAAAGTCTCTTAATAAAGACGTCTTTACTGTAAGCCCTCTCCAAGAGCTAAGCTTATGACCTTGTTGATTGAATTTATAAATCTCTACAGTATCATCCTCGTAGTTTAAATTACCCTCTGCTACGCTAATACCCATAATAAGGTTGCTATCCTTGTCCATCTGCATCATAGCTAGGTCATAGGTTCTATTATCCTCAGATACATCCTTAGACCAAATAGTTTCTCCTTGGGCATTAATCTTATAAAGTTCAGGCCTAAAGTTAGGTACTTCTCTTCTTTTAGCTACAGCCATAAATTCTCCACCAGCAATTTCTACCACGGTAGCATTATTAGAACTATTGTATATGGTATCCTCGGTATCTTGTTCCCAGCGGTAAATATTACGCCACTCCACCTGCCCTAGGCTATCTGTTTTTACCAGTGCGGCACGAAGATATTCTACCTCAAAATCTTGATTGTAATAAGGCGGGGCATAATAGTCTCCCTCTACCAAATAACCGCCATCGGAAGTAGCAAGAACTCTAAAAGGATTCGACTCACTCTCAGGCAGCAGCACCGAAGCCCATAACAGCTCCCCCTCTGGGCTGTACTTTTTTAGGGTGGTTTCTTCGAAGTAGTCCCAGTTATTATTCTCATTATTATACTCAGCCAGAATAATATTATCGCTATCATCCACAATTAAGGCTTTAACATAATTATAAATACCCTCATCGTGCAGCGCATTAAACCAAATCAATTCGCCACAAGGACTGAGCTTGAGTAAAAAGCCATCTGAATTTTCAAAAACTTGATAGTGTGTGGTAAAGCCAGCGACTATTATATTCCCTTGAGAATCTTCGGCCAATGCTTTGGGAAGGGTGTATACATTCTGTTCAAAACTATGCTCCCAAAGTAATTCTCCTACACTACTTATTTTAAATAATTTGGGTTCATGTGTCTGTCCAT
>CBFIGX010000010.1:0-35973 GCA_965662265.1 Flavobacteriales bacterium
CTGTTTTAGTTAGTATAAATTCAAAACCTACCCCATTTAGCGGATGCAAATCTACAACCTTTTTTATTCCTTACAAGTGTTTTAGTAAAAAAATTACAACTCTAAAGACAATCTAGCATGTAGATGTTTCACCAGAGAAATGGACGCCAAAAATACAATGGTTTTTATAAGACCACAAAAGTTTTGCAAACTATTTTTACTCAACTATCAATCTCTTTAATTTTGGTAAATGTATTTGTAAATTATATTTGTTGATGGTACTGAAACTTTCTCAAAATAAAAGACATCGACAAATAAAAACGAGCAGAGGGGAATAACCTATCTATTCGTCTAAATCTCTCTAAGGAGTAGATTTAGATACCGGAAGTATCTTTCCATTATAATAAACTTGACCATTGAGTGAGAAGTCACAAATATAATCTGCCATTTGTCTAGCGCTTAATGGAGCCCGGTAGCCAGGGAAAGCTTCTTCAAGCATTTCTGTTTGGACAGCCCCCAAGGCTAGGCAATTAAATGACAAGAGCGTTTCTTTGTACTCCTCAGCTAAACATTCGGTAAGACCTACTAGTGCAGCCTTTGATGAGCTGTAAGCTGAAAGACCAGGAAATTTAGCAGAACCTTGAACGCCACCAACACTACTTATATTAACTATATGTGCTTCACTAGAAAAGTGTGGCATAAGTGATTGGATGGTTTTGAATACAGACAATATATTAACCTGATAAACACGCTGAAGTTCTAGTGCACTAATCTCGGTAAATGGTTTCACAACAATTGATCCTGCATTATTAATAAGTATATCAATAGAATTATATCTCTCCTTTATGTAATTTGAAAGAATTTGATCAAAGGACTCTTTAGATAGATCTAAAGCTAAAAAATCAACTCTTGCATCCTTATTAGTTCTTTTGCAATCGTTTATTAAAGCTTCGAGCTTTTGGCTATCTCTTGATATAGCTAAAACTTGAAATCCTTTTGAGGCATACTTTTTAACTAACTCATAGCCTATACCTCTACTAGCTCCAGTTACTACTACTTTCTTAGACATTATATCTCATCAAAATCTACAACTAATTTATTAGAAGTAGGGTGAGCTTGGCATGCTAGCACAAAACCCTCCTCTACCTCATCTTCATCAAGAGCATAATTTACTTCCATACGCGCAGTTCCTTCAATTATCTTGCACTTGCAAGCACAGCAAACCCCGCCTTTACATGCAAAAGGAACATCTGCGTCAGCAGCCATAGCAGCGTCTAATATAGTATCTCCATTTTCTGCTAATTCAAACTCAAAAGAATCGCCATCAACAATAACTTCTACTTTTGCTGGAGCATCATTTAGTTTTATTGCATCTTCAGTTTGTTTTGGTGCTTGTGATGTAGTAAACAACTCAAAATGAATAGAAGATTCACTCATACCAATAGCCATAAGGGAATCTTTTACATCAAAAATCATCTCTTCTGGGCCACAAATAAAAACCTCGTCTACTGTACTGAAATTTAGCAAATCATTATGAAAAGATCTGCACATGTCGGCACATAACCTACCTCTAAATTTCTCCTCAACACTTGAATCTCTACTTAAAACATGATGTATATGGAACCGATTTGGGTAATCCTTTTGAAGGTCTTCTAAATCATTATTAAAGATAATTGTTTGTCTTGTTTTATTTCCATAGAACAAGTAAAAGCAACTTTCTTGCTCTAATTTTAGAGTAGCACGAATAATAGACATGATTGGGGTTATACCTGAACCCGCAGCAAAGGCAGCATAATTCTTCTTATTCTGATTGTTTAAATCAGTGTAAAAAGACCCTAAAGGTGGCATCACGTCAAGTACATCTCCTTGATTTAACTTTGAGTTTGCATAAGTAGAAAACTTGCCATTTGGGATTTGTTTAACGGCAACTCTTAACTCTTTTTCAAATGGACTAGAGCAGATAGAATAAGAACGTCTTACTTCTTCACCATCAATTGTAGTTTTGAGCGTTATATATTGTCCTTGAATAAAATCAAATGTATTAACTAAAGATGAAGGCACATCAAATAATATGGAAACAGCATCAGCAGTTTCTCGCTTTACTTCTGATACTGTAAGGCTGTAAAATTTACTCATTCTTTTAAAATTTGTCACAAAAATAAATAATTCCAAATGGTTACACACGTCGAGGTATAATATTCTTCAAATTTATTGCTTACTTCTGCACCTAGCGTTTGAGCGTATTGTGGAAATTAACTTAAATTTGGAGTCTTAATATTAAATTGACATGAATTATATTGAACATTTCATGAAGGATGGTATAGGTATCATCACTTTAAATAGACCTAAGGTTTTTAATAGTTTTAACAAAGATATGGCTCTTCTACTTCAAAGTATACTTGACCAGTATGAAGTGAATCCTAAAGTTAGAGCAATACTTATAACAGGACAAGGAAAGGCTTTTTGTGCAGGGCAAGATTTACAAGAAATTACCGACCCTAATGGGCCCAAACTAAGTTCTATTGTAAAGAATCACTACAATCCTATTGTAGAACGGTTGAGAAGTATTGAGAAGCCAATAGTTTGTGCTGTAAATGGAGTAGCTGCTGGTGCTGGTGCTAATATTGCACTAGCTTGTGATATCACCATTGCAAAAGAATCGTCTGTTTTTATTCAGGCATTTAGTAAAATTGGACTCATACCAGACTCTGGAGGAACATTCTTTCTTCCCAGAATAATAGGTATGCAAAAATCAGCTGCTCTTATGATGCTTGCCGACAAAATTACAGCTAAAGATGCAGAAAAAATGGGTATGATATATAAAGTGTGTACCGATGAATCTTTAATGGATGAAGCGATGAAAATTGCTGAAAAATTAGCTAAACTCCCTACTGTTGGACTTGGCCTTACTAAAAGAGCTCTAAACAAAGCTATGACAAACGACCTATCGACTCAATTAGCTCTGGAGTGCGAATTGCAAACTGCTGCAGGGAAGACTTATGATTATAATGAAGGTGTTGCTGCATTTTTAGAAAAGCGCACCCCAAATTTTAAAGGCGAATAAATGAGAAAAGTTGGAATTGTTGGCGCAGGTGCCATGGGATCAGGCATTGCTCAGGTGGCAGCAACAGTAGGTCATGATGTTGTTTTATTCGACACAAACGTTGAAGCTTTAAATCTTTCAAAATCTAAGCTCACCAAAATTATGGCCAGGCTGGTTGAAAAAGATCGAATTAATGAAGCTCATGCCAAAACGATTCAGGGCAGAATATCTTACGCAAATAACTTAGAATTCATTTCTGATTCTGGCCTTGTTATTGAAGCAATTATCGAAAACATAGACATTAAAAAGGAAGTTTTCACCAATATAGAAAAGCTAGTTTCAGAAGAGTGTATTATAGCAAGTAATACCTCTTCCCTATCCATTGCATCTATTGCTGCAGCTTGTAAAAAACCAGAACGTGTTGTAGGAATACACTTTTTTAACCCTGCACCATTAATGCCTTTAGTTGAGATTATTCCTGCTGTTCAAACCTCAGAACAAACAATTATAGAAGCACGTAGACTTATAGACTCATGGAAAAAGGTAACCGTGCTTGCAAAGGATACTCCGGGCTTCATTGTTAATCGTGTTGCACGTCCTTTCTATGGCGAAGCAATTCGAATTCTTGAAGAAGGTATAGCTGACATTGCAACGATAGATTGGGCGATGAAAGAAATAGGGGGTTTTAGAATGGGACCTTTTGAACTTACAGACTATATAGGACATGATGTGAACTATGTAGTTACTGAAACCGTATTCAAAGAATTTTTCTACGATCCTCGCTACAGACCTTCATTTTCACAAAAAAGATTGCTGGAGGCTGGGCGCTTAGGAAGAAAATCAGGACATGGTTTTTACGACTATAGCGAAGGTGCAGTAATTCAAGAACCAAAAAAAGATTCTGTTTTAGGAAATCAAATAGTAAATCGAGTAGTTGTCATGTTAATTAATGAAGCTGTAGATGCTTTATTCTTAAACATCGCATCAGCAAAAGACATTGACTTGGCTATGACTAAAGGAGTGAACTATCCTAAAGGATTGTTGGCTTGGGCAGACGAAATAGGCTTGGACAATGTTCTAACACAACTGGAAGCGCTTTACAATGACTATTGCGAAGATAGATATAGACCTAGCCCTCTATTAAGAAAGATGGTTCGTGATAAAAAAACATTTTTTTAATGAATGATATTTCAAAAAAAGTAGTCGAAAAAATGTACGAAAACGATGCCTTTAGCCAATGGTTAGGCATCGAACGTATTCAAGATGGTGCTGGAGTCTCTGTACTCCAAATGACTGTTCGAAAAGAAATGCTAAACGGTTTCTATATATTGCATGGTGGTATCAGTTACTCATTAGCAGATAGTGCTTTAGCATTTGCGTCTAACGGGTACGGAAGAAAGGCTGTTTCAGTTGAAACTTCAATTTCTCACACAGAATCTTGCCAAGTAGGAGACGTACTCACGGCAACGACAAAGGAGATGAGCCTTTCAAATAAGATCGGTATTTATCAGATTATAATTACAAATCAAGAAGATAAAACGGTTGCCTTGTTTAAAGGAACTGTTTATAGAACTAGCATAGACTGGGAAGTATAAGTATAAAAACCTAAGCTTGGCCTTTGATCTTAAACTTTGAACTACAATTATGAAAACAACATACATCATAGACGCAATAAGAACACCTTTTGGAAAATTTGGAGGAACTTTAGCTAATACTAGAGTAGACGACTTGGGTGCCTTGGTTATTAAAACCTTAATGGAAAGAAATCCATCTGTACCCAAAGAAGAGATTGAAGATGTAATAATGGGTTGCGCCAACCAAGCAGGAGAGGATAATCGAAACGTTGCTAGAATGTCTTTATTATTAGCAGGACTTCCATATTCTGTTCCGGGTGAAACTGTGAACCGATTATGTGCGTCTGGAATGTCGGCTGTTATAAGTGCAAGCAGATATATTCAATTAGGAGAAGCCGACTTAATGCTTGCGGGTGGTCTAGAAAATATGACTCGTGGACCGTGGGTAATGTCTAAAGCCTCCAAACCATTTGGTAGAGATGTACAGCTACACGACTCTAGTTTTGGATGGCGTTTTGTAAATAAGAAACTAGACGCTATGTACGGAACCGATGGCATGGGTTCAACCGCAGAAAATCTTGCCAAGAAGTACAATATTTCCAGAGAGGATCAAGACCAATTTGCACTTAACTCACAAATGAAAGCAGCTAAAGCACAAGCCGAAGGTCGGTTTGATTTGGAAACCGTTTCTGTTGTGATTCCACAACGTAAAAAAGACCCAATCGTTTTTGGAAAAGATGAATTTATTAAAGCGAATAGCTCCATAGAAGTATTGGCAAAACTAAGAACGGCTTTCAAAAAAGAAGGAGGAACGGTAACCGCAGGAAATGCTTCAGGACTTAACGATGGTGCCGCAGCAATGCTATTAGCATCTAAAGAAGCTCTCAGTAAATATAACCTCAAACCAATAGCAAAGATTGTATGCTCGGCTGTAGTTGGTGTAGAACCCAGAATTATGGGAATTGGACCTGTAAAAGCTTCTGAGAAAGCGCTTATAAAGGCAGGACTTAGCCTTGAGGACATGGATATTATCGAGTTAAACGAAGCTTTTTCAGCTCAATCATTAGCATGTATTAGAGAAATGGGACTAAAAGATAATGACCCTCGAATTAATCCAAATGGCGGCGCAATTGCATTGGGGCATCCATTAGGAGTTTCTGGAACACGTATTATTCAAACTGCCGCATTAGAACTTCAAAAACAAAACAAAAAATATGCACTTTGCACCATGTGTATAGGTGTAGGACAAGGTTACGCAACAATTATTGAACGAGTTGATGTTTAAAATTTAAATACATCTAGGTACATTGTAGAGGATTCTTTTGCTCAGGACTAATATGTTTAGAAAGTAATTTATGGAGAGACCTAAAGTGAAAATTCAGTTAGACAAAACAGATGTGTTGATAGAGACTATTAATAAGCTTGGCATATTGATTTTAATATTCTTACCAATTTATTATTACAACGATCTTCCAGAACAGATTCCTACACATTATAATGCAACTGGACAAGTAGATGGATTCAGTGGTAGGGCAAGTATTTTTGTATTACCTGTTATAGGTTTGTTTCTGAACGCAGGTATGAATTGGCTTAATAAGGTTCCACATATTTTCAATTACTCTGTAAATATAACCAAGGAAAATGCAAAAACTCAATATACTTTAGCTACAAAATTAATACGTTTTTTAAATCTAGGCATTGTTCTTACATTTACCTACATCTGTTACAAGAGCATACAAATAAGCCTTAATAAACAAGAAGGCTTATCACCCTGGTTCCTCCCTTTGTTTTTACTAATTTTTGTATTAGTTCCTATTTATTTTACCATTAAAATGTACAAAAAAAATTAAGGTTATGTCTACAGTAAATAAACAAGCTTCTGAAAAAATTAGTCAGTACATCGAAAGTGCAGGAGTGAAAAAAAAAGAAATTCTCCAACGATTACGAGACTTTTTGAATAGAGACGATTTTGAGCTCACAGAAGATTGGAAATGGCATGCTCCAAATTTCAATTCTAATGGGATGGTATGTTGGTTGGCTTTTTTCAAATCGCATGTAGGATTAAACTTTTTCAAAGGCTCGCTAATAGAAGACTTACATGGACTATACGACAATGCAAGTATGGATAAGGGTAATAGAATAATTAAATATAAAACGATAAATGAAATAAACGAAAACTTACTAGAATACTATATTTATGAGGCTATCAAACACAACAAAGAAGGGGCGAAAATAACTTCTAAAAAAGTTGAAATAGAAGTCCCTAAAGATCTTGCAAAAGCACTTGAAAAGGATATAATGGCAAAGGATTTCTTTACAAACCTTGCTCCTGGATACAAACGAGACTATATAGATTGGATTATTAGTGCCAAGCAAGAAAAAACTCGTCTAAAAAGACTTGAGACCACACTAGAGTGGCTCGGGCAAGGAAAAAAGAAGAATTGGAGGTACAAGAAGTACTAACCAAGTTATTAGAACTACATACCCGCTTTTAACTCTTATGATTCAGACTTATTATTAGCCCAAGTGTCGTAAATATTCGGCTGCACTGACCTCTCTTTAGGAATCTCTCTTAGCGGTTGACATTCTTTTAATGACTCCATACATTGAGTTGGTAATTGCTTATATATTTCAGTGCCTTTAGTTTTCCAAATCATCATTTTATCACTCACATCCTTAATAATTTTAGCGGGGTTGCCTACCACAACTTTTCTTTCTGGGATAACTGTCTTTGCAGGAACAAAGCACAAGGCTCCTATAATAGAATTCGCTCCTATTTCACAATCGTCCATAAGAACTGCATTTATACCTATCAATACATTTTTACCAATAGTACCTCCATGAACCACAGCACCATGGCCGATATGGGCCCCCTCCTTTAGAGTTACAATTGCACCTGGAAACATATGAATAGTACAATTCTCTTGTACGTTACAACCATCTTCAATAATTATCTGCCCAAAATCGCCTCTTAACACAGCTCCGGGGCCTATATATACATTTTTACCGATTATAACATTACCTGTTACATTAGCTTGGGGATGAATAAAAGCAGAAGGATCTATAACAGGCTTGTAGCCATTAAATTCAAAAATCATTACTCAGGTATTAGTGTATAGATATGATTGGGATAAATATAATCAAATATACGAGGTACTATATAAATGACATCAATTTTGTGTAGATTTAAACCTTCATAATACAGTAATCATTGTAATGGAAGAACAAACAAAAATCGACGGCACAAACGAATCATCAAAAGGCATATTCGATGCTTTTACAACCACTACAATGGTATTGAAGAAAGGAGATATTCTTCAAAAAGAAGGAGATAAAAATCAGAAATCATATTTGGTGAAAAAAGGATTATTAAGATCGTATACTATCGATGAAAAAGGAAAGGAACACATTTATATGTTTGGCCCAGAAGGTTGGATTGTATCTGACTTAGAAGCTGAAACTAGTGGTGAAAAATGTATGCTTTACATCGATTGCCTCGAAGATTCAACTGTAGAATGCTTGCAGCAAAGACACAGTGAAAGCTTTATAAAAAACACCAATGAAGAGGAGAAAAACAAACAAATATTAAGCCTCTTGAAGCGGGTAGCTGTATTGCAAAAAAGAGTGCTTCTTTTAATGAGCGCCTCGGCGAAGACACGTTATGTGAATTTTAAAAAAACTTACCCAAACATTTCACAACGCGTACCCCAAAAAATGATTGCCTCGTACCTAGGAATAACTCCTGAGGCATTGAGTAAAATTAAAAGTGAGCTATTATACAAATCATAACTTTCTTAATCTAGATTAATTTTCAATTCAAAAACATTGTATTATTTTGTACTTCTAAAACTAATCACATGAAAAAACTAATCACATTAATCGCTGTTGTAGCATTGCTTTTCAACCACATGGCAACAGCTCAAGAAAAAATTACTATCAATAAAGCTGACGCTAAATTGAATTGGCTTGGAACCAAAGTTGTAGGTGAACACTCTGGAGACATCTCTATTTCCAAAGCACATTTAACAATGAATAAAGGTCAAATTAGCGGTGGAGAAATTGTTGTAGACATGAACTCTATTACTTGTACAGATATGGAAGGTGAATGGGCAGACAAGCTAGTAGCTCACCTTAAGGATGACGATTTTTTTGGTTCTGACAATCATCCAACGTCTACATTTAAAATTAATGATTTAAAAATGAATTCTCGAACTGAGTACATGGCTAGTGGAGATCTAACTATTAAAGGAATAAGTCATCCTATTGAGTTTCCCGTATCAATAACTACTGATGACAAAGCAACTTTGGTAAGTGGTAAGGCTATGGTAGACAGAACACTATATGACATTCGATACGGATCCTCTTCTTTCTTCGACAATCTTGGCGACAAAGCTATTGACAATCTTTTTGAACTTTCTTTTGAATTAATAGTGAAAAAATAAAATCATTATTGTATCCAATAAAAATGGATAAAATTATACTCAAATCTGTGCTGAAAAAACTTTAATTATTCAGCACAGATTTTTCGTAACTTGTCAAGCTCCTAAGGGAGCTTTTTTCGTTTAAAAAACCTATTTAGAATGAAATTAAAAAATTACGCACTGGGCCAATGGACAGCCGGAGAAGGTGAAGGCCAAGCCTTATTTAATGCAATTACTGGAGAACAAATTGCAAAAACAAGTAGCAAAGGATTAGATTTTACAGAAATGATGGACTACGCCAGAAAAGTCGGTGGTCCATCGTTGCGAAAAATGACCTTTCACGAAAGAGGAAGAATGTTAAAAGCTCTTGCGCTTCACTTAATTTCTGTTAAAGATAAATTTTACGCTTTGAGTGCTCAAACAGGAGCCACAAAAGTAGATTCATGGATTGATATTGAAGGTGGTATTGGAAACCTATTTGCCTATGCAAGCCTTAGGAAGCAATTTCCTAATGAAACATTTTACGTGGATGGTGAACACGCACCTCTATCTAAAGAGGGAAGCTTTATAGGACAACATATCTGTGTTCCTAAACAAGGAGTTGCGATACATATAAATGCATTTAACTTCCCAATATGGGGAATGTTAGAAAAAATAGCTGTTAATCTTTTGGCAGGAGTTCCAGCTATTGTAAAGCCCGCAACAGTAACATCCTACCTAACAGAATTAATGGTTAAAGAAATCATAAATACGGGAATACTTCCAGAAGGATCTCTTCAACTTATCTGCGGATCTGCAAGAGGTATACTAGATTCTGTAAGCTCCCAAGATGTGGTAACTTTTACTGGATCCGCCTCTACTGGGAGAATGCTTAAATCTCACCAAAATATTATCGATGAAGCTGTACCTTTTAATATGGAAGCAGACTCTCTAAACTGTTGTGTTCTTGGTGAAGATGTTAACCCTGGAGATGCTGAATTCGACATATTCATCAAAGAAGTACAGAGAGAAATGACTGTTAAAGCTGGGCAAAAGTGTACCGCAATTCGGAGGATCATTGTGCCCACTAACAAAGTGGAAGACGTCCAAATTGCACTTGGAAAAAGACTGGCCAAAACAACAATCGGAGACCCTTCTGTAGAAGGGGTGCGAATGGGTGCTTTAGCTGGAAAAGATCAAAGAGAAGAAGTTAAAGAAAAAGTCAATGAATTGGCAAAAAGTCAGGAAATTATATTTGGAGATTTAAATAATTTTGATGTCTTAGGTGCCGACAAAGACAAAGGAGCCTTTTTATCGCCAATTCTATTTTTAAACGATGATCCCTTTTCAAAAACAGATTGTCATAATATTGAAGCCTTTGGTCCTGTAAGTACTATTATGCCCTATACGAATACCGACGAAGCAATAGAACTTGCTAAAATGGGGAAAGGATCATTGGTCTGCTCTATAATTACTGCTAACGATACAATAGCAAAAGAATTTGTGTTAGGTGCAGCTGCCAATCATGGTAGAATATTAATTTTAAATGCCCAATGTGCAAAAGAAAGTACAGGACATGGCTCACCAATGCCTATGCTAACCCACGGAGGACCTGGAAGAGCTGGTGGTGGTGAAGAAATGGGAGGTAAACGAGGCGTAATGCACTATCTTCAGCGTACAGCTGTTCAGGGCCACCCTTCCTCAATCACTAAAGTTACCAACGTGTTTCAATATGGTGCGAAACAAACAGAAAAAGAGGTTCATGTATTCCGTAAACATTTCGAAGAATTAGAAATTGGTGAGACTGTATTTACACGCAAAAGAACCATTACCGAAGGTGATATCGTAAACTTTGCCAATGTATCCTGGGATCACTTTTATGCACATACTGATATTACATCCTTAGATGGAACTATCTTTGAAGAACGAGTGGCGCATGGCTATTTTATACTTTCTGCAGCAGCAGGTTTATTTGTTGATGCTAAAAAAGGGCCTGTTCTCTTGAACTATGGATTAGAAGAATGCCGATTTGTAAAGCCAGTATACGCAGGAGCAACCATTGGGGTACGATTTACTGTAAAGGAAAAGGTAGATCAAGAAAAACGTTCTGAAGATGATATTGCTAAAGGTATTGTGAAATTTTTAGTAGACGTATACGATGAAACTGGTGAAACAGTTGCGATTGCTACAATCTTAACTATGGTTAAAAAAATAGACCAATCTTGATGATTACTAAAACTCCAAATCCACCTTACATAGCTGCTATTTTCACGTCTATCAGAACAAACATTGATGAAGGTTATGAAGAGATGAATCATGCTACTCACAATGAAATCGAAAAAATGATAGGCTATTTGGGTTGTGAATCGTACAGAAATGAAGAAGGTTTTGGTGTAAATGTTTCTTATTGGAAGGATATAAAATCACTTCACAACTGGAAAAACAATGAACTTCACAAAAAAGCACAACAAATAGGAAAGGAGAAATGGTATAAAAATTACAAACTTCGAATTTGTACCGTTGAAAGAGATTACGAATTTAGCAAAGAATAAAATGGAAAGCCCAATAGATCAAGGTGGTGTTCAGGTGAGCATCAATAATAATATTGCACAAATAGAATTTTATCATCCACTAAGCAATTCGCTTCCTGGAAAAGTACTACAAGAATTAGCGGATACCATAACTAAGGTAGGTTCTATGAATAATGTTTTAGTTATCCTCTTAAAAAGTGCTGGCGATAGGGCTTTTTGCGCAGGTGCATCCTTTGACGAGCTAATGAGTATTAATAGCCTTTCTAATGGGAAAATATTTTTTAGTGGCTTCGCCAATGTGATTAACGCAGCACGAAAGTGTCCTAAATTGATTATCGGTAGAGTTCAAGGGAAGGCTGTTGGTGGCGGCGTAGGAATGGCGTCTGCTGTAGACTATTGCTTTGCAACAAAATATGCATCTATAAAACTAAGCGAACTTGCTGTTGGTATAGGACCATTTGTTGTTGGACCTGCTGTTGAACGAAAAATTGGAACATCGGCAATGAGCCAGCTTGCTATTGATGCTACTGAATGGCAAACTGCTACATGGGCTAAAGAAAAAGGATTATATGCTGAAATATTTGACACAGCAGATGAAATGGATGCTGCGATTAACAAATTAGCAACTACACTGTCGCAATCAAACCCAGAAGCTATGCAACTACTTAAAAAAGCATTTTGGAAAGGCACAGAGCACTGGGATGAATTACTTATAGAACGAGCTGCAATGAGTGGTAAACTAGTACTGTCGGACTTCACCAGAAAGGCTATTAACAAATTCAAGAAAAAGTAATATGGCCAAAAAAGTTGTTTCGAAAAAGATTCTTAAAGAAGCATACACATTCATGAGTACGGCTCGAGCAATGTCTGATCTCTACGAAGCTAAAGCTGCAACAACAAGTAAATATGTTCACGCGTGCTCTAGAGGGCATGAAGCAGTTCAGATTGCTTTAGGAATGCAGCTATATCCTCAAGACTGGGTTTCTCCTTATTATAGAGACGATTCTATTTTACTGAGTATTGGAATGACCCCATACGAATTGATGCTACAATTATTAGCGAAGAAAGACGACCCTTTCTCAGGAGGAAGAACGTACTACTCTCACCCAAGCCTGAAAAGAGATGAAATGCCAAAAATACCTCACCAATCATCAGCTACAGGTATGCAAGCAATACCTACCACTGGAGTGGCTATGGGAATTCAATATTTAGAACAACAAAACTTAGCAGAAGACTATGGCAAAGACAAACCTGTAGTCGTATGTTCTATTGGTGATGCAGCCATGACAGAGGGTGAAATTTCTGAAGCCCTTCACATGGCAGCATTAAAACAATTCCCTATACTATACTTTGTACAAGATAATGAATGGGATATTTCTGCTCATGCCTCAGAAATAAGAGCCAATGACGTAGGACAATACATAAAAGGTTTTGAAGGTATTGAACTAAAAACTATCAAAGGAAATGATTTTATAGAATCATACACTACGCTCAATGAAGTATTAGAAACTATTCGAAAAGAACGACGACCATTTCTAGTTCACGCAAAAGTTCCTTTATTAGGACATCACACTTCTGGTGTTAGAAAAGAATGGTATAGAGACGACTTAGAAGAGCATGAACAAAGAGATCCTTTACCAATCATTCGTCAACAGTTACTAAACTATGGGGTTGATCAAAACGAAATTAATACCATTGATATAAACTCTAAAAAAACAGTAGAAGCTGAATACGAAAGAGCCATATGTGCCGAAGATCCTAAACCTGAAGACTTATTCACCCACGATTTTGCTACTACTCCCATTACAGAAGAAAAAGGCGAACGAGCCCCTGAAGGAAAAGAAAAAACGGTGATGGTAGATTCGGCACTATTTGCAGTACAAGAAATTCTAGCCAAACACCCAGAAGCTCTTTTGTATGGTCAAGATGTTGGACATAGGTTAGGAGGTGTGTTCCGTGAAGCAGCAACACTTGCCCAAAAGTTTGGTGAAGATCGGGTGTTTAACACACCTATACAAGAAGCCTTTATTATAGGCTCTACAGTTGGAATGTCTGCTGCTGGCTGCAAACCTATTGTAGAAGTCCAATTTGCCGATTACATATGGCCAGGCCTCAACCAATTGTTTACTGAGGTAAGTAGATCATGCTACTTATCGAATGGGAAATGGCCTGTAAGCACAGTGATAAGAGTACCTATTGGAGCTTATGGCTCTGGTGGTCCTTATCATTCTTCTTCCGTAGAATCTGTTCTTACCAATATAAGGGGCATTAAAATTGCCTATCCTTCTACAGGTGCAGACCTGAAAGGACTCATGAAATCGGCATACTATGACCCCAACCCAGTAGTAATGCTAGAACACAAGGGCTTGTATTGGTCAAAAATTAAAGGAACGGAAGGTGCGAAAACCATTGAACCCGACGAAAATTATGTCATTCCATTTGGTAAGTCTCGAATTGTCTTAGAGGCAGACTCTTCAATGATACAAAAAGGAAA
The DNA here is from genome assembly GCA_965662265.1 of Flavobacteriales bacterium. GTDB lineage: Bacteria > Bacteroidota > Bacteroidia > Flavobacteriales > UBA7430 > CBFIGX01. The sequence continues at coordinate 14,022 of CBFIGX010000010.1, forward strand.
TACCATAGTTGTAATTACCTATGGAATGGGAGTTTACTGGGCAATCAACGCAGCGAAGGCATTTAAAGATCAAGTAGAAATTGTTGACCTAAGAACCCTTGCGCCACTAGACAAAGAAGGACTCAACAATGCTGTTAAGAAACACGGCAAGTGCTTGGTAGTTACTGAAGAACCCAAAGGTTTTGGTTTTGCTCAAGCTCTAGCTGGAGAGATTCAGCAAGAATGTTTCGAAAGCTTAGATGCACCAATACGTGTTTTAGGGGCAGAAAACATGCCGGCAATCCCGCTTAATAGCACTCTGGAGGCTACCATGATACCCAATGCACAAAAAGTAGAAACAGCCATTGAAAAGCTGCTGTTATATTAAAACAATTAAAAACATCAAAAAGCCCCATACCTAGAATGGGGCTTTTTTGTTTGTAGCTGTAGGAGAAGGATTCGAACCTTCACGGAGTAGTTAGTCCAGCGGATTTATTCCAAACCTCCACCCTCGAGACAGGAGGGCATGTCTGCCAGTTTCATCACCCCACAATGCTGTATTCATAATTTATATAAACCTAAAAAAAAATAACTTTAATTACAATTAAAAAATAATGTTATAAATATTTTTATCATTTTGATAAAAAAATATATATTTATTTACATTATATTAAAAATTAAATCAACTCAATGAATTCTAATTATCAAATTGACAAAATTGACAGAAGCATATTAGGCTATTTAATTAATGATGCCAAGATGCCTTATACAGAAATTGCCAAGAAACTTGTAGTTTCTGCTGGTACCATCCATGTTCGAATGAAAAAAATGGAAGAAGCAGGACTCGTAAAGCGTAGTCGGTTAGATGTAAATTATGAATTATTAGGCTTTGACTTAACCGCCTTTCTGGGTATTTACCTCGAAAAGGGGTCTCGGTATAAAAATGTCATCAACGAACTTAACTCCATTCCTGAAATTGTTGAAGCACACTATACGACTGGGGCATATAGCATTTTTGCTAAATTAAGATGTAAAAACACCAAACACATGCATCAAATACTTAATAACAATATTCAAACTATAAAGGGCATACAAAGGACCGAAACGACTATTTCGCTAGAACAAAGCATACACAAAGAGCTTGAATTATAACTTTACACTAAGACATTAATGCTCTAATAGTCTCTATACAGAACTTATTTTCTTCTGGAGTTCCTATCGTAATACGAATACAATGAGGCAAGCCAAAGGCAGTAATTACTCTTACAAAAACTCCTCTCTTTAATAAAGAATCAAATAAAGTTTTCGCCTTATCTGCAGTGCCCATATCAATCATTATAAAATTAGCAAAAGATGGAACATAATTAATTCCTAACTCTTGGAAGGTATTGTAAAACAATTGAAGCTGTTGCTTATTATTGAGTACTGTTTTCTCTAAAAAATCATTATCTTCTAATGCTCCTAAACCAGCGGCTTGCGCCAAACTAGAAGGCTCAAAAGTAAGCTTTACCCTCATCAGTGGATCAATAAGTTCTTTGGCACCCATGGCATAACCTAGACGCATTCCAGCCAATCCATATGCTTTAGAAAAAGTTCTTAGAGTTAGCATATTCGGATAATTCATTCGAATACTATCCGGATATAACTCTGATAATAGTTTAGCGTATTCATAATAGGCTTCATCCACCACTACCAAAATATTTTCAGGCACTTTTGTCATAAAATTACTCAAAGCCTCTTCAGTAATCATTGCCCCAGTAGGGTTATTGGGATTTGATAGGTAAATTATTTTGGTCTTTTCTGTGATTTGTTGCAAAATTTGATTTAAATCAAAACCATAATCTTTAGTCAAAGACACCTTTTTGCAAGGAGTACTGTTGAGCTTAGACCAAACATAAATAATCACAAAAGTACCTTGAAAAGTAAGCACTTCATCATCCCCATTACAGAATGCCCGCATCATATTCTGCATAATTCCTTCAGAGCCATTCCCAACTACTACCTGTTCAGTAGTAACCCCGTTATGCTTGGCAATTTGGGTTCTTAATTTTAAACTAAGCGGGTCAGAATACAAGTACAGTTCATTTGCTGCTTCGCGAATCTTTTGCTTTGCTTTAGGGCTACATCCAAAATTATTCTCATTATTCCAAAGTACAGCAGTTTTGGTTAACGAAAATTCATATACGATTTCTGCAATACTTTTACCTGGCTTATAAGCCTTTAGCTCCTGTATATTATCTGGTATTTGGATCATATGGTAAAGCTAAAAAAAAACCTCCTGAGTAAAGGAGGCTTTTTTGTAAAAATATTATTTCAACATCGTAACCGGATTCTCTAAATAGGTTTTGAGCGTGTTGAGGAATGCAGCGCCTGAAGCGCCATCTACCACCCGATGATCACAGGATAAGCTAAGCTTCATTATATTACCAGGAACTACCTGACCGTCTTTCACCACAGGTACTTGCTTAATCCCTCCTACCGCTAAAATACATGCGTCAGGAGTATTGATAATGGCTGTAAACTCTTCTATACCAAACATGCCTAAGTTAGAAATCGTAAAAGTACTGCCTTCCCAATCTGATGGTTGTAGCTTTTTATCTTTAGCAGCTTGAGCAAAGTATTTCACTTCAGATGAAATATCAGATAGTGACTTTGTATCAGTATAGCGAACTACTGGTACTAATAAACCATCATCAACTGCTACTGCAACACCTACATTTACGTGCTGATTGCGTCTAATCACATCACCTCTCCAAGAGGAGTTTACTGTAGGATGTTCTCTAAGAGCCATTGCGGAAGCTTTCACCACTAGATCGTTAAACGAAACCTTAGTTTCTGGCAAAGCATTAATGGCTTTTCTTGCAGCTATTGCTTGATCCATATCAACCGAAATCGATAAGTAGAAGTGTGGTGCAGAGAACTTAGATTCTGACAACCGTTTGGCAATAACCTTTCTCATTTGTGAAATAGGCTCTTCTGTATACGACTCTTGATACATTGCATTAGAAGTAGCAGCTGGAGTTTGATAATTATCAACATCTCTCTTCACTACTCTTCCACCATCACCTGATCCAGATATCGTAGATATATCTACGCCTTTTTCGTGAGCTAGTTTCTTTGCAAGAGGAGATGCTTTTGTTCTACCTACACTGTTAGGAATCGCTACTGGTTGAGGACTTGGTTTTGGAGCCTCAACCTTTTCTTCTACCACAGGAACTGGTGTAGACTTCTCTTCTTTAACATCTTCTTCATTAGTAGCGGGCGTATCATCTCCATCTATAAGAGACTGAAAGTCTTCACCTTTTTCTCCTAAGATAGCTAAAATACAATCTACGGGTGCAGTTCCAGATTCCTCAACTCCAATATGAAGCAAAACCCCTTCTTGAAAGGATTCGAACTCCATAGTTGCTTTATCTGTCTCAATTTCTGCAAGCAAGTCGCCTTCAGAAATAGCATCACCTACTTTTTTGTGCCACTTCGCTACAGTACCTTCAGTCATGGTATCGCTCAAGCGCGGCATACGTACGATCTCTGCCATAATTTATTCTTTTATAAAAGGATAATCTTCTTCTGCATAAACATTTTTATAAAGCGTATCATTTGCTGGATAAGGTGATTCTTCCGCAAAATCAATACATTCTTTTACTTTAGCTTTCACTTTTTCATCTATCGCTTTAATCTCAGCTTCTGTAGCCCACTTCTTTTTCTTTATATGTTCTAGGACTACCGTAATAGGGTCAATTTTTTGATATTCCGCAACCTCGTCTTTTGTTCTATATTTTTGCGCATCAGACATTGAATGTCCCTTGTAACGATATGTTTTCATTTCTAAAAATGTAGGGCCCTCGCCTTTTCTTGCTCGTTCTACAGCTTCGGCCATGGCTTCAGCTACAGCTACTGGATCCATACCATCAACAGGACCACATGGCATTTCGTAACCTAATCCTAATTTCCAGATTTCAGAATGATTGGCCGTTCGCTCAACGGAAGTTCCCATTGCATATCCATTGTTTTCACAGATAAAAATAACTGGCAACTTCCATATCATAGCCATATTAAAAGCTTCGTGAACGGCCCCTTGACGAACTGCCCCATCTCCCATATAGCACAAGGTAACCGCATCATTATTTTTATACTTGTCAGCAAAGGCAATTCCTGCGCCTAAAGGCACCTGACCTCCAACAATACCATGTCCACCGAAAAAATTATGCTCTTTAGAAAACATATGCATAGAACCACCTTTACCACCAGAGCAACCTGTCGCTTTACCATATAGCTCTGCCATAATGTATTTTGGATCCATTCCCATTGCGATAGGCTGAACGTGATCTCGATATGCAGTTATCATCTTATCTTTTGATGGATCTATAGCGTGTATAGAACCTGCTAAAATAGCCTCTTGACCATTGTATAGGTGTAGGAACCCACGAATTTTTTGCTGGATATATTGTGCACCAGTTTTGTCTTCGAACTTTCTCCAAAGAAGCATGTTTTCATACCACTTAAGATAGGTGGCTTTGGTATACTTTAACTTTGCCATTACATTTTAATTTGGGTAGCAAATGTACTAATTTCTATGAATACCATAAAGTAATTTTGTTTTAGTATTCATATTTTAGTGTAAAGTGTACACTTTAATAAAAGTATGACAGAATTATTTCTTTTGAATGAGGGCTACCGCATAAGCAGAAACACCTTCTTCTCTACCGACAAAACTAAGTTTTTCTGTGGTAGTAGCTTTTATAGATACTTTTGAAGATGAAACGTTCATCACAGCCGCTAAAACAGATTTCATCTCAGAAATGTATGGATTAATTTTGGGCTTTTGCAAAGCGATTGTAGCATCAATATTGCCTAGTTCAAAGCCTTTCTTTCGAAGAATTGCCATCACATCTTTAAGAAGTATTTTACTATCTATTCCTTTGTATGCATTATCGGTATCTGGAAAGTGAAAACCAATATCTCTTAAATCAGCTGCTCCAAGAATCGCATCGCATATAGTATGTACAAGAACATCAGCATCAGAATGACCAACCGCTCCTTTTTCGTGAGGAATAAGAATTCCTCCCAGCCAAAACTCTTCTCCTTCTCTTAACTGATGAACATCAAACCCAAAGCCTACTCTAATTTCCATCAGTTAGTATTAGCTGGACCGATTAATGCATTCATGTCAAATATCATGGAAAATCGCATGGTATTGGCTAATGGTGATTTTTGACCTCGTGTGGCCGACACAAGATAAGCCATATCTAAAGAAAACATACTCATTTTATAACCAAACCCAAGCGTAAAATACTTTCTATTACCTTTAGTTTCGTGCTCATGAAAGTATCCACCTCTAAATGCAAACTGATTCATGTACCAATACTCAATTCCTGCAGAATACATCAGCTCGTTTAGCTCTTCCTTTGAGCCTCCAGGGGCGTCAGAAAAGGATTGAAACATGCCTTGAAGAGTACCTACATCCATACTCTCAACACCAGCTTCTACTACCCTATTACCATTTTCATCATACAATGGATTATTATCTTCATCTACGGCATACACTGGAGGTGTTGGAACCAATAACTTGTTTACATCCAATGCAAAGCTTACAGTGTTATAATCATCGAGCTCCATAAACAGATTTGCACCAATCCTACCATTTGTAGGAATAAAAAACTCTTCACCTCCATCAGTGTAGGAAATTTTGTTACCCATATTAGATATGTTAATACCAGCCGCCCAATATGCACGCTTACCATCCATATCAAATGCATCACTTTGGTAATAACTTGACAAGTCAACTGCAAAAGATGTTCCTGCCTTAGCTTCTGCACCACCTTCTACATTTATACCTCCCGTTAAATTTGAGTAAATATATCGCATAGCTAAACCTGTTGACATATTCTCAGACAACTTCATGGCATAAGATGCATCTAAAGCAAATTCATTTGGGTTAAAACTTCCGCGACTTTCTCCCTGAGAGTCGGTGAAGTTGATTTGTCCAAGACTAAAATATCTTAAGCTTGTACCAATTGCTGATTTATTATTTAACTTTTTGTATCCAGAAAGATAGCTTAAACTGATTTCAGGAACTAAATCTTGCAACCAAGGTGTATATGAAACAGAAATGCCATTATCTTCTTCTAAAAAAGCCATCTTAGAAGCATTCCAATGAATAGAATTATTATCTGGTTTCGTAGCAACGCCAACATCACCCATTGCTCCTGCTCTAGAATCTGGAGCTATCAACAAAAACGGGACTGATGTAGATACGGTATTTAAATTTTCCCAATATTCAGAGTCAGAGTTGTAAAGCTGTGCATTTACTTTATCCTGTATTCCTGTTAATCCAACAAATAGGATTAGGGCAATTAACTTTTTCATGTTTCTTTGTTTCTAAATGACAAAAATAAAAATATATTAACGTCTTACTTTATTTAATTAGTATCATTTGATTACTAATTGTTTGTTTTTGATTTGAAGCCTGTGTTTTTATTGATATTTTACACAGATACATGCCAGAAGCTAGTGGGGTTCCTTGTGATGAAATACCATTCCATTCAAAGTCAGAATTTGAATAAGACCCTTCATTAATTTTAACTTCATTAGCATACAAAAGAGCTCCATCCATCCCAAAAATCTCCATCAATGCATCTAGTGGTTCTGATGACGTGTTGTATTCAAAATATATTTTGGTATAATCAGTAAATGGGTTGGGATAATTCAACAAATTATCAAGGATTAACTCGGAATTATTAACAACTAAAAATTCTGTTAACGCAGAAGTAGAGTTGTTGTAAACATCCCAAACTTTAAATTTCAACTCGTGCCTTCCTTCGCTTAGCTTCGAAAATGGATATCTGACAACACCACTTTTGTATGAATCTAAGTCAGATATGTAATAGTCATTAAGTTCTATTGAGTTTTGACTATCTTGATCTAAGGTGGCAACAAGGTTGTGCCCTATCCCGATTCCTGTAGTATTAATTCCAGATTCGTCACTTATGATGGCATATAGGCTCGGTGAATCATCTGTAATGCCACCGAATTTGAATCCTGAATCGTTCATAAACAAATCTACGCTTGGGCCATCAAAGTCCTCTGGCGCATTTTCGTTGTATCCACCAATAACAACGCTATTATCAGCCCCAATAGCATCAGTGCTATCTGACAAAGCATAAAATGACATTTTTCCACTTCCCACGTGGTATGCTATATCTTTTGGAACAACATATTCAAACTCAAAATGACCATTTTCAATAGTAGATTGCCCAGCGTAGAGCAAATTATATTGCAACTCAAAGTTAAATGGCTCTAAATTTTCAATATCATTATTTAAGGTTTGTAGGGTGCTTGACTTATCATAAATTTTTGGATAGAGTGTGCCGTTGTAGTTTTCTTGAACGATTCCATCCTGATCAGCTATAAAACCGATAACTTTTACGTGCGACAATGCATTTAATGTATCAATAGAATTACCAGTAGACATGTTAATAACATCGACTACTCTTGCAGTTAGCTTTGGTATAGGTAACTTCAAAGCAGGGTCGCCTAGCAAAGTAAATTTTTTCTTATTGTAGTTTGGTAAATCATTCTTTAGTCTTCTAATTATTTGTCCAAAACTCAAATGCTCTTGTGCGCTTTCCGGAATAGCATAATCATAAAATGCAGCCGACAGACTTTTGGCATCAGATTCTGTAATTGTTCTGGTTGTGGTAAACAAAGCAATACCTGCACCATTTGGGTTTAATAACACTTGCTCTCCAGCGGAAACTCTTTTAGAGTCATCATACCTTGAGAACTCGCAAGTTGCAGTTATAAAAACAGGCATATTATCTTTGTTTTGCCACGCATTAATATCTACTAATTCCAAAACCCTCTCTTCTGCCCAGCCTACTTCGCCTCCATGACCATAATAATGCATGATTAGGGCTCCATTCTCGACGGTTTCATAAATATCTTCTCTAGCTTCCGGATATCGCTGACCTCCGGCAGAAGCTACTTGCTGATAAGCATCTAAGTATATTTTTTTTACATTGTAATTATGATATGTTGTATCAACATGATGCGCAATCTCGTCAATATTTTTCTGTAATCTATACTCCCATTCTTCATCAACATCATCAGCCACAAAACAAATTGTACTCCTCCAATCTCCTAGTGATGAAGATGAGTTGTAATGAATGACTTTATCTACATACGATTCTGCTTCGTAAAGAGTTTGACAGACTACCCTACCAACACCCACATCGAGCCCATCAAAACTGGTCAAATCGCCTTGTCCTTCAGTATCATCAAGAACGGCTAAAAAATCGTCAGTACAATATGATGGTCCGATTTTAAATGAGGAATAAGATTGGTAAGTAGGAACGAAGTTTTGATCTAAATATCTATTGTTGAGTTCTCCAATTCCTTTATAGTCAAAACTAGCATCTCCAAATAATAATACATCGTCTATTATATCTTCATCATTTTCACCTTTAGAGTATAGCATACGCAAATAGTCTCTAATAGCAACTAAGTCTTGCCTTCCTGAGCTAAACTCATTGTAAATTTGATTGGTTAGAGCTATATTTACTCTTATACCTTCTGATCTATGAAAATTTGCTAATCTTTCTGCAGCAGGCGCAAATTCAGGTGCAGTAATAATAACCAAATCGCAAGGCTCGTGCGCATGTAGATTTTGATTTTCAACAAGCTCTACAAAAACTGGTTTTCTATATGAACTTGGGTTTAAGTTATGAATAGCAAAAGTTTTCAGGCTATCTGTTACAGTTACAAAATTATTTGTAGCGCTCACAGGTAACTCTTTAATATCGAATGGATTAGTGACATCCCATACTATTAGATTAGATTGAAGGCTTTGAATCTGATATGAAGTAACTCTATTAGGCTCGATTGATTTTGGGTCAGAAAACAATAAAGTTCCGCCGTTGTATGTTAATTGGCATGTCGCTTGAATTTCTACATAATCTAAATAGGCAAATGCATTAGAATTCCCATTTTTATCGAAAGTCAAACGAAGATCTATAATGTCATCTTGACTAATAAATTCAGCACTCATTGAACTTGCAGCAACATAATCACCAGAGCTAGCTGGTAAAGCTGGGATGTTCAGATCCAGAACCGTCGAGTTATTATGATTGAAATACATATTTGAATTAGATGTAGAACTTGCAACAGCTCTAGCATTTAAATGCACTGGTTCTGTTAATACTCTATCGGAAAAATTGAAATTTAAGCTATACTGCTCATTGAAACTGAAATACTCTCCAAACCATTGTCTTCCAGAGTTAACCAAGTTTTGATCTTCCCATTCGTATTTTTTTTTATCTAGATAAGTATTTGATGTATGGTTAGAGCTTAATAATTCCGAATAAGAGCCTATTCTTTTACCCACTTCATCACCGATGTGAAGGAAGTAGTAGTTGTTGTCTTCGTAAATATTGATCTGATGACTATAGCTTTGGAGTGATTCATCCCAATGCCAACTATTAGGTGATTGTCCATAAAAAAGAACATAATCTTCGTCGTCAAATTGTTCATCGTCTTCGCCTGCTACATAAATGGAGTTTTGCACTAAGTCGTCAAATCTATGAACACTATTGTCTTCTGGCAACATACCACCCCCGTTTCCGTAAATCTGAATATTTTTAGGGTTTATATGATCAGTATCAACCCCAATATCTATTAAGAATTCTTTGTCTAGTTTATATAATCCCTCTTGGGAAACACTAAGCTTAAACCAATTGCCTTGAGCTAAAACTGAATTGACATTTTGTGTAATTCTTGAAGCTGGAAAATCCCCATAGGATAATTTCAACTTTAAGTTGAAAGATTTAACAGCTTTACCTTTGTGTAAGGGCACATAATATATGATGAGCACTGGTGTTTTTCGCTCCGTTATAATTTTCCAATTTAAATTCTGTGCTAATAGATTTTCTGGCGTAATGGATTCTTCATAACTCAAAACATTAACAAATACATCTGCATGTTCAGTATTGATGGGCAACTCAATTCGCTTCACATAAATAGGACACTGGTGTTGATTAAAATCAAAAATAGCGCCTTTAAAATGATTAACTTCCACTGATGAAGTGTCTTTAAACATTGTTTGGTTACTTGTCCAATCTAGCTCAACAACATAGTTATCTTGAGCGAACAGATTAGAGTAAAAAAGGTGGAAACAACAAATGAGGATTCCGATAAATTGGTTCATACAGTTTAGCTTATGAGATAATACATTTCACAACGTACAAAATACATATATATTTTACTGTAAAAGTAATGATTTGGCATAATTATTTCTGTGATAAATGTAAAATTTGCTTTGACACTTAAAATTTATTCTCGATTTCAAAAATTATTGTATTATTGTGTTCCATTAAGGAGTTTTACGTATGATTAAAAATAAATTTTCTGCCTTCTTGGCAATATTGTTGTTCTCATTAGCACAAACTGCAATGGCCCAAGATCCGGCATTCACTCAGTTTTACGCTAATCCAGTATACCTAAACCCTGCAATGGCGGGATCCGCCAACTGCCCTAGGGTTGCTATGAGCTACAGAAATCAGTGGCCAAATCTTAAAGGTGCGTATCAATCTACCAGCATTGCTGTAGATAAAAATGTGGAAGCTCTAAAAGGTGGTGTTGCACTAACAGTATTAACAGATTTTCAAGGTGAAGGTGCTTTAACGAACACTCAAGTAGCTGCGGCATATTCATACCAGTTACAACTATCTAGAAAACTTACTGTATTGACAGGTGTTCAAGCAGCCCTTCAGCAAAGATCTTTAGATAAAAATAAACTGAATTTTGGTGATCAAATTGACCCAAATGCTGGATTTGTTTATCCTACTAGTGAAAATATTGATCAATTTGCCGACAATGTATCTTATGCAGATTTATCTTTAGGATTTATGGCATTTACAAAAAAATACTTTTTTGGTCTAGCCATGCATCATATTACTGAGCCAGATGATGCATTTATTACAGAGAGCATCCTCCCAAGAAAATTAACGATACACTCAGGAGCTAACTTCGCAGTTGGACAAGGAAGGAAAATGGGTCTAGTAATGGATGGTCCTTTCATAACACCTAATATTTTATATCAAAGCCAAGGTGGTGCAGAACAGCTAAACGTAGGATTGTCATTAACCAATGAAAGTCTCTCTGGAGGAATATACTATAGAGATAACTTTATAAACTCTGACGCAGTACTTATAGTACTTGGTTATGAGTCAAACGGAATTCGTATTGGATACAGTTATGATTACACTATTTCAGAACTTTCTGGACTTTCTGGAGGAGCTCATGAGATATCTGTGACAATGCAATTAGCTTGTAGAGACAAAAGAAAGAAGCTAAACGCTATAAAATGTCCTAAATTTTAGTAGCTTAGTGGCCCTAAATTGAACATCAATCAATTAATATCTGATAAATGACCATGAAAAAGTCAAATATATTATCAAAACTAGTTATTACAGGAATTTGCCTTTTAGTAGCATCTTGTAGTACAAAACATAAAAGTGTTTCCACAACTACCGGATGGAAAATGAACACTTCCAAAAATGGTGGGTTTGAAGCAGAGTTAAATTACACACAAGACGTTCCTACTGGAATGGTATACATTGAGGGTGGTACATTCATTATGGGTCAGACTGAAGAAGACGTTTTGATGGAAAACAACGCGCAGCCTCGTCAAGTATCAGTAGCTTCATTCTACATGGACGAAACTGAAGTTACAAATGTTTCATATCGCGAATATTTATCATGGTTAAGTAGAGTTTTTGGAGAAAGTTATCCTGAAGTTTACTGGAACGCTCTTCCAGATACAAATGCATGGCGATCTGAGCTAAGTTACAATGAGCCAAGGGTTAACAATTATCTCAGACATGCTGGGTTCAGTCACTACCCTGTTGTTGGTGTTTCTTGGGTGCAAGCTCAAGATTATTGTGCTTGGAGAACGGATCGTGTAAATGAACTTGCCCTGATAGATGCAGGCGCATTAGAACACAACACGGAACAGTTTGATGATGACAATTACAATACAGAGACATATAGAGCTGGACAATATACCGGAGCACAAAAAAAGGGCTACAAAGATTTAGCCAATTCCAAAAATAAAAATGGACGTAGAGGTCGTCTCGAAGACGGTGTTATTATTTCTAATTCTTACAGACTACCTACAGAAGCAGAATGGGAATTCGCAGCATGGGCACACATAGGAAACTCTATTGAGGGTAATATAGCTGACGGAAGATACTACCCTTGGGATAGAAATTCTTTGAGAGACGACAGAAAGCCATTCGCTGGGGAATTATTAGCTAACTTCAAAAGAGGTGACGGTGATAACATGGGGATCGCAGGAACCTTGAATGATGCTGGATCCACAACAACACAAGTTAAGTCTTTCCCACCTAACGATTATGGACTATACGATATGTCGGGGAACGTTTCTGAATGGGTATTAGATGTTTATAGAGATGAATCTGACTTACAAGATGACTTTATGCCATTTAGAGGTAATGTATTTGTTGATAAGGCTAAAGATGAAGAAGGTTATTACCTTGAAGCAGATTCATTAGGTAGAATGCAAACAAGAGAAGCAATAGCTGACAAAAACAGGAGAAACTATCTAAAAGCTAAAAATTCTGATGATCTTGATGGCGATATAGAATCTAGCATCTACTACTCTAAAGGTTCTCAAGGTGAAGCAGCTATGTATGACTATGGTCAAACAACATTAATTAATGATAATGTTCACGTGATAAAAGGAGGTTCTTGGAAAGATCGCTCATACTGGTTAAATCCAGGTGCTAGAAGATTTATGAGTGCTGAAATTGGAACTGATTACATTGGCTTTAGATGTGTAGTAGATCGAATGGGGTCTTCAGAACTCAAGCCAAATAGAAAGAAAAACAGAAAAATGTCTAGATAATATTTTTAAAAGCCTTCGATAATCGAAGGCTTTTTTTTCATTTACTATTTTCATACTATGAATATAGAGGCTTTATATAAAAAATACCTTTCACATCCAGATATTTGTATAGACACTAGAAAAATCTCCAAATCGTGTCTTTTTTTTGCACTTAAAGGACCTAATTTTAATGGAAATGAATTTGCTCATATAGCTCTAAATGAAGGAGCCTCATATGCTATTGTAGATGAAGAAAATTTTGTCTTGAGTGACAAGTATATTCTGGTAGACGACGTACTTGGCTGTCTTCAAGAACTTGCTACCTATCATAGAAATAAGCTGAATACTAAAATTATAGCAATAACAGGTAGCAATGGTAAAACAACAAGTAAAGAGTTGTGTTACAGTGTACTAAAACAAAAATATGCAACTAAAGCTACAGAAGGAAACTTAAACAATCATATTGGCGTTCCCTTAAGTCTTCTATCTATTTCTAATAATACTGAAATTGCGATTATAGAAATGGGGGCTAATAGCATTGGTGAGATAGACTTTTTGTGCAATATAGCTCATCCAGATTTTGGCGTAATCACCAACGTTGGAAAAGCTCACCTAGAAGGATTTGGCGATTTAAATGGTGTGCTAAGAACCAAAACAGAATTATATAGACATCTCTCTATAAAAAATGGTGTTGTATTTATAAAAGATAATCAACAAATTCTCAAAGAGATGATCCCGGATGGATGTTCAAAAAAAACATATGGGCAATCATCTAAAAGTGATTATAATATATTACTAAAAGATGCCCAACCGTTTGTATGTGTTACATACGAAAATACAGAAATTAATAGTCAACTTATTGGAGCTTATAATTATGATAATATTGCGCTTAGTATATCTATGGGTGCTTACTTCAAGCTTAATATTCAACAAATAAAAAAAGGTATAGAAAATTATGAACCGAAGAATAATCGATCACAACTCATAAAATCTGATAATAATACAATTTTATTAGACGCGTACAATGCAAATCCTATGAGTGTTGAGTCGGCTTTAATAAATATTAACCAAATAGACCACCCAAATAAAGTTATCATTTTAGGAGATATGTATGAACTCGGAACTGAAACTGATAGTGAACATATCCGATCTATAAATATGTGTATTAGTTTAGGTTTAAAAAACGTTTACTTAGTAGGAGAGTGTTTTGATAGAAACAATAATTCAACTTTTAAATCATTTGCAAATATAGACGACCTTATTAAAACATTAACCCAAGAACGCATAAGTAATTCTTTTATCCTTATAAAAGGATCTAGAGGAATGAAACTCGAAAAGCTTATAGAGTTCTTATAAGGAGACTTACCCTAATTAACCAGATATAAAGACTTTGCAAAGTCTAATATATCTACTCCATCAAAATTACCTGAGCTCATAAATAATAGTACAGTATCACTTCCAATTTCAGCTTCAATTCTACTTAAGCACAAACCAACATCTGTAAATACTTCTATGTCTTTTCTATTAAATGCATGGTAGACAAAATCTTCATTTAAATCGGTAATATTTTTATGTTTTAAAGCATTAGAACTATAAAAAACAAAAGCCTTATCAACGCCATTCATACATGAATCATATTCATAAATAAAGTTTTTATTTAAAGAACTAAACGTGTGTAATTCGAGTATAGCAATAACCTTACGGTTCTTATACTGTTCTTTCATTGCAGATACAGTAGCTTTAACTTTTGACGGAGAATGTGCAAAATCTTTATATACAATTAATCCTTCTTGCTCGTATATTTTCTCCAATCGTTTTGCAGCGCCATTAAATTTTTGCATTGATTTAAGAAATTGATTGTTATCAATTCCTAATTGCTTACAAATATTCATAGCGCCCATCATGTTTAATAGATTGTGTTCACCAAATACCTTGAGCTCTACTTCTTCTCCATTGTGGAGAATGAAAGTTTTATTGTCTCTGATAAAATAGTCTGGTAGTGAATAGCCTTCTGTTTCTATAGATGGGTTACTGTTTGATATAATATTAACACTCTCGTCTTCAGAACAATAGGTAAGATAACCTCCTTGCTCAATCTTATTTATAAAGATCTCAAATTGCTTAAGATAATTTTCAAAAGTTGGGAACACATTAATATGATCCCAGGCCACACCACTTAATAGTGCTATTTGAGGTTTATATAAATGAAATTTTGGTCGTTTATCAATTGGTGATGAAAGATACTCATCACCTTCTAAGACAATAATTGGAGCATCACTTAACTTCACCATTGTGTCAAATCCCTCTAGTTGGGCTCCTACCATGTAATCACAATCTATATTATAATCTTGAAGAGTGTTCAACACCATGGATGTAATTGTAGTTTTTCCGTGTGACCCACTAATAACGACACGTGTTTTATAAGTTGATTGCTCGAATAAGTATTCTGGGTAAGAATATATTCTTATCCCGCTTTTTTTTGCTTTAATAAGTTCAGGATTATCATCCTTAGCATGCATACCAAGGATTACTCCATCTAATTTATCATGTATTTTGTCTGGAAACCATCCTAATTCTTTTGGAAGTAATCCTGCTTTTTTCAACCTATTTTTAGAGGGGTCAAAAATAGCATCATCAGACCCAGTAACTTTAAAGCCTTTATTATGTAGAGCTAACGCTAAATTGTGCATGGCTGCGCCACCAATAGCAATAAAATGTATTTGCATATGTTATCTTTGTGAAGGAAAGATACTAATTCAGCAACTAATGAAAAACATATTTATAAAGGTTCTTACAATACTCCTATTAAACTCCTGTGTCTCAACACAAAAAAGCATTAATGATCATGTGATTCTTAGAATTCTACATGGAGGTTGTTATGGCACTTGTCCTATTTACACCATTAGCCTCTATGATAATGCCAGAGTAGTATATCATGGCAAAAGATTTACTGAGCATCTTGGCTTGTACGAATCTCACATCAATAGAATTGACTTCAAGGAAGTCTTATTACTGTCTGATAAAAACTTCACAAGTAGTGAAGACGTAAATATGGAAGTACAAGATTTACCTAGAACAACAATAAACTATAAAGGAAATAAGATTCAATTTAAAGGAACAACTCCAGAAAAATATGAGCAGAGTATTTTAATGATTGAACATACATTATTAAAATGCATAAACTGGGATAAATGAAGCCATCATTAACTAAAAGGTTGGAAATAAAATCATTATACAACGAAAAATATGGGCTCGTAAAAAGATGTTATTGCATATTTTCAATGTACCAGTCGCACAAACGAAACTCTTGTATAGAGTCAGAAAGTTTAATTTGATATCCAAATCCAGGTGTTAAGTCACCAATTCCATTAAACTGAAATTCTGGTAAATAAGCAGAGCCATTGTAATCTTTAAGAATTATGATCTTATCTTGATAATTTGACATAATATCAGTTAGTAAAACTGAACTAGGGCAACCATAACCAAACATATTCCATCCTTCATATAATTCTCTCGAGATATTCCACTCCTCGACTAAATCCATACACTGAGATTGCACATCTATTGAATCAGATTGTTGTTCTAATAAAGCAATAGCAGAATCAAGCATAAACTGCAGTTGCTCAATTGAATCATTGAGTTCATGTATTTGCTGTTCATAAGCAAAGGTACAAGACCCATCATCAATGCTTGCAAAATTTTCAAAATTTGATGCAATTGGGTTTGTACACCCAAAAACAACAGTTGTGTCTGAAATAACAAAATCTGAAATTAAGTTAATGCTATTCGTATTGAAAAAATCAGATCCAGATATATACACTACTGAACCTATATTTGAAGTAGACATATCGGTTGTACTTCGTGCCAACCATATTATTTCATCATCTTCATGAAATCCGTCTTTTTCTGGGGTATAATCATCATCACTATAAACAGCTATAGACTCTGGCCCACCAGTCCATTCTCTGTATCCAGCACATATGAGCTTGCCTTGTTCATTTATAAAAAAAGCACCAAGAATATATCCTGAAGTAATTAAGGAGTCATTAAACAATAAATTCTGTATTAAATATGTAGCATTCACCCCTGTGCTTATATCATAATAATTAGTTGGCCACTCTACTTGAGTCTCATAACTACACGAGCCATTATTAGAGGTAGCCAAACTATTAAAATTGGTGGCAGTACTATCTATACACCCATATATACATTCGTCATATTCTCCTAGTATAGATTGAAAATCTATTGGATAAGCATTAACGCATATAATCGGGTTGTTAGTAAGCACAATTGTTTGCATACTAAATGGTATTTCAGGAATCTCATTTAAATTATTATTCTGTGCCCTAAGAACCTGAAGAGTTTCTGGTAAATCTCCTAAAGAACCAATTTGGTTATTGTAACAAAGAATCTGTTCTAAATGTGATGGTAATGCTGGTAGAGCTATTAGGTTGTTATAAGCACAAAATAATATGCGTAAACTATCTGGTAAGTTAGGAATTGTGACCAAATTATTATAGCATATTTTTAGGTCTTCAATTTGATTAGGAAATAGAGGTACAGAGTTGATATCGTTATACCTTAAGTCTATTTGAACTAAGCTTTCTGGCAGTGGTGAAATTGAAACAAGGTTATTCCACCTGAAATCTGCAGTTTGCAGCTGCTGGGGCAAAGGTGGCAAGAGGGTTAAATTATTGTTTGAACAGGATAGATTTTCAAGGTTTGTGAAAAGTTCAATTCCATTAATATTGTATAAACCAAGCCCGTCGAGATCTAAGTCAGTAATCATAGAGGCTTGATCAGGCATAATCTGATTGTTAACTATAAGTCCTGGAAATTCAATAGATAGGTGATTATAAAAAAGACTATCAACATCATTACTAGCTTCATTCGTATTTTCGATATCATCTTCTTCCATAGCCAAGGCAACTAGTAGTGAATCTAAAACGACCAAAACTTCAGGCGGATAATCCATGCAATTTGGATACAAAGTCATTATAGAATCTATTTGTGCTTGTGTATTTTGCGCTTGAACACAATAACTCAACAAAAAAAATAATACAGCAATAACTTGTTTCATATCAGCCT
The DNA here is from genome assembly GCA_965662265.1 of Flavobacteriales bacterium. Lineage (GTDB taxonomy): Bacteria > Bacteroidota > Bacteroidia > Flavobacteriales > UBA7430 > CBFIGX01. The sequence goes on from CBFIGX010000010.1 coordinate 31,993, forward strand.
TTTTTTCAAAATTACAAAATTTCACCCAGGATTTAGTGTCACACTATGTAAGACAAAAGAAAAATTACATTAAAAAAAACTGACTTATAGCTATGAACTAGATAGATCACAACCATAAGTCAGAGTTTATAACATCATACTAAATAATAATAGATAGTATTTATTTGACCATTAATTTTTCGACAGTCCCATCATTATATAAGTAGAATAGAACAGTGCCTCTGAGTTCAAAGTCTGGATTTACTTCTTGACCGAGAGTATTCACTACTTTAACCAAACTTTTAACATCATTAGGGTGATTAGGAATATTCATATCTAAAGCCCATTGTGGTACTGTTGGTTGAAGGTCAATTCGTTGTCCGTTAACATTTTCAAAAACAAAATTACTATATGGTTCATCCATTCTTACTTGGTACCCTTGGCCAGGTAATAGGTTTCCGATACCGTTAAATCCAAATGATGGCCAGTAAACTTCACCAGCATTATTTTTAACGATCGATAATTGATCAACCACAGAGTTGAAACAAGCTGCTGCATCTTGAGCTTCATTTAATGAGTAGCCGATAATGTTCCATCCATCGATTAAATCAATAGATATCGGCGCACCTCCTGAGGAAGCTAGTTCTTCATTAGCTGTGGTCAGTTGATCAACCATTAAAGCCATTGAATCTAGGACAGTTGTAGTTTCATTCATTTGAACTTCCATAGAATTTAGAGAAGACATTAACAGTATTCTCTCAGCCTCCGATTCGTTGTATGCCTCAGTCATGTCATCAACAACCACCATCATTGAGTCTATAGTTGTTGAAGCATCTTGCATATCATCTTCCATAGCTGTTATAGTGGTATTTAGCACATCATTTTCTGATACTGAAGAATTATATTGTTCTGTCATATCATCATACATAACTACCATATCATCAACGACAACCATCATAGAATCAATTGTATTGTTGGCATTATTCATAAGGCCTTCCATAGTAGTTATGGTTGTAATAAGTGAAGTGTTTTCGGACTCAGAAGTGTAATATGCATCAGTCATTTCATTATACATATCGTTACAACCATTCACCATTACAATCATAGAATCAATGGTTTGGTAAGCATCACCCATTTGCTCTTCCATTTGTTCCATAGTCGAAACAACACTATCCATTTGTCCTTCCATATCAACATAAGACTCGTGCCACGTCATATGACACATTTCTTGTGAATGACAAGTAGCCTCTGCATCGTATTCCATGTACATTTGCTCTGTACAACCAAAGTATCCATAACAAGATCCATCGTCTTCTGTAGCATACATGTTGTAATTGCAGAATGATGGATCTGTACATCCATATATTGTCGGGTTTAAGTTAATCGTATTCACCGACACTAATCCATTTGGAACGAAAGTGACTTGGCTGTCATTAAAATCAAACGCCACTACAGTTTGATTAGGAGTTAGTAGTGCAAATATTATATTTTCAGTTCCTACTGGTAATCCATCGATTTCTTCAGAGAAGGTATCATCTCCCCACAAAGCCATAGTAAAAAACTCGGTAGAGTAATCAGATATACCTACACATTCATAATATACTTGGTTCATAGAATTAACCATTGGCATATTGTTAATTAATCCATCACCATTTAAATCAGAAAAAGCAGCTACCATTGATCCTTCAGGAATAAATATACCATCCCATTGCATACCTAGCGTCATATTAACAGCTGTGTTTAACGGGTTAACAAAGTTTCCAGAAACAAGTCCCGCTGATGTTATTGATGTACTACAGCTATTGTTTGAACATGTAGCTTCAAAACCTTGTGTGTAGTATTCTGTATAGTTAGGGTCAGTACAACCACATTCATCACCGTTGTAATAACAACTATCATCTTCCTGAGTAGCATCAGGATTGTAATTTAAAGCTTCACTATCGGTACACCCTGTAACTTCATAATCACAAGATTGATCGTCTACAGTAGCTGAAACATCATAGTTATTAGCCGTTTGATCAGTACACCCATAAATGTCATAAGTACATGATCCGTCGTCTTCTGTTGCGGCAGAATCGTAATTTGTAGCCAATTCATCGGTGCATCCATAAACATCATAAGTACACGATGCGTCATCGATAGTAGCCTCTGGATTAAAGTTATTTGCAATAGAGTCCATACAACCCATAACATCATTGGCACAGTTGATTAACTCATAACCGAAAGATTCTATATAATATAAAGCGTTTACTGAATAAGCTTGTTGTGGGTAAGACGTTAAGAAATATTGATCTCCAACTGGAGTTGTGTATATCCATGTGAGAGATTCGCCTTCAGAAATTCCATCAACATACTCAGTTGTATGATCATCTCCCATTGCCGGAAATGCAGTTTCTTCTCCATCCATATATATAGAACCAGCACTGATATATTCTTGGTTTTCGTTTAAGTAAAACACACCCATATCACCTTCGCCAATTTCTTCTACAAAATCTAATGCAGCGTATGGCAAAATAAGAGTCATGTTAGATCCTGTGTTTGTGTAATCATAATCTAAGGTCAAACATGTTTCATTATCACCGCCATCAGTATCATCCTGACATGCACCTATCTGACCTTCAAAAGGGGAGTGACCTGTTAGTAGCGGATTGCCAAAAGCATCATTTATAGACCAAGAAACTTCATTTTCCCAAAGACCGCCTCCGCAAGTTATATTGTAGCATTCTGCATCAAAATCTAAACAAGCAACAACTTCCTCGTGAGAACCTTCTTCAAGTTCAAACTGTTGATGACCAATGTGAAGTACATTACCATTCCAACCATCACCGAATGTATCAAACATAGAAATTATAACAGATGGACCGTCACACTCTGTTTCGAATAAACATGATCCGTCTCCTAAAGTAGCAGAAGGATTGTAATTGACAGCAATTGGATCAGTACATCCCTCGACATAAGTGCAAGAACCGTCATCTGTTGTTGCGCTTTCATTGTAGTTATCTGCTATTTCATCTGTACAACCATAATGTGAACATTCTCCAAGCGTATAACTACATGGAGCTCCTCCAGACAAAATTGTCGTATGTTCTTCATCGACTAAGGACCATGAAACTTCTGAAGGCCAACTACCACCATCACAAGAAATTTGAATACAATTTGTATTGTAATCTAAACAAACAGAAACTTGCTCATGAGAACCATGCTCCATAGTAAAGTGTTGATCACCTAATGCTAATACATTACCGTTCCAACCATCTCCATAGCTGTCAAACATATTTAATGTTAGCATTATTCCATTTTCACAATCGTCGTCAGGATCTGAGTAGTAGCTTAAAATGTCGTTATTAGTTAGGGATGGACTTGTAGGTTCTAAATGGTTGTTTGCAAACAATGAAATAGATGCAAAAAACATTAGAGTGTAAATGAATGTAATTTTTTTCATAATTGGGAGGTTAATTTTACAGTGTGTATGAAAATAATGTGCCAAACTTAGTAATTAGACATTATTTTGACTAATTTTTTTTAATAAAAGTTATACATCATTTGATTTAAAGCACTATAATGGCATAATTCAAAAAAATGAGGCCGCATAATGCGGCCTCATTTTTTTTTAAAAACTAACTATTCAACAACACTATATCTTTTTACTATTCTTCCGGACTTGTATATATCAAATACAATTTCTTGCTTTGGAGAATTACTTATTATTCTACCCATAAGGTCAACTGAATATAAATATACATCATCCGCTAAAGGAATTATTTCTGCAACATTTAAGTCAGTTGGAACAAGAACTGCATCTATTACATGAACCACTCCATTGTCTGCTGTAAGGTCTGCTATAGTAACCATAGCACCATCAATGTAAACCATTCCATTTGTTATCTCCACAGTTAAATCTGTTCCTGCTAATGTAGAAACCATATCTCCATCTGATAAGTCTGCAGCTAAGGCTGAGCCTCCATAAACATGATGTTTTAAAACGTACCCTAAATCTTCAGC
>CBFIGX010000010.1:36070-63072 GCA_965662265.1 Flavobacteriales bacterium
GTAGGTGCGAAAACTGTAAAAGGACCTTCACCTGTAAGTGCTTCTACCAGACCAGCCTCGCTAACTGCTGTTGCTAGAGTGGTATGATCATCAGAAGATAGAATAACATCTACTACTGTAGTTTGCGCGTAGAGTAGATTGGTAAATAATAAACTTAAGAGAATAAAATGTTTTTTCATTTTGTATACTTTTTAATGATTAATACTATGCAAAATTATAAATTAATTTGCATTTGTATAGTTTTTTGAGTAAAATTTTATACAAATATGAAAATCACCCTAAAACCTCAATGACAATAGGATGATGTATAATGCAACAATGTAATCAGAAAATACCGTGTTATTATACTATGATGCAATAAGGTTCTTATACTTTTCATAACCAACTACATTAAGTAGAATGAGTAGAAATCCATAAAAGGCATCTTCTATCGGTATAGTAAACATACGTATTCCTAAGTTTTCTGCGTCGTTGTACCACACGATTGGATTTTCAATAAAAGAGCCTGTTAGCATACCATTGCTAATGAAAAAGAAGGGCATAATGAGGATATAAGAAACCAATATTCGATTGATATTTACATTCTTTATCCTCAAATAAATGAGTGTTAAGCAGATAAAGAATGCTGTAAAAAAAGTGTATAATTTATCTGTATAGCAAACTGACACGACAAAAGAAAGTAAAATAAGAAGCAGATGAGGAAAGTTTCCCATTTTTAAAAAAATGGTATTAGATATGTATTTTTTGATTACAAAGTAAGTAAACACACATGCATAAGGAATAGCTACAAAAAACATAATTTCTTCTAAGGGTAAATTGAACACATATACCCCAATAAGATAATCTGGATTAAATCCCCAAACACCCATTTGTGTGAACCACTCATCCCACACTAAAAACAAAAATGCAACTGCTATATTAACTGGTAAAAAATACCGCCACTCTTTATAAAATGGATATTTTTTGTAAAAACTTGCCATCAGTGGAATGATAATACAAGCTATATTTATAAGTAAATAAGTAAAAGGCATTAAGAGCTATAGGTTTGTCTAAAATATTTCCATGGAACAAATAGCATTCCATAGCATTGGCTATGGTCCTTGTACAAATTTTTGTGGTGTACTTTATGCCCTTTTCGTAAAGCCATTAAATACTTCCATTTTACATTTCTGAACCATTTAAACCTTTGATGTATAATTACATCATGTACAATGAAATAACAAAGCCCATAAAACAAAATTCCTAAACCAATAAAAAATAAATAGTTCAGTTCGGGACTAAATCCAAAGTACATAAGCAGAATACTAGGAATTGCAAAAATAACAAAGAACATATCATTTTTTTCAAAGACAAAACCTTTTTTGGGTTGATGATGATCTTCATGTAAATACCACAAGAAACCATGCATCACATACTTGTGTGTAAGCCATGTGATTCCTTCCATCACTAAAAATGTGATTAACGTTACTAATATACCTAATAGTGCACTCATATTTTTAATCGGTTCAATTAAATTAAAGATTCTTTTGCCAACTTAAATACTTTCTGATAACATATTTTAAACCATGGAGAATAGAAACTAGAATTGAGTTTCAATTCTTCTTCCAATTCAGTTTCACAAAGATATTTGTAATCGCAAACTTCTGCAAGATTAATATTTGGTTTATCATTACTAATTCCAAAGAAAACATGATCCAATTCATGCTCAATAAGCCCATTATCAAATTCCGCTTTATACAAAAACTTAAAACCAAAGGTTAAGTTTACCCTCATCCCCATCTCTTCATGCAACCTTCTAATTGCTGCTTCAAGAACCTCTTCATTAGCTCTTGGATGAGTGCATGCGGTGTTGCTCCAAATTCCGGGCGTATGATATTTTGTTAATGCACGTCTTTGAAGTAACATTTCTCCTCTGTCGTTAAAAATAAAAACTGAAATAGCGCGGTGTAACAGCCCTTTTTTGTGAGCTTCTAATTTTTCTGCCATTCCAACTTCTTGGTCATTAGTATTTACGAGGATGACGTTCTCTGGCATGAGTTAATTGTTTTAAAATATGGTTACAAAACTGCTTAACTTTCGGTGGCTGACTATTTATTTTTGCAACTATAAAATGATAATCTAAAGATAATGAGTGGTCATACTTCAAAAAGAAAGGAGCCATAAGCTGGATAGAATACCTGAGCAATCGAAGTTCAATATTCGAAGGATTATCATTTATCAATTCGTCTAACTCTGTGGTGTTTTTTTTAAAGCTTTTGTATTTCTCAATGGGGTTACCCTCATAATCTAAAAGCATTAATTTTGCAGCGTTATTATATCCTCTAACAATAGGACTTGCTGTATCGGTGCTAGTGAGATTAATCAGCCTTAATATTTCTTCTTCGCCATGTTCAGTACTCAAATAACAATCTCTAACAGAATCCATGCTAACTTGACTGAAACTGTTGAATGCTATGCTCATAAATAACAAAAATAGAAGTCCTTTCAAATCAAATTCATTTTATGCTTCAAGGCAGACTTAAACATAATAGCAAGTTTGAGTGAGTTAGGAATCCTTGTTCTTTGATCTAGAATTTTAGAAGAAGGCAAAGCTTTAATCTTTTCAAATAAGCTGTAATAATACTTATAAGCTAAATATACACCGCCTCTTGAGGAATTAGGCAGCATTTTAATTCCTATCAAAGCTTGGTTAAAATCTTTTAAAATGTCGGCTTCTATTTTTTTCTTCTCAACCTCATCAAAAGCCTCCATATTTACTCCTGGAAAGTAAGTTCTGCCTAGACTTTCAAAATCACTATTTGCATCTCTTAAAAAATTGACCTTCTGAAATGCAGCACCTAAGCTCATTGCATATGGCTTTAACTCATTATACTTATTAATATCGCCATTTACGAATATTTTTAAGCACATAAGACCAACCACCTCGGCGGAACCTAGTATGTATAACTCATATTTCTTATCATCATATTCTTGGTCTTCCAAATCCATTTCCATACTATTAAGAAAGGTCTCAATAAGTTCCCATTCAATATTGTATTTATGAACTGTTTCTTGAAAGCTGTTTAATATCGGATTTAAACTAATTTTTTCGTCAAGAGCCTTTATTGTGTCGTCTTTAAACCTTTGTAATAGAATCTCCTTGTTAAATCCGTGAAATGAGTCTACTATTTCATCCGCAAATCTAACAAAACCGTAAACATTATAAATAGGTTGGTGGAGCTCTTTACCTAATGCTTTAATACCAAAAGAAAAGCTAGTACTGTAAACGTTAGTTGTATATTTACTACAGGCATTTGAAACTTGATCAAAAATTGTTTTCATCATTTTGGAGGGTTATGATCTTTAATATATTTTGCTACTACCTGACCAGATATTATAGACGGAGGCACACCTGGCCCAGGGACAGTTAATTGACCAGTGTAAAAAATATTATCTACTTTCTTATTAATAATTTTTGGCTTTAAGTTTGCTGTCTGAGTTAGCGTATTTGCCAAGCCATAGGCATTACCTTTGTATGCATTGTAATCATCTTTAAAATCACTCACACAATAGCTCCTTTTGTATTCGATGTGCCCTAACAAAGACTCTCCAACGTATCTTTCCAACCTCTCCATCATTACTTCAAAATACTTCTCTCTCATTTCTTCAGAATCTTCTAAGCCTGCAGCAATAGGCATAAGTAAAAAAAGATTTTCTTTACCTTCAGGTGCTACATGAGCATCGGTTTTTGAAGGGCAACATGCATAAAACAAAGGTTTTGATGGCCATTGTGGAGATTTGTAAATCTCATTTGTATGAACCTCGATGTCCTCATCGAAAAATAAATTATGGTGCTGCAGTTTGTTAATCTTCTTGTTTACCCCCAAATAAAAGAGTAAGGAAGAAGGTGAGAAGGTCTTCTTGCTCCAATATTTTTCGCTGTAATTCCTATACTTTTTTTCAATTAAAGAACCGTCTACATGGCTGTAATCTGCAGAACCTACTAGATAATCAAATTCGAATTCTCCAGATGACGTATTCAAGGATACGGCTTTAGAATTTTCAATATTAATTTTATTTACAGTAACATTTGTTTTAAATTCAACACCGTACTCTTTACACAATTTTACAAAACCTTGAATGACATTACCAAAACCACCCATCGGATAAAAAGTACCTGTTTTAACTCCTGAATAAGCCATAAGACTATACAAAGCAGGAGTATCTGCAGGAGCAGAACCTAAGAATAATACTGGAAATTCCATTAAGGCCTTGATCTGAGGGTGCTTAAAATACTTTGCTACGTGAGACCTATACGAAGAAAAAATTTGTAGTTTAAAAAGATTGAGCACAATTTCCTTTGTACATACTTCTTTTAAAGAAATTCCAGGTTCATAAACAAGCTTTTTAATCCCAAAATCATATTTAAACTTAGCTTCCTTCATAAAAGATTCAAGCTTTTTGGCACTGCCTGGCTCTAAAGACTCAAACAAAGCTTTTACTCCCGCCCAATCTGCTGGAAGTGGCATGGACTTGTTATGATCGAACAAAATTTGAAAACCGGGATCTAACTTTATCAAATCAAAATAATCTTCAGGGCTTTTACCAAATTTTGCAAAAAATGTTTCGAATACATCAGGCATCCAGTACCAACTTGGCCCCATATCGAAAGTATATCCTTTAGCGGTAAACTGTCTGGCTCTCCCACCCAACTCACTATTCTTTTCATATACGGTAACCTTATAGCCGTCTTTAGCGAGCATTGCCGCTGTACTCAACCCAGAAAATCCACTCCCTATTATTGCTATTTTGTTCATTTTAGTTGGTATCTTTTATGTAGCCGTTCATGATTTCTTCAATTGAGATGAAGTGAATTTTGTGATTTATACAAGCTTTATAAGCAAATATCCACAAAATTCTTTGGAAATAAATATATAACATTACTGTGTATAATATTTTGAAAGTAAAATTATACAAAATATTGATGTTGTGAAATTTTTGACCTAATTTTGAAAAAAAATAAAAACCACATGAAAATATTAGTTATTGGAGCATCAAGCGATATTGCTCGCAAGTTAATAGAAAAATCGAATGAATTCGAATTTATTGAACTTTCTTCTTCCGCAGAAGAAAGTCATCAACATCATATAGACTTACTTGACGAGACTACATATCCAGAGTTGAATGATGAATTAGATGGCTTCATCTATTTCCCCGGCTCTATCAACCTAAAGCCATTTTCAAATCTTAAAGAAAAGGATTTCAAAAACGACTACGATATTAACGTACTTGGCCTAGTCAAAACTTTAAAGTACTATCAAAACAATTTATCAAAAGGTGCCTCAGTTGTATTTATTAGCTCTATTGCTGCGCAAGTAGGAATGCCGTTTCATTCATCAATTTCAATGTGCAAATCGGCTATCGAAGGCTTAACAAGATCTTTGGCAGCTGAATGGTCGCCATCGATAAGAGTAAATTGTATAGCTCCTTCAGTAGTGCAAACAAAACTATCAAAAAGGTTATTCAGGACTGATGGTCAAATCGAACAAATGAATCAAAGACACCCACTACAAAGGCACGGTGTAACTTCTGATATTGCAGATGCTATAGAGTTTTTATTATCTAATAAATCATCATGGATGACAGGTCAAGTTATGAAAATTGATGGAGGCTTATCTACCTTAAAAAAGTAATCTTTTGTATCGTTATCTGTGGAAATTCAAATATCAATCGGCAATATTAATAGTATTAATCTCAGGATATTGTTTTTATCAACTAACAGGAACAAAAGTATTTTTTGAATCTGAGAGAATTCTCGATGAATTTAAAGATGAATCGATAGATCAAAAATTTTTAGACGACCAAAATCTAATTTTTTATGGAGTGGCGTTAGAAGATTCACTTTCTTACGCCAACGCAAAAATAATAGCTTCCAGACACAGTTTTCTAAAAAAATCATCTTACACATCCAAAGTTTATAGCATTATAAACGACAAAGAGGTAATATCTGGCGGCTTATTACCAATTGTGAAAAAGCGTTTAGACACCAATTCAGAAGAATCATTTAAAAAATCTTTAAACCGACTAGAAAAGTACAAAAGCAACTTTATCACTTCAGATAATAAACACTTACTTTTTTTGGTAGAGGCGAAAAAAGACCTCAACCCATCCGATCAAAAGGAGTTGATTACAGAATTGCGCTCCGAGAAACAACTTCCTCAAGGATCTATAATTTCTATTGCAGGAAGATTACCAAGTGAAATGCACTTTCAAAAAAAGGTAGTTATCGAATTTATCATTATGACTCTTGTAAGTGCACTTCTATGCTTTCTATTTCTATACTTAATTACGACCAACATTCGCCTTGTTGTTCTTACAGTTTTAAGTGTAATTGTTAGTATTGTCACAGCACTAGGGATATCAGACTTACTGTTTGGTGGCATTGAATTGGTGATGATTATAACGCCCGCCATTTTATTTATAGTGGCTATTTCAGACATCATGCATCTTACTAACAACCAATCCACACTTAAGACTTCGAAAGAAAACTATTTTATGGATAGAATAGACAAAATAGGTAAGGCTGTTGCATTGACCTCCGTTACTACTGGAATTAGTTTTTTAACCTTCCTGTCAAACGACATCATCCCGATTGTAAGGTTTGGAATCATAACCTCTATTGGTGTTGTTCTCACTTTATTTATTGCCATGGTTTTATATGCCATCATATTAGACAATTCTTTTCACAGATCTCAACCAACAAAATTTCTAGATTACACATTTAAATCGCTAATCAACTACTTTTTAAAACCAAAGAAAAGCACCGCTTTTCATATGGTAACTGCCCTATTTATTGCTTTGGGCCTTTATGCCTCTGCAACTTTGAATATAGATAACTACCTTACAGATGAAATCAACAAAAAATCTGTGATTTATAAGGAGACGAGTTATTTTGACCAACATTTTGGCGGCATTAAACCAATCACTATATCTGTAAAATCTCACACCTCTACTGACTCCTTATCCACTTTAAAGTCAGACATAGAAAATTTGGGATTTGTGGTTGACATCAACTCCTTAGACCAAGAGCAGATTTTAAATAATATTGTTGAAAACAAAGAGGACAATATTGTATTTATGTGCAGAACAAAAGACGAAGGCTCCATAGAAACCTTCTCTAAATTAAAAAAACTAGAAAAAATGTACATCCCCAAAGAAGTAATACTCGGATTTGGAGGAGCAGGGTATATATTTGATCAACTAGGTTATGGCCTCACACAAAATTTATTGTTGGGCTTATTAATGGCAGTTCTATTTATTGGGCTTTTGTTTTTTGTGATTAACAAATTTACCGTAGGATACTTTTTCGTAGCTGTTTTACCTAACATAATCCCTATCATGGTATGCTTAGGAATTCTTCAACTATTCGGGTTCTATTTTAGCCTCTCTAATGCATTTATTTTCACCATTGTTTTTGGTTTAATTATTGACGATTCTATTCACTTAATTAGCGCTTACTCCAGACTCCAAAAAAACGGTAATGAAAAAGAAGAGTCTCTAACTAAAATTGTTTCTCAAACTGGAACAGCCATTATAAAAACAACTTTACTAGTTATATTGTGTTTGCTACCTCTACTATTTTCTGAATTTAAGTCGGTATCCCAATTAGCCGTTATCACTATCATAAGTGCCGTTATTGCAGTGTTTTTTGACTTAATCTATTTGCCTAGACTCATGAGAAAAATCATTGATTAAAATCTGAATTTGTTCTTGGAATAACAGCCACAATGATTCAGGCAGTTGATGCGCTTCGGAAAAAGTATATCTGCTGTTTTCATGATTCAATTTAATCTCCAAGTTTTGAAAATTATTTCGGCTAAAATAAACCCAATACTTATGTTCTTCCTTTATTATCTTACTCAAAAAAGAAATGCGATTTACCTCAACACCTGTTTCTTCATAGGTTTCTCTTTTAACCGCATCTAGTGGATCCTCATTAAATTTTATTTTACCTACAATTGGTGTCCAAATATTAGGATAGTGAGGATTATCTGGAGAGCGACGAAGTAAAAGCACTTTACTATTATCGAATAGTAGATGAATACAATAATCCATCAGTATATCTGTTTAAATTTCATAAATACATCTCATCAAATTCATTTATGTCCAAGTTAGTTGCTTTTTCAGTAAATTTTTACAAATTTATTTATTTTTGTGTAAATTTTATGCAAAAATCTTATACAAAATTGTATATTTGTCATCTAAAACATTAAAAATGAGATCAAGGAAGAAAAAAATTACCCTTGAACAATTGAAGAAGAGGTTACCTAAAATTGTTTTTTACACAGATAGAATAAGGGTAGAGTTAAGTTCATTAGCCTCACTAGAAAACTGGTTAAAAAAACATCCTAACGGAAAGTACGTAATACATGACGAAATATAGCATCGATCAATTTTCTGGGATAACTGGTATAACGAAATTTGTACTGAGAACTTGGGAAAATAGGTATGGTTTTTTAAAAGCCGACCGAACAAAAACCAACATCAGAGTTTATACTGATGCAATGGTTGTTCGTGCCCTAAATACCAATTACTTACTAAACAGCGGAAAAAAAATATCTAAAATATCCAAACTTTCAGATCATGAGATGATGGAAGCAGTTGTGGAGTTAAAGTTATCTGATTTAGGGTCCAAAGAAGATTTCTATGTTAATGAAATCATTATTTCAGCATTGCAATTTGATTCTGTTAAGTTTAACTCTGTTTACAACCAAGGAGTTGAGGAATTTGGTATTGTGGATTTTTACAACAAAGTAATTTTGCAGACTATGCAAAAAATTGGAATCCTATGGCTTACAAACAGAGTTGCTCCATCACAAGAACATTTCTTATCAGAACTCTTCAAGCAAAAAATTGCTGTTGCCACAGACGAAAGTTTCAATACCAAAAAAATCAACAACACCTGGTTATTGTTTCTTCCAGAAAATGAATTTCACGAAATAGGTTTACTTTTCGCTAAACTTTTACTTGTACAATACGGTTACAATGTAATCTTCTTAGGGCCTAATGTGCCGTATGGATCTTTGTTACAAGTTGCAGAAAACAAAAAAATTGACAATACACTTCTGTTTTCCGTTTCTAATAGTTCCAAAAACAATCTTAACTTCACAATACAATACCTAGAAGCTAATTTTAAAGACACACAACATTATATTGTATCTAATGATACAAGTTTAGATTTAGAATCTGTAGAAACTAAAGTAAGCATTCTTAACAGTTTAGATCAGTTTATCGATATTATTTCAAAATAGACGATCATGCACCATCAACTAAAATACAGTCAAAAGTTAAATTGCACTATTGATGAGGCATGGGATTTTATTACCTCACCTATAAACTTAGAAGGTATTACTCCCAAGTCTATGTCTTTTAAAATTACATCAGACAACCCAGAGCAAAAAATTTATCCAGGTATGATTATTACCTATAAGGTGGCACCACTACTAGGAGTAAAAATGCCATGGGTAACCGAAATCACACATTGTGAAGATCACAAATATTTCGTAGACGAACAAAGACTTGGACCCTATAAGATGTGGCACCACCAACATATTTTAGAAGATCATAAGACGCATGTAGTTATGAAAGACATTATCACTTACATACCTCCATTCGGAATAATTGGATCCATCGCAAACGCTCTTTTCATTCGAAATAAAGTTAGCTCGATATTCGATTATCGATACAAAATTCTAGAAGAACGATTTAATTTATAGATGTAATATAAAAGTATTTATTTCTACAATTAGAAAAAAATAGTCTTCAATAGAAATTAAAACGCTATCTATTATCCATCCTGGAATTATTAAAATCTATTCCTGTCTGGCAATGCTAAGAGAAAAAGTATACAAGCTTTAATTTATCGTGAAAAAAAAATATCCAGATCAAGTTGTATTCAATTATGAAACTGAGTCTTATGATGCAAATAAGCGTGACTACCCAACCTCGGTAGGAAGCCAAAAGTTTGAGCCAATATCAATCGATTTAGCTGCAGCTGCTAAAGCCAATCATCATTTTAAGTCAAAATTTGATGAGCTTAAAGCAGCCTATAATCAACTCGCAAATGAGTACCAATGGAATAAGCTGATTTATAATGCCAACTATTCATTCCAACCTTTAGTTGGGCAAACATATCACTTATACAAAAGAGAAGACAACTCTCACTGGCTTAGTCTTATTGGCCCTGAAGAATGGAAGAAAAAACATATTGGATCTTTTAAGCTACAGACTAATGGAACATGGAGAAAAATAAGTTCTGATTATGAATAAAGACAAGGTATTGATTACAGGAGCCAGCGGCTCTTTAGCACAAAAAGTAAAAGCCAAGCTTACTAGTGATGGCTATGAGGTGGTTAGTTTAACAAGCAACAAAAACAACACATCTTCATCCACTTACTTTTGGAACGTATCTACTGGAGTTATAGATATTAGAGCTTTGGAAAACTGTAAACATATTGTTCATTTAGCAGGTTATAGCATTCTTAAACCATGGACGAAATCGAATAAAAAAACAATGTATTCGAGTAGAGTAAAGGCTGCCGAATTATTACTCAAAACCTGTGAGGAGAATAATACACCAATACAAACGTTTGTTTCTGCCTCTGCTATGGGTTATTATGACACCCATACGCAAGACCTAAAAACTGAGAAAGATTCGGCAAGTCCAGATTGGATTGGACAGCTAGCTTACGACTGGGAAAAAGCAGCAATGTCTTTTAATAAATTAAAAGCGAGAGTGGTGTGTATGAGAATTTCTTTGTTATTGGATAAGAACTCTGGATTTTTTCAACCCATGTTAATATCTATGAGAATGGGGATAGCAGCATTGTTTGGTAGAAGCAAAAATATACTAGAATGGATTCATATAAATGATGCCGCAAATTTTGTGTCTTTTGCGCTAAAAAACACTAAAGTAATAGGCGCCTACAACCTAGCAACAGAAGAAAAATTAAGCCAAAAACAGTTTGCCAAAAAAGTAAAAAGAAATTATGCCCCTTATGCCCTTCTTCTAGTAGTACCAACATTTATATTGAAACTTATATTGGGCGAACGAAGTAGCATCATTTCAGGCAACTTAAGTATTTCGGTAGACAAATTAAAATCTTCTGGATTTGAATGGGAATTTCCAACAGTAGAAGCAGCTATTGGAAAGGAATTGAATCGTAGTATAGAAGTAAGAGCCTAGTAATGCCCAATCAGCGTTGAGTGATAAAATTAGTCACACACATTGTAATTAGCAATGGATTCGCTCACTTTAATTAAGTAGCCATACCCACGTTCTAAATCACCTATACCATTAAAGTTATACTGTGGTAAATAGGCGTTTCCAACAGCATCTTTAGCAATTATTATTTTGTCGTAAAGACTAGAAAAAACTAATGTAGCATCAGTATTTTCTGCACAAGCAAAACCTATCATATTCCACCCTTCATTTAGAGTAATAATTATATCTTGACAATCATAGGAATTTGGAACACATTCCGCACAGCACTGCCCTTCTTGAAACAACCACTCTCCATCGCAAGGAATACCCCAGTCTTGGGCACATTCGTAAATAATTTGCGAAAAAAATCCGTCTTGCGCACAGTACCCAACGTCACAAGGATCATTTGGATTGGTCCAATCACCAGCTACCATAATAGGCACACCCGATGTAGAAGTACACAAAGGCATCGTTGGGACACAGACTGCACAACAGGCTCCATCTTCCAATATCCATTCGCCTTCACATGGCACCCCCATCCATTGAGGGCAATCTATGATTGCTTGAGCAATATATCCGTCTACACATGAAAACATTTCACAGGGACTTGGCGACCAGCTAGAACCATTTTCATGATAGCCATATTGGTCGGTACACCCAAGTTCTAAATCGTCACAAATAGCCCCTAATCGAGTCATTGAAGACTGACCAGTAGCAAAAGTAATTCTATTGCCGTTGCAAGTAAATGAAAGTTCTTCAAAGAAGATGTTTCCAAAATTTAAATCAATGGTCAAGTTATTATTTTCAAAAGTATATTCATGCGCTTGAGGTAGAGCATTGGCGTCGCCTGCTTCGCATGAATTCCAAAATTCTTGACAGTCCTCTTCTACACAATAGTAAGTATATCTTAACCCATCTTCAAATATATACATAGTGTTCGTATACATCTCTAGCACCCACTTTCCTTCAATAGATTGAGACCAAGACTGATTGGTTGTTAATAAAACGAATAGTAAAGCAATTAATTTTCTCATAATCAATAGGGACTTAGAAAGACAAACTTACAAAAAGATTCATCAT
Source organism: Flavobacteriales bacterium (assembly GCA_965662265.1). GTDB lineage: Bacteria > Bacteroidota > Bacteroidia > Flavobacteriales > UBA7430 > CBFIGX01. Next base: position 48,393 of record CBFIGX010000010.1, read on the forward strand.
ATACACCTGTATTATTTGAGTGTGACACCAAAAAGGGGTTCAAATATGAGTTCTTGAGAATCTTAAAGCTTTAGGGCTTTAAAAATAAATTCTGTGAGTTGGCAGAAATTAGAACACCAAGTCCACCTTCCACATTCGAATACACTGGTATTATTTCGCCACCAAAAATTCCTGTTTGCCCCTGGCTTGAATGTGCCGAAAGAGTGTTAAAATAGTTATAAGAATCTTCGCTGAAAACGGTTAACTGAAGCGCAATAGTGTCACAATCTCCCCATTTTAAAATATCTGTTGGCATATCAAAAGACATATTTTTCTCTTGTCCATCAAATAAGACGTCTGAAAACAAAGCCTCTACCCCAGAAAAAGTATAGGCATCAAAGGGTATTCCCTCAGACTCCAAGGATGGATCGTTAGAAAGTAATTCTATTGGGCCATCGATTGCGTATAATTCCTGCTCTCCATATTCATTTACCCAACTTTTAGAGCAATTCCCTAAAGCAATAATTCTATAGTAATTTTCTTTACTAGGGTCATCAATAAAGCTAAAGCTAACCCGAATATAGTCTGTGTTGCTAAGACTATCTATAATAACATTATATAATTCAATGTCTTGAGGAATATAAGTATTGGCAGTCACAGAAGGATAATCTGGATGACTTGCTGCTATTCGATAATTTGCGTCGACTGTAGGTTGATAATTGGCTGTATAAGCATAAAGGCTAATACTATCTATACCACTATCATCATAGTAATTATACATTATACGATTAATGGTATCTGCGTATAAACTGGCCACAAAAACATCCTCTTTGTACAGCGCCACTTGAGCGCCCTCGACTTGTGAAAAAGCACCTTGTTCAAAAGCACCCAATGAATGGGTAAGTGTGATATTTATATTGGTATCGGCATCCAATATTCCATTCAAAACCAATTGCGGTTCATGTGGAGGAATATCCAATTCCACCACCATCTCCATGTCAGAACATGAATAAAAAAATAACAACAATGGTAAGATCAATATATGTTTCATTACTAAAACTTTAGACGGTATGAAATAGACGGTATGAACGGAAATAAAGACACTTGATTGGCAACTCTTTCATTATTCTCTTGAGATAAATACACAAAAAACGGATTCTTTCTATTGTAAAAATTATAGGCTCCTAATGAAAGTGTTCTAGTATGGCGTTTGAGTTGCTTATGAATATTGATGCCAAAATCCAATCTATGATAAGGATTCATTCGAACTGAATTTCTATTACCATAAGATTCCATAGTACTTATGCTTTGAGAATTCCATCCTTGCGAAGGAAGTCCTAAATATACTGCTTGCGGAAAGCTAGTGGCATTTCCTGTTCCGTAAACCCAAGTAAATCCAACATCTAAACGATCACTAAATGTATGTGAAACAACCACCGATATATCGTGCCTTCGATCATATTTGTAAGGATACTCATTACCAAAGTTAATATTTTGAAACTGTCTATTGGTCCACGAAAGAGTGTAGCCTATCCAACCTGTAGTGGCGCCTTTTTTCTTTTGCAGAAAAAGCTCCATACCATAAGACTCTCCTTTACCACCTGTTTCAATGGCGTTTTGCCAAGTATCTGTACTACTTAAATTAGAATAACCTGCGCTGTATGTAATTAAATCACGCATTGTTTTGTAATAAGCTTCTAGACTAACTTCATAAGTGCCGCTTGCCATTTGGGTACTTAAACTTGCGGCCACTTGGTGAGAACTTTGAGAAGGGACACTATCTATTGCTGGAACCCATAAATCACTAGGCAGGCCCACAGAAGAATTAGAAAGAAGATGAATGTTCTGTTGCATCTGTGCATAGGATGCTTTTACAGCCCAATCTTCGTTGAGCAAATAGCGCATTGAAATACGAGGTTGAAAACTATAGTGATCTAGATCTACCAATTGCGAAATAAAATTATCCTGACTGTCTGAAGCATACAAGCCAATATGCATTCCCACATTTGCTTTTAGTCTATTGCTAAAGTTAATATCATCTTCTATATAATAAAACAGTTCATGGGCTCTTGTTGTCCCTGAAAAATCCATAAGCGTATCAATAGATACATTCAAACTAGTATCTGGATAACTTTCATCAATCAGCAAATCAACCGCTCCAGGAAAAAACTTATGATTGGTATAAGAAAACCCGAATTTTATATCGTGTTTTGGATGCGGCATATAATCAAAATTAACCCCAAAGGACCAATCTTCTATCCCAGATAAATAACCGTAAGACAACTCTTGGTTGGAGTTGCCCGAATAGGTAGTGTTTGTTTCTTGATTGTAAATTTCTACATCTTGAATAAAAGAGCGTAAACTAAAATCGGTATTAAAGTTGTATCTGCTGTAGGCAAGTGTAGTGTTGGCAAAAAGCTTGTCGCTAAATAAATGGTTCCACCTTATGGTAGCAGTTAGGTTTCCATAGCCCATACCAAAACCAAAATTTTGATCGTTAGAACCAGCTTCGGAATCTCCTTTAGAAGACGCTCCTCCACTACTCTCTATGCTCAAAACATCTGACCCAGAATAGGCACTTAAATAGATGCGGTCAGAATCAGATATTTTGTGATTGATCTTGGCATTAAAATCGTAAAAATACAAAGCAAATGTTTCATTACTCGGAATAAAGCTTCGAGCAATAAGATCGGCATAGGTTCTCCTTCCAGAAAAAATAAAAGAAGTTTTATCTTTTATTATTGGTCCTTCGAGGGTTATTTTAGATGAAATAAGTCCAAGAGTTACATCTCCTTTAAATTTCTTATTATTTCCTTCTTTCATATCTATTTGAAGCACAGAAGACAAACGCCCACCAAAACGAGCAGGGAAACCGCCTTTGGTCAAACGTACGTTATTTATAGCATCTGCATTAAACACAGAAAAGAGACCTCCTATATGAGATGCATTATAAACGGGGACGCCATCCATTAAAATAAGATTTTGATCTGGGCCACCGCCTCTCACGTAAAACCCTGTACTTCCTTCGCTAGACTGCACACCAGGCAACAGTTGAATAGCTCTTAACACATCTACCTCTCCTAAAAATGCTGGTATGGCTTTTATCTGTGTTACCGGAATATCAATGACTGATGTATGAGTACTCTTAATAAAATTAGCTTTTGCATTCAGCTCAATTTCGTCGAGATCTATAGAAGAAGGTACAAATTGAAGGTCTATTCTAGTGGAAGCACTTAGTGTTATTTGTTTGGCAAGAGTTTGATAGCCAATGAAAGAATAGCTAAGCTCGTAGTTCCCTGTAGGAAGTGTAAGACTATAAAAGCCGTAAGAATTAGTGGTAACACCTTGTTTAATTTCAGGACAATAGATGTTTGCTCCAATAATACTTTCTCCCGAATTTAAATCAGTAATATAACCACTCACAGTATGTTTATCCTGACCAAAACAAAATAAGGGTAGTAGGTAAAAGAGATAAATTATTTTTTTCACTTAAAAATTAATTGATATTGTAGCTCATCGATATGTAAAAATTCCTTCCAGCACCAGGCAAACCGATTGCTTTCAAATTTGATAAATGGTTAATATAAGTTGTGTTAAACAAGTTACGAATTCCTAATTTTAAAAATAATGTATTTTTTTGTTCAACAGATAGATTGGCTTCAACGTCATATAATTCATAACCTTTAGAGGTAGTTTCAAATGATGATATTTGATTTTGACTCAAGTATTGTGTTCTATTAACAGCAATTGTTTTGATTTGAATTTTACGATTTTGATCTACAAATTCGTACATCAGATTAGTATTAATTCTAGTTTGAGGAATTAACGGGATTGGATTTTGATCTTTATCTTCACCTTTTACAACTGAAAACCCTTGCTCTACATGTAATCGATGTGCAAAATGAGGATGATAGTGCAGAAAAAACTCACCACCATAGGTTTTTGCAGAAGAGGTTTGGGTATAGTAATATACAGGGTAACCGTCTATTTCCTCGCCACTAGGATCAATATATATGTAATTATTATAGACATTATAAAATGGGTTTATATTCAAATCTACGTGCTCTGTATTAAGATCTAATGACAAATCAAATTGATGAGCAAACTCACTTTCCAAATCTAATGCCCCTTTTTCATACCTATTTGTTCCATGATGGACTCCATCTGCAAGCATTTCACTGATATGAGGTGGTCTGAAACCAGAACTAAAATTAAATCTTAAAGTATATGGTTTGTTTAAATACAGAAACCCAAGGGAGCTATTAAATTTCGCATAGGATTGAGAGTTTATTTGTTCTGCTTCAATGACTCTGTAATCGTATCTTAAACCCACTTGAGTTTCAAACAAACGTTTTGTGTAACGAAATAATGAGTATGCCCCGAGTTCTTCAGATCTAGAATTTGGTATTAAAACATTAAGTGCTGATAGGTCATTAGTATTTTTAACAAACATACCTTGAAAGCCAGAAATCCAATTTACATTTTCATTAATTTGCCTTGTAAATGATAGATGATATGGCACGTTGGTAAGTAACATTTTTATTCCTGGTATAGTTACCTTTTCTTCATGCTCGGTTAGGCTATTAGAAGTAAATCCAGTTACAAATTTGAGTACGGAGTTTTCTAGAACAATTTTGTTCTCAACAGAAATATAATGATCTGAAATTAGTTGAAATGGAATGACTTTGTAGCGATTTTGATTCATCGAAAGAAAGTCTGAAGGATTAGGAGATGAGGAGTGCGTATGACCTGGCAAGCCTACTTGATTAGAGTTATGAGTATATCTTATATTTAATATCCACTTATCTGTATTAAAGCCTAGGGCTGTCTTTAAACTTTTGCCATTAAACCTTGAGTTAAGAACATAATTACCATTAGGAATCATATAATCTGCCGAACTAGTGTGGCCAAGATAAATATTAAAACGTATGTTGTTGTATGATTTTTTCATAGCAACCCTACTTATAGTTGCCAAAGAATTAGTCTCAAAACTAGTTTCAAAAAATTGCTCCGACGTATGAGGGCTAGCATAGTCTTCATCCATAAAATAAAGAACGCCACCTAAAGCGTCGGCACCATATAAAAGCGAAGACGGCCCTTTGATAATTTCGACATGTTTGATTCCTAAATCCAAAAAATTGATACCATGATCATTTGCCCATTGCTGATTTTCGATTCGAAGACCATTGAGAAAAGTAACTACTTTTAGGCCAGACATTCCTCTAATAACTGGTTTATTAATACCAGCCCCAGTATAAATAGTGTTAACTCCTGGAACATTAGAAACTGTTCCCATAATGTTTGAGGCAAATAAATTGTCCGTACTTGATATTTTTTTCAAAAACACATTTGAAAGATTGTGTTGCTGTAAAAGCCCAGTGGTAGGTGAAACAATCACTTCATTCAATACAATATGCGCTGGCTTTAGGGAAATTATCCTCTCTCTTAAATCTGAGTTTTTAAAACTAAAACTTTCAGATTCGTAACCATCTGCTGATATAATTATAGGTGTATTGGTTGTGTTGATATTAAAGCTAAACTCTCCTTTTTGATCACAAAACGTTTTAATTTGCATTTCATAAAGCTCAATAGTAGCATAGGGGATTGGATTTTTTGTGTCAAAGTCAATTATTTTTATTGTTTGTGCATTTAAAAAAATGGGCATTAAGGTAAATACATAAACAGCCATTTTAAATTTTAGGCTGCAATGATATATGTGCATAAGCTAGTTATTTATTTGGATATTGTAAATTGTTTAGTTGTAGTTTTATTTTTTGTTGATAAAGTATATATATAATTTCCATTAGCTAAGTCAAGAGCATTAACTTTTGTATTGTGCATACCGACTCCTAAAGCATCTTTTAGAAGTGTGCGTTTTACTTTCCCTTCCGCATCGCTCAAAGTTAGTGTAACCTGATCTTCATCAGATGGCAAATAAAAAAATATTTCCAAACTATCTATAACAGGGTTAGGAATATTTTGGAACAACTCTACATCATTCTTTGTGGGTTTACTGACTGACACGTGCTCTACCACACTTACTCCATCTTTTACGAATAAATGGTTACCTCTGTGCCAACTATCTACAGTAACTAATGAAATATTATTTTCTGATTTATCGAATAAATAGATACTAAAAGCTTCCCCTTTATACATGCCTTCTTTTTCGGAGGTTGATGGATCATCACCCCAAATTGCTATCCCTGCATGTCCTTGTTGTTCAGGTCTCCATGCAATAGATCCAACCATGTTATTATTAGAATCGTACACTGCGATTTCATCACCTAACTCGGGTGAGGTATGCCAAGCAGAACCTAAAATTAACAATGTGTGATTTAAACCTGTGTTTACTGGTCTAGAAAAACGTTTGGTATTTGTACTGTTTTTTTGATACTCACTCTGTTCAATAGATTGAGCATCTATACTTAAAGATAGTAGTGTACTAATAACAATTAAGATAGCTTTCATCAATTTTTACAATTTTTTATTCTGCTCAAATTAATAAAAAAAAATAAACTGTATCGCTTTTAATAATACTTAATAAATAAAAACAACCTTTCGTCATTTCAATTAGAAGCAAACAGGGTGTAATTAATAGACAAGAAATAATAGATCAAATAAACTAGTGATTTGTTTTTCATAATTTTTATTCGATTCTTTTTTCTACTGTGCCATCTGAATATAAGTATAATAAAATATCACCTTTGATATAATTCATTGGATTAATTTCTTGACCTGCCATATTTACCACTTTCACCAATGTGCGAATATCATTAGGATGAACAGGTATGTCCATATCAATTGCCCACTGAGGAACAGTTGGCGACACTTCAATTCGTTGTCCAGGAATATATGGAAATGTAAAGTCTGAATGTTCCTCATACATGCGGATTTGATAACCTTGTCCAGGTAATAGATCGCCTATATTATTGAAACCGAATTCAGGCCAATATATTTGAGCGCTGTTATTTTTTATCAAGTGCATTTTATCACCTAATATATCCAAAGATGCTACGGCATCCATTGGTTCTTGAAGGCCAAAACCTACCATATTCCAGCCAAGTAACAAATCAATTATTATTGGTGCCGAAAAGTAATTTAAATCTGAAGAGAGATTTGCTATTTCTAGACTTAAACCATCAATGGATAAGTGTAAACCTGTATTTTCAGCTTGCAACGCTGTTAGTTGATCATTGACATCAAAAAACTCAAGTTCTAAAGCACTTAACTGTTCTTGAATTAAAGCGCTGTCTGCTTGAAGTAATGCAATTTGTGCCTCTAGGTTTACACTATCAGTTCGTAATGATGCAATAGATGATTCAAACCATTGATCTTCGATGATATCTTCCTGTTCAAGGCTATCTATTTGATTGTCATAATTAATACTTAAGCTCTCTAGTTGCGCCTCATATTCAAGTGTCATATTGATGCTATCCATTTGGTACGAGGCAATAAGTTGGTTTATCTCAAGAGCTGCATCTAGTTCGAGTTCAGATAGTTCATTAGAATGATTCGTGTTTACAAGATCAATAAGGTCCAAATGACTTGCAGTAATTGAGTCTATTTGATTATTAAAATCTGATGTAGTTGTCAGTAAATTGAGCTCCAAACTCATCACTTCTGCCTCAAGAGAGTTTAGTTCATCAGAATATGATGAATTAATATATTGAATTTGTGTTTGATAAAAAGCTATGGAATCAACAAGATTTTCACTTGCTAAGATCAAGTCATTTTGTAATTGCTCTATATCTGAATCAAGTGACACGTTTGTAGCATTAGCTAATTCTAAGTCAACAATAACAGCATCATATAAATCAACCCATAATGTTGAACAAGAACCATCATCAATATTAGCCTGCTGACTATACTGTGAATAGCTAGCATCTGTGCACCCCAATTCAACAGAAATACAATTTGATGGGCTATATTCTGTGGTTGCATTAGAATTGTAATTAAATGCCAAAGGGTTTGTACAACCTTCAATTACTGAAACACATGATCCATCATCAGTATTCGCATTTTCATTATAGTTAAAAGCATCTTCATTAATGCAACCTAAAACTAATGGTAGGCAACTACCATCATCAACAGTAGCGTATATATCGTAATTATAGGCTAATGCATCGGTGCAACCTTCTTGAATTAAAGTGATACACATACTAAGGTTAGGGGTATTTGCATTTTCATTATATTCTAAATAAGATATATCCGTACAACCTATCTCAACTGGAATACAGGTTCCATCATCAGTATTAGCAACGGTATTGTAATTTAAAGCAGCTATTTCTGTACACCCTTCAACAATTGGCAAGCAGGTATTATCATCTGTATTTGCGAGGACCTCATAATTATACGCTTGTGAATCTGTACAACCTAATATGACGTCTAAACAATTTGAGGGGATAGTCTCTGTATTCGCTTGAGGATTGTAATTAAATGCTAATGGGTTAATACAGCCTATTATAACTGGTAAACAACTGTTATCATTGGTGTTAGCCTCTACATTATAGTTGTATGCCAGAGAATCTGTACAGCCTAATATAATTGACTCACAACTACCATTATCAAGGGTAGCATCTGCATTGTAATTATATGCTAAAGCATCTGTACAGCCTTCTATAATTAAATTAACACACATACTAAAATTAGGCGTATTTGCATTCTCATTGTATTCTAAATATGCTGTATGAGTACAACCTATTTCTACTGCTATACAATTCGCATCATCGGTATTGGCTGATTCATCATAGTTAAATGCAGTGACATCAGTACAGCCCTCAACAACAGGGATACACGAATTATCATTGGTATTTGCTAAAACATTAAAGTTGTAAGCCAGAATATCTGTACATCCCAATAATACATCTACACAATTGGACGGCACAAACTCTGTATTCGCTGATGCATCATAATTAAATGCTAATGGATCTGTACAGCCTTGAGTTATAGATATACACGAACTATCACTAGTATTAGCAGATGGGTTATAATTATAAGCCAACGGATCGATACAACCTTCAATAACCGATTCACAAGACCCATTATCTGTATTAGCTGATGAATCGTAATTGTATGCCAATGGATTAATACAACCTTCAACAACTGTTATACAAGAACCATTTTCTGTATTTGCTAATGAATTAAAGTTATAAGCAGATGTATCTGTACAACCTTCTATTACAGCAACACAACTCCCATTATCTATTGTTGCTTCTGAATTATAATTGTAAGCTAAGGAATTAGTACAGCCTTCTATGATTAATGTCAAACAAAGATTCAAATTTTGAGTATTAACATCAGGATCGTATTCTATATAATTAGAATCCATACAACCTACAATTGTAGGAACACAACTGCCATCATCTGTAGTTGCATTTTCATAATAGTTAAAAGCTAATGGGTCGGTGCAGCCTTCAACTGGCAATGAATATTCGCACAATGCACTATCTTCTGCAAAAACACCTAAATCATAAAAATTTTGTATGGATGGGTTTATGTTGGGATCCCATTGCGGATCGTAATTTAACGCTAATGGATCTAGACAAAATGGATTGACAGACCTATTTAAGCCGTATTCATATTCACAAGAACCATCTTCAACATTTGCATTGGGATTGTAATTTAAAACTGTTATTCCAAAAACGCTGAAGTCGGTAGGGTTAGACATACAACCCAACACTTCTTGGATACAAGTGCCATTATCGGTATTCGCAGATGGATTATAATTAAATCCTGAAGGATTTGTACAGCCTTGTATTACAGGAATACATGAGTCGTTATCGGTATTCGCAGATGGATCGTAGTTGTAAGCCAATGGATTCATACAACCTTCTTCAATTGCAATACAACTATCATCAGATGTGTTCGCCGATGCATTGTAGTTAAATGCCGTTGCATCTGTACAACCTTCAATAACTGCTATACAAGAACCATTATCTGTATTCGCAGATGGATCGTAGTTGTAAGCCAATGGATTCATACAACCTTCTTCAATTGCAATACAACTATCATCAGATGTGTTCGCCGATGTATTATAGTTAAATGCCGTTGCATCTGTACAACCTTCAATAACTGCTATACAAGAACCATTATCTGTATTCGCAGATGGATCGTAGTTGTAAGCCAATGGATTCATACAACCTTCTTCAATTGCAATACAACTATCATCAGATGTGTTCGCCGATGCATTGAAGTTAAATGCTGTTGCATCTGTACAACCTTCAATTACTGCTATACAAGAACCATTATCCGTATTTGCTGATGAATCGTAATTAAATGCTGTTGCATCTGTACAACCAAAATAATTCTCTTGACCACATATGACCTCAATACTATTGATGGTAAATAGTGGATTAAAATCATTAGCAACATAGACAATATCACTATGATCTATAGCGTATAAATTTGAACCATCAACTAACTGCAAATCAATAACATCTCCAGACATTGCACCATCAATCTCTGATGTAGAAGAGTCATCTCCCCATATAGACAAAGTAATTTGGTTGACACCATAAACACTAACAGACCCAACCAACAAACCATTAGAAGAAGCAGCTACATAAGAAGAAGTACTTGTAATTGGTAGAGACTCTATAAATGTATTGGTCAACATCAAAGTCATATTATTTCCAGTGTTCCCAGAATAAACCCCTGGATAATCACAGGCATTAGAATTTGTATCATCATCACAAAGAACTGGAGTAACGGTATTAATAACAGACATTCCGTTTGTAGAATAACTGATCACGTTACTAAGACTCAGGTCGTATAAATCATCTCCATCAACTAGTTTAAAAACTATAGCCTCACCAAATAACGCGCCGTCTAACTCAGGCGTATCGGTATCGTCTCCCCATACTCCAATTGAAGTTTGAGTTACATTATAAACTGGTTTAGACCCCACAACAAGGCCACCAGTAGTGGAGGCAATCACATATGCATTAGGATTTGTAATGGGAATAGAATTCATAAAACTGCTTGTAAGCATAACAGTCATATTAGCACCTGTATTTCCTGAGAATTGCTCAGGAATAATACACTGAGCATAATTGAAGAGTGGCAACATTAGAATGCCAATTGATAAAGCTATTTTATTCATAAGTTGGAGGGGTAATTGTCTTTAAATATATGAAATATTTTATTAAGGAAATCATTTAATTGATTTACAACAAAAGTCATATCTTAAACAGTAATGCGTCTTCTTGATGGCTAAGACTAACGTATTTCTCTAAGACTTTAAAACACAATAAATCCTCAAGATCTTTATCTTGAAACTGCCTAACATATTCATTGGCATTTTTAATAATTTCAAGTGCTTCGTCTGTGTTCTTGGTATAATAAACAATTTTTTCTTCTATATTTTTAAAATTATCATCTATTTCTACATAATGAATGCCCGGTTTTAGAACCCCTTCCATAAACCAAGTTTCAAATTTTGGTTTTGGCATAAAGCAAAGTGAATTTGAAGACATGACCCATTTTAAATTCGTAGCCACATCATTTCCTTCAGGGCAGAAAATAAATTTATATTTAAGCTGATTACCTATAGTCATATAAGATTTTTGCCATGGTTGACTCTCTGCAGGTTTGTTTGTTTGACCTACATTACACAATGGATGATTCCAGTAATTTTGAACAAAAGTTTTTCGAAGGCCATGATACGCCCCTCCGCGCCATACTAGTTTATTCTTTTTATCTTCAAAAGTATTCCTGTCATTTACCCACCGGAAATGTCTGTATTTATTTAGCTTAAACAAAATAGAGTTTTTATTCTCTCCTAAAATTGGTCTTGCCTTAAAGATTGTTGGGTATAAGTTAACATGTGTTTCATCTCCGAAGTGATAAGCAAATTTGGTGTCTGATTTGAAATAATGAAGAAACTCTTTTAGATCCAAATAATAACCAGTTCCTTTTTGTCTTTTATAATTACTTATCGTCTCAATATGTTCTGGCAAATTGAATGAATTATTGACTTTAAAATAATAATTCAAACGGGCAGAAATTTGTGCTTTATCTATATGATTCTCAGCCCTTCTTAGCCGCTTATAATTCCACTGAAAAAATAGCTGAGGAAATGAATTATATATAAAATTTTTACTGTAGTATAAAAAATTATTCATGTCAGAAAACAGGATTAGCAGGGCAAATTAACACATATTTTTTTACTGTAAACGACTTTAATTTAAAAACTAGTTTTTTAATGATTTCAGTAAAAGAAGATAAATAATCTGTTGTGGATAAAACTATTTAAACACTTATTGATAAGTTACTTCTATAAGGCAAACGAAAAAGATGTGTTTTTAACCGATTCAAGCAAAAACTATAATTTTATGTATTACTCTCAACTATTTCACTGCAAGTATTGCTATGAACTATTTTCAAGAGATTTCTTAAAACATTTTTCAGGGCTTTATATCAGTAGTGAGATTCGCTTAGAGTTCTTATTAATGAACTATACTTCTATTTGATTTAGATGATTCATTTTTTCAATCAAGTCTCCTGTAATTGCTACCACTGAAGGTTTGGGTATATTGTCTTTATCAAAAGGCCACTTGCTAGTTGGATTATTTAGGTCATTTGTTTGCTCGCCAGGATGCTGAACACTCAAAAATAACGTTTTTCCATCTGGTGAAAACCAAGGCCCAGTGAATTCAGAATCTGTGGGCGCCGATGCCACTCGAATTACCTCTCCTGCTTGCTTACCATATCTAGGTATAACAAACAAACTATTGTTTTTAAAAGGCATATAAACTCCGCCATCTTTGTTCATTAATCGCCCAGACATGTCTGTGGTGAACCATAAGTTTCCTGACAAATCAAATGATAGATTATCTGGACATGAAAATCCAGATTCGTCTCCACCAGCTTTATAAGTGGAGCTGGAGAATTTTAATGCATCAAAATGCCCATTTTCCTCTTCTAATTTTAAAATCGATCCGTGAAAATCATTTTTAGCAAAATTATTCGTTAAAGCAATAAAAATATTGCCTGTTATTGGATCAATTTTGATATCCTCGGGTCTATTGAGTTTAGTTGCACCTAGAAATTTAGAGGCCTCACGCGCCCTTATTAACACCTCAGTTTGGTCTTTAAACTTTTCTCTCAAGATGGGTTGAGTTTCCCAATCTAAAGGCACCCAAATGCCTTTTTCTAGATTAGCTACATACAATACACCTTCTTTTAATGAACCAGGTTTTGATGAGATAAACTTATATAAATGCTCATCACTTTTATCGTCGGCCGTGTATGCAACCACTCTCTTATCGTCTAATTCATAAATTGTACAGCACTCATGAGCAAATCTCCCCAGAGCTATATGTTTTTGGGCGCTACCATCTTTAGGGTCAATTTCTACGACCCACCCATAGTGCTCGCTTGGATAATTATAAAACTTTTCCCATCCAAAATAACTTGGAACATGTTTTTTAGAGCCATCAGTATTATAAATTGTTTCACCGTAAAATTGGTCATAGTTTTCTTCACATGACAAGAAGGTTTTCCATGGTGTTATACCTCCAGAACAATTACTATGCGTGCCAATAACGGTAGTTTTGCCTTTTATTGGAGTATCCCAATTTAACTTAATTGGTGTAGCACCTGTTATTCTTTTATTGTGGGGGTCGTCTTTAATCACTTTCCATTTGCCTTCTTCTTGTCGAATTCTTAGGATGGATCCACCTACATTGTACATCTCTTTATCTACCTGTTCTTTAGTACGATATTTTTCAAAATTATCATGAAATTTATGGTTAAACCCGGACACAAAAAGAGGGTTTACGTATTCGTGATTTACCCATAGCAAACCATCGTTTGGGCTATCATCATTAAAAGGCAAAAAACAGAGATAATCATTATTGAATCCAAAAGTATCAAGAGAACTTATCTTTTCTCCCCATTTAATGATGGTATGGTACTGCAAGCCATTTGTAAGAAGTAAGTCATCAATATCAGAAGCAGCTAGATTGTCAATAGAAATTTGCCTCAATCTTTCTAGCTGACTAGAAGTTAATTTATGAATAGAATTTGCGGGACTTGAGTTACCGCATCCCAATAAAAAAGGTGGTAATATTAAACTACCTAGACTAGCTTTGCCTAAAAAAGAAATAAATTCTTTGCGATTGTATTTTTTAATATCCATTTCATATTTTTCTCTTAGTTGTAAATTTACAAAAGCCATTTGGCAAAGCAGTATAATATTTAAAATAAGTTGAGCTGTAATGTTACTTCATATTTTCTTGTTGGCGAGTATTTAGCATAGATTTGAGGTCGTTTAGATAATGAAAAAAACCTGTTTGCGGGGATTTTGATTCATCAATTTCTTGCCCAAGTAAATTGACAATTTATACAAATCCTTTTTGATTAGAGTTATTTGTTTGTATTGACCCACTTAGAGAAATACCATATGAATTAATACCAACAGATAGTTGAGAAACATCTGCACCAGCAAACACAAAATTAGATAAGTAGTCTGGAGTAACGACACTCGTAAAATCTAGTGTATTTCTTTTTTTAAGAGTACGATTCAAAATTTACCTTTGATCATAAATTCCTTTTATTTGAACAGAATTTTTATGTCGAGGACTAGTGTTTCTTACAAAAAAAAAGCCTTCTTCAGAAGGCTTTTTTTTTGTAAATATTAATCAAAGACTACGGGGTACTGGACTGTTTGGTAGTCTATTTCAATATCGAGTATATAATA
>CBFIGX010000011.1:0-52609 GCA_965662265.1 Flavobacteriales bacterium
TGGTTAATCAAGGAGAGTTAACAAACTCTAAAACAGCCTTAAACATTGAGAGATTGAGGGCGGGAACTTACCATATTGTTGTTTATAATAATGGCCAACAATGGCCCACAAAATCATTGGTGAAACTGCCCTAATAAGCCTAACAAAAAAAGACGCTTTCGCGTCTTTTTTTTAACTAATTTATCTACTAATTCCCCTAAAATAATAGAATTGTTGTTGAAGAAAACAACAAATTAGATTACTGATTTGAGGAGGCAATAATAATGCCATAAATTAAATTCCTGTTCTAAATATTTAAATTAGGTCGATGGTGGCTTGTGCGCATTCCAACCTTGCGCAGATAATGGCATGGCTTTAGCGTCGTGGCTAATTACATGATTACCTGAAGTTTTATCTACCATATAGCCAATAACAGACATGTTTGGGTTACCTTTAATTTTATCGTAATCAGATTGATCTATAGTAAATAAAAGTTCGTAATCTTCCCCTCCGTTGAGGGCGCAGGTAACTCCGTTTAAATTAAACTCTTCTGCCAAAGTCATTACTGCTGGATCGCAAGGAATTTTTTCTTCGTAAACCTGCACCCCCAAATCAGAAGCTTTGGACAAATGCAATAACTCCGAGGAAAGCCCGTCAGACACATCAATCATGGCAGTTGGCTGAAGACCCATTTTGGCAAACATGTCAACAATATCTTTACGAGCCTCTGGCTTAAGTTGGCGCTCAAGAACATACTCGTTTCCCTGTAGGTCTGGTTCCATTTGTTTATTTTCCATGTAAACTGCTTTTTCTCGCTCCAAAATTTGCAAACCCAAATAGGCACCACCCAAATCACCTGTAACAACAATGAGGTCTTTTTCTTTGGCTCCAGATCGATATACCAATGCGTCTTTTTTAGCTTTACCCATAGCGGTAACCGAAATCATAAGTCCTGAGGTAGAGCTGGTAGTATCACCACCTATCAAATCTATTTGATAGTGTTCACAAGCAATATAAATTCCTTTATAAAGCTCCTGTACTGCTTCGAGGGCAAAGCGGTTAGAAAGGGCTATTGAAACAGTAATGTGAGTGGGTGTCGCGTTCATCGCACAAATATCAGATATACTGCTTGTTACTGCTTTATATCCTAAATGCTTTAAAGGTGCATAACTCAAATCAAAATGAACACCTTCTACCAAAGTATCGGTAGACACTAGCTGACAATATTGACCCATATCTATCACTGCCGCATCGTCACCCACGCCTTTGAGAGTGCTACTGTGATAGTGCTTCACATCTTTTGTTAGCTCGTCAATGAGTCCAAATTCGCCCAATTTTGAAATAGGCGTTAATACTGGCTTGTTTTCTTTAAATATACCCATGATACAAAATTACACATTTCATGGCATACAACTCTATCTAAACTGAGTCAAAAGAGATATATTTCGTATATTTGCAGCATATTAGAGCTTTATTTAGAATTACTAAAAATAAAGATTAGAATTATCTATGGTTAGTGTAACAGAATCGGCAAGAAAAAAAATCTTCGCATTACTAGAAGAAGAGGGTCTCGGCATAGAGGCTTTCGTTAAAGTAGGTGTGTCTAGCGGGGGCTGTTCGGGCCTTTCTTACAAGTTAGACTTTACTGCGAAAAAAGCGGATAACGATACGCTCATAGAAGACAATGACATTAAAATTATTGTAGATAAAAAAAGTGTGCTCTACCTAGCAGGAACAGAACTCGACTATTCGGGTGGCCTCAATGGAAAGGGATTCACCTTTAACAATCCTAATGCCACCAGAACCTGTGGTTGTGGTGAGAGTTTTGCCGTATAAGTGTAACCCTGATTGGTGAATATAGTGAACGAAGAAGATAAAATATTAAATGAAGTAACCTCCACAGAGTACAAGTATGGATTTGTAACCGACATAGAGTCGGATACCATCGATACAGGTTTAAACGAGGATGTAATTCGCTTGATTTCTGCTAAGAAAAACGAACCAGATTGGTTGTTGACATGGCGCTTAGATGCTTACAAAAAGTTTCTTGCTATGGAAGAACCGGATTGGGCAAATGTGGAATACGAGAAGCCCAACCTCCAAGCCATTTCTTACTATTCGGCACCTAAGCCAAAGAAAACTCTAGAAAGCCTAGATGAAGTAGATCCTGAATTACTCAAAACCTTCGAGAAACTAGGCATTTCGCTAGACGAGCAAAAACGACTTACTGGAGTAGCTGTTGATATTGTCGTAGACTCGGTTTCCGTTGCCACCTCTTTTAAAGACAAATTGGGTGAGATGGGAATTATTTTCTGCTCTATTTCTGAGGCCATACAAGAGCATCCCGAATTGGTGAAAAAATATTTAGGTACTGTTGTTCCTAAAACAGATAATTACTACGCGGCACTTAACTCGGCAGTATTTACAGATGGTTCGTTTTGTTATATACCAAAAGGGGTGCGGTGTCCGATGGAGCTTTCTACCTACTTTAGAATAAATCAAGCCGGCACTGGGCAATTTGAAAGAACCTTAGTAATTGCCGATGAATCTTCATATGTATCTTACCTAGAAGGTTGTACAGCACCTTCAAGAGACGAAAATCAATTACACGCTGCTGTAGTTGAGCTAATTGCCATGAACGAGGCCGAAATAAAATATTCTACCGTTCAAAACTGGTATCCTGGAGATAAAGACGGGAAAGGTGGGGTGTTTAACTTTGTAACCAAGCGAGGCATCTGCCATACCAAATCAAAAATCTCATGGACACAAGTAGAAACTGGCTCTGCCGTAACTTGGAAATATCCATCGTGTATCCTTAAAGGCGACTATTCTGTGGGCGAGTTTTTCTCTGTTGCTGTAACCAACAACATGCAACAGGCCGATACCGGAACAAAAATGATTCACATTGGTAAAAACACCAAAAGTACCATTATCTCTAAAGGAATTTGTGCCGGAAAAAGCCAAGGAAGCTACAGAGGATTAGTAAGCATCATGAAAGGTGCAGAGAATGCCCGTAACTTTTCTCAGTGCGACTCTCTTTTGATGGGAGATGCCTGTGGCTCTCATACGTTCCCTTACATAGAAGTAAAAAACAAGTCGGCCAAAATTGAGCACGAAGCCACTACTTCCAAAATTGGCGAAGACCAATTATTTTATTGTAATCAAAGAGGTATAGGCACCGAAGAGGCTATTGGTTTAATTGTAAATGGCTATTGTAAAGACGTTTTAAATCAGCTTCCTATGGAGTTTGCCGTAGAAGCGCAAAAATTACTCTCACTATCCTTAGAAGGAAGTGTAGGTTAACAACAAAAAAACAACATGCTTAAGATAACAGATCTAAGAGTAGAAATAGAAGGCAAGGAAATTATTAAAGGCCTTAACCTAGAAATTAATCGAGGTGAAGTGCATGCTATTATGGGGCCTAACGGAGCAGGGAAAAGTACCTTGTCTGCCGTAATTGCTGGTAGAGAAGAATATGAAGTTACAGGAGGAACAATAGAGTTCGACGGAGTAGATATTATGGATATGGCCCCTGAAGAAAGAGCGCATGCGGGTGTTTTCTTATCCTTTCAATATCCGGTAGAAATACCAGGTGTATCGGTAACAAACTTTATCAAAACTGCCATTAATGAATCTCGAAAAGCCAAAGGGCAAGAGCCCATGGAAGCTAAAGAAATGCTTAAGCTTATGCGCGAAAAACAATCCTTACTAGAAATGGACAAAGCCTTTATGTCACGATCCATCAATGAAGGGTTTTCTGGTGGTGAGAAAAAGCGGAATGAGATTTTCCAAATGGCCATGCTAAACCCAAAACTTGCCATTTTAGATGAAACAGATTCGGGATTAGATATTGACGCCCTTCGTATTGTTGCCAACGGTGTAAATAAACTAAAAAATGAGCATAATGCCGTGATGGTAATTACCCATTACCAAAGACTATTAGAGTATATTATCCCAGATTATGTGCATATTTTATTTGATGGTAGAATTGCCAAAACAGGCAATAAAGATCTAGCCCTTCAGCTTGAAGAAAAAGGTTACGATTGGATCAAAGAAGAAGTTGAAGCTTAAAACCGTTCGCCCTTGAAATTACAAGAACATATAATCGCGTCTTTCCAGTCGTTCGGCCATAGTGTAGCAAATACCGACTCTCTTGCCATACAAAACATTCGTCATAAGGCATTAGAAAATTTTAAATTGCAAGGATTTCCAAGCACTAAAAATGAAGATTGGAAATATACCTCTCTTAATAAATGCCTTAAAAGAGACTATCAACTTAGCGCAAGTCAAGAAACACAAATAACTCCAGAGCAAGTAGATAGTTTTTTGTGTTCTGGCATCGATGCTTATACCTTGGTATTCGTTAATGGCTTTTATAATGAGGCGCTGTCTAGCTCTGTTGATACAGATATATTTAAAGTGATGCCCCTCAAATCACGCTTTAAAGGGCAGGACCCTATATTTAACTCTTACTATAATAATATTGCCGATGGCTCTCAAGCCATGACAGCCCTCAATACGGCCTATGCCCAAGAAGGTGCCTTTGTGTATGTTAAAGCAGGTGCGGTGGTAGACAAGTTAGTGCAAGTATTGTTCTTAAATACCCATGGGCAAGAAGCCTTAATGTTACAACCCAGAAACTTATTTGTGGTTGAAGAGCGTGCGCAAGTAGAAATTCTTGAACGCCACCAGTCTATAAATGACAAGGCTGTATTTACAAATGTAGTAACAGAAAGTGTAGTAGGCGCAGAAGCGAATTTTAAGCACTACAAAATTCAAAATGACCTTGAAACAGCTAGTCTTGTTGATAGTACTTTTGTTCGTCAAGATGCCAAAAGCTCTGCCTTGGTAGACACCTTTGCCTTTAATGGTGAAATAACACGCAATAACTTGCATTTTGAGTTTACCGGAATGCACGCTGAAGCACATATGGATGCTATTACGCTCCTCAAAGGATCTTCACATGTAGATCATCATACTTTTGTAGACCACGCAGTGCCAAACTGCCAATCCAATCAATTGTATAAAGGTATATACGATGAAAAATCTAAAGGGGTGTTCAACGGAAAGGTAATGGTAAGAAAGGATGCCCAAAAAACAAATGCCTTCCAACAAAATAATAATCTTCTAATGAGTGACTTTGCAAGCATAGACACCAAGCCGCAGTTGGAAATTTTTGCCGACGATGTGGCCTGTTCTCACGGATGCACTATTGGTCAGCTTGATGAGGAAGCTTTATTTTATATGCAGTCTAGAGGAATTCCCAAAAAAGAAGCACAAGCCTTTTTAACCTTTGCATTTGCAGGAGATACTCTTAAAAACATAAGCTCTGAAAAACTAAAAACGCAGTTAATTACGCTTTTAGCGAAAGAACTAAAAGTAGACTTAGAACTAAATGAACTAGAACACTAATGGCTATAAACATTGATCATATCCGAAGCGAATTTCCGACACTACATCAAAACGTAAACGGCAAGCCTTTGGTTTATTTTGACAATGCAGCTACAAGCCATAAACCTCAAGTGGTTATCGACAGTATAAACCATTATTACTCAAAAGAAAATAGTAATATTCATCGAGGAGTTCATTACCTAAGTCAGCAAGCCACAGACAAATACGAGCAAGCTCGAGAAGACGTAAGACGCTTTATTAAGGCCTCTAGCACTCAAGAGATTATCATCACAAAAGGGACTACCGATGCTATTAATTTAGTGGCCAACTCTCTGAGCAAATCTTATTTTAAACCCGGCGATGAAATTCTTATTTCTGCATTAGAGCACCATTCTAATATTGTGCCTTGGCAAATAGCTTGCAAACATACTGGTGCAATATTAAAGGTAATCCCCATTCTCGATTCTGGAGAAATAGACATGGAAGCTTTTGATGCGCTTCTTAGTAATAAAACGTCTCTATTGGCCATCAGTCATATTTCAAACGCTTTAGGAACTATCAATCCTATAAAAGAGATGATTGCCAAAGCTAAACAATACAATGCTTTAACACTTATCGATGGAGCACAATCTGTAGCTCACTCAAAAGTAGATGTTCAAGATTTGAACTGCGACTTTTTCTGCTTTTCGGCACATAAAATGTTTGGGCCCACTGGCATAGGAGTTTTATACGGTAAAAAAGAAGTTTTAACTGAAATGCCTCCCTACCAGGGTGGTGGCGAGATGATTAAAGAGGTTCGTTTTGAAGAGACTACCTACAATGAATTGCCATTTAAATTTGAAGCGGGGACGCCTCATATTTCTGGTGGTATTGGCTTAGGTGCTGCTGTGCGCTATATAGAATCTTTAGACATGGAATCGGTTGTGCAACACCAACACGAGTTGCTGAACTACGCAACACACGAGCTTAAAGCTCTATCTGGTATCCGTTTTATCGGCGAAGCCAAAGAAAAAACAGGACTGGTATCGTTTATTATGAAAGACATTCATCCTTATGATGCAGGCTCAGTACTCGATAAGTTAGGCATAGCCATAAGAACGGGACACGTATGTGCTCAGCCGGTAATGGACCGCTATAACATACCAGGTATTATGCGCGCCTCCTTTGCTGTATATAACACCAAAGAAGAAATAGATATAATGATTAAAGGGTTAAAGCGAATACAAAGCATGTTTAGCTAATGACGATTCAAGAGATACAAGAGGAAATTATAGACGAGTTTGACATGTTCGACGACTGGTTACAGAAATACGACTACCTTATCGAACTAAGTAAAGATCTTCCTCCAATGGCCGACGAGCACAAGTGTAATGAAAACATCATCAAAGGCTGCCAATCTAAGGTGTGGTTACATGCCAGTAAACAAAACGATAAGGTCGTCTATCAAGCCGATAGCGATGCTATTATCACCAAAGGTATTGTTGCTTTACTTGTGCGTGTTCTTAACAAGCAATCTTGTAAAGACATCCTTAGTACAGAGCTCAACTTTATAGAATCTATAGGTCTTAAAGAGCATTTGTCGATGACTCGCTCTAACGGCTTAATCGCTATGATTAAACAAATGAAATTTTATGCCTTGGCCTTCCAAGCACAATCCTAATAGCTATGAATGAAAAAGAAATGCAAGCCATTGGCGAACAAGTGGTTGAAGTGATACAAACTATATACGACCCTGAAATCCCGGTAGACATATACGAGCTAGGCTTAATTTATGATGTTCGCGTAAGTGAAGAGGCTGATATTGAAATAGACATGACACTAACCTCACCTTCTTGCCCAGTAGCCGAAACTATGCCCGAAGAAGTAAAGCAAAAAGTAAGTTCGTTAGACGCCGTAAACAAAGTGGAGGTGATTATGGTTTTTGACCCACCATGGACCAAAGACATGATGAGCGAAGAGGCTAAATTAGAACTTGGATTTTTATAAATCACTAAAGCTTAGATGGGCAATATTATAAATAAGGTAGAGCAATCTGGATTAATAACTATTAATCTTGAAGATTACTACAGCCCTGAGAAAAGGCATTTTATAGATCTTAAAGAACAGCTACACGAAGGACTTATATTGCGCGAGCGAGACTTTAGAGCATACGTTAAAACCTTTCCTTGGGAACAATACAAAGACACACATGTTGCCATAGATATCAGTTCTGATGCCATTGTTCCTGCCTGGGCTTTTATGTTGGTTGCCACTGCCCTAAGTCCTTTTGCAAAAACAATTGTTAAAGGCAGCCTAGACGATCTTAACTGCCATTTGTTTTCAGAAGCTATTGATGCCATAGACTTCTCGCCCTACCAAAACAAATTTGTAATTGTAAAAGGCTGTGCTAAAGTTCCTGTTCCAGAATCGGCTTATGTACAGCTATGTACAAAATTACAACCTGTAGTAAAAACATTAAGCTATGGCGAGGCTTGCTCTAAAGTGCCCCTATACAAGGCAAAGCCTAAAATATAAGGAAGTCTTAAGTCCTTGGTAATTTAGTATAGCTTTGGTCTAGACTTTATCTACCTATCTATTGAATGCATATTTATTATATTTACGGCTTCAATAAATCTCTATGAAAAATATTTGCCTTGCCTTCGCGCTTTTGTATGCTTCTTTTGTGAATGCACAAGACTGCAATAAACTAGACAAAAAAATGGTTAAGCGCTTAAAGGCCGACGTAAAAATATTGGCAAGCGACCAAATGGAAGGCCGAGAGCCAGGAACTAGTGGCGAGATTAAGGCGCGCGATTTTTTAGTGCAACGAATGATAGACATAGGTCTTAGCCCCAAAGGGTCAGAAGGCTATATTCAAGCATTTAGCTACCTCGAAAACGTAAAATATAATCTTAACAATACTAGTCTTAGCCTTAACGACAACACGCTAAGCTTGAACCATCACTTCACGCCTACACACCTATCGGCAAATGGTCACATAAAAGATGTGCCTGTCTTATCTATAGGAAATGGCATTCATATACCTAATACATACTGCGATTACACGCGCTTAGATGTAGAGATAAACGGTTACATAGCCTTGATGGATATAACAAGCCCTGACATTCCTGGCGAAATTCCAGACCTATTTTCTAGAGTTACCCAAGCCAAAGATAGAGGTGCTGTTGGGATTATTCTTTATACAAGCGACAAAAAGCTAAGTTGGTCACAACTAAAGTATAAGCAAATAAAATCTATTGGAATACCTGTTATCTTTTTGAAGCAAAAAGCCTTCGAGGTGGTAAGTTTATCAGACATAGAAAATGCAAGTATTGCTGTGGCACAATACGAAAGACCTACGCAAGCGCACAATGTTATAGGCTTTCTTGATAATGGCGCCGAAAATACAGTAGCTATCGTAGGCCATTACGATCATTTGGGCTATGGAGGTGATGGGTCGCATTACAAAGGCCAAAAAAAAATTCATAATGGTGCCGATGACAATGCTAGTGGAACTGCAGCTATTTTAGAACTGGCTCACTTTTTTAAAACCAATAAACATCAAGAAAACAACAACTTTATTTTCATTGCTTTTTCAGCAGAAGAAAAAGGTCTTCTCGGCTCCAAATATTTCGTGGAGAACCCAACACTTCCCTTAAGCCAATTTAATTACCTCATCAATATGGATATGATTGGTCGTATGGAAGAAGGCATGGCGCTAACCATAGAAGGGCTTGGATCTTCAATGATTTGGGAAGAAACACTTAAAAATGTAGACTGTAATGCCTTTCCTCTAAAACTCAAAAAGCGAGAAAATGGCCCATCTGATCACAAACCATTCTATTATGCCGGAGTACCAGCCCTGCATTTTTGGACAGGAAAACATAATGATTATCACAGGCCCACAGACGATGTTGAAAAAATTAACTTTGAAGCAGAATCTAAAATCATCACTTATATTGAGAGCCTAATACTAAACCTCGATACCAAAGGAAAAATAGCCTATCATTTGAGAGAAAAGTAATGCAGAAAGAAAGGAAAATAACAGTCCTTGGTGGGGGTTCTTGGGCCACCGCCATTGTAAAAATACTTTGGAATAATGTCGATGAGCTTACATGGTGGATGCGCAACGAAGAGGCTGTACAACACATTGAAGCAACAAAGCATAACCCAAAATACTTGAGTGATGTATGTATTGACACCAACATAGTAAAACTTAGCAGTGATCTTACCAAATGTTGTGAACAGGCAGATGTTATCATTCTAGCTGTCCCATCGGCATTCCTTCATAGAACACTAAGCACTCTAAATATAAATCTTAGCGATAAAATTTTCTTCTCTGCTATCAAGGGTATCATACCAGAACATAATCAAATTGTGGGAGATTATCTCCAAAAAGAATTTCAGGTGCCACTTCAGCAAATAGGAGTCATTACAGGGCCATGTCATGCCGAAGAAATTGCACTTGAGCGCTTGTCTTATCTAACTATTGCTTGCGAAAATAAATCTATAGCTGCCTTCATGTCTAATAAACTATCCTGTGCTTATGTTAAAACCATAACCACTCAAGACATATATGGCACAGAATATTCTGCTGTACTTAAGAATGTGGTTGCAGTAGCCGCTGGCATTGCTAATGGTCTGGGTTATGGAGATAATTTTTTGGCAGTATTGGTCTCTAATGCCATCCAAGAAATAAAACGATTTGTAGATTTGGTTTACCCTATGAAGAGAGATATCAATGATTCGGCTTACCTAGGAGACCTATTAGTTACAGCCTATTCTAAGTTTAGTAGAAATAGAGCTTTTGGAACATATATCGGTAAGGGATACTCTGTAAAAGTAGCCCAAATAGATATGAATATGATTGCAGAAGGCTACTATGCGGTTAAGTGCATCAAGGAAATCAACAAAAAACATGAAACCTATATGCCTATTACGGATGCAGTATACAATATTATATATAACAACTTGTCTCCGAAAAAAGAATTCAAACGACTTTCTGAAGAGCTGAGTTAGATTTTCTTTATCTATTAGCCTTGGTTGTATTAAAATAATGAACCGTTGAAAACGACCATTAATGCCTCTAAATTTAAGCACATGACTATTATACTTACAGGAGCTACTGGAACGCTTGGGTCTCAAGTACTATATGAGCTTCTTCAGCAATCACAAACTGAAAAGTTATTTCTATTAATCAGAAAAAAAGGCGCCTTGACTGCGCAAGAGCGACTAAAAAGTATTTTAGACAACTCAGCGGCACCGCAGTATATCCAAAAAAATAAGGAAGCTCTAAAAGAAAAAATAGTTGCTCTAGAGCCAAAAGATTTTATGAAGCCCAGCAACTATCTTAATCCGGATTCCATTAACTACTTTATTCATTCTGCAGGTTGTGTAAACCTTAGTACCGCAGAGATACACAAAGATTTATTATTTGATCAAAACTTCGAGTTAACAAAACATTTATTTAATAGTTTTAAGCCGTTTTTACACAAGTTTACCTACATAAGTACTGCATTTAGTATTGGCGACATAGGGGGTGTTATAGATAATAATTACCACAACAAAACAGCCAAATACCGCAATCACTACGAAGCATCTAAACATGCTGCTGAAAAGTTTTTATTAGAACAACAAGAGCGCTCAGGAATAAATATACAAGTTCTTAGACCTAGTGTTCTAGGGGGTAATATTTACCAACATGCCAAACACTTTATCTCTAAGTATATGGTTTATTATTTGGTGGGGAGATATTTCTATAACAATCCTCTTGCACGAGATCACTCTGTTCGCCTTGCTATCAATAGTGCTTCAGGACTTAATATTGTTCCGGTAGATTATGCCGCTAAGGTTATAGCCAAAGTTTATACGCAAACAATAGAACAGTTAAATATTGTTCAAAAAACAAGTACAAATGTACAAGCTGGAATGAAGCGTATAATAGAAGCTGTAGGCTTTACAAATTATCGTTTTATTAATACCCAAGATGCCAACTTTATAGTAGATGCAAAAAATAAGCTCGAGGATATGTATTACAATACTATTGGCTTGCACCTAAACAAATATATTACCTCACAACCTTATGAATTTGACACGCGATTATTAGAGTCTATTGTTCCTATGCCAGAGTATGACGTGGAAGACTATTTAGCGGAAACTATTAAATACGCCAAATCCCGAAATTTTAAAGGTGCATGGTAGAGCAGCGCTTAATAAGCTCTTTTTTTGTTGCCTTCTATATAGTACACAAAGGCTTTGTTAACTACCTTATTTCCGCCAGGAGTTGGGTAATCTCCAGTAAAATACCAATCGCCTTTATTGTTTGGGCAAGCCTTGTGTAATTGTTTTATTCCCTGGAAAATTATTTCCACCTCTGCCTTAATATCATCTGGCTTTAATAGCGCCACACATTTTGCAGATATTTCCTCTGCACTGAAGGGACTATAAATCTCCTTAACATGATTGACAACATCCTCTTTGGGTAGGTCAAGCTGATCTTTACACTTCTGATATACCTCATCTATCACAGATTGCATTCCACGCTCTTTGAGTAGGGCAATTGCTGCTTTAAAGGCAATAAAATCTCCCATTCTGGCCATGTCTATTCCATAGCAGTCGGGGTAGCGAATTTGTGGTGCGGATGAAACAATGACAATTTTTTTAGGGTTTAACCGATCTAAAATACGAAGTATGCTCTTTTTTAACGTAGTGCCACGTACAATACTATCGTCAATCATTACCAGATTGTCTTTAGGACTTACTTGACCATAGGTGATATCATAAACATGACCAACCAGATTATCACGGTTATGATCGTCGGTAATGAATGTTCTTAATTTAGCGTCTTTAATTGCGATTTTTTCTATACGAGGACTCACAGAGAAAATATCTTTGATTTGTGCTGTGGTAGGATTTTCTCCTAGTGCCAAAACTTCTTTTGCTTGAACCTCTTTATAGAGGGTCTCTAAACCTTTTATTAATCCATAAAATGAGGTTTCTGCTGTATTAGGAATGAATGAAAACACGGAGTTTCTTAAATCGCCCTCAATATATTCCATCACTTTAGGCCCTAAAAGCCTTCCCAATTCTTTTCGCTCTTTGTAGATCTCTGCATCATTACCTCGTGAAAAATAAATGCGCTCAAAAGAACAAGCTTTACTTTCTAATGGCTCACGTACCATGTCCATACGAACGCTACCATCCATTTTAATAATTAATGCATGGCCAGGTGTTATTTCTGAAATGGTTTCTTGAGGTACATTCATTGTTGTTTGTATAACCGATCTTTCGGAAGCAACAACAACAATTTCATCGTCTTGATAGAAATAACCAGGGCGAATACCTGAAGGATCTCGAAGGGCAAAAGCATCTCCATGGCCAGTAAGTCCACACATTACATAACCTCCATCCCATTTCTTTGCAGAGTTTACGAGTAAACCTTGTAAGTCTATGTTGGATGCAATAAAGTCAGACATCTCCTGACCATCTTTTACATTGCCTTTATTTTCGTGATAAAGCCTGCTGTTTTCTTCATCTAAAAAATGACCTATCTTTTCCAGTATTGTAACCGTATCTGACTTTTCTTTAGGATGCTGCCCCAGCTCTATAAGTTGATCAAAAAGCTCATCAACATTGGTCATGTTAAAATTTCCTGCCAACACGAGGTTTCTCGTTTTCCAGTTGTTTTGACGCAAGAATGGATGACATTGCTCTATGCTATTACCGCCGTAGGTTCCATATCTTAAATGTCCTAAAAAAACCTCTCCTGTAAAAGAAACGTTGTCTTTAAGCCATTTCACATCTTTTAATTTACCAGGGTGCTTTTCTTCAACATCCTCAAACTTTTTGTTGATATAGGAAAAAATCTCTTGAACAGAATTGGCTTTGTTAGATCTATAACGCGATATGTATCGTTTTCCTGGGGGCACATCTAACTTGATGTTTGCAAGTCCTGCGCCATCTTGGCCTCTGTTGATCTGCTTTTGCATTAATAAATACATTTTGTTTAATGCATAAAGTGATGTTCCGTATTTTTTTTGATAATACTCCAGCGGCTTGAGAAGTCGTATCATGGCAATACCACACTCGTGTTTTAACGCGTCACTCATAGGTTCTGTTACAGCATTTGGTGGCTGCAAGGTACAATAAAGTTTATAGATTTCTATACAACAACTGAAGTTGTTCTTAAGAGTTTTATGGTCGCTTTTAGCTATATTATTGGTCTACAGAGCCTACTTACTATAAGAAATCTTCTTTTTTCATCCCCAACCAATCGAGTGCTGAACGATGAAGCAACTGCTCTTTTTGCGCATCAGACCAAGGCATGCTGTGAATGAGTTGGCCTGGCTGTAACTCTCCTAGTGGGAAAGGATAATCTGTACCTAAAGCGATATGTTCTGGGCCGACAACATCTACCAGAAATTCCAACATTTTGGGGTCATGAACCAAACTATCTACATAAAATTTACCTAAATAGGTTTTCGGATGATTGTCATTATCGATGGCGCACAAATCGGGTCTAACATCAAAACCATGGCTCACCCTACCTAAAGTTGCAGGAAATGAACCGCCGCCATGAGCAAAAGCAACACGTAGCTTTGGCAGTCGCTCAAAAACACCGCCAAAAATGAAAGAACAAATAGCTCTAGAACTCTCTGCAGGCATTCCAACGAGCCAAGGCAGCCAGTATTTCTCCATGTGTTCTTTTGCCATCATATCCCAGGGATGTACAAATACACACAAATCTAAATCTTGACAAGCCTGAAAAATTGGAAAAAATTCTGGCTCACTTAAATTCTTATTGTTGACATGCGTTCCGATTTGTATTCCTTTAAGCCCGATAGCCTTACATCGCTTTAATTCCTTTATGGCTAGATCTGTATCTTGCATTGGAATGGTCCCCAAACCCACAAATCGTTTTGGGTGCTTTTTTACAATATCAGCAATATGATTGTTTAAAAACTCGGCAACCTCGAGCGTGTCGCGAGGGTTTGCCCAATAAGAAAACATGACTGGAACTGTAGAAAGAACCTGAACGTGAACGCCACTGGCATCACAATCATTCATTCGCCTTTCGGCAGACCAACAATTGTCTTCAATTTCTCTAAAAAAGGTGTCATCCATTACCATTCGGGCGCAACAAGGTTTGTGATGATCTAGATTAACAAAGCCTCCATAGCCAAATTTTTCTTTGAAATTAGGGATATCTTTGGGTAAAATATGGGTGTGGATATCTATCGTAAATATTTTTTTTTGTGTCATCAGAGGAAAAAATATTAAGCTATATATATCTGGAGTCTACCGGCATAATGGTTTGGCATTTGGAACATGTTCTTAATGCTTCATTAGAATAAAAAGCTTTAAAACGCGACAAAAAATCCTTTTCTATATCTACCAATGAGAAATAAGTTTCATGTAATTTATGATTACAATTATCACAAAACCATAATAAACCATCTTTGTCGGTAGTGCCTTTTCTTACCTTTTCTATGACTAGGCCAACTGACCCTTCAGAACGCATTGGAGAATGAGGTACGCCTGCAGGTAATAAAAACATTTCACCTTCATTAATAGGAATGTCTACTGCCTTTCCGCCATCCTGAATGCGTACATTAATCGACCCTTGTACCTGATAAAAGAGTTCTTCGCTTTCATTGTAATGGAAATCTTTTCTGGCATTTGGTCCACCTACTATCATTACGATAAAGTCCCCGGCTTGCGCATATAAATTTTTATTACCCACAGGTGGCTTTAACAAGTCTCTGTTATCATCTATCCACTGGTGAAGATTAAATGGGCTGCTTATAGACATATAAATCAAAATTTTATTTGTTCAGCAATATAACTAAATCTGATGGCTTGAAACAAGGAATATGCTAAACCATTGACTTACCTTTGTTGCTCAAAGTTATTTTTCCTCAGCCTTAACGTTTTATAATTTTTCATAGAACAGCTCGTATTGAGCAGGCTGAGGTTTTGCATTCCTGATGGTATTGTTATCTTTGACGAATTCAAGTCTTTTATCAATGCAAAAATTCATTGTAACAATTTTTACCGTCTTATGCTATTTGGCCTGCAACACCTCTTCAAATAGCCAAGCAGAACAACAATCTGAAAAAGGCCCTAAAAATGGCCTTGTACACACCTACAACGAAGATGGTTCTATATCGGCTGCCATTCATTACAAAGACAACGTTAGGCATGGTCTAGCACGCGATTATTATACAGATGGAAAACTAAGGGCTGAAATAGAATATGTTATGGGCCTCAAAGAGGGCGTGGCAAAATGGTATCATAAAAACGGTATAGCTTACAGAGTTACACCCTATAAAAACGATCAAAAGCACGGTGTTCAAAAGAAATTTTATGAAGACGGAAGCTTGATGTCTGAGCTCTCTTTCGCAGAAAATTATCCAGGTATTGGCCTCAAAGAATTTAATAAAAGTGGCCAAGAACGACGCGTAAAAACAGCAATTATTACTGGAAAAAAAACAGCACTGGAAGACGGTTCCTGGCGAGTAGAAGTTCAAATAAATAATAAGGTTAAAGAAGTGGAGCTATTTCAAGGTAGCCTCATAAATAATACATTTATGCATGGCAAACTAAAACCTATTAATAAAACAGCTAACAGCGGCTATGCCATTATCCCAAAAGGACAAAAAAAAGTTAGTATTGTAGCAAAATATAGTACCCGCTACAAGAACGACCGCGTCATAACAGGAACAGTAAAATTATAAGTGTATGAATTTATCATTACTAGGAAAACGTGCCGTAGTGTGCGGTAGCTCACAAGGTATAGGACTAGCAGCAGCAATACAACTGGCTCAGCTTGGAGCAAGTATTACCCTTATCGCAAGAAAAGAAGATAAACTAAAAGCGGTTTGTAATGACTTAGATGCAACACATCAACAAAAGCATAACTATTTGGTTGCAGACTTTTCTCAGCCAGACTTGTTAAGAGAAAAGATTACCAAATTTGCAAAAGAGCAAAAAGCACACATTCTCATAAATAATACTGGAGGGCCGGCTGGAGGCCCAGCAAATACAGCACATACTGCTGAGTTTATAAGTGCATTCAATAACCACTTAATCTGTAATCAAATATTAGTGCAAGGACTTCTTGGGGGAATGAAAGAAGCTGCTTATGGCCGTATCATTAACATCATCTCTACCTCGGTAAAGCAACCACTTAATGGCTTGGGTGTTTCAAATACCATTCGTGGTGCGGTTGCTAACTGGGCCAAAACCCTAGCCAACGAATTAGGCGTCTATAACATTACCGTTAATAATGTGCTTCCGGGAGCAACAAATACTGTTAGGCTAGCGTCTATTATAGAAAACAAAGCTAAAAAGACAGGTAAAACGGAGGCTGAGATTTTGGAAGAAATGAAAAACAAGGTGCCTATGAAACGAATCGCAGAAGCCCATGAGGTTGCTAATGCAATTGCATTTTTAGCGTCACCTGCGGCCTCTTATATCAATGGAATAAATGTTCCAGTAGATGGAGGCAGAACAGCTTGTTTATAGTATATGAAAAAAATACATAATTACATTAATGGGGCTCTAACTGAGCCTAAAACTGGAAAGTACTTAGACAACTACGACCCATCGCGGGGTGTAGTTTACGCTCAAATTCCCGATAGTGATGCCACAGATGTAGAGTGTGCAGTGGAAGCGGCTAAAAAGGCCTTTCCTTCTTGGGCTTCTATGGCCGCACAAAAAAGATCAGACTATTTATTAGCTATCGCCGAAAAAATAAAAGAAAAAGAAATCATCCTTGCAAAAGCAGAATCTGTAGATAACGGGAAGCCACTTTGGTTGGCCAAATCAGTAGACATACCTCGTGCCGCAGCAAATTTCAAATTTTACGCTACCGCAGCAACACACGACCACACCAACTGCTACGAAATGGGCAACTCTGCACTTAATTATACCAGCAGACGACCTATAGGCATAGCCGGTTGTATCTCGCCTTGGAATCTGCCTCTTTATTTATTTACATGGAAAATAGCCCCAGCGCTAGCCTCGGGAAACTGTGTGGTTGCCAAACCTTCTGAAATTACCCCAATGACAGCTTACTTACTTTCTGAGATCTGCATTGAAGTGGGACTTCCTGCTGGTGTTTTAAACATAGTTCATGGCTTAGGTCCTAAAGTAGGTGCGTCAATCACAGCCCATAAAGACGTGCCAGTTATATCCTTTACTGGAGGAACATCCACAGGCCAACAAATTGCAAAAGTTGCTGCGCCAATGTTCAAAAAACTGTCTCTCGAATTGGGGGGTAAAAATCCAAACATCATTTTTGACGATTGTGATTTTGACGATGCTTTAAATACAACTCTTAAGTCGTCTTTTGCCAATCAAGGCCAAATATGTTTATGTGGCTCACGAATTTTCGTGCAGAAAGGCATCTATGAAAAATTTAAAGCCGCTTTAGTGGCCAAAACTAAAGCCATGATTGTTGATCAACCCGCTGCAGAAAAAGTAAATTTGGGCGCCGTAGTTTCAGAAGAGCATATGGTTAAAGTGCTCTCCTATGTATCTCTAGCACAAGAAGAAGGAGGTCGTGTTTTAACTGGAGGTCATCGCGTGGTTCTTGAAGGAGATTATGCAGGCGGCTACTATGTGGCTCCCACTATTATTGAAGGACTTAGCTTCGACTGCCGCACCAATCAAGAAGAAATATTCGGTCCTGTAGTAACCATCATGCCTTTTGATACAGAGGAAGAAGTTCTCGACTATGCCAACAGTACTAAATATGGCTTGTCAGCAACCTTATGGACCTCTGATTTAAAACGAGCACATAGAATGTCTGCCCTATTAGAGTCCGGGATTGTATGGGTAAACACCTGGTTATTGCGAGATCTAAGAACACCTTTTGGCGGTGTAAAACAATCTGGCCTTGGAAGAGAAGGTGGCTTTGAAGCCCTTCACTTTTTTACAGAGCCAAAAAATATATGTATTAAACTGTAAGCCTTTGTCCATGACTATTGCTAAATCATTAGAGAGATTTGATCACATTTCGTTGGACGAAATGGATGAGGTGGAACTATTGAACAGAACAGATACCAAATACCTTCTTTCTTTAAAGGATTTTGAAGCTCTTCTAAACAAGTTGCCTGAACATTATAAAATTTTAGTGGTAGAGGGCAAAAAAATATCGTCTTACAAAACGAGTTATCTAGACACCGAAGAAATGCAATTCTTTAAGGATCATGCGCAAGGAAAAACAAACCGACATAAAGTTCGCTATAGGACATACTTAGAATCTGGAATCAGTTTCTTAGAAGTCAAGCTTAAATCTAAGGGGCGAACTAAAAAAAAGAGAGTTCCCGTTGAAAATTTTAGTGAAATAAACGCAGCACAAAAAAAATTTCTAAAAAAATGGATTCCGCAAAAAGCCTCTAAACTAATGGCTAAACTTGACAATAGTTTTGAGCGAATAACCCTGGTAAACAAGAAGGAGCCAGAGCGTTTAACTATAGATTTAAACTTATCCTTTGTAAAAAACAGCCAGACAAAAGAACTTTCTGAACACGTTATTCTTGAGTTAAAACAAGAACAGTTTAATAGACGTTCATTTATTCTTACATTGCTTAAAGAAAAAGGAATCCGTCCGCTAAGAATAAGTAAATACATGATTGGACATATTCTCTTTGATAAAAAATTAAAATACAACCGCTTTAAAAGCAAATTGTTAGAACTTAATAAAATAAACCACATATGGAATTCTTAAATGTTGACTTCTTTGACCAAAAAGACTTTTTGAAACTATTGTTTCGCTTTGCCATAGATTTCTCTGTCACCTTTATTATCGTTAGGCTACTTTATTTTTCCGCCAACAGAAGAAAAGATTATCTATTTACATTCTTTATATTTAACCTCCTCACCTTTTTTATATGCTTCTTGCTTAGAAAGGTTCCTATGGAATTGGGATTTGCGCTAGGTTTATTTGCGGTGTTTGGAATTCTTAGATACCGAACAGAGCCTATTCCTATTAAAGAAATGACCTATCTCTTTATTGTAATTGGTTTGGCTATGATTAATGCTCTTGCCAATAAATCGATTTCTTTTGTAGAGTTGATGTTTGTTAACCTTTCTGTTATTCTAGTTACCTTCAGCTTCGAAAAGTTATGGTTTAATCATGAGGTTCAAGAAAAACGGATCGTCTATGAAAGGATTGAACTTATCGTTCCTGAGAAAAGAGCAGAAATGATAGAAGACCTTAAAAAGCGCACAGGACTAGATATTGTGAAAATACAAATTGGAAAAATAGATTTTTTAAGAGATGTGGCTTCGATAACCGTTTTCTTTAAAGAAGAAGTAAAAGAGATACAATGGGGAACATATAACGATGTTGATGAAGATTAAATTACTTATCTCTTTTGTTCTCTTAAGTTCGATTTTTGCCCATGCACAAAAAGAAGATTTAGAGTTATGGGGTTCCGTAAAATTTAGTAAAAAAGTAAACCCTAAGTTTCGTTTTGAACTTGAAGAACAGGTGCGATGGGCCGACAGTATTAGTGTTTATAAGGAAAACTTTACCGATATAGGTCTGCGCTACAAATGGCATAAACGACATAGTATTTCGGCGCATTTTCGTGTTGTTGATGAGGCTGAAAAAGATAAAACCACACGTTTTAACATCGATCAATCATCAACACTTAATATCAAAAAAATATCACTTTCCTTAAAGCAACGTTTGCGTTACCAACAATCGTGGGACGAGTTGTCTGAAAAAGATAAAACATTGGTGCGGGCTAAATGGAGTTGTAACACTTCTAAATTTGATCATGCAAACCCCTACATAGCGCACGAGTCCTTTTGGGACATCACCAACGAAACAACCCTATCTAAACAAAGAACCACCCTAGGGGTAAGCTGGGAAATCTCCAAAGACCTAAAATTTCAACTGTTTTGGAGGACGCAAAAAGAACGCAATGTTAACAAACCCAAATCGATCAAAATTATCGGTCTAGGAACACACTACAAGTTCTAAAAAGAAGCTTGATACCGAATCTATGACATGGCGTTATGACATCAGATTCATTGTACAACAATTTTAGTTAAATTGCATAATTAATTTAATAATATGAAGCCGTTTATCTTTTGCTTACTTATTGCCAACATAGGCTTGGCGCAATGTGATTTGCCACAAGAATACACCGCAGGTAGTACTGGGTCAAACATGACCGTATTATTAAATGCAGGTTTAATTCAATCTATGGCGTTTAGTAGCCCAAACCCATACGTAACTGCGTCTGTAGAGAATGGTTTAATCATCGGATCGTCTAGCCTGGCACCTGAAAGTTTAAATAATGGTATGCAGTCTATTGCCTTATGGGCCGATGACACTATTACACCAGAAGAAGATGGCGCCACACAAGGAGACTTAATTACATTTCACATCATAGACGGCGTCAATCTCTACGAATTAAATCTTGTTCCGAGCGTGTCATACGTCTCACAAGGTATTCTACCATTAAACTCTGGAACTTTAGACTTCATCTGCGAAGGTGAAATTTATGGTTGCACAGATGAGTCGGCCTGTAATTATAACCCTTATGCAACAGAGAATGATGGCTCTTGTGACTTTCCTAACTTGTATTACGATTGTGACGACAATTGTATTAACGATAGCGATAATGACCTTGCCTGTGATGAACTAGAAGTGGTGGGATGTATGGAGCCTATGGCTTGTGATTACAACCCTCTTGCAACAGATGAAGGGGATTGTTCTTACGCTGACATCGATAGCGATGGAGTTTGTGACTATCTTGACAATTGTATTGAAACAGCAAATAGTGATCAACTTGACTCGGATAATGATGGTGAAGGAGATGCCTGTGACTGGAATGATGGTTTAGGAATTAATACCTTTGCAGACAATCAACTAATCATTTACCCCAACCCTGGCAAGGATGTTCTAAACATTACCGGCGCACTGCCAGTAGCAGGCAACCTAAAGATAACTCTAAAAAATGTGCTCGGAGCTACCCTACATCATTATGCAGCACAATTGGATAGCCCTAAGTATAACCACAAAATAAACACGAGACTACTAAATCCTGGCTGTTACTTTATTCAAATTAAGCATCATAACAAAACGAGTAACAAAGCGTGGATAAAACAGTAATTTTAATCAATTAGACCTTCCAAATAATTATGCATAAGCTTGTGAGCCATCCCCATTTCAGGTTGCTGGATTTCAAATGATTAGGTAAAATAAAATGGATTGCTTTTCTTAGTTTGAAAGTGTAAATTTGCAAGCCTATAAAAACTATAAAAATGTCAGATCTTAACATCGGAATAAATTCTCAGAAGGCCCCTGAACCAGTAGGTGCCTATCCTCATGCTCGTAGGCACGGTAACTTATTATTTTTATCGGGTGTTGGACCTCGAGAACGTGGAACAAAAAAAATTCCTGGCGTAGTTCTCGACGAACAAGGGAACATCAGGTCTTACAACATTGAAGAACAATGTCACTCTGTGTTTAATAACGTAAGAACAATTGTTGAAGAGGCGGGCTCTTCGTGGGATAAAATTATTGATGTAACGGTTTTCCTTACCAATATGAAAGATGATTTTAAGGCCTACAATAAAATCTATGCAGAGTATTTTAAAGATAACCAACCTTGTAGGACAACAGTCGAAATATTGAGCCTACCGACGCCAATAGCAATTGAGTTAAAAGTAATGGCAACAATCGACTAAGTAAATAATGAAAAAGTACCCAGAGTATAAAGGATTGAACCTTGCTGAACTAGCCGCAGCGGTTTTAGAAGAGTGGAAAAGCAAAGCAATCTTTGAGAAAAGCATTGAAACAAGAGAAGGAAATACGCCTTTTGTTTTCTTCGAAGGTCCACCCTCAGCTAATGGTATGCCAGGAATTCACCACGTGATGGCTCGAACCATAAAAGACATCTTTTGTAGATACCAAACTCTTAAAGGACGCCAAGTAAAACGAAAGGCAGGTTGGGATACGCACGGTCTACCAGTAGAATTAGGCGTCGAAAAAGAGCTTGGAATATCTAAAGAAGATATTGGTAGAAAAATATCAATTGAGGATTATAACAAAGCCTGCAGAGAAACTGTGATGCGTTACACCGACGTGTGGAACAAACTCACCGAACAAATGGGATATTGGGTAGACATGGAGGACCCTTATGTAACCTATGAATCCAAATACATGGAGTCTGTATGGTATTTGCTATCAAAACTATACAATAAAGGGCTAATCTATAAAGGTTACACCATTCAGCCGTATTCTCCAGCTGCAGGAACAGGTTTAAGTTCACACGAACTCAACCAACCAGGATGCTATAGAAATGTAAAAGACACCTCTGCAGTTGCACTTTTTAAAGCTAAAAAGGAAAGTCTAAACCTCAAATCACTAAAAGATATAGAAGGTGACATCTATTTTATTGCATGGACAACAACCCCTTGGACACTTCCGTCTAATACCGCACTTTGTGTTGGTGAAAAAATTGACTATGTGCTGGTGAAAACCTACAATCAGTATTCTGGAAAACTTATTTCTATTATACTTGCAAAAGCATTGGTTGCTAAACAGCTTTCTGGTAAGTATTTTGCTGCTGAGTCTCTTGAGCAATTGGACATCTATGAAGCGGGAGCAAAAAAAATACCATACTCTATTGTCAATGAGTTTAAGGGTGTAGACCTTGTTGGCACTCGCTATGAACAACTGTTACCTTATGCGCAGCCCTACAAAGATGCAGAAAAAGCATTTCAGGTTATTTCTGGCGATTTTGTAACTACAGAAGACGGTACAGGTATTGTTCACGTAGCTCCTACCTTTGGTGCTGACGATGCCTTAGTTGCTAAAAACTTTGACGTACCAGGCATGCTTGTACTCGACGAAAACGAAAATCCTATACCCCTTGTAGACCTTCAAGGAAAATTTGTAGCAGAAATGGGGGAATTAGCAGGCAAGTATGTTAAAAATGAATACTACGACAACGCTGATAGGCCTGAAAAATCTGTTGATGTAGAGATTGCTATTAAGCTTAAAGAAGAAAATAAAGCATTTAAAGTTGAAAAATACGAACACTCCTATCCACATTGTTGGAGAACTGACAAACCCGTTTTATACTACCCACTAGATTCTTGGTTTGTGAAATCTACAGCGGTGAAAAAGCGTATGATAGAGCTCAATCAAACCATTAATTGGAAACCAGAATCTACTGGAACAGGTAGGTTTGGAAACTGGTTAGAAAATCTGAACGACTGGAACTTATCAAGATCTAGGTATTGGGGTATTCCTATTCCTATATGGTCTACTGAAGAAGGTGATGAACGCCTATGTATAGGCTCAGCAGAACAACTGTATAACGAATGTGAAAAGGCTGTTCGTGAAGGAATAATGCCTGAAAACCCTATACGCGATTTTGTGCCTGGAAACA
The DNA here is from genome assembly GCA_965662265.1 of Flavobacteriales bacterium. Lineage (GTDB taxonomy): Bacteria > Bacteroidota > Bacteroidia > Flavobacteriales > UBA7430 > CBFIGX01. The sequence continues at coordinate 23,772 of CBFIGX010000011.1, forward strand.
TGTCTCAAGAAAATTATAACAAGCTCGATTTACACAAAAATTATGTTGATCAAATTGTTCTTGTTTCCCCTTCTGGTAAAGCAATGCATAGAGAAGAAGACCTAATAGATGTATGGTTCGACTCTGGTTCTATGCCCTATGCACAATGGCATTACCCTTTTGAAAATAAAGACTGTATTGACAACCAAAGTTCTTACCCTGCAGACTTTATCGCTGAAGGCGTCGATCAAACCAGAGGATGGTTCTTTACACTTCACGCCATTGCTACTATGTGTTTTGACTCTGTAGCGTATAAAAATGTCATTTCTAACGGCTTGGTATTAGATAAAACTGGCCAAAAGATGTCTAAGCGTCTTGGGAATGCGGTTGATCCTTTTGAAACACTAGACAAATTTGGTCCTGATGCTACTCGATGGTATATGATTACCAATGCGCAACCATGGGATAATCTAAAATTTGATGTTGAAGGTATCACCGAAGTTCAAAGAAAGTTTTTCGGAACTCTATACAACACTTATTCCTTTTTCAGTTTGTATGCTAACATTGACGGATTTTGCTATGCCGAAGCTGACATAACGAACAATGTTAGACCTGAAATTGACCGATGGATTCTATCGGAGTTAAACTCTCTGATGAAAACAGTAGATCAAGCATTTGCTGACTATGAGCCTACTAAGGCAGGCAGATTGTTACAAGAATTTGTTACCGAAAACCTCAGTAACTGGTATGTTCGGCTATGCCGTCGCCGTTTTTGGAAGGGCGACTATGCCGAAGACAAAATTTCTGCCTACCAAACCCTCTTTACCTGTTTGGTAGAGGTGGCCAAAATGGCCTCTCCAATAGCGCCATTCTTTACAGACAGGCTATACCAAGACTTAATGAATGCCACAAGTCTTACAAAAAAAGATTCTGTGCACTTAAGCTTGTTTCCTCAAGCCAATGACACACTTATTGACAAAGCCCTTGAACAGCGAATGCAAATGGCTCAAAACATCACATCTATGGTGTTATCATTAAGAAAAAAAGAAAAAATAAGAGTGCGTCAACCACTACAAAAAATAATGATTCCTGCGTCCGACAAGCATGTAATGGCTCAAATTGATGCCATCAAAGATTTGGTGTTGTCAGAAGTGAATGTGAAGGAATTAGAATTTATGAGTGAGGATTCTAAATTGTTGGTAAAGGATATTAAAGCCAATTTTAAAACACTTGGACCAAAGTTCGGTAAACAAATGAAAGCGATAGCAGCAGCAATTGCACAATTCAATCAACAAGACATAGTCGCGCTAGAAAAGGCTGGAACCTTTACCCTTAACATCGATGGCGATAGTGTCTCTATTTCTCTCGAAGATGTTATCATAAGCTCGCAAGATATTCCTGGCTTATTAGTTGCAAATAACAAAGGAATTACTGTGGCCTTAGACGTGTCGCTTAGCGACGTTCTAATCCAAGAAGGCGTGGCCAGAGAATTAGTTAATAGGATTCAAAACATACGCAAAGAAGCGGGCTTAGATGTTACAGATAGAATTCGATTAGATATTGCAAAGCATCCTAAAATAGAAGCGGCACTTAAAGCAAACAAAAATTATATTTGTCAAGAAACGCTTGCCGACGCTATTTGTATATCAGATGAGGGCCCAAAAAACGGAGTCGCTGTTGAATTTGATGATATAAAAACTTATATTGGCTTGACCAAATAGATGTTAATTATCTTTATTAAAATAACTCGTAATGCAAGAAATTAGTAAAAGATATTCAGATGGAGATTTAGATGAATTCAAAGAATTGATTCTTGATAAGATTCAATCTGCTGAGAGAGATTTAAAAAGACTTAGAGACTCCATCACTCAAGGTGCAGGCAACGGGACTAATGACACCTATTCTGCATTTAAAGCATTTGAAGAAGGCTCAGAAACGCTCTCTAAAGAATCGAATTCTTTATTAGCACAACGCCAAGATAAGTTTATCAGAGATTTGAAAAACGCACTTATCCGCATAGAAAATAAAACTTATGGGATTTGTAGAGTTACAGGTAAACTCATAAAAAAAGAACGCCTTTTACTTGTACCACACGCAACACTTAGTATTGAGGCAAAAGAAATGCAAAATAATAGATAAATACATTTTGAAAAAAACCCTTAGTATTGTACTTATCATTTTAGCCCTTGATCAAGGGCTAAAATTTTGGGTAAAAACGAATATGTTCTTAGGGCAAGAATTCCAAATTCTAGATTGGTTTTACATCCATTTCACAGAAAATAACGGAATGGCTTTCGGAATGGAATTTGGCGGACGCTGGGGTAAACTTGCCTTAAGTATTTTTAGAATCGTTTTTGTGGGCTTTCTCTTTCACTTTCTCAGAGGTTTAATCAAGCGGAATGCAGAGCCTATATTAATCACCTCCTTATCACTGGTACTTGCTGGTGCAGTTGGCAACATCATTGATGGTGTGTTTTACGGTACAATTTTCAACGATAGTTATAGACAGGTAGCAAGTTTTTTACCTGAAGATGGAGGATATGCACCTCTTTTTTTTGGTCAAGTAGTAGACATGTTTTACTTTCCATTATTTAAAGGGTATCTACCAGAATGGCTCCCGTTTTGGGGCGGCGATTATTTTGTGTTTTTTAGACCTGTTTTTAACATCGCTGACGCTGCTATATCTACAGGTGTTGGCCTAATGATTATTTTTCAAAAAAAGGTGATGAAAGAACTCGAATAGAAGATCTTTTTCTTTAATTGTTGTCTATCGAGGGATAGCGTCTATCAGAGATTTCGTGTAAATTGACTTAGGCGCATTAAACAAAACTTCGGTTGCAGCAACTTCTTCTACACAGCCATTATTTAATACTACAATTCTATCGCAGAAATGTTTAACGACCGCCAAATCGTGAGAAATAAATATATAACTCAATTTGAACTTCTCCTTTATATCGTTTAGTAGGTTTAATACTTGTGCTTGCACAGATACATCTAATGCAGATACAGACTCGTCACAAATAATCACTTTAGGCTCTAATGCAAGGGCTCGAGCTATTCCAACGCGTTGCTTTTGACCTCCAGAAAGTGTATGTGGATATCTCGAAAAGTAAATCGAGCTTAAACCTACATCTTCTAAAAGGGTAAGAGCTTTTTGTTTCCTATCAGAGGCAGAAAATCCTATGGAATGAACTTTCATCACCTCTACAATAGTAGCGCCAACCGTTATTCTAGGATTTAGAGCGGAAGCTGGGTCTTGGAATATCATTTGAACAGACTTCCTGTAAGCGAGTGGTTCTTTTTTCAAGGTCGACAAAATGCATGCTCCATCGTAATAAATAGACCCACTATCATAACTCTCGAGATGAACAATACACTTACTAAGTGTACTTTTGCCACAGCCAGACTCTCCAACAAGCCCGAGACTCTCGCCCTCAAAAAGACGTAACGAAACATCTTTTAGAGCCCTCACAGATTGCTTAGATCCCATGAAACTGGTACTGTTATATGTTTTACATATTTTATCTACCTCTAGCAAAATATCCTTCTTGGTGTAATCTACTGGAGCTTCTTTGCTGTTTTTAATATAAAAATCATTAATATCGAAATTATCCGATAAAAAATCACGCACCGTAGGTAATAATTTTAAACGTCTATTTAGATTAGGCCTACAAGCTATTAGGGCTTTTGTATAAGGATGTTCGGGGTTGCTAAACAATGCTGCAGTTGGCTTAGACTCTACCACCTTTCCATACTGCATTACCACAATGCGATCAGCAACTTGTCTTACTAAAGCCAAATCATGACTTATAAACAAACAGGCCATTTTATAACGTTGCTGTAATTTTTTAATAAGTGCTAAAACTTCTTTCTGTACAGTAACATCTAAGGCTGTAGTTGGCTCATCTGCAATAAGCAGTTTAGGCTCGCAACTCAACGCCATAGCTATCATAACGCGTTGTTTTTGCCCACCAGATAGCTGATGTGGATAGGCATCAAATATTCTATTTGGCTGTGGAAGTTCAACGGCTTCAAACAAGTCTAAGCACTTTTTATGGACCTCATTATTGTTCAATAAAAGATGCTCGCTAATGGCTTCACAAACTTGCGCACCACAGGTCATTGAAGGATTTAAAGCCGTCATTGGTTCTTGAAAAATCATGGCTATCTCAGATGATCTTATAGGCTGCATCTCTTGCTCTGAAAGTTGATGTAAGGCCACCTCTTTATTATTCATGCTGTACGTAATTTCACCACCATCTAGATGTTCAGAAAAATTATTTAACAACTGCATGACACTTAAACTGCTTAACGTCTTTCCAGAGCCAGACTCACCTACAAGCGCTAACATCTCTCCAATATAAATAGATAAACTCACGCCATCCAAAACGCGGTTCTTTCCTTGAGATTCATCAAAAGAAATGGTAAGGTTCTTAATATGTAATAAGGGTGCTTTGATAATAACGAATATATAACTTCCTTAACTTGCTACAAACTGAAACTAACCTGATCGTCTCGAAGAAGCTTTTCGTTTCTATATCTTAAGAATATTTGAGCAGTAGCCAAAACATCTTTCTCGCAATACTTAGCAATTCGCTTTAAATCATTTTCCTGCCAGTAAACTTGGCTCACCATACTCCCGTCGATATCGTCTTTAGGAGTAGGAATATTAAATATTGCACAAAGCAACTTAATAGATGTATAGTGCTTATAATCGCCGAATTTCCATAACTCCATCGTATCTAAATGCTGGATTTCCCATGGTTTTTTGCCTGCAATCTGAAGTATCCGTGGCAAATCAACACCATTAATGAGCATACGCCTACAGATGTACGGTATATCAAATTCTTTAGAGTTATGTCCGCAAAGTAGTTGCTTAGCATGGTTAAAGTGCTTAGAATTTAAAAGTTGAGCAAATTCACCTAGTAGAATTTCCTCATGATGATTGTAAAAAGACTTCAACCTAAAAGTCTGCATACCATCGCCATAATGAATAAAGCCTACAGAGATACACACAATCTTCCCAAATTCGGCAAGTATTCCTGCGCGTTGATGATAATAGTCTTCAGCGGTGAATTCATCTTTGCGTTGCCACTTGGTTTTTTCTGACCATAAATGCTGCATCTCTTGGCTAAGATCGTTATAAGTAGATGCTCCGCTTACCGTTTCAATATCTATAAATAATATATTTTGAATATCTATTTGATTCATATATACTTAATTTGTTTTATGCTTGATAGACGCATCACGAGTCGAACTGCTTGATTATTTCTTTGATATAAAAGTCTAGATCCGAAGTAGTCTTTTTGAGATTCTCTTCACGATTATGCCCTAATCTTACAGCGACTAAATTTAGCGCAGGAATAGTAATAACATATTGACCATTGATTCCTCTCATACAAAAAACAGGGTATTTGTATTCGGTATAATAAAGCCACCAAGAATACCCAAAATGAGAAGCAACAGCTGGAGTCAAAGATGTATTAACATATTTAGCATCGACGATCTTCTTGCCGAACCATTGCCCTTGGTTTAGGTATAAATAGCCAAAACGTGCAAAATCGAGTGCATTCGAATTCAAACAACAATACGCTTTCTCTAATCCTTCCTCATCATCTAACATCCATTGAGCATCATCGCTTGCGCCCATGGGTTTCCATAGTTTTTCTGAGGCATACACACTTAGGCTCATTCCTGTAACGCGTTCAAGTATAATGCCTAATAATTGAGTGCTTCCAGACTGATATTGAAAGGTCTCTCCTGGTTTGTTTACAAAATCTAAAGAGTACATAAGTGACTCTAAATCTTTTGTGAAATAGGCCTCTGCGGTAATTCCAAATGGATTGAAATAGTCTTCATGCCAATCGAGTCCAGAGCTCATCGTAAGAAGGTGCTCTATAGTAACCTCTTGATTAAAATGGTTGCCATATCTGTCATACTCAGGAATAATCTCTATAATATTTTGATCAACTCCTCTAAGATAACCTTCGTCTATAGCTATACCAATTAAAATACTCACCACCGATTTAGTCATAGAAAATGAGTTGGTTTTTGAAGTACGTGAACCAATACCCCAATATGCCTCATAACACAAACTATCATGCTGTATTACTGTAAAAGCAATAGAGTTTGTTTTTATAAGTTTATCAAGAAGAGCATCCGAAAGGTTGTTTTGATTATACGCTACTGCCAGAGGCCAATCATGAACTTCTGATGCTTTGACTGAGCGTGTATTAAAAAAATCGATGTCTTCTATCGTGGCGGAGTTGTTCCCTCGCATATAACCAATAGTTAATGCTTTGTACACATAGGTTTTTCCGGTGATAAAAATATAAGCATTGATAGCAATTAAAATAATTGCTATACTTTTCATAAATAAGATCAACCATTTCATATACGATGAATTGTATTTAAAGATACACAATTAGAATGGGCAAATACTGCCAGAAGCTTTAAATTATTTGCTATTGTAACATTCAAAAAGGCTACTTAATGTAGGCTTTAAATTATTCTGATAAACAGATGAAAAGGCCTTTATCTGTTTTTTCTACTTTGGTAAGATTATGCTTTGCTAGACCTTTGAGGCTTTTATCCCATTGCTTGTTGCTCAAATCCAGCATCTCTTTGAGTTCATTAAGATTTATTTTTTGCTTCTCTTCAAGAATGTCGTATATCAACTTCTCGTTTTCTTTGAGTTCTAAAACCTTTTTATCATCAAAAGATTCTGGTCTCATTTGTGGGAAGAATAAAACTTCTTGAATAGATGATTGATTGGTCATCAACATGGTCAATCTATCAATACCTATTCCCATTCCTGATGTAGGAGGCATTCCGTATTCAAGAGCTCTTAAGAAGTCTTGATCAATAAACATGGCTTCGTCATCTCCCTTGGCTGAAAGAGCTAACTGTTCTTCAAAACGAGCTCGTTGGTCGATAGGGTCATTTAATTCTGAATAAGCATTGGCGATTTCCTTTCCATTAATCATTAATTCAAATCGCTCTGTTAATGCTGGATTGTCTCTATGGGTTTTACACAAGGGAGACATCTCCTTTGGATAATCGGTTATAAATGTGGGTTGTATATAATTAGCCTCACATCTCTCACCAAAAATTTCATCAATTAATTTCCCTTTGCCCATAGATGAATCCACTTCGATATCTAAACTTTTACAAGCATTACGAAGTTCTTCTTCATCCATCCCGGTTATATCTATTCCGGTATGGTCTTTAATGGCATCGGTCATTGTAACTCTGGCAAATGGAGCTTTAAAGCTAATTTCTTCTTTGCCAGAAATAACTTCAGTAGCCCCGTTTACATCTAGGGCAATACGTTGGATAAGCTGCTCGGTGAAGTCCATCATCCAGTTATAATCTTTATAGGCTACATATATTTCTAATACGGTAAATTCTGGGTTATGGGTTCTATCCATTCCCTCGTTGCGGAAATCTTTAGCAAACTCATACACCCCATCAAAACCGCCTACAATCAATCGTTTTAAGTACAACTCGTTGGCGATACGCAAATAGAGTGGAATATCTAGTGCATTATGATGTGTTATAAATGGTCTGGCAGAAGCGCCTCCAGGAATCGGTTGTAAAATAGGTGTTTCGACTTCTAAATATTTGCGTTCGTTAAAAAACGACCGCATGCTATTCATCAATTTCGTTCGCTTAATGAAGGTCTCCTTAACGCCATCATTCACAACCATATCAACATAACGTTGGCGATAACGCAACTCTGGGTCCTTAAAGCCATCATACACATTTCCTTCTTCGTCAGTTTTAACCACTGGTAGTGGTTTTAGAGACTTAGAAAGTAACGTAAAGGTTTTTACCAGTATAGAGATTTCGCCTACTTGAGTTTTGAATAGCTCGCCTTCTATACCAATAAAGTCACCCATATCGAGTAACTTTTTAAATACTTCATTATAGAGTGTTTTATCCTGATCTGGACAAATTTCATCTCTATTAAAATAAATTTGGATTCGCCCCTGTGCATCTTGAAGTTCTGCAAAAGAGGCTTTCCCCATGATTCGTCTACTCATCAAGCGACCTGCCAAACACACCTGTTTACCCTCCTCATAATTATTCTTAATCTTAGAAGAATAATCGGTTACTGGATATTCCGATGCCGGATAAGGTTCGATGCCTAAAGCTCTCAATTTGTTAAGGGAGTCTCGACGACCGATTTCTTGCTCTGATAGTTGTCTACTCATCATGTTTAATTTTCCCCAAATATACCAAAGATTGGCAGATAAATCTTTACTTTGCAATCTCCTATTTTTGCAAAAAACAATAGAATAAAATTCAAATTATGAAAGAACTTATTTCTGATTTTTCAAACCAACTAAGGCATGCCTTAGAAATTGGTGCCAATTCAACTTTAGCACCGAGTAATAAAACAATTAATAATGTAATGATTTCGGGTTTAGGGGGCTCTGGTATTGGCGGAACAATCGTCTCTGAGTTAATTGCGGACGAATGCATCGTACCTATAAAAACTAATAAAGGATATCACCTACCTAACTACATCAATGAAAACACCTTAGTGATATGCTCCTCTTTTTCTGGAAATACCGAAGAAACTATTGAAGCTTTTCACTTAGCAAAGGGTAAAAACGCACAAATTGCCTGTGTTAGCTCTGGAGGGACACTCAAAGAGTTGGCACAAACACACAATTATAATTACATCCAACTTCCTAAGGCCGAATCTCCTCGAACAATGATGGGCTATTCGATTACCCAATTACTTTATTTCCTTCATCATTACGGTTTAATCGGTAATGCTTTTGTTGACGGACTCACTAAAGCTGCTCAGCTGATAGATGATCAACAAAATCATATTCAATCCGAAGGGATGAAGTTAGCTCAATTCTTACAAGGTAAAATCCCAGTATTATATGCATGTGATGGCTTTGAAGGAATGGCAGTTCGATTTAGACAACAGCTAAATGAAAACTCTAAAATGCTTGCTTGGCATGGTATTGTACCAGAAATGAATCACAACGAACTTGTAGGTTGGCGAACTAAAAATGACCGTTTAGGTGTAGTTTTCTTCCGGAACACGAGTGATTATAAGAGAAATCAAAAACGATTAGAGATTAACAAAAAAGTTATTTCAGGATATAGCCCTACAATGGAATGTTGGTCTCAAGGTGATTCTATTTATGAAAAGACCTTTTATTTAGTGAATTTGTGCGATCATGCCTCATTTATTTTATCTCAGGAAAATGGTGTTGAAGCCGCAGAAATAGAAGTGATTGATATGCTGAAAGGAGAGCTGGCAAAATTTTAGTTACTAAGCTCGATTCTTCATGCAAAAAGTAACATTTATAAATCTAGGCCTCATAGACTACAAAAAAGCCTGGGATTATCAAGAAGAGCTTTTTCAGTCTATTATTAATGTTAAAAAAGAAAATAGACGTCTAGAAAAAGAGGGGAAATTTGGGAAAGAAACAAATTCCAAACTCATTTTTTGCGAACACCCTCACGTGTTTACCCTGGGAAAGAGCGGACAACAATCACATTTGTTAGTAAACGAAGCGCAGCTTGCTGCCAAAGGCGCTCAATATTATAAAATAAATCGTGGAGGCGACATTACATATCACGGGCCTGGTCAGCTAGTGGGTTATCCTATATTTGACCTCGACAATTTTTTTACCGATATACATAAATATTTACGCTATCTGGAGGAAGCTGTGATACGAACCCTGGCAGAATACAATATTAAAGCGGGTAGAATTGAAGGATCTACAGGTGTTTGGCTTGATTGGGATAATCCTAAGGCGAGGAAAATATGTGCCCTAGGTGTGCGATCTAGCCGCTGGGTAACCATGCACGGCTTTGCCTTTAATATCAATTCTGATTTAGATTATTTTACAAATATCATCCCTTGTGGAATAAGCGATAAGACAGTAACATCCTTAAGGGCGGAGCTTGGAAAAGAAATAGATATGTCAGAGATTCAAGAAAAAATGAAAACTCATTTATCTACTCTTTTCAACATGACACTAGTAGAGTCATAACACAAAAACTAAATACATTAGATGCAAGCAATTTCAGATCTAAAATAATGGATCAACTATTCTAAATCTTTGCTATTCTACTTGTTAAAGGTCTTTATCAAAAAAATGTTCTGTAAATAATTGCTTGCTATAGCTTTATGCAGATAAGACACAAATTGTCGTTAAGAATGTCTAAACTTGTAGGTATGGAACATATCCCATTTAAAATATATAGTGCTTCTGCAGGGTCTGGAAAAACCTTCACCCTAGTCAAAGAATACCTTAAAATATGTTTACAGACACAGCGGCCCAACGCTTTTAGTCAGATTCTTGCCATTACCTTTACAAATAAGGCTGCATCTGAAATGAAAGCTCGAATCATGAGTACCCTTAAAGCTTTCTCAAATTTAGATTCGGCAGATCAAACAGAAAAAGACATGCTAGCGCTTATCTCTTCTGAATGTGATATAGACACACAAGAAATAAGCCGAAGAGCACAACAAATATTTGTTAGCATACTTCACAACTATTCTCAATTTTCTATAGGTACTATTGATAAGTTTACACATCGAATCATCAGAACCTTTGCTCAAGATTTAGGTTTGCCCAATAACTTTGAGGTTGAAATGGAGCACGAGCTTTTACTGAAAAAGGCTGTCGATATTCTCATCAGCAGAACTGGTGAAAATGAAAAACTTACCAAAGTTTTTGTTAGCTTTATTAAGGACAAAACTGCCGAAGATAAGAGTTGGCTCATAGAAAATGACTTTTATGCTGTTGCCAAAGAATTATTGAAAGAAAGTGGGCAAAAACACTGCGACAGTCTAAAGTCTTTGAGCTTAGATGACTTTTTTGAACTCAAAAAAGAGCTCCACAAGTACATCAGCGAATTTGACAATGAACTTGTCAAAATAGGGCAATCCTTTGAGTTATCCTGCGCAAATAAGCAACTAGAAGCTTCTTGGTTTAAGGGTGGGGCAAGATCTGGAATTACCAAGTATTTCGAATATCTAAAAAATAAAAACTGGGAAAAGTATATTCCTAGCCCTACGAACTCTAGTAATTTTGAACACGAAAATTGGTATTCTGGAACAGCTCCAAATAGCTCGCATGAGGACATTGACTCTATTCAAAATGAATTTCTTCCTGCCTATCATAGAGCACTTAATTTACTGAAGGATTACCCTAAATATATTCAATTTAAGCTCATCGAAAAGAATTTCTATGCGATGACTGTTTTGCATGAAATTTCTAAAGAAATGGAGCAAATCAAATTACAAAATAACATCATACCTATAGGAGAATTCAACAAAAAAATTGCTCAAGTTTTACAAGGTGAAGAAGGAAATTTCATCTATGAACGTCTGGGAGAACGCTATGCCAATTACTTTATAGATGAGTTTCAAGATACCTCGCAATTGCAGTGGAATAACTTACTTCCTCTTATAGAAAACGCAATTGCCGATAGCTTAAAGCCAGGAACAGCAATGCTAGTAGGAGACCCAAAACAGGCCATATATCGATGGCGAGGTGGCGAGGTCGATCAATTTATTGCACTCCAAGACAAGGCGAAAAATTCTTGTTTGCAAACTTCTTACCGCATGCAAAGTATGCAACTAGAAAACAATTACAGATCAGGAGCCGAAATTGTTAATTTTAACAACAAGCTGTTCTCCTCAATATCCCATTTAATAGAGAATGTAAGCTATAGCCAGTTATTTAATAAGTTAAATGCAAAAGCAAATAAAAAAACGGGTGGTTATGTGTCGCTAGAGTTCATACCCCACGACATTAATCATGATCAAATACAATTACAAAAATGCTTAGACTGTATTTCTGAACTTATAGATGATGGATATAACTATGGAGATATTTGTATATTAACACGAACAAAAGCAGATGGAGCCGACATTGTAAAAATGGTGTCTGACGAAAATATCCCTGTAATATCTTCGGAATCTTTACTCTTAGAACAATCGCCAGAGGTTCGATTTTTACTCAACTTCTTAAAGTTCTTAAATCAGCCACACCATCCTAGGTATAGATTTAAAATAATTGCCTACCTCTATGAAGTAGAGCTTTGTCCTTGGACACTAGAAACGCTACATCTCAAATTACAGTATTTGTGTAAATGCACCACCAAAGAATTCAATAAATTCCTCAAAAACATTATTGATGACTTTGATATGCAACGTTGGCGCTCTTTTTCTTTAGTAGAATTGTGCCATACCATTATTAAAACAGTAAACCTCGAAAAGCGAGCTAGAGTATATATGCAGTTTTTCTTAGATGAACTTCTGATTTTTTCTAATAAGCAGTCTCAAGATTTGCATGGTTTTATAACCTATTGGGAAGAAAGAGCACATAAATTGTCTGTTGCCATTCCTGAAGGCATTAACGCTATTCAGGTAATGACGATTCACAAATCAAAAGGACTTGAATTTCCTGTTGTTATATTCCCTTTTGCAAATTGGAATGCCAGTTCTGAGCCCCATCCTAAGGCATGGGTAAATACGGTATATCCGGAGCTTAATAATCTTAGCACAAGCCTTATACCTATCAATAAAAATCTAGAGCGCGCCTCAGAGTCATTACAAAACATTTACAAAGAACATAAATCTAAGGTGCTACTTGACAATCTAAATATGCTTTATGTGGCCCTTACAAGGCCAAAAGAAAGATTGTATATTTTCAGCTCCCCTAAAAACAAAACTAAAAACTTGAGTCGTTACTTTGATATTTTCTTAAGAAGTGAAGACCTATGGGAAGACTCAAAAAGCAGCTATGAGTTTGGGTCAAAAACCAAAAGGCAGGCAAAGCGAAAACATAACAATAAATATATAAGTTTGGCAGTGCCTATAAAAAACCTCAATAAGATATTAAAAGTGAGCAGGCAAGCGCCAAAATTTTGGGATATTGAAAATCCTGAGAAAGGAATGGCATTAGGTAAAAAAGTTCACCAGGTACTATCATATATTTCTACAAAAGATGACATAGATACAGCTCTAAAAAAAGCCCTACAAACTGGCTATATTTTACAAGAAGACGTAAAAGAAATTCGCCATTTATTGGTAACTCTAATCAATAAAAGCGACGCAAAAAAATACTTCACTCATGGACTAAAAGTGAAAAATGAGGAAGACATTCTACTTCAAGATGGGTCGGTTTTAAGACCTGATAGGTTGGTTTTTGAAAAAGACCATGTCAGCATCATTGACTATAAAACTGGTATGCCTAAAGAGAAGCACCACTGGCAACTTCAAAATTATCAAGCACATATAGAAACTATGGGTTACAAAATAAAAGAAGCCGTACTTATCTACATTAACAAAGATTCTGTGAAATTAATACGCGCATAATTATGGAGACATTTATCGATAAAGTAGCCCGTGAAATATTCTTGACCAAACAAACTAATCTAGAGCAGTTAATCATTATTATGCCAAGCAAAAGAGCGGGAACTTTTTTTAAACGTGCGCTTGCCAAGCACTACCAAAAACCCGTTTGGCTTCCAAAAATATATTCTATTGAAGAATGGTTAGAAGTCCTTTCGGGCTATACTATTGTAGATCGGACACAACTGTTATTTGAGTTATACCTCTCATATCAAGACGTGTTCCCGAAAGCCGAACAAGATAGCTTTGAGGCCTTCTTGAAGTGGGCACCTACCCTACTTACAGATTATAATGATGTAGATGCTTACCTAGACAATCCAGAGTATTTATTTAACTATGTAAACGAAGCTAAAAAAGTTGAAACTTGGAGTCCTACAGGGGGAGAGCCTAGTGATTTGGTCGAAAATTATCTTCGTTTTTGGGGGCGAATTGGCGATTTATTTATCGATTTTAAATCTCGCCTAGCTGCTCAAAATATTGCCTTTCAAGGCATGGCGTATCGAAGAGCTTCTGATACCATCGAGCAATGGATATTAGAAAATAACCCCAACAAAAATAGTATCTACTACCTCGGCTTTAATGCTATGAACCCAAGTGAGGAATATATTATGCGGAAACTAATGCAGGAAAATCTTGCGGTGGTATACTGGGATGCAGACAGTTATTATGTTAGAGATGAGAAACAAGAAGCAGGAAACTACCTTCGCAAGCATAAAAAATGGCCTGAATTTGATCAAAAACCTTTTAACTGGATCGAATCTCATTTGCAAAATGAAAAGGAAATTAAAGTGGTGGGAGTGCCGAAATCAATTGCGCAAGCTCAGTTGGCTGGCTCTATAATCAACAAACATATAAAGAGCAACAAAGAACCTGAAGGTTTAGCGCTAGTATTGGCTGACGAAAGCCTCCTACTACCATGTTTAGAATTTCTGCCAGAGTCACTAAATAAGGTGAATATTACTATGGGAAATTCGCTCAAAAACCTACACATATACTCTTTTTTTGATGCTTATTTTCAGCTTCATTTAAACAGAGAAAAGTTTAGCGGCTCAAAGGCAAAATTTTACTATAAAGATTTATTTAAGATATGGCAGCAACCTGTTATACAAAATGCTATAAACGCCATTGCTATTGATGGGCTTAAATCTAAACTTCAAGAGCAAAATCATTCTTTCCCTACTCAAGAATTAATTTTATCTCATTGTGATGAGTCCTTTAAGCCATGGATGGAAGCCCTGCTTGATTATAACGCCTCGGATCCTATGTCTTTTATTGAGAGAGCCTTAATTCTTATCGACTTGATTAAAAATAATTTGATTGATCAAGGCCGTGCAGGATCTCTGGACTTAGAACAATTGTTTGCCTTTTCTAAACTCTTTCATCAAATCAAAAATTTGCACGATAAATATGGTTTTATCACAGAGCTAAAAACACTATATCATCTTTTCCAACAGTGCTCTAAACTTGAAAGCCTTTCCTTTGTTGGTGAGCCTTTGTCTGGCCTACAATTGATGGGAATGTTAGAAACACGAACGCTCGATTTTGAACATATCATCTTGCTTTCTGCTAACGAAGGCTTCCTTCCTGAAGGAAAGAGTGATAATTCTTTTATCCCTTTTGATATACGTAAAGAGTTAGGTTTGGCAACTTACCTTGATAAAGACAGTATTTTTGCTTAT
Source organism: Flavobacteriales bacterium (assembly GCA_965662265.1). Taxonomy (GTDB): domain Bacteria; phylum Bacteroidota; class Bacteroidia; order Flavobacteriales; family UBA7430; genus CBFIGX01. Next base: position 38,829 of record CBFIGX010000011.1, read on the forward strand.
CACTTTTATCGACTTTTACAACGCTGTAAGTCGATGACAATTATTTACAACACGGAAAATGATGCCTTAGGTGCTGGAGAAAAAAGTCGATTTATCAGTCAACTGGAAAACGAGTTTGCCCTAAAGTTTCCTAATCAAGTGAAGTACAGTGAAGTGATATTGTCTCATAATCTACAGCCTATTGTTAAAAAAGAACTGTCTATACCTAAAGACAAAGACGTTATGCAAAGGCTAAAAGAAATAGCCCAGGGGAAGGGCTTTTCTCCATCGTCACTTAATAGCTATAAGTCCTGTCCTCTTCAATTTTATTATGAAAAAATACTGAAAATAAAGGACCCTGAGGAGCTTGAAGAAACGATTGAAGCAAACACTCTTGGAACTGTGGTTCATAGAGGCTTAGAAGAATTATACACAAAGCACTTAAACCAGCCTATTACAGCATCTGATATTAAAAAAATGATGCATATGATTCCTTCAACATTAAAGTTAGGCTTTGCCGAAGAATTTAAAAAAGGCGTCTTTGACAAGGGCAAAAATCTTCTGGTATATACCATTGCGGAACAATTTTTAACTTCATTTTTAAATGAAGAAACAAAAAGCCTTGCTAAAGGGACTGACATTGTTATTAAAGGACTTGAAGAAGATTTAAAAGGACGTGTTACTATAGATGGTATAGACTTCGACATTAAACTAAACGGAAATGCAGACCGAATAGACACAATGAATGGGACGCTTAGAATCATTGATTACAAAACTGGCCTTGTACAAAAATCAGAGTTACTAGCAAACGACTTTAAAAACTTTGTAAGAGATAAAAAGTTCTATAAAGGCTTTCAACTGTATCTCTACGCTTATCTGTATCAACAAATGAATCCCGAACTAACAACGATAAATGCGGGAATAATAAGTTTTAGAGCGCTCAAAAAAGGATTCCTGGCGGCAGGGTTTACAAATGAAAACCAGAACACCGAACAACTGAACAGCGCCTTACTTATTAACTTTGAGACAGAATTAAAAAATTTACTTCAAGAACTATTCGATGAAAGTTTAGATTTTCATCACAGAAACAGAACAGAGCCTTGTAGATTCTGTGACCCAGAAGCATTTAGATAAAATATTGGCTCCGGCTAAGCCTATTACTTGTTTATATATCTATTTTTTCCTATATTGATTGGTGTATAAAGAAATAGCTATGAAAGATTTAATTAATGCGAGCATCCTCCTTGCACAACGAAAAGGAAAAATAGGTAGAATAGATTTAATCATTAGGTACCTTAGAATAAAACATCAGATAAACATAAATCCTACAGCATTGATAAGGAGAATTTTACATGTCAAACTGCATAAGCCATATGGCACATAAACGAACAAAAAAGAGGCTCTAAGCCTCTTTTTTGTTCGTCCTAAAACACGATTTTTAGCGTAGGCTTCAATAAAATAAATGCCTTGTGGCAGTTTCTCAATATTTAGCTCATTTGTCATGTTATAGTCATCCAACAGAATTTGTCCATTTATATGAGTTAACACGAGTCGTTCTATGGATTCTATACATTTTAGCCGAATAAAGGATGACGATGGGTTCGGAAATAATTCAATCCCTCGCGTTATTGTAAGCTCATCAACGTCCAGGTAACAATCTAAATCTTGATATAAATTATCACTCACATGATTGATCATATTTTCCTCTGAAGCACCTCCAAATTCCCATGGCACATGCCCTGAGCCTTGAAAAGTGAGGTGTTTTAGCTTTTCATAGCCCACCAAAGCAGCATGTTCTGAAATGGCTCCACCGCCACAGAGTTCAGGAAGTGCTGGATTCGATAAAGGATAGCCGCAGTCAAAAGGAACCGTCGTATCTAAATTACCGTGGCAGCTTATCAATAGTTTATTAAAATCATTCACGTCCAAAAAGTTTAAATTGGCTAATGCACCTGCTAAACTAATGGCTCCTTTTACATGACTAGAATAGCCTTGATTCCCACTATCCCCTTCAATACCTCCATTATCTTCTAAGGCTGTTAAAAGGCCTAGGTCGCTAATGTCAGATTCTTGCATAAAAGCAGCGTGTAATGCAATTACTCCACCTGCAGAATTACCACCAAAGTAAATCTGCTCGTCATCAATACCAAAAGGGTATCCTTCATAAATTGTTTTTCTGAATTAGCGTACCGCGGCTCTACCATCACCAAGGGCTCTTGCTACGCCGTTTAGAGCTGTAGATGGTAATGCTAATTCCCAGAATTGCATTAAACGGTAAGAAATTGATGCCACAACATAACCTCTTTTAGCAAAGGCATTTCCTAAAGATACCATGCTCGGATTAGTCCTGGTTCCGGCAACAAAAGTCCCTCCATGGGCCATAATCAATAAAGGCCTTCTGGTTTCTATATCACCAATAGGTTGGTAAACATCGAGTTTAAGATTATATACGTCAGAATAGGTGTGAGTTTATACATATACCTCAGAAAATAGTTCTTCTGCGTAACGTCCTTCACATTGAGAATGGACTGAGTAGCTTGTGGCAAAAATAAAAATACTTAGTATAAATTGTTTCATGTGTCTTTTGATATGTTCATAACAAATATATAGTTTTGACCTAAGGTATCATTGATAAAAAATAAGCTTAAGATTGTAAGAGTTCCATTATTTCTTATGAGAGAAATACCACCTCTAAACTTTTTGATATAGGTGACTTAAAAAAATAAATTATATTCGCATCAAATTTAAAAACATCCTATGAAAAAGAACTTTTTACTTTTAGCTTGCCTGCTGTTAAGCCTGAACATACAAGCACAATCTTCCTATAAATTTGATGCGGATGAATTCCCGGGAGAAATCATCTTAAAAAAAGGCAATCGAGTTGGTTATGTAGATATGAAAGGCTCCGACATGAGCCCGTGGAAAAACCAAAATAGTGTTCGATTCTTTACAGAAGAAGCTATTGCTGATGGAAAACTTAAAAGAAAAGAAAAAGAAAAGTTAAAGCCAAAAGATGCAAAAGGTTATATCGCAGATGGGCGCTATTTTGAGTCGATGAAAATTTCTGCGGCAAAACTAAATATTGGTGTTGGCATGGCTTCGTACAAATTTGTGGAACGTATGGTTGACGGGCATGTCAAAATGTATAAATTTTACGAATCTCCAGATCCTACGGCAGTTCATGTAGGTGAAGAGGCTATTGCAGCAGCAAAAGTAGAGTTAGAGCGCATGAGAAACAATCCTATGCTGGTTATTAAAAAAGGCGATGAGAAGCTGGTATTGCTTAGAAAAGTAAATATTGGTGAATTATTAGCTGACTGCGACGAGGTTCAGCAAAAATATTTAAGTGGTGGGTATGGTGTCGAACCTTTTAATCAGGACGCAGAGACTAAATTAGGAAAATTCATCTCCAAAAATGCGAACGCAGAACAAATGGAAGCTATTCTTCCTGAAATATTAAAGGACTATAATAAATGTATGTCTAAATAATGATGTCTCGTTTTCTAATTACAGTTCTTAGCCTTGGGCTTTTTTTGGCTAGCTCGATTCCTGTTTTAGCGCAAAAAGTTAAAAAAGAAGGCCTTGGCTATTTTAACTACCAACAGCCTAGGGCGTCTAAGGTTCTTGATAGTGCAAAATACTACACCCTTCACATAAGTACCGAAGAAGGTGGTGCCTTCAGAAAGGATATTATTCTTGAAGAGATGAAAATTCCTGCATTCAGCAGAATAGAAGATCGGAATAAAGCCGATTTTATGATCTCTATAGAGGAGCTCGCCTTTACCTTTGGTAAAGAAAAAAAGAAGAATATCAGCGGTGGTAAAGATGGCGCTACTAGTCATTATTACGCAGGCTCGATTGAATACCATTACCTTTTAAAAGTTCTTAATAACAACGGTGAGGAAATTTATCGAAAAATCGCTAAGGGCTCCGTGAACACTAGAGGTAGAAGCTCTACTTCACTTACTGACGCGCACAGAAACTATGTGAAGGACAAGAATACGTTTAAAGAAAACTGTGCCAAAGAAGCGGCTAAATTTTTTGAAATATCATTTAACGAAGAATTTACTGACGTTGCAAAAACGATTCATCTAAGAGCCGCCTACATAAAGGCTAAAAAATACAACTATGAAGGTTTTGATAAAGCCTATGCCAATCTTCTTAAATTGTATGAAATTCTTAGTTTAGACAGCAGCCCTACCACCGAGACAATAAAACTCAAAGAGGCTTGCATTGATTATTGGAAAATTTTTGTACAAGAAGTCGATATGGACAATAAAAAAGCTCGCGTAACTCCTGGGGCTGCCGCTGCAGGGCATTACAACATGGGCTTGGTTTACTTTTTTTGTGGAGATTTTGTCTTAGCTACCGAACAATTTGAGCGTGCTCAGAGCTTTGACAAAACAGTTGTAGCCGGAATTATGAACTGGATTTACATCAGTAAAAACTGTGCAGAACGCTTAAAAAATCAGTAATTACATTATTTATAAATAAAAAACCCGCAAGCAATGCTTGCGGGTTTTTTTGAGGTCGGAACCGGATTCGAACCGGTGTGGACGGTTTTGCAGACCGCTGCCTAGCCTCTCGGCCATCCGACCTTTTGTAAAAGGTTAGCAAATGTAACAAAATAGATAGCTTCTGCAAAACATCGCTATTTATAATTAGAAGAATACTTAAACTCTTGCTCTTATATGCTATAGTTATGAGGCGATTTCTTCTCTGGTATTGATCATAACAACTGCTACCTGGCGCACATGACCTTGGATTGGAGCATTGTGCTTGGTTAGTTTTATTTTTACCTTTACTACCAGAGGAATATCATCCATAATCTGCGTGATAATACGATGACCAACATGTTCAATAAGTTTTGACCTGATGGCCATTTGTTCTTGTACAATTCTGCTGATAGTTACATAGTCTACGGTATCTGAAAGTTCATCGCTTTTGGCAGATGCTGTTAAGTCTGCCTCAACCTCTACATCGATAGTAAAATCTGTACCTATAACGGCTTCTTCATCCATACATCCGTGGTAGGCAAAACACCGAATACCTTCAACTAAAATATATCCCATCGCTACTTTTTTATATTTGCTAATGCTGCATCAATCCTTTTTAAAACTTCTTCTTTTCCTAATAGCGAAGCAATATCATTCATAGAAGCCCCCGCACCGAGTCCGGTTACAGATACTCTAAATCCTGGCATTACTGCCCCAAATCCCAATTCTTTCTGTTCTAAGAAGGTTTTAAAACATGCTCCAATACTCTCAGGGTCAAAATTTTCTAATTCGGCAAGCAACTCTCTAAGTTCAAGTATAATTTCTGGCGTATGCTCTTTCCATTTTTTCTTAATAGTTTTTGCATCATACTCTTTAGGCGCCTCAAAGAAATAACGCCCTTCTGCTAAAATATCCTTTACAAAAGTAGCCCGTTCTTTCATCAAATCACATACCTCAGCCAAATACGCATCCGAGGCAACTAAATTTTCTTTGGTCAAATAAGGTCTAAGTTTCTTAGCTAAAGAAATTCCATCTTCCATTCTGAGATATTGCTGATTAAACCACTTGGTTTTATCAAAATCAAATTTTGCTCCAGCTTTCCCCACGCGTTCTAAAGAGAATGCCTCTATGAGTTGCGACATATTAAAAATCTCTTGTGCCGTTCCAGGGTTCCATCCTAAAAAGGCCAACATATTGTTAAAAGCGTTTGGGTAAAATCCGCGCTCTCTGTAACCTGACGATTGCTCGCCAGTTTCAGGATTCTTCCAGTTGGTAGGGAAAACTGGAAATCCTAATCGGTCTCCATCGCGCTTAGAGAGCTTGCCATTACCATCAGGCTTTAAAATTAAAGGTAGGTGAGCAAAGTCAGGCATTTTGTCTTCCCAACCTAAACACTTGTATAACAGAACGTGAAGTGGTGCAGAGGGCAACCATTCTTCACCTCTAATAACATGAGAAATATTCATTAAGAAATCGTCAACTACATTGGCTAGGTGATAGGTTGGCATACCGTCAGATTTAAACAATACTTTATCGTCTAGGTGATTGGTATTCACACTTACCCAACCGCGAATAATATCCTTAAACTTAACCTCCTCATTACGAGGCATTTTTATTCTAATAACGTATTTATCGCCGGCTTTTAAACGTTTTTCTACCTCTTCAGCCGAAAGAGTAAGAGCATTTTTCATGCTACTTCTCGTAATACCATTATATTGCGGGGATGCCATTCCTGCGGCTTTTAATCTCACGCGCATGGCATCCAACTCTTCGGCGGTGTCAAATGCATAATAGGCGTGCCCCGCCTCTATTAATTGATCTGCATATTGCCTGTACATTGCCTTTCGTTCAGACTGTCGGTATGGTCCTTTATCGCCACCTACCGAGACTCCTTCGTCAATAGTCATTCCACACCAGTTGAGGGCATCTACAATATAAGCCTCTGCTCCTGGCACAAATCTCGTTTGGTCCGTATCTTCTATACGAAGTAAAAAGTCACCACCATGCTTCTTGGCAAACAAGTAGTTATAAAGGGCGGTTCTTACACCCCCCATGTGAAGTGGCCCTGTAGGGCTGGGAGCAAATCGTACTCTTGTTCGTCTATTTTCCATATAACTAACCAAATTTAAGTGGGCAAAATTACAAAATTAAATACGGAGGATATAGTTAGATATTCGATGTTTATAATTCCTCATTTAAATCACTCCAAAATAGGAGTTTTGATGTCTTACAGAAACTGGTTTGAGGCTGAAAAAAAAGACTGAATATTAATTTTTATCGCGATTCGTTTAATGGGAAGAGGTTCTCTCTGCATATTATCTGGAAGATGAGTTTAACTAAATAAACATAATACCTTACTTTTGTGATATGCAAAATGCCTACGATCATTTAATTGAAAAGCTACAAACCTTTACACAGAAGTATTACAAAAACCTGTTAATACGAGGGTTTATATTGTGCTTTAGTGCCATAGCCATAGCATTTGTGAGTCTTACAGTGCTCGAATACTTTGGTCGATTTAGTATTGTTGTTCGTACATTTATTTTTTGGAGTTTTGTTAGCTTAGCCATCATTGTTTTAATTAAGTGGATTATAAGGCCACTTCTTCAGCTCACAAAACTCAGCAAACGAATAAGTGAAGAGGAAGCAGCCCTTATCATTGGGAAACACTTTCCTGAGGTGGCTGATAAATTACTGAATGTCATTCAGTTAAAACAACAAAACCATTCTAATATAAAGCTTCTAGAGGCAAGTATAGAGCAAAAGTCGTTAACTTTAGAGCCTATCCCTTTTGCTCGTGCTGTTTCCTTTTCTGAAAACAAACGTTATCTAAAATACAGCCTTGCTCCTCTTATTTTGGTTACTGCCTTATTTGCTGGTAACAAGAAAGAAGTTATTACTGAGAGTGGATCTCGACTGCTTAACTATCAAACAGCCTACATCCCTCCTCCCCCATTTGAATTTGAATTTCTTAATAAATCTTTAGAGGTTGTTCAGCATCAAGATTACGTTTTAAAAGTTAAACTTAAAGGTGAAAAAATACCTACGGAGGCTTTTTTAGAATTGAATAATCTAATGATTAAAATGAAAGCCAAAGGCGAACATATCTTTGAATACCGCTTTAACAATATTCAAAACAGTGTTATTTTTAAGTGCAATGCTGGAGGCTTGTATTCCACGGAAGAAGAGATTCGGGTAATTAAAGCTCCTAGTCTTAACACTTTTACTGTAGACTTGAATTACCCATCATATACCCAACAAAAAAACGAACGTTTAGATAATCAGGGGAATTTATTTATACCAGAAGGAACGACTATTGACTGGTCCTTTGGCACGGAACATAGCTCTGGATTGAAAATGCTGTGGGGTAAAGAAGTTACAGAACTTGAGGCTACAGAAAATAATACCTTTACGCTTCAAAGAACAGTATACAATAATGCGAGTTACACCCTACTTCCCTACAACAATAATATAGAAAACAACGACTCTGCAAGCTATAATATACAGGTCGTTAAAGACGCTTTTCCTACTGTAGACGTTATAGAAAGTAAAGATTCGACTCAAATACAACAGCGCTATTTTCAAGGGCGTATAAAGGATGACTATGGCTTTACGAAATTTCAATTTCGTGTTCGTAACATAACCAATGGTTGGGACAGTATTGTTCCAATACAAATTGGTAAATCGGTTACTTCAGATCCTTTTTTCTTCATCTTTGATATGAGCCAGATACAACTAGGACCGGACGATGCTATAGAATACATGTTTGAGGTATTTGATAATGACGGAGTCAATGGGGCTAAAAAATCTCAAAGTAAATCTTTTGAGTTTAAGCGCCCAAGCAAAGAAGAACTTCAGGAGATGCAAGCAGAAAAAACGGAAGAATTAAAAGAAGAATTAAAAGAGAATATAGACCTGGCCAAAGAGCTTCAGAAAGAATTTAAAGAGTTACAAAAAAAGCTGCTTGATAAATCAGAGTTGAGCTGGAAGGATAAACAAAATGTAAACGAACTTATTGAAAAGCAAAAAAAATTAGAGCGAAATATTGATCAGATAGCTGAAAAAAACAAAGAGAAAAATGCTGAAATTAATGCCTTTTCAGAACAAGATAAGCGCATTATGGATAAGCAAAAGCAACTTCAAGAATTAATGGAAGATTTGATGACTGAAGAGATGAGATCGCTATTTGATGAACTTGAAAAGCTACAAGATGAGATGATGTCTAAAGAGTGGATGGAAAAGCTCGAAGAACTCCAAATGAACAATGAAGACCTTGAAAAAGAGCTAGACAGAAATCTTGAAATGCTCAAAAAATTTGAGTTCGAACAAGCGTTAGAGGAAAATATTGAAGGCTTAGAATCATTAAAGCAAAAACAAGAAGCGCTAAAACTGGCCAATGATGACAAATCAAAATCTCAAGAGCAGATTAGTGAAGAGCAAAAAAAGTTGAACGAAGAATTTGATCGTTTGTCTGAAAAGATAGATGATTTACACGAGAAAAATCAGGAACTAGAAAGGCAAGAGAACTTAGAAGACACCTCAGAACTCCAAGAACAGATTAAGCAAGATATGCAAAACAGTTCTGAAAATGCCGAGAAGAAAAAAAGAAAAAAAACCAGTAAATCTCAAGAGCAATCTTTAGAAAAAATAGATGAGTTACAACAAAAACTACAATCTGCCCAACAACAATTTGGCGAGCAAGGCCCTTCTGAAGACATGGGCGCCCTTCGTCAAATCCTTGAAAACCTCATAGACTTATCTCTAGAAGAGGAAGACCTCCTAGAATCTTTATCTAGCACCAACCAAAACGACCCAGAGTACGTATCGCACATCCAATTACAAAATAAATTACTAGATAATTCTAAGGTCCTAGAAGACTCTTTATTTGCCCTTAGTAAGCGACAAGCACAAATAAAGGCAACTATAAATAGAGAGATGAATGCCATTAACAGCAACATCAAAAAATCCTTGGATCATATGGCGGAACGTGAAACAGATAAAGCACTAACTAGGCAACAGTTAGTAATGACTTCTGCCAACAATTTGGCACTTCTTCTTAGTGATGTCCTTACCAATATGCAGCAAGAAATGGCAGACAAGATGCCAGGAGAACAACAGTGTAATAAACCCGGGAGTGGTAACCCTAAGCCCGGAGACCTCAAAAAGATGCAGGAACAGCTGAAGCAACAACTGGAACAAATGAAAAAGAAAGGCCAAAAAGATGGTGAAGGGCAAGACAAAAAAGGAGACAAAGGTCGTAATAAAGAGCTGGCCAAAATGATGGGGCGTCAAGAAGTTATTCGGCAACAACTGGAAAAAATAGCCGACGGAGTTGAAGAGAAAGAGAATGGTAACTCTGACAACGTTCGTGATGCTATAGAAAAAATGGAAGAAACCGAACAAGACATCGTAAATGACAACATCACGCAAGAAACATTGAATCGTCAAAAACAAATTATTGAACACCTACTTGACGCTGAACGTGCTGAGCAAGAGCGAGATGAAGAAGAAAAAAGAGAGGCTAAAGAGGCACAACAAATCCCACATCATATTGATGAGATGTTAGAAGAATACAAAAAAAATAAACAAAAACAAGCCGAACTGCTTCGTACCATACCCCCAAAATTGAAACCTTTTTATAAAAATAAGGTAAAAGAATATTTTGAAAAATTAAACCGCCCTTGATGACCTCCTCTAACATTGAATTTCATACGCAAAATAACTTTACACTTGAGGATGAAGATAATATAGTCTTGTGGTTACATAGGGCTGCAAAAGAAGAAAAAAAACACATCGAAGGGGTTCAATATATCTTCTGTGACGATGCTTATTTGCATAAAATTAATCTAGAGTTTTTAAAGCACGATAATTACACGGACATTATCACTTTTGATTATTGTATAGGTGATGAGTTAATTAGTGATATTTATATCAGTACTGAGCGAGTAAAAGAAAACGCAAAAATATACGAGGTGTCTTTTAAAGAAGAATTGAAACGAGTTATGATTCATGGACTACTTCATTTGTGCGGCTACAAAGACAAATCAAAAGATGAAGCCATGCAAATGCGCGAAAAAGAAAATTTTTACTTATCTTTGAACTCTTAAATGCTGGTTTTCAGATACTTATAATGATTAAACGCAAATTGTTCCACGTGGAACCCTAACTTATGTTTCAAGAAGAATATGACGTTATTGTTGTTGGCGCAGGCCATGCAGGTTGTGAAGCAGCCGCTGCGTCCGCAAATTTAGGTGCCAAGACTCTGTTGATTACTATGAATATGGAGACCATCGCACAAATGTCTTGCAACCCTGCTATGGGCGGTGTGGCTAAGGGACAGATCATAAGAGAAATAGATGCCTTAGGTGGCTACTCAGCGATCATCACGGACGAAACAATGATTCAGTTTAAAATGCTTAACCAGTCTAAAGGTCCTGCAATGTGGAGTCCTAGAGCTCAATCGGATAGAATGCTTTTTGCTCGTAGATGGCGCCAAGTACTCGAAGGCATAGATAATCTTGACTTTTGGCAAGAAATGGTTACAGGCTTGCTTGTTAAAGACAATCGCATAACTGGTGTTAAGACTAGTTTAGGGCTTCACTTAAAAGCCAAAACCGTTATACTTACCAACGGAACCTTCCTCAATGGACTAATTCATATTGGCGATAAAAAATTTGGAGGTGGAAGAGCTGCAGAAAGACCTGCAATAGGCATTACTTCGGACCTTGAAAAACTAGGTTTTGTATCGGGCAGGATGAAAACTGGTACGCCACCAAGAGTAGATGGAAGAACACTCGACTTTTCCAAAATGGAAGAACAACCAGGAGATGATAAGATGGTAGGGTTTTCGTTTAAAAATACAAAAAAACCAAACAGTCAACGATCCTGCTTCATTACCTACACCTCACCTGAAGTGCATGAGATTCTGAAAACTGGATTCGAAAAATCGCCCATGTTTCAGGGAAGAATAAAAGGTTTAGGACCAAGATACTGCCCTTCGATAGAAGATAAGATTACACGATTTGCAGATAAGAATAGACATCAAATATTTGTAGAACCAGAAGGCTGGAATACCTGCGAGATTTATGTTAACGGCTTTTCTACCTCACTTCCAGAAGAAGTTCAATTACAAGCTTTAAGAAAAATTCCTGGCTTTGAAAAGGCCAAAATGTTCAGGCCTGGTTATGCAATAGAATATGACTACTTCCCTCCTACGCAACTACAACATAGTTTAGAAACAAAACTTGTGGATGGGTTGTACTTTGCAGGGCAAATAAATGGAACTACTGGATATGAAGAGGCTGCCTGTCAGGGCTTGATGTCTGGCATCAACGCGGCAAGAAAAACTCAAAACAAAGAACCTATTACACTTAGCAGGTCTGATGCATATATTGGCGTTTTGATTGACGACCTTATCACAAAAGGCACGGAAGAGCCATATAGAATGTTTACATCAAGAGCAGAATATCGAATACTACTTAGGCAAGACAATGCTGACATAAGACTAACACAAAAAGGATACGATATAGGCTTGGCAGGTCAGGATAGGTTAAACCGTTTAAATGAAAAACTTGATTATATCAACAAGCTAAAGACCTACTTAGACAAAACCTCTGTAGATCCAAAAGAAATCAACCCAATACTAGAAGAGTTAAACTCAAGCTCTATACTTCAAAAAACAAAACTCAGCAAAATTCTGTCTAGGCCGCAGCTAAAATTTAAAAACCTAGTTCACCTAACGTGTATTAACGATTTCATAATGCAACATGGCGAAGACTCTGAAGGCATAGAGCAGTGTATGATACAAATAAAATACAGCGGTTATATAAACAGAGAAAAAGACAACGCTGAAAAACTAACCCGCCTAGAATACATTCGAATACCTGAGAGCTTTGAATACAATAAGTTGGCATCGCTATCTTCTGAAGCCAAACAAAAACTCACTAGCATTAGACCAAAAACCATTGCACATGCCAGTAGAGTTTCGGGAGTTTCTCCAGCCGATATTTCTGTTCTTTTGGTTTATATGGGCAGATAGTTCCACGTGGAACTATATCTTGAAACATCTCTCAAATAAAATCTATTTGACTTATTAATTTGTCACTTTTAAAATATAATGGAACAGCTATTATATTGATCGTTTACGCAATTCACAAAAATAATTTACACACAAAAAGATGGATAGGCATTTACTAGCCAGAAATTCGTCATTTAAAGCGTTTTAAGCGCATTTTTTCAGGAATACAACCATAATGATTGCTTTGCCCTGATTTAAGCCCCAAGAGGCTCCTGTGTGGTCGGTTTTTGCAACTAGATGAGTAGAAATTCTACTCATTTGTGTTTTAAGATGTAAAAATAGGGGTAATGAGCCTCTACCTAAAATGCATTTATTTAAAGACGATATAATCAAGCTTCATATCCTATGGAAATAAATGAGCTTGAGCAGTGCCTATTTGACTAATAAATTATATACCTTTATATCAAAATAAATATATACATGTATAAAAAGATAAAAGCTTTTACACTTGTCGAACTGATGGTTGTACTAGCCATTGTAGGCATATTAGTTCTATTAGCGTTACCAAATTTAATGCCTTTGATTACAAGAACGAAGAGTTTAGAAGCAAAAATCCATCTGGAACACATTTATAATTTACAAAAGAGTTACTACTACATTCACTCAAGGTACACCGATGATTTAAAGGCATTGGGCTATGAGGAAGGACCTTCTATTAAAGAAGGAGGAAATGCCAATTATCAGGTAGAAATTATAACACTTGAGGAAAGAGGTTATGTTGCGCAAGCATTATCATATATAGACTTTGATGGTGATGGACAATACAATACCTGGACCATCAATCAGGATAAAAAATTGATAGAGGTTATATCGGATTAATGCAGGTGTTTGTTTCCATAATATTCTATAGCTGCCTTGGGCTTATGATGTTACAAGACTATAAATATCGAGAAGTCTCTGTCAACTTTATGCGTACTTTTCTCATTGCGTCATTAGTGCTCGGATTTATATATAAATATGAACTTAATGAGTGGTTACTCCATAGACTCCACAACAGTATCATATTAATTGGCGTATTCTTAGTATTACAGGTTTATTATAAACTTAGGTTTAATGGCAATGGCTGGTTTATAGATCGCATTATGGGCTTAGGCGACCTATTATTTTTTGTGGCTCTTTCTTTCCTTTTTAGTCCTATTAACTTCATCTTCACCCTATGCTTTCTTTCACTGTTTAGCATACTTGTTGCTGTGCCTCTGATGTTTAGAAAAGGGAGCGATGAAAAACTA
>CBFIGX010000012.1:0-5898 GCA_965662265.1 Flavobacteriales bacterium
GATGGAGTATGTGATGAGGATGAAATAATGGGCTGTACAGATATGATGGCCTTAAATTATAATATGGATGCCACAGAAGATGATGGGTCGTGTATATCTGTAATAGAAGGTTGTACAATTGAAACTGCTGATAACTACAACCCAATCGCAAATACAGATGATGGGTCTTGTTTTTGGTATGGATGTACTGATCCTAATTATGCAGAGTATGATGAAATAGCAACAATAGATAATGGGTCGTGTATCAACTTAGCATTTTATGGATGTACTGATCCTGCCTATTTAGAATTTAACATCAACGCTAATGTTGATGATAATTCTTGTGTTACTGCAGTAGTTTATGGATGTATGAACCCAAATTTTGCTGAGTTTGATCCATCTGCTAACGTAGATAATGGAACTTGTTTGACATTTGCATTTTATGGATGTATTGACCCTGCGTACTTAGAGTTTAATATCAATGCAAATATTGATGATGGTTCTTGTTCAACATTAATAGTTTACGGATGTACTAATGATTTATTTGTTGAATATAACCCTGATGCAAATATAGACAACGGTTCATGTGTTAACTTTGTTGTGTACGGATGTACAGACCTAACTGCCTTCAATTATAATCCTAATGCTACTTCAGATGATGGCTCTTGTGTTGAAATAATTTATGGATGTACTAACCCTGAAGCATACAACTTTGAGGAACTTGCCAATGTAGACAATGGATCTTGTGAAGCTATTTCTTTTGGATGTATCGATCCAAATGCCTTTAACTATAATCCAAATGCTAATACTAATGATGGTACATGTGAGGACGTAGTTCTAGGTTGTACTGATCAAAATGCTATAAATTATAATGAGTTTGCAAATACAGACAATGGATCATGTGAGACTACGGTGTATGGTTGTACAGACCCCAATGCCTTTAATTATAATCCAAATGCAAATACTGATAATGGCGGGTGTATCCCTGTAATTGAAGGTTGTACAGAGTCTACAGCATTTAATTTTAATGAAAATGCCAATACTGATGATGGAACTTGTATCGCTAAGGTGTTAGGGTGTACAGAACTTACAGCCTTTAACTATAATCCAAATGCAACAACAGACAATGGTTCTTGTATTGAAGCAGTTTATGGTTGTACTAATCAGTCGGCTATCAACTACAATTCACAAGCAAATGTAAATGATGGTTCGTGTCAAGCCACTGTAAATGGATGTATAGATCCTACAGCATTCAATTATAACCCTAATGCAAATACAGATGATGGTTCTTGTACTGAAGCAGTATATGGTTGTACCAACGAGTCAGCATATAACTATAGCGAACAGGCTAATGTAAATGATGGATCTTGTGTTGCTGTGGTTTTTGGCTGTACTGATGTTGATGCATTAAACTATAATCCTAATGCCAATACAGACAATGGAATTTGTCTTGTAGCTGTTTACGGTTGTACCAATGCAGCTGCCTTTAACTTCAATTCAGAGGCTAATGTAAATGATGGATCTTGTGAGCAGGTTGTGTTTGGTTGTACTGATGTAGAGGCGTACAATTATAATCCAAATGCAAATACTGACAATGGTACTTGTATACAAGCAATTTATGGTTGTACTAATGCTGCCGCATATAACTACAACCCTTTAGCTACTCTTAGTGACGGTTCTTGTGTTGCAATAGTAAATGGCTGTACAAGTAATACTGCACTGAACTATAACCCAAATGCAACTACAGACAATGGTACTTGTATTGAAATAGTTTATGGATGTACTAATCCATTAGCGTTCAATTATGATCTAGCCGCTACTATTAATGATGGTACTTGTGAGGCATTTGTATATGGATGTACTGATATAGGCTCATTAAACTACAACTCTCAAGCTAACTTTGACGATGGTTCGTGTACTGAGGTAATTTATGGATGTATGAATTCTTCTGCACACAATTATAACCCGCAAGCTAATACAAACGATGGTTCTTGTATTGCTACAATCTTCGGATGTACCGATTCAGTGGCTCTCAATTATAATTCAATAGCAAATGAAGACGATGGTTCTTGTATTTCTATTGTAACGGGGTGTACAAATCCACTAGCGATTAATTACGATGCAAATGCCAATACGAATGATGGTTCTTGTATTGCTTATGTGTATGGATGTACCGATGAAAATGCATTAAACTATTATGCTGGCGCAAATGAAGATGATGGATCTTGTATTGCTGTTACAGAAGGTTGTACTAATCCATTAGCCTTAAATTATGACACACAGGCTAACGTTAATGACGGATCTTGTATTGCAATTATTAATGGCTGTACAGACCCATCTGCACTAAATTATAATTCCCTTGCAAACACAGATGATGGGTCTTGTATAGAAATTATAGCAGGTTGTACAAATCCATTAGCATTTAACTATAATTCTGAAGCCAATTCTAATGATGGTTCTTGTGCAGCTGTAATTTATGGTTGTATGGATGAAAACGCCCTGAACTATAATATAGCGGCGAATACTGATGATGGATCTTGTATTGCTGTTACAGAAGGTTGTACTAACCCTTTAGCGTTTAATTACGATCCAACAGCAAACTTTAACAATTTGTCATGTATTCCATTTATTTATGGATGTACTGATGAAGAGGCTGCAAACTTTAACTTAAATGCAAATACCAACGATGGTTCTTGTGTTGAAGTAATTGAAGGTTGTACTAACCCAATTGCTTACAACTATGATTCAAATGCCAACACAGACAATGGCTCTTGTGAAGCTGCTATTGAAGGATGTACCGATGAAACTGCATCTAATTATAATCCTGATGCAAACATATCTGGAGAATGTATAGATATAGTGTATGGGTGTATTTATGACTTCCCGTTTATTAGCAATTACGATTCTAGTGCTACAGTAAATCAGGTTTCTGCAGATGATGATTCAGATCCTTGTGAATACAATTTTGAATTTAGGTCTTCGACAGATGTCTGTATTGATCCATTAGCTGAAAATTACTTCCCTGTTGCTGACCCTAATTCTGCTAGTTATAATCCAATAGTAGCTGCCAATGTTACAGTGAACTCTTCTGTTTGTGATTATGAAGAGGGTTGTACTGATGCATTAGCACTTAACTACGATTCTGATGCAGTTGTTGATGATGGCTCTTGTATTGATGTGGTTCCTGGCTGTACAGATTCTGATTTCATAGAATATAACGATGCTGCAAATGTAGATAATGGTTCCTGTGAAACGCTCGTTGTTTTAGGTTGTACAGACGTTAATGCATTTAACTATGATTCTAATTCGAATACAGATGATGGATCTTGTCAGGCTATAGTTTATGGTTGTATAGATGCTGGTTACTTAGAGTATGATGAATCTGCAAATACGGATAATGGTTCCTGTGTAAATGAAATTTTACTTGGATGTATGAATTCTGATTACATAGAGTATAATCCAGCTGCTAATACTGCAGATAATTCCGCTTGTATTACTCTAGCTATATACGGATGTATGGACGCTAATTATCTTGAGTATGACGCTTCAGCTAATGTAAATAATCAAGAGCAATGTATTAACCTCATAGTAGAGGGTTGTCTTGATAACACTTATGTAGAATACAATCCTGACGCGAATACCTCAGATGTATCACAGTGTATTACATTAATTGTTTACGGATGTACTGATAATTCATTCCTAGAATTTGATGAAAATGCAAATACTAATGACCCTACTCAGTGTATCACGCAAATTATTGTTGGTTGTACGGATCCTAATTATGCTGAATATAGTGATGATGTTAACTCTTCAGATCCTTCAATGTGTGTTACTGAGCTAGTTGAAGGTTGTATGGACCAAACTTATGTAGAGTATGATCCAGAAGCTAACGTATCTGACGAGTCAATGTGTCAAAATTTGATAGTAATTGGCTGTACAAATGCTAACTACGTAGAGTTTAATCCGAACGCAAATGTCTTAGATGAATCTGCTTGTATTACCCTTGTAATATTCGGATGTACTAATGCAGATTATCTTGAATATTCAGCTATTGCAAATACGGATGATTCTTCTTGTGTAACCCTTGTAGTGGAAGGTTGTTTAGATATTAATTATCTTGAGTATAACACTTCTGCAAATACATCTAATTCTGCAATGTGTATCACAGAAATTGTAGAAGGCTGTATGGATAATACTTATGTAGAATACAATTCTGAAGCAAACACTAGCGATGTATCGCAATGTATCACGACTGCAATAATAGGGTGTACAGATATTAACTACACTGAATACGATATTGCTGCGAATGTCTCAGATAACTCAATGTGTGAAACTTTAGTAGTTAGTGGTTGTACTGACTCAGACTATTTAGAATACGATGTTTTAGCAAATGTGGATGATAGTAGTTGTCTTACTTTACTTGTAACTGGTTGTACAGATCCTAATTATATAGAATACGATGCCAATGCAAATGTTTCTGATTTAGATGCATGTGCTACTGAAATTATAGTTGGTTGCACCGATTCTAACTATGTTGAATATAGCGCTGATGCAAATACTTCAGATCCAACAATGTGTATTACTCCTATTGTTTTGGGTTGTACTGATGTAAACTATTTCGAATATGATGCAGCTTCAAACACAGATGATGGTTCTTGTGTGTCTGCCATTATAGAAGGATGTACAGACGAATCATATATAGAGTATTGGGAGTATAATTCAGAAGACAACTCTATTTCAGCATTAGATAACCCTGCAAATACAGATGATGGATCTTGTTCTAATTTAATTGTTCAAGGATGTACCAACTTCGATTATTCTGAATATAATGCAACTGCAAATGTAGATGATGGAACTTGTTCAGATTTAATTGCCACTTACGGTTGTACAGACCCTGACGCAGAAAATTATGACGAATTGGCCACTGATGATAATGAATCTTGTATATATCTAACTGACGGCTGTACTGATGAAACTGCAGATAATTATGATGTAGCAGCTACCTCAGACGACGGTTCGTGTACTTATACAGTTGAAGGCTGTACAGATCCAGTAGCATATAATTACAACCCATTTGCCAATTCTGACGACGGTTCTTGTGAAGCAATTGTACAAGGTTGTACTGATATTACGGCAATGAACTATGACGAAAATGCAAATACAGATAACGGTTCTTGCGTTCCTAACGTTATGGGATGTACCGATCCTACAGCATTTAATTATAACTCTCTTGCGAATACCGATGATGGAACATGTGAGGCAGTAATCGAAGGCTGTACCGATTTATCGGCATTCAATTACAACTCTTTAGCGAATACTGATAACGGAACATGTGAGGCTGTAATTACCGGTTGTACTGAACTTGATGCATTTAATTATAATTCACTAGCAAATACTGATGATGGCTCTTGTGAAGCAATTGTAGAAGGATGTACAGATATTACAGCCTTGAATTACAACGAAAGTGCAAACACTGATGATGGTTTTTGTATTCCTTATATCTACGGATGTACGGACCTTACAGCCTATAATTACAATGAAAATGCAAATACTGATGACGGTTCCTGTGAAGCTGCTTTAGAAGGTTGTACCAACCCAGATGCATTAAATTATGATGAAAATGCCAATACCGATGATGGAACTTGTGTTCAAGCTATTTATGGTTGTACTGATGAAACAGCTGACAATTATAATGATCAGGCTAATGCAGATGATAATTCGTGTATATGGTTTGGTTGTACAGTTCCAATTTATTTAGAATATGACTCAATAGCCAATGTAAATGATGGCTCTTGTATGACTATCATAGTGTATGGATGTATGGATGAAGCCTATTTAGAGTTTAATCCAGATGCAAATATGGATACCGAACCAACATCTTGTTTAACACCAATTGTGTATGGATGTATGGATGAAGCC
>CBFIGX010000012.1:6001-43937 GCA_965662265.1 Flavobacteriales bacterium
CAGATGCAAATATGGATACCGAACCAACATCTTGTTTAACACCAATTGTGTATGGATGTATGGATGAAGCTTATTTGGAGTATGATCCAAACGCAAATATAGATACTGATCCTACATCATGTATTACCATCATTATCCAGGGATGTATAGATGACTTAGCATGTAACTATGATATGTCTGCTAACGTTGATAATGGTTCTTGTGAATATGTGTTAGATGCTCAAGTTTCTGAATTTGCGTATCCAGATTCTACAGTTACAGTAACTACAGATGCTCTTAACCCAACTTATACTTGGTATCTAGATGATGTTGAGTTAGAAGAAACTTCAGAGTCACTTCAGCCAACAGTTGATGGATTGTATTCTGTTATAGTTGCTTCCACTGAATCTTGTATGGTAGAGTTGGAGTTTGAATTGAATGGGGTAGGAGTGATTGAAGTGAATGACATAACATTTAATGCATACCCTAATCCAATCGCAGATATTTTAACTATTGAGGCTAAAACTACAGATGTTTATAATATTGAAATTTTGAATACTTTAGGTGAAATACTAATAGCAAATGATTACTCAGGTGATGTGAAAAATAATATAGTAAATATTGATTTTAGACATCTTCCTGCAGGAGCATATTTCTTAAAAGTCACGACAAGTTCACAAACGAAATCAATAACACTAATGAAAAAGTAGTTTTAAATAAAAACTAAATTAAAGCTCCCTATTAAAAGGGAGCTTTTTTTTGGTACAAGCTTTGATAAAAAGATTACTATATTCGTTGAAAATATCATTGATATGAAAAGAACCTTATTTTTTGTGACATTACTAGTTTATAACTTTGTTAATGCTCAGTTTTTAAATTGGCCTTCTAGCCCACTAGAAATAAATACTGGAAACAACCACACTATTCTGGTAATGTTAGATAATGATATTACACTTAATGAGTCATTAATCGAAAATGGAGCACTAGTAGGTGTTTTTTATGATGTTGGTGACAATAACCTGCAATGTGCAGGTGTCGTAGAATATGTTCAAGGGGAGACTTTTCAACTTATTGCTTATGGTGATGATTCTACAACACCCGAAATAGATGGTTATCTCACAGGAGATGAATTTCAATGGTATGTTAATTATAATGGTATTGATTATGCAGCTATCCCCACGTATAATACCAGCCTTCCATTTGGGCCTGGAGAATACCAAACAGATCAAATTGCCAACGTAACTGATCTGCAATTAATCGTTGAGGAAATAGAAGTCGAAGGATGTACAGATTCTAACTATATGGAATACGATGAAACGGCCACTATAGATGATGGCTCTTGTGAAACCATAGTTATCGAAGGATGTACAGATCCTGAGTCGATTAATTTTAGCCTCGAGGCTAATGTAGATGATGGCTCATGTCAGGCGGCCATAGAAGGCTGTACTGATTCTGAAGCCTTTAACTTCAACCCTAATGCTAACATAGATGATGGTTCTTGTACTGATGTATCAATTGGTTGTATTGACCCTGATTATTTAGAGTACAATCCTGATGCAAATACAGATGATGGCTCTTGTGAAACACTAGCTATTTTTGGGTGCACTGTAGAAATAGCAATTAATTATAATCCTGAGGCAACCGCAAACGATGGCTCTTGCATACTAGAATTAAATGGATGTACCGATCCTTTATATGTTGAATATAATGAAAATGCTACCATTGATGATGGCTCGTGTATGCTGCTCATAATTGAAGGTTGCACAAACCCTAATTACATAGAATTCTATCCTCCAGCAAATACTGATAATGGGTCTTGCGAAACATTAATCGACGGAGGGTGTACAGATTCTAATTATATGGAATTTGATCCAGAAGCAACGCTCAATGATGGCTCTTGTTTAACACTAATTATTTTTGGTTGTTTGGAAGACACTTTCATTGAGTATAATGTAAATGCAAATACAGATGATGGGTCTTGTGAAACAATAGCAGTTTATGGATGTACTGATGTTTTGGCTGATAATTACAATCTACTGGCGAATCTTGATGACTCATCATGTTTTTACTTGGGATGTACAGACTCAGAGGCTTATAACTTCGATGAGACAGCTACTGAAGATGATGGTTCATGCGTTGCTGTTGTTGAAGGCTGTACTAATCCAGATTATTTAGAATTTAATCCAAATGCCAACACTAATGATGGTTCTTGTTACACAGTTATAATTAATGGCTGTACAGATGCTGAAGCATATAATTATGAAGAATTAGCAAACGTTGATGATGGATCATGTGAGCCAGTAGTAGAGGGTTGTACAGATGTAAATTTTGTTGAATTTAATCCTAATGCCAATATCGAAGATGGTTCATGTACAACACCTGTTATTTTTGGCTGTACTGATGTAGATGCTGCAAATTATCAAATAGATGCGAATACCGATAATGGCTCTTGTGTTTATTATTTGATAAATATTACCTATGAACAAGTTAGTCCTGCGATATATGAATTTGAAGTAGAGGTCGTATACCTAGAAAATTATGTCTTATTCTGGGACTTTGGAGATGGAACTTATTCAACTTTACAAAGTAATTTCCACATATATAACCTAAATGGTGATTATACTATAACAGTTTCTGCCACGAATGGAGAATTGTCATTAATAGATGAGGTAACTATAACTATTGATGTTCCGGGATTATCTGTAGATGAAAATGAGTCTGGAAATGAATTACTCAACACTTCATATTTCGATTTACTAGGAAAACCTGTGGTTATACCATCTAAAAATAAGATTTATATCAAAGTGGATCAATATAAAAGCGGCAAGATGGTAAGGTCAAAATGTTTATACACAAACAACTAATATCTAAATTACTAAATAAAAAAAGCACTAACTCTGTTAGTGCTTTTTTATGAGCTGACAATCGGACTTGAACCGACGACCTCATCCCTACCAAGGATGTGCTCTACCAACTGAGCTATGTCAGCAATTGGTCTGCAAATTTAAAAAAATATCATTCCAACCAAAGTGCCTATTCTATTTTTATGATAACATATAGATTATCTTATTTTTGAGCTTATCGGCTATCAGGTACATCACAGGTACAAGTATTAGTGTAAGGAAAGTTGCAAAGGTTAGACCAAAGATAACTGTCCATGCCATAGGTCCCCAAAATAAAGCATTATCACCTCCAAAAAAAAGTTGAGCATCAAATTCTGTGAGAAGTGTATAAAAGTTAATATTCATTCCGGTGGCAAGAGGGAGAAGTCCTAAAACTGTCGTAATTGCAGTTAGTAATACTGGCCTCAAACGTTTTTGTCCACCTTCCTTAATACAAGATATTGCTACTTCTTTTGGGAGAATACTATTTTCTTCTAAACCTAATTCTTTCTTTTTTCTAGATTTTAACAAGTCAATATAATCTATAAGTACAATGGCATTGTTAACTACAATACCAGCAAGAGAAACGATTCCTATTCCTGTCATAATAATTACAAAATCCATTTTAAATATTGCTAAACCAAAGAAAACACCAATTGTACTAAATACAACTGTTACTATAATGATAAATGGTTTTATAGCAGAGTTAAACTGGCTAACAAGTATCAAAGCAATCAATGCAATCGCAATCATTAGTGCGCGAGATAAAAATTCTTGTGTGCTTTCTTGTTCTTGTTGTTTACCGGTAAATTGTATCTCATATCCCGGTGGAAATTCAATATCTGCTAATATTTCTTTTAGCTGCGTATTGATTAATGTTTCATTATAACCTTCAATAACATTAGAGTAGAGTGTCACTTGCCTCTTCATATCTTTCCTACTAACAGATCCATATGTGCTGTTGTATGTATAGTTGGCTGCTGCAGAGATAGGAATTTGTTTTATTTGTCCTGAAGATTGAGATCTAAAAGTAATCTTTTGATTCATCAGAGCCGGAACGCTGTATCTATATTCATCAGCTAACCTCAAAATGATAGGGTGTTCATCTTCACCTTCTTTAAATTTTGATACTTCTTTGCCGAATAGAGCTGTTCTAACTGTACTTGCTATTTGTGAAGTAGATACACCGAGTCTTCTGGCTTGATCTCGATCTATTGATATTAATAACTCAGGTTTGTTAAGTTCTAAATCTACTTTTAAACCTTCAATTCCATCAATATTATTTTTTTCTATTGTAGCTTTTACTTGATCTGTAAGACTTAATAACTCCTTAAAGCCTTCCCCTCTAATTTCAATATTAATAGGTTTACCCATAGGAGGACCTTCTCGGTTTTTATCAATGCTAATTTCAACACCGGGGATAGGGGTTAATGACGATGAGATATTTTTCATCACCTCACCTGTACGAACACCATTTCTAAATTCATATTCTTTGAAGTTGATTGTTATACGGGCTTTATTAGGAGTTACTCCAGTGCTTCCTCCCATCTCATTTGGATCTGTTGTACCCGCGCCTACATTTGTCATTACTGAAGATACAGCATCCTTTACGGGAGTAAGAATATTGAACAGTTCATTTTCTACCACCTGAGCAATAGAGTCTGTAACCTTCACATCGCTGCCTTGAGGCAATTCCACAAATACATTGATATACTTAGGCTCATTAACTGGGAAGAATTCTACTTTTGGAGACATGAAAGCAAAAAATCCAATAGAAAATATTAAGAGTAATACAGTTCCAAATACTAAAAGAATCGGCTTAAATCCACTTAGTGCCCATGTAAGAGATTTTGCATACAAAGCTTCGAGTTTTACCAATACCTTATCCTGAAACCAATAAGACATCGGTGTAAGTAAAAGAGTATTGGCTAGTGTGAGTATTGCAAACACAACAAGCAAAGAGCCTAAGAATATGTTTGAAGATAAATAGTTAATAGCTGCGAGTATAATAAATACGATAGCAGTTTTTGCGAGCTTTGTTTTATTGACTTTTGTTCTTGTTTCTGCTTTGATAAAAGTAGAAGCAAATACGGGGTTTATGACTAAGGCTACAAGTAATGATGAACCCAATACTATTATTAACGTCATGGGAATATAGCCCATGAATTCTCCCATCATATCATCCCAAAATAATAAAGGAAAGAATGCTGCTAATGTAGTGGCTGTAGATGAGATGATGGCTGTAGCAATTTCTCCTACACCTTTTTTTGCAGCTTCAATCTTTGTAAGCCCCTCTTCATTATATAAGCGGTGGATGTTTTCAATCACAACAATAGCATTGTCAACAAGCATTCCTAGTGCCAGGATAAGTGCGAAGAGAACAACCATGTTCATGGTCGTACCCATCATGCCTAACACCACAAAACTTATAAACATAGATAATGGTATGGCAAGACCAACGAATAGAGAGTTTCTTAACCCAAGAAAAAATAGAAGTACCAAAATGACTAATATTACTCCGAATATGATACTGTTTTCAAGGTTTGAAAGCTGCATTTTAGTCTGTTCAGACTGGTCATTTGTTATAGAAATTTTCAAGCCATCTGGTAGAAATTTTGTCTGTCTTGCCTGATTTAGAATTGCATTAATTTTATCAGTGGCTACCAATAAGTTTTCTCCACTTTTTTTAATTACGTTAAGAGAAACAACTGGTTGTTTGTCAAGACGAGCATAGCTTTCTCGCTCTTCATAACCATTATCAACTTCAGCAATGTCTCTCAGGTATACTATATTCCCTTTTTCACTTTTAACGATTATGTTTTCTATTTCTTGGGAGTCTCTAAACTCTGCATCAGTCCTAACTGATCTTCTCGATTTACCCAATAAGATGTCACCACTTGCAATAGAAACATTTTCAAAGCCAATGGCATCTTCTATATCTTGAAAACTAATCTTATTGGCTTCCATAGAATGCAGGTCAGCTTTAATAGTAATTTCTCGATCTAGTAAACCTGTGATCTCAACCTTAGAAATCTCACTCAGTGACTCAATCTGATCTTGTAGTTCTTCTGCATAAATTTTAAGATCATCTAGACTGTAATCTCCTGAAAGATTGATGTTTAAGATAGGGAACTCTGAAAAGTCAATATCCATAATCATTGGATCTATATCCAAGTCGTTAGGAAGATCACTTTTCGCTTTGTCAACAGCATCTTTTACATCTTGTAGCGCTGTTGATACTTCTACATCAGTATTAAATTCAACTATAATACTTGAGTTGTCTTGTACTGAAGTAGAGTTTAAATTTTTAATCCCTTTTACAGACTTAATCTGTTTCTCAATAGGTCTAGTGATTAAGTTTTCAATATCGGCAGGAGAATTTCCAGGATATACTGTTTGTACCATAATGGTAGGCATAACAATATCTGGGAAGAGAGCTTTTGGCATATTCGTATAGGAGAATAGTCCAAATAACGTAAGTAATATGGTAAGAATAAATACTGAGGTTTTATTCTTTAAAGACAAGTTCGTAAGTCCGAAACTTCTGTTTTTTTGTTGTTCCATAATCTTATTTCAGTACATCAACTGGTGTTCCATTTATTACTTCGCTGTAACCCTCAACTATTACTTTATCTCCAAATTCAAGACCACTAAGAATCATGCTTTTATCTTCCTGAGACAGCCCAAGTTTAACGTATGTTTTTACTGCTTTTCCATTTTTTTCCATAAAAATATAATCTCCCATCATGTCTTTTTTCACGATTTGTGATGGGACAATAATTGCTTCGTCATTTACATAATCCTGAATTTCTAGTGATGCTAAACCATTTGGTTTTAGTAAATCTGCATCATTGTCGAGTTCAATTTTAACTTTAAAAGTGCTATTCTCAGGATTTATAACCTGACCAACAAAGCTAATAGGAGCTATTTTAGTGATTCCCAAACTCCTGAAATGTACTTTTACAGGAGAATTCTTTTTTAGAACAGTTGAATATCGTTCAGCAACATCAGCTTCAATATACACGTTCTTTGTGTTTACAATTCTAAATGCGGGAATACCAGGTGCAGCGAGTTCTCCTTTGTTTAGGAAGATGTCTTCTATAAAACCAGATATAGGTGCTTTTACATTTAGTTTTTCAAATTGAGCTTCTTGTGCCAAAAATTTATTTTTTAAGCTTTCATATTGATTTTTCAATTGAAGGAATTGTAGCTCTGAGCCGATACCTTTTTGCCATAGTTTTTCTTGCCTTTCATAGGTAGTTTTTGCCAATTCTAAAGCAGATTTCAATTCATTAAGGCTAGACCTCATTATTGTGGTGTCTAATTGTAGAATAGTTTGGCCTTCCATAACCCACTCACCTTCTTTCGTATTTAGTGATGTCACTGTTCCTCCGAGTTCAATACTTACCAACACATTTTCTTTAGAATTTATCTTTCCTGGCTGTTCAATTTGGTGAGTAAATAACTCTGGCTCTAACTGCTTGACCCGAATCGGCACTCTTTTTTCTGTGCTTAAGTTGTTTACAGTTGTGTCTTTTTCTAACTTAGAAATTTTACTTTTTACAGTTAATAATTGCGATTTAAGTTCCTTTAATTCTGCTTTTTTATCCTCCTTTGTAGATGTGCTATCTTTGCAAGACAAAAGAAATAGAGCTATGCTGCTGAGAATGATAATATTTTTTTTCATGACTTATTTTCCGAGTGATCGTTGATAATTCTGATTGCTAATAAGTAGGTTGTATATACTACCTGAGTAATTTGTGTTGTTTTCTAAATAATCTGTTCCAGCTTGAGACAAGTCTGTACTGCTAACTAAGCCCTCTTTGTATTTTAAGAGTGACTTTTCATAAATTTTTTTGGATAAGTCTAAATTTTTCTTTTGGAGATTTAGATTGTTAATGGCATTTAGATATTCACTTTGAGAGGTTAGATGTGCCATTTTGAGTGCTTCCTCAGTGTGTAACTTATCATTTTTTGCTTGCTCATATTTAAGTCTTGCTTGTTGAATTCTAGCAGTGCCACCTAAGCCATCAAATAGTGGAATGCTAACTTTTAATCCTACCAAATTGGCAGGATACCATCGAGTACCATTGTCAAAAGCTGTAAATTCCGTTCCCATTGCAGAACCACTTACGGAAGCAAATGCTGCAACAGTTGGTAATTTATCTGCTTTGTAGCGCTGCATGTCTAGTTTCATTAACTCTACTTGTAATTCAGAAAGTTTATACTCTTTACGAGCCTTAATGTTAACCTCTGCAAGTTCAAAATCTATGCATGTTTCAAGAATGTGTTCTAAGCTGTCAGTTAAGATAATAGATTCTTCAATTGGAATCCCTAACATTAACTTTAAATAAGCTTCACTAATATCATATTTTCTGATGGCATCGGTGTGTTGTATTTCCATCTGAGACAAAACTAGAGTCATTCTGTCTACTTCTAGATCTTCAATAAAACCTTGCTCATACATAGCTTTAAATTCTAGAACTATGTCTTCGTGTACCTCAAAAATTTTCTTGAGAAAAGATTTATTTTGACTTGCTATTAATACGTTATAGTAGGCTACTGCTATGCTGTCAGAAATTTGAGATTCAGTAAGTGCCGTGCTTTCTCTGGCAAAGTTCATGAAGGTTTTAGCAGCTTTTAATCCTACAATATAACTCCCGTTAAATATAAGTTGATTTGCTGTTAACTTTGCTGATGTAGTATGTTCAATACCAAATTGCATTTCAACAAATTGATCACTCGGTGCGTTTGGGTCAAATTGAGATGCTGGAACCAACGAAGTAGGAACCTCCATAAAATTCTGCCAGTCTAATTCAGCATTTATTTGTGGTAATCCAGTTGCAATTGTTTCTTTAAGTTGTTTTTTAGCAATCTCAGTATTAAGAAGTGCATTTTTAACATCTTTATTGTGTCTTAGTCCATATTCTTGAGCTTCTTTTACACTAAAACTTTGTTGTGCTTGAGTACTTAAGCAAAAAAATGCGCTAAGAATAATTAATTTATTGATCATACTTTAGTCTTTGGTCTAAATTACTAATCATTATATGAGAATTGAACTCCTATGCTCTAAGTGATGATTTCTCTTTTTTTTGTTTTTGAAATTATCGTTGATGAAAAGATATACTTCATCGTTTCTGTGAATGCCGTGCACCCTAATATATTTGCTATAGCCAATAGGCAAATTTTTTGCACGCATCGAATTTTAATCAAAAGTAAATATAAAAACTATGGAAATAAATTTAACAGAGTTTTGTTTGTTTAAGTTAACAACTTTTAACTATTCTTCCATGTTGTGATATACATTTTGCACATCATCATCGTATTCAATCTTTTCGAGAAGCTTGTTTACTTCTGCTTCTTGATCTTCAGTAAGCTTTTTTACTGTAGTAGGGATTCTTTCGAAACCTGAGCTAAGAATTTCAAATCCTCTTTCTTCAAGTGCATTTTGAATGGTTCCAAAGCCAGAAAAATCTCCATATACCATTATCCCATCAGCATCTTCAAAAACTTCTTCAGCACCTACGTCTATTAGTTCAAATTCAAGTTCCTCTAGGTCTTGGCCAGAATTAGCTATCATGAAATTACACTTGTGATCAAACATAAATTCTACTGACCCCGATGTTCCCAAGGATCCTTCGCACTTATTAAAGTAAGATCTTATATTGGCAACTGTTCGATTATTGTTATCAGTAGCTGTTTCGATTAAAACAGCTATACCATGAGGAGCGTAACCTTCAAAAAGAGCCTCTTTATAACTAGAGGTATCTTTATCGGTAGCCTTTTTTATGGCTCTCTCGATATTGTCTTTAGGCATATTTGCTGTTTTTGCATTTTGAATAACAGCTCGGAGTTTAGAGTTAGTTTCAGGATCTGGGCCACCATCTTTAATAGCCATAACGATATCTTTACCGATGCGTGTAAACGTTTTTGACATGGCTGCCCAACGCTTCATTTTTCTTCCTTTTCTGAATTCAAATGCTCTTCCCATTTGTTGTAAGTTTTAATCTTTTGTCAAATATATAAAATGATGTTTGAATTGACTTTTTATGATATCAAAATAGGTCTTGTAAAATTGTTAGCAAATAGCACAACATTCTTTTCCCTTAATAAGTCTACAACTTAATACGGCTAATATAGCTCCTGTGATCGGAGCAGAGATATAAAGCCATAGAAATTGAGTGTCTCCTGAAAATAGGGCAGGAGCAATAGATCTGGCTGGATTCATAGAGGCGCCAGTTATGGGACCGGCAAACATAGCTTCTAAACAAACAACACCACCAATTGCAATCCCAGCGATAACTCCTGTTTCTTTTGAGCCGGTAGATACTTTCATGATAACAAACATCAATATATAAGTAAGAATAACTTCTAAAATAAAGGATTCATGAAGAGTGCCAGCAGGAACTGTAGAGCCCTGAGAAGTGTGATTGGGGAATAGGAAGTATAGTATAGATGAGGCAAGACAAGCTCCTGTAAGTTGTGCTATGATATAAGGGATGACTTCTTTCTTTTTAAATCGTCCTGCAACCCAAAAAGCAATAGTTACTGCAGGATTAATGTGTGCACCAGAAATGTCTCCAATTGAGTATATCATAGCCATAACAATAAGGCCAAAGGTGAAAGCTATTCCAACATGGCTAACTATACCATCACTAACATCGTTCATTATTATAGCACCTGCTCCGCAAAATACCAATGCAAATGTTCCTATGAGTTCGGATATGTATTTATTCATGACTATGATTTTGTGAAATATGTTACTATAGCTTACTATTCTTTGTATGCAAAGTACTTATTTTTTATAGGTTTGACCAAGTGAATGAAATGCATAATATCATTTATTATAATAATTTTAAGCCAAGCTTTTTCAGTATGATTTTCGCAGGTAATAATTTTACAAGAATTATAAATTGAAAAAGTATACTAATGATTAGCCTTTTTTTTTGCTTTTCCATATTTTCGAATCAATGAAATTTATTAAAATGCAATAGAAGATGGTGCAAGTATCATTCAAATTAAATGAAAAGAAGAGAGGTTTCCATCTGGTTACAAATGAAGTTATTTCTCATTTACCTAAACTACCTAGTGTTGGTTTATTGCATTTGTTTATTAAACACACCTCTGCCGCACTAACTATTAATGAAAACTCCGATCCATCTGTTAGGGCTGACTTTGAAATGTCTATGAATAAGTTGATTAAAGAAGGAGAACCTTTTTATAAACATACCCTAGAAGGAGATGATGATATGCCTGCACATATTAAATCTTCATTAATGGGGTTTTCATTAACAATACCAATCACCAATAATCAATTAAACCTAGGAACTTGGCAAGGTATATACCTTTGTGAGTTCAGAAATAAGGGAGGTCAACGTACCATGTTGGCAACTATTTGTTCATAGATAAATAATGGGAAACGACGAATTATATGAAACCTTATCGACTTTTCTAAACGAAGATCGACTTCAAAAGTTTGATAAAATAATTAGAAATAGAACCAGGCATTTTACAGTGGCTGTTGAGAATCTATTTCAATCTCATAATGCAAGTGCTGTGATGAGATCGTGTGACTGTTTTGGTATTCAAGACCTACATATTATTGCCAATTATAACAAATATAAACTTTCTAAAGATGTTGCTATGGGTGCCGAAAAATGGGTGGATATGCATAGTTATCATAAAAAAGAGAATAATACACAGGATTGTATAGATACTTTGAGAGCTCAGGGCTATCAAATAGTGGCTACTTCACCTCATACTAAGGAGGTGCTTCTGCCAGATTTTGACATCAGTCAAAAATCCGCCTTTTTCTTTGGTACAGAGAGAAGTGGTTTATCAAACCTTGTATTGGATCAAGCAGACGTATTTGTAAAAATCCCTATGTATGGTTTCACTGAAAGTTATAACATATCTGTATCTGCTTCTCTAGTGCTGCATGACACCGTTACTCGTCTTCACAAGTCTAAGATAGATTGGCGGCTAAGTGATAGAGATATTTTAGAGAAAAAAATTGCTTGGGCAGTGAAATCATTGAAAAGTGGAGATCAAATTCTTGAACAATTAACAAATAAATCTTAATGGATGTCCTCTGTTGTTACGAAGATGAGTATATAGCTGTATTTAATAAACCAAATGATATTTTGATTCATCATTCTTATATGGCCCGAAATTTAAAAGGTGAAAAAACATTACTCGAAATTTTACATGACAAATACTGTCATAAATATACACCAATTCATCGTTTGGATAGAAAAACTTCAGGTTTGATTGTTATGGCTAAGTCGCCACAATTTGTAAAAGCATTTCAATCTATGTTTGAATTGTCAAATGTTAAAAAAATATACTTAGCACTCGTTCGAGGACATGTTAAATATGAGGGTACTATTAATAGTCCCGTTAAAGGTAAAGATTCTAAAGTATATAAAGAGGCTTGTACCTATTACAAAAGTATGAAACACTTTACCTTAAATGAGACTGTTGCTCCCTATAATTCATCTCGTTATAGTCTTATTCAACTTAAACCAAGTACAGGTCGTATGCATCAACTAAGGATACATATGAATAAAATTAGTCATCCTATTGTTGGAGATACTAAATATGGAGATAGATTTCACAATAGATTATTCCAAAGAAAATTTGAAATATCACACTTATTTCTTCATGCGTATCAGTTGAAATTTCACCATCCCTATTTGGATAAAGAAATATGTTTAGAGCAAGACACACCCATTTTTTGGGAGAGGATTCAGAGTAAATTAACTCATATGATTTGACTAGGAATACATCTAATGTTTGTTAATGTATTATTATTAACAAATATTGGCACAAGACTTGCTAATAGTAGATTCACGAAAAGACAAAACTATTCTTATGAAAAAATCTACTTTGTTAATAGCTATACTGTTTTCTCAGTTTGCATTTGCACAATGGGGGGATGGCACTAATCAGGATCCATTTGACGGCTTATTCCCTTATGGGAATGATTCAGTTATTTTAGTAAATGATTCTACAATTATTATGGGTTCTGATACAATAACCATTAATGTAGATGTTGATTTGCCTAACGACTGTCAGTGTACAATGGATTATAACCCTGTTTGTGGTTCGGATGGAATAACTTACCCTAATCCATGTTTAGCAGAATGTATGGATGTTGATTATATCTATGGTTCTTGTGATGACAACTGGTCATGGGATGAAGACACGATGAGCTGGGACGACGAATGGCCTATGGATGATTCTATGGATGTAGATAACCCATGGGATAGCGAAGACTTTATCATAACAATTGAATGTAATAACGGAGAGAGTTTTGATGTTGATATTTTTAATGTCATCGAAAGTGAAATTGAAGAAATGGTTGCATTGATTTGTGGGGAAGAAGGACTATCTGAAGATTGGGACGACTGGTCATGGGATGAAGACACGATGAACTGGGACGACGAATGGCCTTGGGATGAGAGTGAAGACACAATTTGGGGTGGTTATGGCGATAACGATTTTCCAGGGTTTGGAGATGCGTATGATAATATCCAATTTGGAGATGATGAAGTGATGTTGGTCATTGAGTATACTGATGTTGCTTTATCTATTTTTGATCAGTTTGGTATCGAATACTATGCTACAGAACTTGATGGTTACTTAATGTTTGGTCCATTTAGTATGGAAAGCTTTTATACGATTTTAATTGATGGAACAAATATTGAAGAGATTGGTCTTGGTTGGGGTTTATTACGCCCATCTGGTGAAATGGTTTCAGAAGGTCTCATTTCTTCTGCTGAAGGTACTGTCGCCGATATGTTTAGCTTAAATTCTGTATTGTCTGTTGATGATGTTAGTGAAGCATTAGAGGTGTTTGATGTGAAGTATTATGATATAACAGGTAGAGAGATTTTTAGTCCTAATAATGGTGTGTATATACAAGTAAATTATACCAACAAAGGTATGATGAACGAAAAGGTGTATATTAAGAAGTAATTCCAATGTACTATTGAATATAAAAAAGGCTCCCATCGGGAGCCTTTTTTGTGATTTATCAATAACGTTAAATATCTAAAATATTTAGAGCTTATTAAGTTTTTGGACTTTACTTTTTTTCTTAGTAATAATGTCCACCTTCATGTTGTGTTTATCCCAATTCCATTTTTCAGGAACTACAAGCTTGTCATTAAGTGGCTCTATATCTGCAACATGTCCTGTAGTGTGTAGTTCAATAGATTTTATTTCTGTTGGTGGGTGAGGAATATTTAATCCATAAGAAGGGTTTGTCCATGCCCAATCTTTTAAAATGTTAGTGCTAGAGTTCACTTTTTTTACTCCTCTCATTAATACAGTGGGAATGTAATATCTATATTTTATTCCAGATTTTAAATTAACATCAAATTCTAATGGCATTGGCATTTCACCTTTGGTAAGAATCAGTAGACTTTGATTGTCATCTTTTATTAATTCTTTAATGGCATAGTCAATTGTTTTTGTGCTGTTCATAAATAATTCAAAATACCAATCTAATTCCAGACCACTTTCTTTTTCTACGATTCGTTTGAAGTCACTTGCTGTAGGATGTT
Source organism: Flavobacteriales bacterium (assembly GCA_965662265.1). GTDB lineage: Bacteria > Bacteroidota > Bacteroidia > Flavobacteriales > UBA7430 > CBFIGX01. The sequence continues at coordinate 20,433 of CBFIGX010000012.1, forward strand.
TATAACTCCATTCGTTAAAGTATCTTCTTAGTGATGATTCAACAATATCTTCACCCACGATGTGGCTTAGTTGGTCAAGAATAACCACTCCTTTTGAGTATGATGCAACACCGTAAGCCCAGTTTGTATTGTAATGATCTGCATGAGTGCATAATGGCTCTTCGTAATCACTTGTAGCAATTCTTTTGTAACTTTTATAAGATCCGTTATGGGCCCAAATAAAATCTTCCGGAAATAATTCCATTTCTATTCGATTTGAAGCGTATGAAGTAAATCCTTCATCCATCCATGGATATAAAGCTTCATTAGTTGCCAGTAATCCTTGATACCAACTATGCATAGCTTCGTGGACGGATACGCCGACGAGACTTTTTAGACTTCTATGGCCAGTAATAAGTGTGGCCATAGGATATTCCATACCTCCATCTCCACCTTGGATAATAGCATAATGAGGATATGGGTATTCTCCAAAGTGTTTATTGGCATAATCGAATGTTTTTATCATATAATCACCAAGCTTTTCCCATTCCTTGGTTTTTTCACCTTTTTGATAGAATAAATGGATATCTGGACCATTTGTGTTTATAAACCGTTCGTGAGTATAGTCTGGATCTGCTGCCCACACAAAGTCGTGTACATTGTCAGCCTTAAAATGCCATGTAAGTTTATCGCTTTTTATTTTTACTTCTTTGTTAGTATAACCATGACCTATCTCATTAGGGTTTTGGAGAATACCTGTTGCTGCTATTGTATAGTTTGAGTCCATTTCTATTTTAACATCAAAAGACCCCCAAATACCATGAAATTCGCGTCCAACATACGGGTTGCTATGCCAACCTTCTTTATCGTATTCACACATTTTAGGATACCATTGCGACATTGAGTAGTCAATCCCTTCCTTATTCATTCGACCACATCGACGAATTTGAATAGGTACTTGGGTGCTAAACTCCATATTAAATATTGTGGTGTCGCCAGGGAAAATGGCCTCATTGAGTGTAACATCTAATATGCTTCCGTCATGAACAAAGTTTGTAGATTTATCATTTTGCTTCAGACTTGTTATGGTTTGTATTCCCATTTCGCTTTTAGATAGTTTAGCTATTCTGTCGCCCACTCTCCGGTCTGGATCCATAATAGTTCTTGATCTAATATCCATCATGCTACCTGGTTGAAATGCATTAAAGTAGAGATGATAGAACACTTTGCTTAAAGTGTCTGGAGAGTGATTTATGAAGACTAATTTTTGTGTCCCTTCAAATTGATGCTTGTCTGTATCAAATTTAATATCCATTTGATAATGAGCTTCTTGTTGCCAATAACACTGTGCTTGGCTTGATTGTATAAAAAGCCACAAAAGAAGAATAGAAAAAATACTTTTCATCCGGAATGTTTTAATTAATTTCAGCGTAAATCTACAAACTATATTTATCTTCTAATAAAATGTCTGAACAAAGAAAGATATTAAGAGTCTTTAAACTCATAAGCCTCCTAAAAGCAGTACGAAGAAGAACACCAAAAGAACTTGCTCAAATTCTTGAAATCTCAAGTCGGACTGTTTATCGATATTTCATTTTACTTGAAGAGTTAGGTTTTATTATTGATATTGATATTAATGGCGCATATTTTATTCCAACAGACGAAGGTGATGAGTATACATTTACATTTAATGCCGAAGAATCCGTATTAATCAAACAATCTATAAAAGGCATATCTGCAAATCACAATCTTTCTGAAAATATTCTTAAAAAGTTACATATGATGAGCGAGCAAGCGCAAATAGGAGAGAATATTGTGAATGCTAGTAACGGTTTGAAAATTGAAAAATTATCTAAGGCCATTCAGCAAAAAGAGCAAGTACGGTTATTAAATTATTCATCGCTTAATTCTAATACAGATTCTACTCGGTTATTCGAGCCCATTACCTTTACAACAAATTATACGGGTGTTATTGGCGTAGATGTTCATAATGCTCCAAACGAGGCTAGAATATTTAATATTAATAGAATTACCCAAGTAGAACTGCTTGGCAATTCACAAACTTTTGCCGATCATATTGATGTAAATCCAATTGACGTTTTTGGTTTCAAAGGCGATGTGTTACATGACGTACATATAGTGTTAAAACGAAAAGCATATGCTCAGCTTATTCAATTTTATCCGGAAACTAAGCGCATGGTAAAAGGGAAAAAAAACACGTATCACTTTCATTCAAAAGTATATTTTTCAGAGTATCTGTTTAGATTTCTCTTGTCGTTTCCTGACGAAGTTACTATTGTTACACCTAAAATTTTACATTCCAAATTACAAGATTTTAAAGTTGAAGTTTTAAATATGTGACACTAATTGTCACAGGTAACTGCCATATTTGTCATAGAAATAAAAAAACATATACTATGACAAATTCTTTAGCACAACAGTTAAGCACAAATCAATATTTGCCGTTTGGGTATAAACTCTCTCAGAAAAATGACCATATTGGTGTGCAAAATACAAATACTCTAGAGCAGCTTATGGATGGTGAATTAACTAGAGAATTTTATTTTCAAACAAGACCTTTCGGTACTATATATATTTCGGTGGTAACTAAACTTCATATTTCAGATCAAACTTGGAATACTTTTTTAGGCACATTTTCACAAGATAAGGATGTAGAGTTATTTGTAAATAAAATGCTTACCAAACAAGATGATAAAGATTTAGTAGGTTTAATTGGAAATAATTTAACTAGATACCCTGAAGTTGTTGGATTGGTAATTATGGGTGATAGAATTTACAATGGTTGATATTTTCAAAAAATGTATCGTCTCATTATCAGGTAACTATCTGTTGTGATCCAATATATAGTCGATTACTTTTTCAATTAGATGAATCCTATCTTTTCCTCTCACATTATGAGCATGTCCTGGATATGGAAAGTAATCAAGTTGAATGCCTTCTTCAACACATTTTTCGACAAACGCAAGAGAGTGTTGCCATACTACAACATCGTCATCAGTACCATGAATCATTAGTAAATCACCCTTAAGATTTTTGGCTTTATTTAACAGGCTGGTGTTTTCGTAACCTTCAGGATTTGTTTGAGGGCTGTCCATATATCTTTCGGTATACATAACCTCGTAGTATTTCCAGTCAATTACTGGGCCGCCAGCAACACCACAGGAAAATACTTCAGGATAGCTACACATAAGGTTGGTGGTCATAAATCCACCATAACTCCATCCATGTAAAGCAATTCTGTCCGTTTCAATATAGTCAAGTGATTTCAAATATTCAACTCCTGTGATTTGATCAATCATTTCAACATCACCCAGGTTTTTGAATAAGGATTGTTCGAATTCTCTTCCTCTGTTTTCTGATCCACGTCCATCTAAAGTAAATATAATATAATCATGTTCATTAGCCATATAATGCATCCATAATGGAGCAGCACCAAGGCTTGTATTATAAATAAGTTGAACGCCAGGCCCATTGTATACATATACCAGTACTGGATATTTCTTTGTGGGATCAAAATCTATTGGCTTAATGATTCTACAATTTAAATCTGTGCCATCTTCCGCACTTAGAGAAAATAACTCAGTTTGAGCAAGTTCAGTATTTTGGTATGGATTTTTTGATTGCAAAAGTTGTTTTATATGCCGACCTGTTCTGTCCATTAGATCAATAGTTCCTGGATTGTTTAAGCTATTATAGGAATCAATTAAAAACCGCCCATTATAACTAGCTTTAACTCTATGTATCCCTGGCTGTTTTGATATCATTGAAGAGCGTGGGGCTTTAATAGTACTTCTGTATATGTGAGTTTCTAAAGCATTTTTGTGTGTTCCAGTTACGAGAATAGAATTGCCATCGAAAGCAACAAAGTCTTTAACAACCCAATCACCTTTAGTAACTTGATTTAGTAGTTTTCCCTCACTATTATATCTGTAGAAATGATCGTAACCATCTCTTTCAGATCGCCACAAAAATTCATTGTTATTGCCTTCGACAAAGATCATTGGGTGAAGTGGCTGTATATAATTTTCGTGATTTTCTTCGAATAGTGTTTTGATCAATTCACCTGTTTCTACACTGTATTTATTGAGCTTCAAATTATTTTGATCTCTATTTAAGATAGCAATGTATATGAACTTGTCATTTGGTCCCCAAGTGATGTTCGTTAAATATTGTTCTTTAGGCTCACCTGTTTTTATGAAAATAGTTTTTTCTGTCCTTAAGTCATATACACCAAGAGTTACGTGATGACTTTTCATTCCTGCCATTGGATATTTAATGATTTTTGATTCTGCTATTCTAGCGCTTGTATTCACCAAAGGATAATCAGTTACCATAGTTTCATCCTTCCTGTAAAAAGCTAATTTATCTCCTTTTGTAGACCAGAAAGTACCTTTTGAAATTCCAAATTCATATCGGTGAACTGCTTGACCGTTTATTATTTCAGGTTCTTCATCTGTGGTTACCTGATGAGTTTGATGTGCAGTATTAATGAATAAATTATTATCGATAGTATATGCAATAGCATTAGCAGAGGCTGAATATTCCGCATGTTGTCCTTTATCATGATAACTTACCATTTTTTGGACTGAATTATTGTTTATATCATATGTGTAGATATCTAGCTCTTTTTTAAACCTAAAGCTTGTATTATCTATCCATTTTAGACTAGGAAATCTTTTTAAACTGTCATCTTTAAATGAAGAGTTTAACTTGTCAAGTGTTAATTTTCTTTTTTCACCATCTAGGTTTTCAATGATGAGAATATTATCTTCTACATAACTAAATTCATGTGTATTAGATAGCCATTGGAGTCCTGAAATCCTATCAGGAACGAATTTGGTCCATCTACCAAGAACAGCATCATCAAGACTTAAGCTTTCTACTTGTGCTGAGGCCAACATACATATGCTAAGAGCCGTACTAAGAAACATTATTTTCATTTCTTCTGAATTTAAAATTGCTCAACAAAGCTAAAAAGCTTTTTGTAAAATACTAAGAAGTTTACAAGTTCGTTTTGGATTAGATTAGTAATTTAGCCTTTATGAAAAAGATAAAAGTATTATTATTATTATGTACTCATGTTTGGATGACTGTAGCTCAAACCGGTGGCGATAATACTTATGAATTTTTAAATTTAGTTCCATCAGCAAGAACTGCCGCATTAGGGAACGTATTGGTCAATGCGCTTGATGATGATGTCAATCTCGCCTTAATTTTACCCTCTCTGAATAATAAAAAAATGAACGGTCAGTTTTCCGTTAATTATACATCATATTATGATGGTATTAGTTATGGATCTTTTGTATTTGGACTTCCTCACAAGAAGTTTGAAAATATTCTTGTAGGAATGCACTACGTAAACTATGGTACATTTATAAGAACTGATGAGTTTGGTTATCAATTGGGAAATTTTAGTTCTGGGGAGTATGCATTGCTAGTATCCACCGCTATTAGATATAATTCTAATATTAGGATAGGGGCAACACTAAAAGGGGTGTATTCAAATTTCGAAACCTACAATTCTTACGGTCTATCGTCTGATATGTCCATCACTTATTCAAAAGAAAGAATGCACAGCTCAATTTTAATAAAAAATTTGGGATATCAATTAAAGAGCTTTTCTGGCTCTAAAGAGCCACTCCCAGTTGAGGTAATCATTGGTGTTACCAACAAGTTAGAACATGCACCCTTACGATGGTCTATTACTTGGTCTCATCTTGAAAAATGGGATTTAAGTTATCAAAATAAACAAGATGAATTGTATGACCCTTTTACTGGTGAAACAACTAGTGTAGGCACTACATTTAGAGATAAATTAGTATCTCACTTGCATGTGGGTGCTGAATTACTTTTTAGTAAGAATTTTAATTTTAGATTAGGGTACAACTTTAAACGACGTCAAGAGCTAGCTTTAGATTTGTACAAACATGGCGTTGGGTTGTCGTGGGGTTTTGCAATGAAAGTAAAGAAAATTCATGTTAATTTTGCTCGCTTACCTTATCATGCTGTAGGTCCACTACATACTTTTTCGATCACATCTAACATTGGTAATTTTTGGAATAAATGAAAAAAATTATAATTGCTATCGATGGGTATTCTTCTACTGGCAAAAGCACCTTAGCAAAAGCAATAGCAAAAGCAATGTCATTCACTTATATAGATTCTGGAGCAATGTATAGGGCAGTTACCTTATATGCGTTAAATAATGACATGATTATAAAGGGGGAGTTAGACAAAGGCCGACTATTAAATAAGTTGAATGAAATAAGCATATCCTTTCATTTAAATGCATCATTAGATTCTGAGGTAGTACTTAATAATATTGTTGTTGAAAATAAGATTAGAGGAATGGAAGTTTCTAGTTGGGTCAGCATCATTAGTGCAATACCCGAAGTACGAGAAATGCTGGTTAAGCAACAACAATTAATGGGTTTAGGTAAAGGTGTTGTTATGGATGGAAGAGATATTGGTTCTGTTGTATTTCCTGATGCAGAGTTGAAAATATTCATGACAGCTAGTCCTGAAGTGAGAGCTAAACGAAGATTTGATGAGTTGAGGCGAAATGGGGAGGAAGTATCTTATGATGCGGTACTCGAGAATATTACCGAACGAGACCTTAGAGACACACAGAGAGAGATAGCTCCATTAATAAAAACACCAGAGGCCATATTATTAGATAATTCCACCATGACTCTCCATGAACAATTTGAATGGTTGGTTGCTAAAGTAGATGATTTAAGGACCTAGCAGCACTAATTTTCTGTTGCTTGAAGATCCGTCTTCATAAATCTTTTTTTCTATGTAAAACCCAAAAGAGTTGGGTTGCAAAATTTCTTGACCTTTTATGTTATAGAAAATTGTTTCTATGGGTGTTTTCGAATAATATTTTGATTCTGAGATATTAAACTCTGTATTTGAAATGTGAAAAAGATGTGTTAAAGAGCTTGAAAATGTGTCATTAAAATAGAGTTCTTCACCTTGAGAAGATAGCTGGTAATACCCTTCGCCAAATGAACAACATATACCATCTCCAACATTATCAATTATAGAAAATTCATAACATATCGAAGTGTCTAGTGCTAAATTGATGTCAACAAGTGTATATGGGCTGAAGTCACTTCCATATCCTTCTATCATTATAATGCCATTTTCATCGGTAAGTTTCCATTCTAAATCATTAGGGTAGTTGTCTAGCTGAATTTTTATATTAATTAAATTGCTGTAAGCTACAATTTCATTACTTAAGTTGTGCGTTGAAATGTTATTTGCTGAATTTACATCGTTATCTACGATAATTTCAAAACCTATTATGTCAGTATCTTCATATTGTTCTATTATGATATCTTGTTGTAATTGTGATGAGGTAGAAAGTGGTGGTAGAATAAGAGCTAAATCCAATGTGTCATCATATCCCGAGTCGGAAAATACACGAAGTTCTAATTCGGAAATTAATTCAGTACCAGTATTGGCAATTTCTAGATACGCCTTTGTGTAATCTTGACAGTTAACAACCGTATTACTAATTATAGATACATCAGTAAAATTATTATCATATTTACATTGATTTGTAGATTGAGCCCAAAATAGATTCGTGTTAGGGTAATTAAAATCGTATTGATCTACAAACGTACTATCAGGACAAATAACAACATAGTAAGGGTACCCTTCTACTATAGATGCATAAGCTTCAGGTACAGCGTCAAGATTAATAACAGGGTTAGTTATTCCCCATTCTTCGCTGAGTGCATCTACTGATTCAGAACTGTTTTGATAGGTTTCAATTGAAAGTACTTCAACATTGTCAGTCCCAGCAGGACCATAATTAGAGTAGAAGTCATTCATGTATGGAATACTCTCATGACAAGGTAAACAATTTTCAATGAAGAAATCTAGAATCACAGTTTTACCAGAATTTAAAATTTGATGTATGTTGTGGGTGTTACCATCCAGATCAGAAAGTATGAGATTAGGAGCTTGTTGAGCTCGAACACTCTGGATACACAAACTAAAAATAAAAATTTGAAGAGCTAGTTTCATAAATTACAATTACAACTTGTTAATCAAAAACTATACCTTGTCAATTAAAAAACTAAATTAAATTATATGAGATATGTTTGTGCTAATAAATCAAGCATAAGTATTGCTATCAATAAGTAATGTTAGACCGCAATAATTTAATTGGTATGGTATTCGAATATGCAATAAAAATGAAATATTTAGCTTAATATATTTCTTTACTTTTGTATTTTAGAGTTATTATTTTGTTAAACCAAACACAAAGCATGAATTCAGATACGTACACTATTCTAGTGCCCATAGGATTTTCAAGTCAGTCTATGATTGCATTGGAACAAGCCGAAAGATTAGCATCTCTAAATGGTGGAGAAATAACATTATTAAGCGTTATTGAAACATCAGGAGTTCTATTGAGACTCTTTGGAGAAGATGAAGACAACTACAAAAGTGTAAGAAATCAATTACAAAGCAAACTTGATAAGCTAGCTGCAGAAGTAAATAATCGCTCAGGTGTTAAGGTAAATGCTATGGCTACTAGAGGTAAAGTATATCAAAAAATAGTAGAAGTAGCTGACCTCATTAATGCCAAGCTCATAGTAATGGGTACAAATGGCTCTCCTACAGAGTTTACTAAGAAGCTTATTGGTTCAAATGCTTACAGAGTGGTCACTACTTCACCTTGTCCAGTAATTACTATAAAAGGAACAGATCATTTTAAGGGGTGTCGTAATATTATTCTTCCTTTAGACCTAGAAAAACAAACCAAAGAAAAGGTGTCTCACGCATTGAATCTCGCCCGATTATGGCGTGCAACAGTTAAAGTTGTATCTGTTTCTACTACTACTGATGAAGAACTTATCTCTACTCTTCAGTTAAACTTAAATCAGGTATGTAATTTTCTCCAAAAAGGTGGTGTGAAAGCTACTGCAGAATTGATATCTTCAAACGGAAATTCACTTGCCGATATTGTTGTTAATTATGGTAAAGAAAATGAAGGTGATCTTATCATGATTATGACGCAACAAGAAACCGAGTTTACTATTCATTTTGTTGGGTCTTCTGCTAAATCTATTATATACAATAGTGACATACCTGTAATGAGTGTTAGGCCCGTTGTAACAATAGCAGACTCATATGATTTACCATAATAACTATCATTAAAATTAGTAAGTTCTCTTAAATGCAAGTTTCTATTATTACTATTGGTGATGAAATTCTTATTGGGCAGATTGTTGATACAAATTCAGCTTGGATTGCTTCACGTCTTAATGAGATAGGCTTAGAAATTCATAAAATATATACCATAGCAGATACTCCTGAAGCCATCACAAGAACTCTAGATAGAGCAACTCAATTAAGTGACATTGTTTTGCTGACCGGAGGGCTTGGTCCTACGAAAGACGATATCACGAAAAAAACATTAGCGCAGTATTTCAATACCAAACTTATAAGAAACTATAATGTCTTATCACACATAGAAAATTTATTTGCAACAATTGGCCTTAATAGTTTAAACGAATTGAATAAACAACAAGCCGATTTACCTGAAAAATGCAGAGTACTCATAAATAAAGTTGGAACTGCATCTGGAATGTGGTTTGAGAAAGACACCAAACATATAATTTCTATGCCAGGGGTTCCTTTTGAGATGAAATCACTAATGCGTGATTATATACTGCCTGAGTTTAAAACAAAATTTAGCAATCAAGTAATAATTCATAATACTATATTAACGCAAGGGATACCTGAGTCAATACTTGCCCAACAATTAAGTTTTTGGGAAAAATCATTGCCAAATAGTATTAAGTTGGCTTATTTGCCTTCCATAAATAGAGTGCGTTTGCGGTTAAGTGCTAGAGGTCAGAATGCATCAGAGTTACAGTTAATTCTTGATGAACAGAAGAAGTTGTTAAGAGATATTATTCCAAAAAATATTTTTGGTGAAGAAAAAGAAACACTGGAAGAAAGGATTGGAGCTCAACTTAAGTTGAAGAAGGCAACCTTAGCCACTGCAGAAAGTTGTACTGGTGGCTATCTAGCACACCTCATTACTGGTGTTCCTGGTAGTTCAGCATATTACAAAGGGTCTATATTAGCCTACGCCAATCAGGTCAAAACAGACTTGTTGGGTGTAGGTAATGAATTACTTGAAGCAAATGGAGCGGTAAGTAGGCAAGTAGTAGAGGCAATGGCTACAGGAGTAAAAAAACAAATGTTAAGTGATTATGCTTTAGCTACGTCTGGTATTGCAGGTCCAGGAGGTGGCACAGAGAAAAAGCCTGTAGGTACGATATGGGTTGCAATAGCAAGCCCAAGTGGTTTGTGGTCTAAGAAGTATAGCTTTGGCTCAAACAGAATGGCTAATATCAAGAGAACAGCATCTTCACTGCTTATGGAACTCTTATATCAATTGGAGTCAGAGCATAAAAAATAGGATTTGTATTTTGTGATGTCATAAAAAGACTTATTTTTGCATTCCATTATTGGAATAAGAGAAGAATAAAATCACTATAGATATGTCTAGAGTTTGCAGTATAACAGGTAAGAGAGCAATGGTAGGAAACAATGTTTCTCACTCTCAAAGAAAGACCAAAAGGAAGTTTAGTGTTAACCTTATTAAGAAACGTTTTTTCGTTCCTGAAGAAAACGCTTGGGTAACACTTAAGTTATCTGCATCTGCTTTAAAAACAATTAACAGAAAAGGAATTACATCTGTGTTAAAAGAAGCTCGTGCTAATGGTATGGAGATAAAATAAATTCCTACAAACTATAACATAAAGTTGCCTTAGAGATAAGGCAACTTTTTTTATGCCCATAATTTTGGTAACTTAGAATAATTGAATAATTACATAATAATATAATAATGAGATGTTTCCTAGTTACAAATTATTGGCACTATGCGTGCTGTCTATTGCCGGAATAGAATTATTAGATGGTGCATTATTAGCTATAAGTTTTATTTTATGCATAACAATATGCCTAGTTCTTTACGTTCAAAAAAAATGTTCTTTTAAAGTACTTTTTGAGCATCTAATCCTATACATAGTCATTACTTTCATTATACTTCACGCTCAACGTTCAAATGAAAATGCTTTAGAGCCCTATATCAATAAAGATGTAATTGCTTTGGTTCAAATAGAACGTATTTTGAGTGAGTCTAGTTTATACATGAAATATGAGGCACAACTACTTGATATTTATCTGACGGATTCTTTTCAAAAAAAAGCCACATGTATACTGATGGTTAATAAAGAACTCTTTGAAAATTTATTCTTACCTGGCGACAGGATTTATGCAAAGATCAATATTTCCGAGCTGTCTAGTCCAAAACATAGCCATCAAATTAATACATCTAAGTCATACAACCGTAGAGGTATTTTCACTTTAGCATGGCTTAAAGATTACCAATCCAATGGGGTATCAAATTCACTAATTCATAGACTTTACGCCTTGAAGTCCATAATAAAAAAAAGCTTTACAATACCAGTATAAGCCCGGTGAGTAAACAATTTATTTCAGCCCTTGTGTTGGGAGATAAAAAATCTGTTGACTCAAAAGTTATAAGCAGCTTTAGATCGCTAGGTCTAGTCCATAGTTTAGCATTAAGCGGCATGCATATTAGTTTGGTTTATGGTATTTGTGTATTTCTGTTAAATTTTTTCCTAAAAAATAGACCAAAAATTAAAGCCTTTATATTAATAAGTTTGATTCTTTTGTATGCCACTATTACCGGCCTGAGTCCCTCAGTACTTCGGGCATCACTTATGTTTGTTATATACGCGTTTAGTCTTATTGTGAACCGCCCTACTAAACCATTAAATATTGTGTGTGTGTCTGCTGTAGCTCTACTTATGTATAATCCTAATTATTTGTTTAATGTAGGATTTCAACTTTCGTATTTAGCAGTTTTTGGAATTCTATATTTTTATAATCATTTTAAAGAACTAATACATAATCAACATGTAATTTTCAGGTTTATTTTTTCATTATGTATTGTGTCTGTAGCAGCTCAATTAAGTACGGCAGGAATCTCCATATATAATTTTAAAGAGTTTCCTGTATCTTTTTTGTGGGCAAATGTTTTGGTATTACCCTTAATAAGTTTCCTATTGTATTTAGGAGTTTTTTATTTGACATGGATTTTATTGTTAGATGAAATGGTTTGGTTAAATAGGTGCGTTGACCAACTATTTCAAATACTAATTGATTGGGTGTCTTTAATTAAAGCCTACGCATTCGATCCTATAGAACTTACTTTAGATTCAGGGCAAGTCGTGTTGTACTATTGCATTTTAGTAGCGGTTTGTTTCATCTTTATAGAGAAGTCTTTTAAGTTTTTTAAGTGGTTGTATGTATTCTTGCTATTTGCCTTTATAAGTGTAATTGTAAAACGAAATATAGTGCTTGACGAGTTGTTAATTGTTGGAGATAAGAAAGGGACTGTAATTTCTTTATCTTCTAATAGTAAACAAGTAATAATTATAGATGGCTCTATAAATTTAAAATATGCTTTAGGGCATTATACATTAGAAAATAGACTATATACTGTTGATACTTTATCGTTTAGGGATAAATATCAAAATAATTTCATGGAACTTAACCACAAAATATTGTCATATGGAAATAGGCGTATACTTGTTTTGTCTGACGAATTTGTAGATGTCTCAAAATTAGGTTCATTTGAAATAGTTCTATTAAGAGCGTATAGAACTGATTTGAGCCAATTTTCTTTTGATACACTAATTATTGATTCCCGCATTTCTTTGCATAAGCGAAGGTCAATTTTGGAATCTGTAGATCAAAGAGAGATAACCATAATAGATTTGTCTAAAAATAGTTATCAAACATCATTGCAGTAGTAATTTTGTCTTAACCATTCCCCTAGGACAATTGTAGCGGCATGGCTTACATTCATCGATTTATTATGCCCCATCATAGGGATGTAAATGACCTCCTCACATATATCTATAGTAGCTTCATCAATACCAACCTTTTCATTGCCTACTACAAAAGCAATTTTGCGCCCTAAGTTTACTTGGTATGTGTTTTTTGCGTCTTTAGAAGTTTCGATAGCAATACATATATAGTCATCAGGAATATGTGCTTTCCAATTATCAGATGTGCAAAAGTGCCACTCTATGGCATTGTAACTGGTTTGTGCAATTTTTTTTATGTTACGCTCTTTAAAACTAGGATTATCATCTATAAATATTACTTTTTCGCATGCCATATTATCAGCTATCCGTAAAATTGCTCCTAAATTATGTGGGGTATTAAGTTTCCAGCATATGATAATTGGGTGCTTCTTTACTTTTTTATCACTGTGTTTACTCTCAAAGAATGTTCTAGATTTAATATAACTATTCATGGCAAATTTGGCTTCTAAGTAACAGATAAATGCAATACGTATTACGGTAAATGTAGAATTGATGATTCGTAGGAGGGCTTCTAGGGCAATAGAATTCTGTGTATCTGCTATTTTTAAATTAACATCTTACTTTTATTTTGAACAATTTAATTAGAATTAAAGGTCTGGATCTATGAAATTCAATTTATATAAATGTTTAAGCATAAAAAAACCTCCTATTAGGAGGTTCAGAAATAAAATTTATAACACGAAGAGATTAAATTGCTTTAACGTTTACCGCATTTAAACCTTTTCTTCCTTCTTTAAGTTCAAATTCTACTGAATCGCCTTCAGCTATTTCATCGATTAATCCCGTAACGTGTACGAAGTATTCTGTTTTTGACTCGTCGTCAACAATGAATCCAAATCCTTTAGACTCGTTGAAGAACTTAACTGTTCCTTTGTTCATAGTGTTTTGTAATAAAATAAATTAAGTGGCAAATCTATAATTAATTTAATTAATACTATACTTTTTAGTGAAAAAAGTGATGATGGTGACATTTTATTAAAATTTCTCATTAAAAGTTTTTTTAGAATAAGTAATTAATGACAGTAATTCATTTAACTCTTCTTCTCTTAACTCTCGCCATTTTCCGTATGGTAGATCCAAATTTATGTTCATTATTCGTACTCTTTTTAACTTGTATACCTCGTAGTTAAAATAGGCACACATTCGTCTTATTTGCCTGTTTAACCCTTGTGTAAGAGTTATTTTAAAGTTGAAGGAGTCAATTTTTTGAACATTACATTTACTCGTTATTGTGTCAAGTATAGGTACTCCTGTGCTCATTTTTTTTATAAATTCTGCTGTTATAGGCTTATTTACTCTAACTAGATAATCTTTTTCATGATTATTCCTAGCTCTAAGAATTTTGTTAACTATGTCACCATCACTGGTCAGTAGAATAAGTCCTTCACTTGCTTTGTCTAATCTACCTATGGGAAATATTCTTTGTGGATAATCAATATAGTCGATAATGTTATCTTTTTCAGCTTTAACGTCTGTTGTGCAAACAATACCTCTAGGCTTATTTAAAGCTATATACACGTGCTTTGTTTCTACTTTAGATAAAAGTATGCCGTCAACAAATACTTCGTCATTAACACTAATTTTTGTGCCTTTTAAGGGTGTTGCCCCATTTATTGTAACTCGTCCTTCTTCAATAAGCTTATCAGCAGCCCTCCGAGAGCAGTATCCAATTTCACTTAAATATTTATTGATTCTTTTTAAATTAGTTTCAGCCATATTTATATTCGCTTTATTCTAACTTTTTTCTTCTTTAGCTTGCTGTTGTTAAGCTTTAAAACTAATTGTTCTGATTTGTCCTCTGGTACCGATACAAATGCACAATCTTGTTTAAGTTCTATAGTGCCTAATTCGTTTCCTATAAGTTTCCCTTGTTTAAAGAATAAACCTGCTATATCAGCTTTAGATATTTTATCTTTTCTTCCTCCAGAAATAAATAGTGTACACTTTTTGCTTTTTTCTGGTGGCAAGATATTCGTAAGCCTTTCTTGAGTTATGTTTGAGATAAAGTCTGGAAGTTTTTCTTTTTCCCAGTGAAGGACATATGCAGTTCCGTTAGAATTCATACGAGCTGTTCTACCATTTCTATGTGTAAATTCTTCTTTACGTAGAGGTAGATGGTAGTGAATGATGAATTTGATTTCTGGAATATCGATACCTCTAGCAGCAAGATCAGTTGCTAATAAAAGCTGATGTGTTCCATTTCTAAACTTAATTAATGCTCGTTCTCTATCTCTTTGTTCCATGCCTCCATAAAAACAGCCGTGGTTGATGTTATTGGCATTAAGATGTTCACTAATCCTGTGTATAGACTCTTTAAAATTACAAAAGATAATTCCTGGTTTATTCCCAAGGTGATCAATTGTCCTTACAAGAGTTTCCAGCTTGTCTTTATTAGGCGAAATGACGGACTTAATTTCTAACTTTTCATTTTCTTCTTTAAGAAAGTCTACATAAACAGGTTTTGTAAGACCCACAAATTTTGGTATTCTTACTTTTTTTGTTGCTGAGGTAAGAACTTTCTTATTAAGTTTAGTTAATGTGCCACATATCTCACTCATTTCTTTTTCAAATCCAACTTCAAGTGATTTATCAAATTCATCAAGTATTAAGTACTTAATTTCAGTAGTGCTGAAGGATTCTCTTCTAATGTGGTCTGCTATTCTCCCTGGTGTTCCGACTAAAATGGCGGGTCTATGTTTTAGATCCATTTTTTCTTTGGAGAATAACCGTCCTCCGTATACCAAAGAGGTTTTATATCCAGAAGCTAATTCTCTTAATACACGTTCAATTTGAATTGCTAACTCTCGTGATGGAGCAACAATAAGCGCTTGTACTTCTGTTATCTTAGGATTTAGTTCTTGAATCAGAGGGAGCAGAAAGCCTATAGTTTTTCCCGTACCCGTAGGCGATAAGAGAACAATGTCAGAGCAAGACTCAATAGTTAGTAGCGCTTCTTCTTGCATCAGGTTTAGCTTATTAATGTTAAGCTTTTTGAGCATGCGCTCTACATTTTTTTTGTTTGTAGCCATTATGCAAAGTTAGTCATTTCTGGGATTGAGTTTTAGCATTTGCTCAATTGGAATTCGAGTCTCAAAAACCGTCACTAAAGAAGGTCCATAAAATTTTTTAATACGCGTGTCTGTACCCATCATAGAGAATATTTGTGTTTTCTTCTTGTTTATCAGCCCCTCTTACCTCTAGAGTGTTTCCAGTGAAATACAAGTTATGATCAGCTAAAATCAGTTAAAATGTGTGTGGTTATTAGTCTTCTGTAGATCCTATCAACATACCTTCGGCGATATCTCTAAAAATTATACTGAGAAGACTAATGACTCTATGTGTAGAATCATTTATAAGATTAAATTTTTTGGCAATATTATCCTTAATACCCTTAAGGTTAACCAATTTGAAGGTTTAATTTTAAAAAAAAGTGCAGTTACTAAATAGATTTATAACTTTGTTTGATGTCTACAAAAACGCTTTTAGTAACACCTCCTTTTACCCAGCTAAATACGCCTTATCCTGCTACCGCATATTTAAAAGGTTTTTTAGACTCTAAAGGCAAGAATTCGGCTCAATTCGACCTTAGTATTTCTTTGTTCGTTCGTGTGTTTAGTAAAAATTTTATCGAACGTGTTTTTCAAGAAGCTAAGCAAAATAATTCATTTGAATTGAATCTCGTCTGGAAGCAACGCAATCAATATATCGAAAAGGTAGATATGGTTATTTCGTATTTGCAAAAACCATCCAGTATAAGTGCATATCAAATATGTTCGCACGGATTTCTACCCAAAGGACATCGTGCAATTAATTTAGCAGACGATGAACTAGATTGGGCTTTTGGAAATCTTGGTGTTATGGATAGGGCTAAGCACAGTGCTACCATATTTATTGAAGAGTTAGGTGATTTCATCAAATTAAATATAGACGAGTTCTTCTCTTTCACTAAATATGCAGAGCAAATTGCTACATCTGCAAGTAGCTTTGATGTTTTAGAAGAGTATTTAAATTATCAGCCTACCATCATAGAAGAGCTAATGCTGCATATACTTATGACAGAATTAGACTCCTACAAACCAGATTTAGTATGCTTCACTATTCCTTTCCCAGGAAATTTATTTGCTACATTAAGGTGTGCCCAGTTTATTAAAATGAACTACAAAAAAATTCGTATTGCCTGTGGAGGAGGTTATTGTAATACAGAATTGAGAAGTTTAAATGATCATCGTATTTTTAAACACATAGATTATATATGTTTTGATGATGGTGAAGGACCATTACTAAAAATAATAGAATATATAGATGGAAAAGGCTCACTTGATTTGTTGGAGCGGACAATGATTCTAGACAAAAAAGCCATTGTATTCAAAAACAAAATACCAAATACTATATTTCATCATAAAGATCTCCCTAGACCAACCTATAAGGGGATTTCAGAACACCCGTATTTATCATTTTTAGATGTTTTAAATCCAATGCATCGTATGTGGACAGATGGCAGGTGGAATAAACTTACAATTTCGCATGGTTGCTATTGGAAGCAATGTGCTTTTTGTGATGTAAGTCTAGATTATATTGGAAATTATCAAAATACTACTGCTGATATATTAGTAGATAAAATCCAGGAGTTAGTTGAGGAAACAGGTATTAGTGGCTTTCATTTTGTTGATGAAGCTGCACCGCCAAAAATGCTTCGTGCATTAGCGAACAAACTTATTGAGAGAAAGGTATATATAACCTGGTGGACGAATATTAGATTTGAGAAAACATTCACAAAAGAATTATGCGAATTGTTAGTGAAATCAGGTTGTGTAGCTGTTACTGGAGGTTTAGAGGTAGCTTCAGATCGATTGTTAAAGTTGATGAGTAAAGGTGTAGATATTGCACAAGTAGCTCGTGTTGGTAAAAACTTCTCTAACGTTGGAATTATGGTTCACGCATACCTTATGTATGGTTTTCCTTCACAAACGGAACAAGAAACTATTGATTCTTTAGAAGTGGTTAGGCAGCTTTTTCAAAATAATTGTATCCAATCCGCTTTTTGGCATCAGTTTACAACTACCATTCACAGCCCTATCGGCAAAAATCCAAAAAAATATTCAATAGAGATTACAGGACCAGAATTTAAAGGTTTTGCACAAAATGATTTAGAGCACATAGATCCAACAGGAGCTGATCATTATACATACAGGGCTGGACTTAATAAGGCTTTAAATAATTATCTTAATGGTGTAGGATTTGATGTAGATCTTCCAGATTGGTTTGATTTTGATGTGCCAGATACTAAAATAGATAAATCACTTATTGTGTCAATTTTGTAGGTTAGGTATAGGTATTTGCCATTATATGTGTTCTATCCACCTATCTTCTTGGTTTTCTGTTTGGCTAAGTAGACTTTAGATCCACATCATAACGATTGAGTTTTCTTTTATGTCTTTTTGATTTTGCGAAGCTTAAAACAACTTCTAAATTTATCGACTTGTGTTTTTGCCGCAAGGGCATAAGGGTAAACTTTTATAACTTTTTGTTTAAGCTTTAATTAATCTGGCTTTTCTTTAGAGCTTAGTTTAAGAGGTATAGTTTTAAGGTGCAAAGGGGTAACTTTTATGAGCAGATTGAGCCTCAAAATTTTAAAGGAAGTGTATTGTA
Organism: Flavobacteriales bacterium; assembly: GCA_965662265.1. Classification (GTDB taxonomy): domain Bacteria; phylum Bacteroidota; class Bacteroidia; order Flavobacteriales; family UBA7430; genus CBFIGX01. The sequence continues at coordinate 39,035 of CBFIGX010000012.1, forward strand.
AATCGTTCAAGTAGATTCGCTACTTACAAAACACAGAATATTAGCCATATAGATAGTTTCGAAATCACTAATATCTTTAAGTGTTTAAGAATTGTGCATATAACTCGCTCAAATAAAAAGAAATTGTAAGACAACTTTTCGTCATCTGGGAGTCTTAAATTTCGATTAGAAGTAAGTTTTTAATTAGTATTTCCAGTATTTATCTACAAGATAAACCAGTGATGCCATACTTGCTGCTCCCAATTCTAACTCTCTTTTATTTACTTCTTCAAATACATCATGATCTGAGTGGTGGTGGTCAAAGTATCTCTGAGAATCAGGGGATAACCCAATGAGGCATATTTTCCCATCTTCTAACGGATTAATGTCCACACCAGCGAAACCCATCAGAAATTCATGAATGCCATATGGTTCAAAAAGACCAGCCCATTTTTTAATGGCATTTAATTGGTCTTGAGTTCCGTTAACAGAAAATCCTCGAGGAGAAAAACCTCCGCGATCACTTTCTAGAGCCATTAGATGCTTTTCGTTTTTATCTGCAGCTCTTTTAGCATAACTCTTACCTCCATTATTTCCATTTTCTTCATTCATAAATAAAACAACCCTGATGCTATTTTTGGGTTTTATATTAAGTAGCTTAAATAAGTGAAATACTTCGATAGATTGAACTATTCCAGCCCCATCATCATGTGCACCCTCTCCTAAATCCCAAGAATCTAGGTGACCACCAACCGTAATGAAAACATCAGGATTCTCGGTACCTTTAATTTCGCCAATTACATTATGTGAAATTTTATCGGGGTAAGTTTTGCAGTGTGACTTTAGACTCAGTTCAATAAAATTATAGTTTTTGATATTCTCACTCAAATAGTTTGCGCTATTTGTTGAAATAGCAAATGCTGGAATAGAATCACAATCAGGAGAATAACCCATGCTTCCTGTATGTGGGAAATCATCATTTCTGAGATTCATAGAACGAACAACCATCGCAATAGCTCCTTTTTTTGAAGCTTCAATAGCACCACCGTATCTTTGATCTACACAGGAACCATAAGCTGAAAATGTACTAATTATCTCAGGATCCATAGGTCTATTAAAAAAAGCAATTTTTCCTTTAAGAGCAGAATCTGGAAGTGCATTTACCTCTTCAATAGATTGAAACTCTACAACCTCACCTTTAATAAACTGATTCATACCCGTAGAAACTGAACCTCCTAGGGCGCATATGTCTAGGCTATTTTTACCTTTTTCATTATAGAAGTAAGCCTTCTCTTTTCGACCTCTTTCCCAATGTGGTACCATTATTTCTTGAAGATAAACGGTGTCTAAATTTAGCGCTCTTAAAATTCTTTCGCCCCACACAACGGCAGAGTCAGCTTCTTCAGAACCACTAAGTCGTGGCCCAATGTCTTTACACAAAACTCTTAAGTTCTCGTATGCTTCACCTTCTGTGAGTGCTTTATCGAATATAGATCTTAAGACTTTTTCATCTTGTGCATTTGTTGAAGAGAAAATAAAAAGTATAAAAAGGCTAAGCAGTTGCTTCATGGACTTATTTTTTTTTCAAATGTAGTCAATAGCAGAGTAGATTACAATTCTTGATTTATTAGTTCTCAGTTCACAGGCAAAATGTATCTTTAAAGCAAAATGTATCTAAATGAAGATTATACCTATTGAAACAGGAAATTTTAAGCTAGATGGTGGGGCCATGTTTGGTGTGGTTCCCAAAAGCATTTGGCAAAAAACAAATCCAGCAGATGAATCTAATTTGTGCCCATGGTCCATGCGTTCTATGTTAGTAGATTATGGAGACAGAGTTGTGCTCATAGATAATGGTATTGGAGATAAGCAAAGTGATAAATTCTTTAGTTATTACCATCTTCATGGTGATGACACACTTATAAATTCGTTAGCAAAAAACGGTTATACTCCTGATGATATTACGGATGTATTTTTAACTCATTTGCATTTTGATCATTGTGGCGGCGGCGTTAAATATAATAAAGACGGACAACTAGTAACTGTATTTAGAAATGCAACCTATTGGTCCAATGAGTTGCATTGGAATTTAGCTATGAATCCAAATAATCGCGAGAAAGCGTCTTTTCTTAAAGATAATTTAGTGCCTATGAAAGCCTCCGGACAGTTAGATTTCATTAAAACAGATGGTATTTTTTTACCAGGATTTGACGTCTTATTTGTAGATGGGCATACTGATGCTCAAATGATACCTCATATTAAGTATAAAGATGATACAATTGTGTTTGCTGCAGACTTGCTACCATCGGCAGGTCATGTTCCACTTGCCTATGTTATGGGTTATGATACTAAACCTTTAATTACTCTTAAGGAAAAAGAACAGTTCCTGATAGAGGCTGCTAAAAAAGAGCATACTATTTTTCTTCAACACGACTACTATCAGTCTTGTTGTACAGTTAAAGAAACAGAAAAAGGCGTGCGTTTAAATAAGACTTTTAATTTTCAAGACCAGTTTTAGTAACTTAGAAATATTTTATTGTGAACTATACTTTTTCATACGCAAATGCGCACCGTCATTTTATAGATATAGAGTTAAAAATTTCTGCTTGTTATGATTCTAATATAATTTTGAAATTACCATCGTGGCGGCCAGGAAGATATGAGTTAGGTGATTTTGCTAGAAATATTCAATACTTCAAAGTCTTTGATAATGAAGGTAATGCTTTGAAGTTTACTAAGATAAATAAAGATACTTGGGATATTTCTACCCCTAATATATCAGATGTTATTGTAAAGTATAACTACTATGCAAATGAACTTAATGCTGGTTCAACATATTTAGATGAGCGACAACTCTATGTAAACCCAGTTAATTGTTGCTTATATGCCCCTAAAAGAATGGAAGAAGAACATTCTGTAGAACTCATTATTCCTTCAAATTATAAGATTGCGTGTGCCCTTCAAAAGAATGGAAACATTTTAAACGCCAATTCATTCGACGAATTAGCAGAGAGCCCCTGGATAGCATCGCCAACACTAGTGTACAAGACCTATAATATTAAAGATTATAAATTTTATATCTGGTTCCAGGGAGAATGTCAGCCAGATTGGAACAGGATAATTAAAGATTTTAAAGCATTTACCACGCAACAGATTCAAGACTTTGGAGATTTTCCCGTAAAAGAGTATCATTTTATTAACCAGATTTTACCATACAAAGTATATCATGGTGTAGAGCATACTTCTAGTACTGTTATTTCTTTGGGGCCGGGGAATAACTTGATGGGAGAAGAAATGTACAAGTCTTTTCTGGGTGTTTCATCTCACGAGTTATATCATACATGGAATATCAAACAAATTAGACCCATAGAAATGCTGCCTTATGATTATAGTAAAGAGAATTATTCTACGATGGGTTTTTTGTATGAAGGGGTAACTACTTATATGGGCGATTTGTATTTGAAGAGATCTAGGGTATTTGATCAAACCAGTTTTTTTAAAACCCAAGAGCAAAACTTAAATAAGCACTTTCATAACGGAGGACGATTAAACATGTCTGTTGCAGATTCTAGTTTTGATACTTGGTTAGATGGCTATGTTTTGGGTGTTCCCAATAGAAAAGTGTCTATTTATACAGAAGGCGCTTTGTGTGCTTTTATGCTAGATGTTCAAATACTTAAGAATAGTGGTGGGATACATTCTTTGCGAAGCCTCATGGCAAAGTTGTATACAGAATATGCAAAAAAGGGGAAGGGGATTAGTAAAGAGGACTTTTTCCATGAATTAATGGTCTTTGGTGGTAAAGAAGCATTGTTAATTTTAGAGGACCATATTTATGGGTGTAAAGATTTTAAACCTACTTTAGATAAGACATACTCAGATTTGGGAATAGAAATACAATGTCATGATAATAAAAATTTCTTGGCCTCATCAATAGGTGTGAAAGGAGTTTTTAATTCAAGAGGTTTTCTAGTTAAAACAATAGCTCACGATTCTCTCGCAGAAAAAAACAAGATTTCAGAAGGAGATGAATTAATAATGATAAACGATAAAAAACCAACACAAGAATTTATAGATACAATAAAGTCATCGGATAAACTTAAACTAGTACTTAAAAGAAGATTTGATGTTTTAGATATAGAAATAGTTTTGGGAGCCAAACACTATTGTGAGTATAAAATAAATGTTGTTGATGATTCTATTTATAGAGATTTCTGTTTTGGTAAATAATTAAATCGCAGACCATAGGCATTACAGCCCAGCGCTTATAGAAGCCTAGTTCTTTTTTAGCCCATTTTTTCCATTGTATAACTTTTTAGTTTAAAACGCTAGGTAAAGCATAGGTGTCTTTACTTATTTTCGTGACCCTCACCTAATTAATCTATTGATATTCAGCGCATTAAAAAACACTTATAAATAGATTTAAACTATTTAGATACTTAGCTATATAGTTTCATATAATTATCTAACTTAGAGAATCGATTGGCGTTGATAAATCCCCTTGCTGTAATTATTTTTTGTAACGAACAACTTTGCTAGGGCAAAGTTTAAAAATAGACTATTATGAAAAAACTACTAATAATGGGATTCACATATGCATGCATCTTATTTCTTACCGCAAGTGCATATTGTCAGTCAAATTCTCCTATGACCCAATCATTTTGTTCACCATCTTCCCAAGCAGACGGCTATTATATTCCAACGGCACAGGAGGAATATTTCATCTCTAGGCGCACTAAAACTATAAATTTGTATTTTCATATTCTTAGTACAGATACACACAATAAAATATCAGACCAAAGGGTTGAATCTTTTTTCAATTATTTAAATGAGTTTTTTTGCCCCTTCAATATTCAATTTCAAACCGGTGATTTTATATACAATTATATCCCACCCAATTCTGATGGAGTTAGTTTAGAAAGTT
>CBFIGX010000013.1:0-6698 GCA_965662265.1 Flavobacteriales bacterium
ATTAATTGCCAAAACACTGTTTTTCAATACTTAAACCAAATGTCTAAAACAAAAAAACCACCTAAAAAGGTGGTTTTTTATAAAACCTTATAATCATCATTTTACATATTTCTTCTATACTGCCCGCCTACTTCAAATAAGCTATCAGTCATCTGTCCTAAAGAGCATGTTTTAGCTACGTCCATCATTTTCTCAAAAATATTTTCATTTTGTAAGGCAGCTGATTGCAAGCTTTTTATAGAAGCATCATAGGAAGTAGTATGAGATTTATGTAAATCTTTAAGCATTGTAATTTGGTATTCTTTTTCCGCTTCAGTTGCCCTAATCACCTCGGCAGGCCGAACTGTTGGAGAGCCTTTAGAACTCAAGAAAGTATTTACGCCAATAATTGGGAATTCACCAGTATGTTTTAGGGTTTCATAATACAAGCTTTCTTCTTGTATCTTCCCTCGCTGGTACATAGTTTCCATGGAGCCTAAGACACCTCCACGTTCGTTAATACGATCAAATTCTTCCAATACAGCTGCTTCAACTAAATCGGTTAATTCTTCTATAATAAAGGCACCTTGAATCGGATTTTCATTTTTAGTTAAACCTAGCTCTCTATTGATAATCAACTGAATAGCCATTGCTCTACGTACAGATTCTTCGGTAGGAGTAGTAATAGCTTCATCATAAGCGTTAGTATGAAGAGAGTTGCAATTATCATAAATGGCATACAAGGCTTGAAGTGTAGTGCGTATATCGTTAAAATCTATTTCTTGAGCGTGTAAAGAACGTCCTGATGTTTGAATGTGATACTTTAACTTTTGAGCGCGCGTACCTGCCCCGTATTTATTTTTCATAGCCTTGGCCCAAATTCTTCGAGCTACACGACCGATAACAGCATATTCTGGATCAATACCATTAGAAAAGAAGAAGGATAGGTTAGGTCCGAAATCATTGATATCCATCCCTCTGCTAAGGTAATATTCTACATAAGTAAAGCCATTGCTTAAGGTAAAAGCTAATTGAGTAATTGGGTTGGCACCGGCCTCGGCTATATGATATCCAGAAATAGACACCGAATAGAAGTTTCGAACAGCATTATCAATAAAATAAGCCTGTACATCACCCATTAAACGCAAGGCAAACTCGGTAGAAAAAATACAAGTATTTTGGGCTTGATCTTCTTTTAAAATATCGGCTTGAACAGTTCCTCTAACAAGAGAAAGTGTACGTTTTTTAATGGAATCGTAAACGTCATTAGGTAGAACTAAATCTCCTGTAAGACCTAATAACATTAGGCCCAAACCATCATTACCTTCGGGTAAATCACCTTGATACCTAGGTCGTTCCACACCTCTATCTTTAAAGAGGGCTTTTATTTTTACTTCTACCTCATCATTCATCCCATTTTCTAGGATGTACTTTTCACACTGCTGATCAATTGCAGCGTTCATAAAAAAGGCTAATAACATTGGTGCAGGACCATTAATGGTCATCGAGACTGACGTTGATGATGCACATAAATCAAAGCCCGAGTATAATTTTTTTGCATCATCTAAACAACAGATAGAAACTCCTGCATTTCCTATTTTACCGTAAATATCAGGTCTATAACCAGGGTCGTTACCATAAAGCGTTACAGAGTCGAAGGCTGTTGACAATCGTTTTGCTGGCATACCCAAGCTCACATAATGAAAACGACGGTTGGTTCTTTCTGGACCACCTTCACCTGCAAACATACGCGTAGGATCTTCCCCTTCTCTCTTAAACGGAAACAAGCCAGCAGTGAATGGGTACTCACCTGGTACATTTTCTTGCAAAGACCATCTTAAAATATCTCCCCAACCTTTATACTTTGGCAAGCATATTTTAGGAATTTGAAGATGAGACAATGATTCTGAGTGGGTATCTATAGAAAGTTCTTTGTCTCTAACTTTAAATTTATACAAAGGCGCCTTGTATAAGGCCACTTTTTCTGTCCAAGATTCTATAAGTTGTTTGTTTTTAGGGTCTAAATCCAAGGCTCGTTTTTCATAGGCTTCGTGCAAACCTTTTAATAGTCGATCTTGATCTTCTAAAGACGCCGCCTTTATGGCACGCATAGATTCGTTAAGGACGTATAAATCTTGAGCCACTTCTACTTGTGTGTCTACCCACGCATCATAAGCTCTATTGCTTTCAGAAATTTCTGACAAATAACGCACTCGTTTAGGTGGGATGATAAATATTTTTTCCGACAGCTCTTCCGATGGAGAAAAAGTAGATATGAGTTTGGCTTTTGTTTTCTTAGCTACCACATCAATAACAGCACGATATAAGGTGTTCATCCCTGGATCGTTAAATTGTGAAGCTATAGTTCCATATACAGGCAACTCCTCGTCTTTTGTCTCCCATAAGTTGTGATTTCTTTTGTATTGCTTTTTCACATCTCTTATGGCATCTAGTGCTCCACGTTTATCAAACTTATTGAGAGCAATGATATCGGCAAAGTCGAGCATATCAATTTTCTCAAGCTGAGTAGCCGCTCCATATTCAGGAGTCATCACGTAAAGGCTCGCGTCAGAAAATTCTTCAATTTCTGTATCGGATTGACCGATACCTGAGGTCTCTAGTATAATGAGATCAAAATTTGAAGCTTTAAGTACTTCTAAAGCTTCAGACACGTGTTTCGATAAAGCCAAATTAGACTGCCTTGTAGCCAACGATCGCATATATACACGTTCATTATTAATAGCATTCATTCGAATACGATCTCCCAATAGCGCCCCACCAGTTTTTCTTTTAGAAGGATCTACCGACACAATGGCTATTTGCTTATCATGAAAATCTATTAAAAAACGACGTACCAGCTCATCTACCAAAGATGACTTTCCGGCACCACCTGTTCCAGTAATACCCAACACAGGTACATTGTTCTTAGAAGCCATAGCTCGAATATCCGTTAAAATATTAGCGTGCTTTTCGGGGAAATTTTCTGCACCAGAAATGGCCTGTGCTATGGCTTTTTTATTTTTGGCTTTAAGGAGAGAAAGAATATCGCTAGGCAAGGTTTCTCCAGTGGCAAAATCACTTTGTTGCACTAAATCATTTATCATACCTTGTAACCCCATCTCTCTTCCATCATCTGGAGAATAAATACGTGTAACACCATAATTCATGAGTGTCTCTATTTCTTCTGGTAGTATAACTCCACCACCGCCGCCAAAAATGCGAATATGAGAAGCGCCTTTCTCTTTTAAAAGATCGTACATATACCTAAAATACTCGTTATGCCCACCCTGATAAGAAGTCATGGCAATAGCATTTGCGTCTTCTTGTATAGCTGTATTTACTACTTCTTCTACTGAGCGATCGTGCCCCAAATGAATCACCTCTACTCCAGTAGCTTGTATGATGCGTCGCATAATATTGATAGCCGCATCGTGGCCGTCAAATAATGAAGCCGCAGTTACAATACGAATTTTGTGTTGTGAGGTGTAAGATTTTAGATTTTCCATGTGTCGTTTCTGTCTAAAAAAATAGGACTGTAAAACTAGGAAAATTAAGTGGAATGAAAATAGAGCAATCTAATTTATAAAGAAGAACATATGTATACTCAAGAATGTACATATTCATTATCCTGGAGAATATTGGTGTTAAAATATTTGATTGTAATGTACTATTAACACATTTAGACTATACAAAAGTCAATTAGTACTGCATTGAATTATTTAACTTAACCAATAGATTGTTAAAAATAGATATCAAAACATTTATGGAGGTATTCTAAAATTACAAAATATAACTATAAAAAAAAGGAGGCTTAATAGCCTCCTTTTTTTTTAGTTATTTCCCATTTACTTACGTTTTGTAACTGCCTCAACGGCACGGACTATATCGGTTTTTGTTAAACCGTATTTTTCCATTAGTAGTGCCGGTTTGCCCGACTCACCAAATGAGTCGTTTACGGCAACTATTTCCATAGGTGTTGGAAGCTTACGCGCTAATAATTGCGCTACGCTTTCTCCTAACCCGCCGGCAATTTGGTGCTCTTCTGCGGTAACCACGCAACCTGTTTTTTTAGCCGATTTAAGGATGGCCTCGGCATCTAGAGGTTTTATAGTGTGTATGTTAATCACTTCTGCGTCAATGCCCATATCAGCCAACAAGTGCCCAGCCTCAATTGCTTCCCACACTAAATGCCCTGTAGCCAGAATGGTTACGTCTGCACCTTCGTTTAACATAAGGGCTTCTCCTATTTTAAAGTCTTGATTTTCTGGAGTAAACACAGGCATTTTAGGTCTACCAAAACGCAAATACACTGGGCCTTCATATTCTGCTATTGCTTTAGTGGCGGCTTTGGTTTGGTTGTAATCACACGGATTGATTACTACCATTCCTGGCAGCATTTTCATCATTCCGATGTCTTCCAACACTTGGTGAGTTGCCCCATCTTCGCCCAATGTTAATCCTGCATGCGAAGCGCATATCTTTACATTCTTATGAGAATAAGCAATCGATTGTCGTACCTGATCGTAAACTCTAGAAGTTGCAAAGTTGGCAAAGGTACCTGTAAAAGGGATCTTTCCTCCAATGGTCATCCCTGCCGCCATACTCATCATATTGGCTTCAGAAATACCCACCTGAAAAAAGCGCTCTGGAAATTCTTTTTCAAAAGCATTCATTTTAAGGGAGCCCGTAAGGTCGGCACATAAGCCTACTATATTAGGATTTTTACGAGCAGCTTCTAATAAGCCTGCTCCAAAGCCTGAGCGCGTGTCTTTTGTTTCTGAGTACGTATATGTTTTCATCTGATATTGCTTTTAGTAGTCTCCAAGGGTTTCTTCATTTTGAGCTAAAGCTATCCTTAACTCCTCATCGTTAGGGGCCACACCATGCCATTTATGAGAACCCATCATATAATCTACGCCATGACCCATTTCTGTGTGTAGCAATATACACACTGGCTTTCCTTTTCTAGTTCTAGATTTAGCTTCGCTCAACACTTCTAGCACTGAAGCCATATCGTTGCCGCGCTTTTCTACAACTACATCAAAGCCAAAGGCTGTAAACTTAGCTTCTAAGCTACCCATGTGCATTACTTCATCAGTGCTACCATCAATTTGCTGACCATTTAAATCTACAGCACATATAAGATTGTCTACTTTTTTTGCTGAGGCGTACATAGCAGCCTCCCATATTTGTCCTTCTTGAAGCTCGCCATCTCCATGCAGAGAGTACACTAACCTGCCGTCGTTATTGAGTTTTTTTGTTTCTGCTGCTCCAACTGCTACAGACATTCCTTGTCCTAAAGAACCAGATGCCATACGAACTCCTGGTAAACCTTCGTGCGTGGTAGGGTGGCCCTGAAGCCTAGAGTCTATTTTTCTAAATGTAGCCAACTCAGAAACTTCAAAATAACCTGAGCGTGCTAGTACACTATAAAACACAGGTGAAATGTGTCCGTTAGATAAAAAGAATAGGTCTTCTCCTACTCCGTCCATATTAAAATTTTTATCGTGCTTCATTACATCAAAGTATAATGCAACAAGGTATTCTGCGCAGCCTAACGACCCGCCAGGATGACCAGAATTATTTGCATGAACCATTCGAACAATGTCGCGACGGACTTGAGTAACTGTTTTTTCTAGCTCTTGAATGTGTGTCATTTCTGTAATTGAAAAAATTTGTGCTAAAATTACAAAAAGTGATGTTTTCAAAAACGAATTTTAAATTGCTTTTAAAGAACTTGTTAACAGGTTATGAGCATTTTATTTAATGATTACAGGTGTCATTTTAAGCGAATTAGATTTTAAATAATATAGGCCTAAAGGGATGTCAGACAAATCAACAACAGTTTTATTGTCTTTTAAAATTATGGTTTTTAAATGCTTACCTTGACTGCTATACATCTCTAAATGCTCTTTTGTTGAGTTAATTTTTGTAATAATTAACTGACCTGATGTAGGATTTGGGTGAATACGTAAATTGTTTAGCCTCTGCTCTCTTACAGATACTACATCTTGGTTAAATCCATCTATGGTTGATAAACTGGAGTAAATATTACCAATACCGTTTGGTAGACGTGCCTGGGTTTTGTTAGAATCTACATTGTGATGGAAGAAATAATCTATGGTACTCGTATCTGGACGAGAAAGTATAATATCATCACGTTCGCTATCTAGTTTAAATGGCAAATGATAATCGCCTTGAAGACTGTCTTGATCTGCCCATAATACCAAATATTCATTAGCCCCAATAATGGTGTTTTGGAATTGATATTTGGTGGCCTCATTGGCTTTGTTCGACAAGAAATAACCACTTAAATTTATTGACTGATTACTATTATTGTATAACTCAATCCAGTCGTTGTACTCTCCATATTCGTCTTGATCTTGGTCGGCATTCCAAGCCATCCACTCGTTGATAACAACACCTGAAGGTTGATTACCATTAGAGCTATTATAAGTAGGGCTGGTTACATGGAATGGACCATTTCCATCAAAAGTTCTGGCAATAGACTCATCCTCTTGCATGTTAAAAAAATGGACATAATCAACCAGATTAGTATCTGGGTTAAATAAATATAATTGCTCTGAGGAGGCTGTTAACTTAAAGTTAGTGTGTAAGCCTACTTGTGTAGAGTCCTTGTCTACCCATACAATTAAATACTCATTAGCACCAATAGGCACATTTGGAAATTTAAATTTAGTTGGCTGTGAACGTCTATC
>CBFIGX010000013.1:6798-39306 GCA_965662265.1 Flavobacteriales bacterium
GACAAAAAGTAGCCTTCTAAAAAGACGGTGGATTCTGAAGTATTATACAGCTCAACCCAATCGTTGTATTCTCCATCTTGATCCATAGCTGTTATGGTATTGTTAGGCATACATTCATTAATTACAACCATACGTTCTTGGGCTACTAATGGAATACTAAGGCAAAAGAATAGGTATCTAAATAAAGTCATCTAGGTTAGTTTTAAAGGACAATATTAATAAAAAATAAGCCAAGGATGTCATCAAACAGCATCTAAGACCTCTACACTTAAAAGCGCCCACAATAAATAACGTATTAATCGGCCTAAAAACATAAAAAGTCCTGTTTTAAATATAGATCGTCTGGTAAGGCCTAAACAGATAAGAATCAGGCTACCAAAAATTGGTATCCAACAAAAAAAAGCTAGAAGTTCGATTCGATACTTATCTACCCATTTAAAATTATCTACTCGTTCTTTAGACCATTTAAAATACTTAGATATGAGATCCCAACGGGCGAAGTAACCCATAAAAAAAGCGGTATAGCCACCTAACCAATTTCCAAGAGTGGCTACAAGAACTAATGGCCATAAGGGAAACCCCTTGTGTAAAAGCGCCAATATTATTAACTCGGCACTAAAAGGCACAACAGAACCTGCAATAAATGCAGCTAAAAATAAGCCCCAATATCCGTATGCCTCTAATGCTTGCAATGGTTTAAAAGTCGAGGGTAAGAACTTGATCTGTAGCCTGCTGATTATCATCTGCTAAAAAATCGAGCACATAAGCTTGGTGTTTTCGCATATTCAAAACCTGGCCTCCTTCAAACAATAAGTATTGCCCTTTAATACCCATCAGCTTTCCTTCGATGACAGGAGTTTTATCAAAACTTAAACTCTTAACTTTATTAGGATATTCATGAATAGGATAATCTATATGAACAACATCTTCTTTAGTTAATACATATTGCTGCAACTCTGATGGAATAAGCTTGATTATTTCGTCTCTTTTTTCCAACAAATCTACATGCACAATTTCATTTTTTAACATTCGTTGCCAAGCTGTTCTATCAGACAAATAGGCTTTTAAAGACACCTCTATCATCCCACATAAATAGCGGTTAGGTGTTTTGGCTATAGCCACAGCATAACTCGCTCCTTGATCAATCCATCGAGTAGGAACCTGTGTATCTCTAGTGATACCCACTTTAATGCCAGATGAAACAGCAAGATACACATAGTGATCTTGCAAATGGTGTTTTCGCTCCCATTCCATATCACGTCCTTCACCTAAGTGCGCGCGGCATAGTTCAGGTTTGATAATACACTCGGCAGACATCGGACTATTTTGAAAACAAGGATAACAAAATCCTTGATTAAATGATTTCTTTGTACGCTCTCCACAGTCCAGGCAATAAATTTCACCATCAAAACGAAATTGGATATGTTTTCCAATCCATTCATTCATAAAAATACGCTCACTATCCAATGGTAAATGGTATTGAACAGGACTTCCTAAGCATGTTTGCATTTTTAATATACGTCCGCGATGTTGCATAAATTGATGTATTGGGCTTTATTGGTTTGTACTATAGTTAATAATTAGCAACGTTTAAAAATCGAATCTAAGATAATCAAACAAGTAGGATTTATAGTTTTTTATACATTAAATAATGAGTGCCTATAATCGGAATTTCATAGGATTCTCCTAAAGTCAAAAAATCTAATTTTTCATAAAACCCAGTAGCTATTATGCGTGCATCACACCACAAGATTTCTTGTTGTTGTGCCTTTAATAATTCTATAGCCGATTGTATTAAAAGACGAGCCGCTCCTTTCTTTTGAGCTTCAAGAACGGTGGCCATAGCGCGCAAACGATACTGCTTAGAGTATGTAAACTTAGAATTTGATTGTTTGAAAAAAGAAGCAATACTCAAGAGCTTTTCGCCAGAATATGTTCCTAAGTGAAAAGCGCCTTCTTGATTGTCAATATCAATACCGCAGTCATCAAAATGCTTATGTGGCCATAACACCTGATGTCTAACAGTATAACAGTCTAAAGCCGAGATTTGTTTTACAGTCAGCACAACAAAAAGAGTTAAATTATGATATTACTTAGCCATTGATTTTAAATCGCCACCAGAAGGCTGTTGATAAACTTCCAATCCAAACTCTGGTGCAGCAGCATATAGATGATCAAAAATATCAGACTGTATGTTCTCATACGCTGCCCAATCTGTTGTTTTTGTAAAACAATACACCTGAAGAGGTACACCATATTGTGTTGCCTCGGTTTGGTAAACCATACGAGTTAAATCTGGATGAATACCCTCTAAACTTTCTATATAGAGTTGGGCGTATACACGAAAAACACCGATATTTGTAAGATGTCGACCATTTACTAGGTATGTTTTATTGAAGCCCCCCTCAGAATTGTGGGCATCTATTTCGGTAACTTTAGTTTCTATATAAGATGTAATAAGTTGTATGTTTTTGAGCTTAGAAACCATTTCTTGGTCGCAAAACTGAACAGAGCCAGATTTTAAAACGACGGATCTTTTAATTCGTCTACCGCCAGCCTCAGCCATACCTCTCCAATTTTTAAATGAGTCCGACACAAAAGAATAAGTGGGTATAGTTGATATGGTCTTGTCCCAATTTTGAACCTTAACGGTATTTAGGGTTATTTTGATAACATCACCGTCGGCACCATACTTAGGCATAGACACCCAATCCCCTACTCTAATCATATCGTTTGCAGACAGCTGAATGGATGCTACAAAGCCTAAAATAGTATCTTTAAACACCAGCATGGACACCGCGGTTAAGGCTCCTAAAGCTGTTAAAATTCCTTGAGGATCTTTATCAAATACCTGAGCAATAACCAGTACACCTCCAACAAAATAAGCTACTAGCTTTGCCAACTGAAAGTAGGAATCTATAGGCTTGTCTTTAAGTGATTCGGTTTGTTTAAAATAATGTTCAAGAGTATTAAAAATTCCGATGACTAAAAGAAGTACTATAACAATCATGTATGCTTGAGCAAGCCTAATCACAAGAGGAACAAATTCAGGATAGCCAGAAAACACATATGTTGCCGCGGCTTGAACTACTAGGGCTGGCGCTAGATGAGCTAAGCGATCAAAAACTTTATTTTCTAGCAGTACATCATCCCATACTACCTTTGTTTTTTTTATCATCGATGTAATGATACGGACGAATACTTTTTTAGCAATACGATCCGCGATATAACATAAAACAATTAGCAATGACACTTCTACTAGTAATTGTAAAGGCTGAATAATGGTCTGATCTACTCCCATTTCAGCAAGCCATTGATAAACAATATGATCGGTTCTTGTTTTCATATATTAATTATTAATATTCGTTAAATATTCACCTTGTTCTATTCCTTTCTTTTCGTCTACCTTATCTAACAACAGATATCCCACAAAGAAAAATACAAAAATAACAGAAATTCCAATTCTTTGGGACTCAAAAGCTGCAGTAAGTACTCCTAATAGAAAAGGTCCTGCAAAGGCGGTAGCTTTACCAGAGAATGCAAAGAAACCAAAGAATTCGTTTTTCTTAGTCTCTGGCGTTAACCTTCCCATTAAAGAACGACTGGAAGCCTGGTTTGGACCAGAAAATATGCCAATAAGGATTGCAGAAATCCAAAAAATATTTTTTGAAGTTAACCAATTAGGAACTACCGAACCACCTAAATAATACTGTAACCAAGGCCTTAAATCTGGTGCCATAACTGCTAACAACATTGCTATCATTAATCCTAGCAAGGTTACCTTGATGGTTCTCTTTCCTCCTACTTTATCATCTAAATATCCCATTAAAAAGGCGCCCAAGCCTGCGGTAATATTTAGCACTATTCCTAGTATCATAATCTCATCAAATGAAAAACCTAAAGTACCCGCAGCATAAATTCCTCCAAAAGCGAAAATGGTTACTAAGCCATCGTTGTAAACCAACCTAGCTATTAAAAATTTCAAAATTTGAGGATAAGATCTAAGCTCTTTAGCGGTAGTTTTGAACTCTTTTAGTGTTGACTTCGCATTTTTGAATAAGGATTTAGTATCAGGTTTTCGATCACGAACAAAAAGAAAAGTTGGAATACTAAATAGGGCAAACCAAATTGCCACTAATAAGTTGGTGGCCCTTATATTTTCGTAGGCAGCTTCCTCTCCCTTTCCAAACCCTAAAATAGGTGTGTCAATTTGCACTAAAAATAGCATTGCCAAAGCTAAAGCTATCAACCCACCTACATATCCTAACGACCAACCATAGCCAGATATTCGACCAATATTTTTGGAATGAGAAATATCGGGTAAGTATGCATTGCAGAACACTGAGCCCATTTCAAAACCTATATTGGCTATAACGAACCAAAAAAGTGCTTTGTACACCTCCCCAGGCATCACAAAATATAAAATCGTGGTTGCTATAATTGTTATCCAAGTAAAAGCTATCAAAAAGAGTTTTCTATAGCCGCCTTTATCAGCCAAAGCACCCATAAGTGGCGATATTAACGCAACAATTATAGCGGTAATTGAAACTGCATGCGACCACTGCTGCGTTCCTACAATTTCGTTATCCGCAATTACTGTTGTAAAAAATGTTCCATAAATAAAGGTAACCACCAAGTTGGTAAATGGCTGATTGGCAAAATCGTACATAGACCAAGCAAATACCTCTCCTTTATTATGAATCTTTTTAGACACTTAATTTTCCTGTTTTTTTACCAACTCATAATTATCATATTGCTCTAACTTGTTAAAGTCTATTAAGCGCTGAAGTCTTTGAATATACTCATCTCCCAACTCGGAATACACCTTCAAATGAGGGAGCAACTGAGATAGCTCTTGTGTTTTCTCCCGTACTGCTCTAAATTTAGAATAAGGGCCTCTAGCAATAGTTTTAAAATAGGATAAAATAGACTCTGGCAATGTATCGTACTTCTTCACATAAATAGCTTTACCATCACGCTCTTCAGAGGCTTTGATACGAGGTTCTGATGCATTGTAAGACCAAACGCCAAAAACATTATTAGCATCTCTGTAAAATCGAGAAGTCCCCCAACCAGATTCTATAGCAGCTTGTGCCAATACTATGCTAGTAGGGTGTGTTTGTAATTTGGATATCAGATCGTCTATTTCTTTACATTTATAAGTCTTGAACAAAATGTTTATATACTCTTGTTCTTCCTCCGAAAGATGGTTTTTCTTAGCTTGTAAAGCCAGCACTTTTTTTCTTTCTTGTGTTAATTGATCTTTGGCAATGAGTATGCTAGGAAGCATCATATGAATAAAGGCCTGCTTTTTGGAATTAACCTCTAGTCCGCTAAGGTCAATAGCATTCTTGTACACATAAGGTGTAACACGCTCATACACTGTTCGGATTTGATCTGGGATCCTGGCGTCCACTTCGATAAGGTGGTGGTTGTCTTGCTGCGCTTTGACATAACTACCAAAAATACCCCACAAAAAAATGGCTAAGCCTAGCCCTATTTTTTTACACATAAGACGCAAGATAGGCTTTTTCTAATAAGCCTATTTACTAGCCACTTCTAAAAGCTATAGGTTCTTTTTTCTGGCCCCAAGTTTCGTCAAGACCTTGAATGCCTAAACGCAATGTATCAGAACCCATTTTTTTATTTATCGTATCGTAAACACGCATTAAGGAAGAGCGCTTGGCCATGTCAATCGTATCAAATAAATTAAGCTGTACCGCCGCTATAGATCTAATTTCTGAGACGATTACACCAGCTCTTTTATAGGCGCTTTGTTCTCTATAAAGTCTCTCTAATGAAAGGTTAACGTGTTTTAAAATTTCTATAGAATCGTTGGTAGCTACAGAGAAGCTATGTTCTAGAAAACCATAATGACTATGTTGATTTTTCTTAAACCTATTGGTTTGAATAAAAACAGCCACTTTAGCTGCAACAGAATCTTGCTGACGCAATTTGTAAGCACAAGAACTTGCAAAATTACCCAATGCTTCGGCAAGTTTTTTTTTAGACTGTATTTCGTGTCTAAAAGACCGCGAACACATAATGCTCTTTTTTGCAGGCCTTACCTCTTCTAGTCCCATACTAGGAGTACCTCTTAACTCAGTAATGAGTCGTAAACCTTGTACGCCCATATATTTTTTCACCCATGCCGTAGACAAATCTAAAAGTTGGGATACCTGAAAGATGCCTTTGGAATTAAGCATCTTTGTTTGTCTATGACCTATACCCCAAAGTTCTTCGATAGAAAAATAACGGAATGCACGCTCTATCAATTGGGGGTCGTCTAAAACAAACACGCCTGTTTTGGTATGTTTTTTGGCAATTTTAGATGCCAGTTTGGCTAGAACTTTTGTTTTAGCTATACCTATAGATATAGGGATTTTTGTTTCCTTAAAGACCTGCTCTTTCATGAAAATTGCCTTTTCATCTGGAGCGGCTACATCTTTAAAATCTAAAAAGGCTTCATCTATAGAATAAACTTCCATAGCATTACATTCAGCTCTTAAGAGCTGCATAATACGATCTGACACCTCACGGTAAAAGGATACATTGCCAGAAAAAAGGTGAACCTTATCTCTTTTTATCTGTTCTTTTACCATAAAAATAGGCTGCCCCATTTTATACCCCAAAGCCTTTGCTTCATTACTTCGAGCTATAATACAACCATCGTTATTGGAAAGAACCATAACAGGTTTTCCAATAAGCTGGGGGCGTATAGAACGCTCACAAGAGGCAAAAAAGTTATTACAATCGGCTAAAGCTATCATACCCAAAAATAATCAAGGATTGATATTGGTTTTTCAATTGTTCAAAACTCTTTTTTTTTAGTGACAATTAATGTCGATAGAACCCGTATTAAGTCAATTATATTATTTCAAAAAAGAGATACTAGCATTGAGTACCTGTACAAGTGGCTTTGGAAAGTCGCTGTTTTGTGGTGGGTGAGTAACTTCAAAAGTGTGTCCAGCATCAGGAATTTTTAGCAATTGTGAATGTTTCACCAAACGATGAATGGTTTCTGCCTCTTCAAAAGGAACACCTATGTCATTAGCTCCATGAATAATCATAAGCTCAGACTTAATCTTTTTACATTGTTCTAAAAGGTTTAAAGACGCTTCATGCTGAAAATAACTTTCAAAAAATTGAAAATAATGCGGCATAAGTTGATTGGTTCTAGCGTTTAAAATATGGGCAACTCCCGTTTTTCGCCATTCACTAACATCATCGGGAAAGCGAGATTTAAAATCGCATACCGATGCCCAGGTGATGGTTTTATGAATTCTAGAATCTTGGGCTGTACGGAGCAAAGAAATACCTCCTCCTCTGCTGTGCCCTATAAGTGCTAGCTTGTAAAAATTGACGGGTAAATCAGAATGCTCCAACCAATCAATAACCAAACCGAGTTCTTGCAGTTCCATCCAATAGTTGTTAGAACCAAAAGCCTCTAAATCTACAAAATCCATAGGCTGATCGTTACTAACACCATTATGAGAAAAATTGAACTTTATGTAGCAAAAATTATTATTTGCAAAGGTGTCGGCAATTTCATTAGACAAGCCCCAATCCTTAAACCCTTTATATCCGTGGATATAAATAATAGGTTGGAGCAGACTCTCTACATCTACATATCTGTAATCTATGCTTATAACTTTTCCGTTTAATCCTGGAATTTGAATGGTTTTACAAATCATTGTATTCATTTGAATAAACGCTTATTTACGGTTAAAAACAGAGTTGTATACATCCTCGTACAAAGGCAATACTTTTGAAATTTCAAAGGTCTGTGAATGCTTATATGCTTGTTGTGACATAGCATTATAAAGAGTTGTATCAGAAAGTAATCGAATAGTATCATCAGCCATCTTTTGCACGTCACCTACAGCAGAACAATAACCAGTTACACCTTCAATATTTAACTCAGTTAAGCCACCTACATTGCTAGATATAACGGGTACTTTGGCTGCCATGGCCTCTAAGGCTACCAGGCCGAAACTCTCCTTTTGAGAGGGTAAGATAAATACATCTGATAAAGCTAAAATTCGGGATACATCATTAATTTTACCTAAAAATCTAACATCTTCATTAAACCCCCTACTTCTACACAAAAACTCTGCTTGCTCACGCTCAGGTCCATCACCAACTAACAATAACTTTGTAGGCATTATTTCACGCACCTTAGTAAAAACATGAATCACATCAGACACTCGCTTTACAGGTCTAAAATTGGAAATATGAACCAATATCTTTTCATTTTGTGGCGCAAAACTCTTGTGTAAAGCTTCGTCAAAATCAAAGTGATGCAAATCGAAGTCAATAAAGTTCGGGATAACTGCAATAGGCTTTCGAATGGTAAAATGTTCTAATGTCTCTTGTTTTAAACTTTGAGAAACAGAGGTCACCGCATCAGAATGATTAATTGAAAAACTAACGGCAGGAGCCAATCCGGGACTTTTACCCACCAAAGTAATATCTGTACCGTGCAATGTGGTTACAATAGGAATATCTATACCTTCTTCCAACAACATTTGCTTGGCTAAATAGGCAACGTAAGCGTGTGGTATAGCGTAGTGCACATGAAGCAAATCCAGCTTTTCATACTTAACCACGTCTAACATTTTACAGGCAAGTCCTAGCTCATAAGGTGGGTATTCAAAAAGCGGATACTCAGCTACTCGAACTTCATGAAAAAAAACATTATTCATAGGTTCATTTAAACGCACAGGTTGGCGGTAGGCAATAAAATGAACTTCATGGCCTTTATCAGCTAAAGCCTTCCCTAATTCTGTAGCAACAATACCAGACCCTCCAAAAGTTGGATAACATACAATACCTATCTTCATACTATTCTATCGCCTTATAAATAACTTCTTGAATTCGCGTTCTTATATCTTCCTTTACAAGTAAAGTGTTGTCTGCAGAAGGGTGTATTCTATTAGATAAAAACACGTAAATTATATCGTGTTCTGGGTCCGCCCAAGCTATGGTACCAGTAAAACCCGAATGTCCAAAACTTTGCTCTGACACTAAATCGCATGTAGGCCCGGGACTTCCATCCATGACAGGTCTATCAAAACCAACCCCCCTACGATTATCTTTTCTACAATATTGACATGCGCTAAACTCTTCAAGTGTGCTTTCTTTTATGAAACGTTGACCACCGTACACCCCTCCATTAAGATACATTTGCATAAGCTTAGCCAAATCATTAGCATTAGAAAATAATCCAGCATGACCACCTATACCGTTTTGCATAGCAGCGCCTGGGTCATGAACAAAACCACGCAGCAATTGTTTCCTAAAATAGCCGTCTTCTTCGGTAGGGACTATATTAGATAATGGAAACTTCTCTCGAGGTAAATAGGTAGTATAGTTGGCACCTAAATCTTTAAAAATGCGTTCTTGCACCATATCTTTTAAACTTACCTTTTCTTGATCTTCAAGAATATCTTTTAAAATATAATAAGGTAAGTCGCTGTATTTGTATCCTTTTTGTTTGCGCATTTTAGAGTATAAAACTCTATCTCTAAGTGTATCTTCATAAGTGGCTTTCATAAATAAATTCTCTGCCACCTGAATGGTATAATCGTCTTGTTTTGATGTATTATAAATGGATGAATCTAAATCGCCATTCTCATTGAGTGTTTCTCTATAAAAGGGAATCCATGGCCACAACTGGGCGTGGTGCGCGAGCATTTTCCGGGTAGTTAATCTTGCCTTAGAACAAGTATCATCTATTTGGATAATATTCTTTAGTGGTTTATCTATGTGATAGCTGTTGTCATCAACCTTTTGCATAATAATAGGCAAAGTAGAGGCGATTTTAGTTATAGAAGCAATGTCGTATAGATGAAACTCCTCAACTTGCTGAATGCTATCGTAAGTTTGATAACCAAAGCACTTGTTGTATACCACCTTCCCCTCTTTGGCCACTAATACTTGGCAACCAGGAGTGGCTTTTATGGATATGGCATAATGCGCAATAGAATCAATTAAGGCAAGTGTGTCACTATTAAGTGAAACCGCTTCAGGAAATGCGTACTCTAGCCTGCTAATAGATCTAGTTTTTAAACCTGTGCCTTCAGGAAAATCAGCTGATATACTTACTGGTAATTTACCCGTAATGGGCAAAGCTCCAAAAATTGATTGAGCAGCTACTGACTGCATCGATGGGGCATTTTGGTATGCCATCAATACCGACTTTACATCCTTCAAGTAATCGGCTTGAAGCAGGCTGTAGGGATTCGCAAATACAATTAAAGACAAAGAGGTTTGCTTGGCATAACTAGCAATAGTCTTTCGATCTTGTTCACTTATTCGGTAAGATTTCCAAGGCGATGCATTAGACATATGTACCGAAACTATAAGCTGATCGAAATCTGAAGGCTCATCAAGAGTTGGGTCAAATAAATGAACATCGGCATAGCGTTTTAATTGCTTTACGAATACATCGGAATGGGCAGAACCCAAAGTTAATACAGCTAGCTTTTTATTTTTTAGTGTTTTAATAGGTAATATCTCTTGCTCATTTTTTAGTAAAGTTAGCGCTGCTGCATGCATGTCGTGCATGAGCAACTTTACAGCTTTAGGTTGCGCCTGCAAAAGAACCATGGTGGTATCTACAAAAGCGCTGTCTGTAATTCCCAACCAAGCTTTAGCTCTTAATATTTTATAACACGCCTCATTAATACGTGTTTCATTAAGTGTGGAATCTTTTATGGCTTGTTTAATCGCGCTTACAGCGGCTGGAACATCTTCAGGAAATAACAATACATCATTACCCGCTCTTAATGCTTGCACTTCTAAGTCACCGCTCTTGTAATAAGCGCTAACACCTTTCATATTTAGGGCATCGGTAATAGCCAAACCACTAAAATTCATCTCTTGTTTTAACATAGTATCAACCACATAAGGGGCCAATGTACTTGCTCTGTCTTGGGTAGAGTCTAGTGCAGGAATATTTAAATGTGCAATCATTACAGAGCCTACACCGGCGTCAACCAAACGCTTAAAGGGTACCAAATCTATGCTATCTATCCGTGCCTTAGAATGCGTAATCACGGGGAGTGTTTTGTGAGAGTCGCTATCTGTATCGCCATGACCAGGAAAATGTTTAGCGCAGGCTAACACACCTGCATCTTGCATGCCTTGCATAAGTGCCAAACCTTTGTCGGAAACTCTTTGTGGATTTTCTCCATAAGATCTAGCATTGATAATGGGATTTAATGGATTAGAATTAACATCAACAACGGGAGCAAAATTAAAATGTATGCCCATAGTCTTGCACTCACGAGCTAAAGCTTGCCCCATTTGGTAAATAAGTGAATCATCTTGTATTGCGCCAAGGGTCATATTCCATGGATAAGCTTGCATACTATCGATGCGCATGGACAAGCCCCATTCCCCATCGATACCATTTAGCAGTGGTAATGTAGATTTAGACTGAAATCGGTTAACTAAACGGTTGTGTTCATGCGGGCTAGATTGAAAATAAATCAAGCCACCAATGCCATAGTATTCAATTAAATGATCAATTTGAGCATAATAAGTGGTGTCACTATCTCTACTATTGGCTGCTACCATAAATAGCTGGCCAATCTTTTGATCTAAAGACATCGTTTGAATCAAAGAGTCAGCCCATGGACTATCACCAACCATAAAGGGTGCTAGAATGGGTGGCTTGGGAGTATTATCATTATTACCACCCCAAAAACCCCAAAACACTAGTGATATTAGAACTAAAGCTATGAGTTGTTTACGCATTTCTTATTTATTGATAAGAGCAGAGAAAGTTACTAAAATATTAAGCGAAATTTTCTTTTGGTGCAGACTGTTTTTAAATATTCAAATAACCATTATATAAATGAGCTTTAGATGCAAGAAGAAAAATAGATCTATGAATGGAAAAGGAAAAAGAAATTCTACGGATAATGAAGAGTACTCATTAATTCACAAATACTACAACTTATTCACAAGTAGAGCAACAAATAGTATAATTTTATATTTTCGATACGCTTAAACATCAAATATGAAGCTTTGTATTGCAGAAAAACCTAGCGTAGCCAGAGAAATAGCTGAAGTGATTGGAGCTCACGAAAAGAAGATAGGCTATTATGAAGGCAACGGCTATCAAGTAAGCTGGACTTTCGGTCATTTTTGTACTCTCAAAGAACCTCATGAATACAATCCTACATGGAAGTCATGGCACCTAAGCAGCTTACCTATATTGCCTCCTAACTACGAAATTAAACTCATCAAAAACAAAGGAGTTCAAGAACAGTTCAAAATCATTAAGCATCTGGTTCAACAGTGCAGTAGTGTAATTAACTGTGGTGATGCTGGGCAAGAAGGAGAACTGATCCAACGTTGGGTGCTAGATCATGCGAATAATTCAAAGCCCATGAAGCGTTTATGGATTTCTTCACTAACCAATGAAGCCATAAAAGAAGGCTTTCAGAAACTACAAGATGGACATGAATTTGATCGCTTATATGCTGCAGGAAAATCTCGAGCAATTGGCGACTGGGTACTAGGTTTTAACGCTACACGTCTCTACACCCTAAAATACGGAAATGGAAAACAAGTACTATCGATAGGACGGGTGCAAACACCTACCCTAGCTATGATAGTAACCCGACAAAAACAAATTGAACAGTTTAGACCTAGGCCATACTGGATACTTCAAACGACCTATAAAAACACCCGCTTTAATACAGAAGCAGGAAAATTTGAACATAAGGAGAAAGCCGCCAACGCTCTAGATAGCATTGAAAACTCAGCGTTTGAAATTTTATCGAATGAAACTAAAGAAGGAAAAGAAAGTCCCCATAGACTTTTTGATCTTACTGCACTACAAGTGGCTTGCAATAATCGTTTTCACTTATCTGCCGATGATACACTAAAGACAATACAAAGTCTCTACGAAAAAAAACTCTGTTCTTACCCTCGTGTAGATACTACCTTTTTACCTTTAGATGTTTACCCAAAAATAGAAGGTATTCTTAAAGGTCTTAAAGTGTATCATAACATCACAAGTCCGCTGTTAGGCAAGCCCATTCGGAAATCTAAAAAAGTATTTAACGATAAAAAGGTTACCGACCACCATGCAATTATTCCGACTGGACAAAATCCGAGTTCTGGGTTAAGTTATCAGGAAAAAGTAGTTTTTGATCTTATCGCAAAACGTTTTATTGCCGCCTTCTACCCCGACTGTACAGTTTCAAATACAACTGTTAAAGGACGAGTGAACGATATAGGTTTTAAAAGTAGTGGCAAACAAATTATAGATATGGGCTGGAGATTGGTTTATTCCAAAGAATCTCAACCTGACGACGATGAAATAATGCCACCTTTTAAAGCAGGCGAAAAAGGTCCACACCAACCTGTGTTAGAAGAGAAGAGCACTAAGGCTCCGGCTTGGTACACGGAAGCCTCTCTATTAAGAGCCATGGAAACAGCAGGTAAACAAGTGGACGATGACGAAATGCGTGATCTCATGAAAGAGAATGGCATAGGGAGACCTTCTACCAGAGCAGCAGTAATAGAAACACTGTTTAGAAGAAAATACATCGTTAAACAAAAGAAAAAATTAATAGCCACACCCATGGGAGTTCAGCTCATAGACACCATTGAAAATGAACTACTCAAATCGCCAAAGCTTACTGGAGAATGGGAGAAAAAATTAAGAGATATAGAACAAGGTCAATATGATGCTAAGATATTTCTCAAGGAAATGGAGCAATTGGTAAGCAAGGTAGTTTCAGACGTAAAACAACGTAAATCTGTATATCGATTTAAAGAAGATGACATAAAAGTAAAAGCCATGCTTAGGCCTCCTACATGTCCTAAATGTGCTGTGGGCTCTATTATTAAAGGTAAAACCGCCTATGGATGTAGTGCCTATAAATCGGGTTGCGATTTTAAAATACTGTTTGAACACTTTGGGAAAGTACTGAGCGAAAAACAGATATATCAGCTTGTAGAAAAAGGGAAAAGTCCTCTATTGAAAGGCTTCCAAATAGATGGTGAAAAATGTGAAGGCGCCCTCCAATTAAATACAGATTTCTCCATAGTCTTTAAGGTTAAGAAAAAAGAAATTCTCCTGTGCCCTAAATGTGGTAAAGGCGAATTTATTATGGGAAAAAAAGCCTACGGCTGTTCCTTATACACACAAGGCTGTAAGACCACCATTCCATTTGTAATACATCAAAAAACAATAAGCAGCACACAGCTTAAACAACTCATTACTAAACGGAAAACATCTGTCATTAAAGGCTTCCTAATAGATGGTAAAGCAAAGAGTGGGCGATTACACCTAAACGCTTTACATCAAATAGAATTTAAAGAAAACTAAAAAAGGCCACTCTTAAGAGTAGCCTTTTGAATGTTACAAACAATAGAAAATTAAGCACTTTGAGTCTTAATAAGATTTAATGCAGAACCTGCACTAAACCACTCTATCTGTTGAGCATTATAGGTGTGATTTAAAAGCACTTTGTTGGAAGAACCATCGGCGTGTACTATTTCTAGTGTTAGTGGTTTTCCAGGAGCAAAATCAGCCAAATCGATAAAGTTAAATGTATCGTCTTCTTGAACTAAATCGTAATCCGATTCCTTATCAAAGGTAAGGCCTAGCATTCCTTGTTTTTTAAGGTTTGTTTCATGAATACGTGCAAAAGACTTCACTATAACAGCGCACACACCAAGATGTCTTGGTTCCATTGCAGCATGCTCTCTAGACGATCCTTCACCGTAATTATGATCTCCTACCACTATAGATGGCACTGCTGCTGCTTTGTAGGAACGGGCAACATTAGGCACTTCATCAAAAGAACCATCCAACTGATTTTTTACTTTGTTGGTTGCCCCACCAAAGGCATTTACAGCACCTATCAAGCAGTTGTTAGAAATATTATCCAAATGACCACGGTACTGTAACCATGGGCCTGCCATAGATATATGATCTGTAGTACATTTTCCTTCGGCCTTAATAAGTAGTTTAGCACCCGAAATATTAGCGCCATCCCATGGGGCAAAAGGACTTAATAATTGAAGTCTTCTTGAATCTGGTTTTACAACCACCTCTATCGAAGAACCGTCCTCTGCAGGGGCTTGATAACCATTATCTTCAACCGCAAAACCTTGTGCTGGCAATTCTGTTCCTGTAGGCTCTGCCAACATAACTTGTTCGCCTTTGTTATTGGTAAGGGTATCTGTAAGTGGATTGAAATCTAGACGGCCAGATATGGCAATGGCTGCCACCATTTCTGGTGAGGCCACAAAAGCGTGTGTATTTGGGTTTCCATCGGCACGCTTTGCAAAGTTTCTGTTAAACGAATGCACGATAGAATTCTTTTCTTTTTTATCGGCTCCAGCTCTATCCCACTGACCGATACATGGACCACAGGCATTGGTAAATATTCGTGCCGATTCAAATTTGTTGAAGGTATCAAGAAGTCCATCTCGCTCTGCGGTATACCGTACTTGCTCAGAACCTGGATTGATACCTAAAATAGCTTTAGGTGTTACTCCTTTATTTACTGCATCCTCAACAATAGAAGCTGCACGGGTTAAATCTTCATAAGAAGAATTCGTACAAGAACCTATCAAGGCCCACTCAATATCTAGTGGCCATCCATTGGCTTCTGCCTTGGCTTTCATTTCAGATACAGGCGTAGCTAAATCTGGCGTAAATGGACCGTTTAGATGAGGGGTTAATTCAGACAAATTAATCTCTATCACCTGATCGAAATATTGCTCTGGATTAGCGTACACTTCAACATCACCTGTTAGATGCTCTGCCACTTCATCTGCTAAAGCTACCACATCGGCTCTATCGGTAGACTTTAAATAACGTCTCATGGAATCGTCGTAACCAAAAGTAGAGGTTGTTGCACCTATTTCGGCACCCATATTACAAATAGTACCTTTACCCGTAGCAGACATGCTTAGAGCTCCTTCACCAAAATATTCTACAATACAGCCCGTACCACCCTTTACAGTTAGAATACCTGCTAATTTTAATATCACATCTTTCGGTGCAGCCCAGCCACTCAATTTACCCGTTAGCTTTACGCCAATAAGTTTAGGGAATTTAAGCTCCCAAGGCATCCCCGCCATTACATCTACCGCATCGGCACCACCAACTCCTACAGCTACCATTCCTAATCCACCCGCATTAACTGTGTGTGAATCGGTACCAATCATCATACCTCCAGGGAAAGCATAATTTTCTAACACTACTTGATGAATAATCCCAGCACCAGGCTTCCAAAACCCTATGCCGTATTTATCACATACAGAACTCAAGAAGTTAAACACTTCATTGTTTTTGTTAATTCCTTCTTGCAAGTCTTTAGACGCACCGACTCTAGCTTGAATTAGGTGATCGGCATGAGCTGTAGAAGGTACAGCTACCTTATCTTTTCCAGCTTGCATAAACTGCAACAATGCCATTTGAGCAGTTGCATCTTGCATGGCTACACGGTCTGGCGCAAAATCTACATAAGAACCTCCACGTGTAAAAGCCTCGCTTGGATTGCCGTTCCACAGGTGTGTATACAATATTTTCTCTGCCAATGTTAAAGGTTTGTTTACAACAGATCTTGCTGCTGCTACACGCTCTGGATAAGCAGCGTAAACCTTTTTTATCATATCTATATCAAAAGCCATAAAAAGCAGTTTTATAGGGTTAATTATTCCTTTATAATTGGGGTTGCGAAAATACAAAATTCACCCGAATTATTAGCACTAAAAGCTGCTGAAAAATAATCTAACTAGAATAAGCTTCATATAAAATAGGCGCAACAAACAGAAAACAAATTACATCGCTCTATTAAATCTAAAAGAAATTAATTAATTTCGCGCTTTAAATAAATGAAAAATGGCAACAAACAGAACTTTTACCATGCTTAAGCCTGATGCTCTAGAAAACGGACACATCGGTGCAATATTAGAAAAAATTAATGCTGCTGGCTTCCGAATTGTAGCCATGAAGATGACGCAGCTTACTGTAGCAGATGCAGAAGAATTTTATGCAATTCATGCAGAGCGTCCTTTCTTTGGAGAACTAGTACAATACATGACAAGAGGACCTATTGTAGCTGCAATATTAGAAAAAGACAACGCAGTAGAAGACTTCCGTACACTTATTGGTGCTACCAATCCTGCGGAAGCAGCCGAAGGTACTATACGTAAGATGTATGCAGAATCCATCTCGGCAAATGCAGTTCACGGTTCAGACTCTGATGAGAATGCTGCTATTGAAGGTGCTTTCCACTTTGCAGGAAGAGAAAATTTTTAAGCTGAAAATACCCTGAATTTAAAACCTCAAGCATTGCTTGAGGTTTTTTTGATTTATATTTATAATTAAATTTTTGCTACTAATCTTAAGCAATAAATTTGAAACTAGGTACTTTTTCCGTAAGCTTAAATGTTAAAAACGAAAACAGCCTAATAGGATTGTTTCAAAGTATGTTTGAAAATAATATTTTAACATTTAACCCGGGTGGAATGAAAATGCAGAAAAACAAAATGAATTTGATGACGTTCTATCTATTCAAATTTGCTATAAATCGAGAATATTAAAATCGAATCTGAAACTGATGAACATGGAAGTGGCCCAACCAGTATTGTGGTAAAAGACCCATACGGGAACACTGTAGTCATTGATCAGTATATATAAATTGAAATTATGATGGACTATATTAATATCAATAAAACATCTTGGAACAACCGACTAGAATCTCATCTAAACTCGGATTTTTACGACCTTAAGGGGTTTCAAAATGGTGCTTGTAGTCTTAAACCCATAGAGCTAGAACTATTGGGAGACATAAAGGGTAAAAAAATTCTACATCTTCAGTGTCATTTTGGTCAAGACAGCATCTCATTGGCAAGAAGAGGCGCTTTAGTTACCGGCATTGACCTTTCCGACAAAGCCATCGAAAAAGCCAATGAACTAGCGGGAAAAGAAAAAGACTTAGACGTTCAATTTATTTGCTGTAACCTCTACGATTTAACCCAACATTTAGACGAAGAGTTTGATCTGATATTTACAAGCTATGGTACCATTGGCTGGCTACCCGACCTAGACGCTTGGGCAACGCTTATTCAAAAGTATTTAAAGCTTAGTGGTCGGTTTGTTTTTGTAGAATTTCATCCTTTTGTGTGGACTTTTGATGATGATTTTAAAACCATTAGCTACGATTATTTTAAATCGCAACCAATTATAGAAACCGAAACAGGCACCTATGCAGACCGAGAAGCAGAAATAGAACAATCTTATGTATGTTGGAATCATGGCTTATCAGAAGTATTTCAAGCCTTACTAAAGTATAATTTTATAATTAACGATTTTAAAGAATATGACTATTCCCCATACCCTTGTTTTAAAAATGTTTGCGAAAAAAAATCGGGCCAATTCACGATCAAGCACCTGCCCAACAGTATCCCAATGGTGTACTCTATAGTTGCTGTAAAAGCATGACAACACCTGGTAAAAGGAGCATAGGTAAAGAGATTCTATGCTAGCCAAATAGTATGTACGTGTTTTATCTATTACTAAAATAGATCAATATCTAGTGCGTATCAATTGAATATTAGTATCTGATAAGTAAAACAATTATATTAGAGCATGCGAAAACTATTATTCTTTATCTCTTTAATTTTTCTATTGGCTTGTAACAATGAAAGAGTTGAAATTAATAACTCCGGCTTGCAAAATTACACTGGTTCTTGGCAGATTAACAAATATTATTACAACAGCGGAATTAATGGATTATATGAAGGAGAGTGTATTATTAGCGACCCAATTATTATTGATTATTCCTTAAATCAAATTCAAATTCCATCAGAATGTAATTTAAATACTCCATATCATTTGATCTTTGATGTTGATACAGATGGCTCCTTGTATAATTTTGAAAATTACAATCTACTTGATAGTTATATGATGTTAGACTCTGTTAGTATTCAGACAATTAACATTTCTGATTCTGACGGAATTGATAGTATATCTATTTATTTCAGACATTATGTTCCTAACGGGATGTATGTTACCCATATAAAGGGACGTAAATTAGACAAATAATAAAGTCTCATTTTTTTCAAATAACTGAACATAAATGGGCTCCATATTTTTTTTCATTAAAACAAATGTTGGATAGATTAGAATGATATTTACAGCAATGATAACTTGCATTTGAAGAAAGATTAAATAATTAAGTTTTAATAATTTCATTATTATTTCTTATTTCTTCATATAAAATTCATGCAGCCTTAATATTTACGAAATAATAAAATCTTTTTTTTGCATAAAACATTTAAAGTGAAGAAGATACTTTTCATATCAAAAAAAACAGACGAAATTGAAATACACAAAAACTACTTAAAAAATAAAGAGTTTGAAATAAGTACTGTAAAAAGTTTCGACCATAATGAAATTTTCGAGCTGATAAAGAATTCTGATATTATTATTAGTGATGTATATATTGATGGCCAAGATTTGGGCTCTTTATTACCTAAGTATTCCTCACTAGTTAAAAAGCCATTAGTGATTGGATTATGCGAAAAGCCGTACTCATTTGATGCCTTATATGCTTTAAAAATCGGTGCTAGCCTAATCTTTAACCCTAACAAATCTCCTAAATTCTTATTGGCACAGGTTGAAGCTCTTACTAGATTATCAAAACACTTTTCCGGTTTAACCTCAAACGACAATACAGACCAACTGTTGTTTACTTAAAACAATTCAATCTGATTATACGGAAATGTCGGTACGACATATTCCAAAAATATGAACCTACAGCCCTGCCAATTTGAAGATGTAATAATTTATTTGTACCGACAAGTATTTAACGAGGCTTAAGTTATTTATGAGCAGATTACATCGTACAATGCTGTGATTATAAATTAGGCAATAATTAGAATAACTATTTAATGGCGAGCGCAAAAAAAGCCACCTCGTGAGGTGGCTTTTTATTGATATGATTTATGTACTTTCTTATTTAATTCCTAACTTCTTACGCATCGACTTTGGAAGTGCGTCTTTATGAAGCATAATATCCATGGTCTTGTATTCTACAAAAGCTTCCGAAGCGTAAAAATACCCATCGCAGTCGTTGTATTTTGTACCCCATGAATTTTTAACAATATAGTAGCGTTTTCCATTTTGATCTTCTACAATACCGGTCATATGCATTCCATGATCGTCGGTAGTTTCGTAGTTGTCGTAAGCTATTTGACGCAATTCTTGAGTAATTTCTTTCTCTTCACATGGCGCTTCAAATACCGTAGATTCTTTGGTTGCTCCTGCATCGGAGAAGTTCTTATTGTCGGTACCAGATTTTTTAATTTTAGCACCGTCTAAAGGCACTAATGCCAAACCATCTCTAAATGAAAAACCTTCTTCAGATACGTCAGAAGCCCAAGCTATAGAGTATTTATTTACAAGAGCATGATTAATGACGTCCATCATCTCTTCCATAGGCACATTATACACCTTTTTCATCATCCAGTTGTCAGGTACTTCTAGTATAAACTCACTGTAATATGGATGATGTGTGTAAGAGCTGATACTTATATAGTCGTCTGGATTAAAGTTTAAGGTAGCCGCAAACGATTTCGGTGTATAGTCTTTTCCGTTGTAGTTAAATGTTTCAGGGATTTCACCTAAATAAGTATCTAAAACGGCTTCATAAGCAGGCTTCCAATGTTGGGTAAGCGTTTTTTGTTTGGCTTCTACCACAGCATCTACCATCCCTTTAAGTACCACGTCCATTTCGCCATGATTAAAGGTTTTTTCATTTCCAGGACGCCCCGTGTATACCTCCAATGGTACAATACCATGATGGCGCATCATTTCAGTAACATCGTGAAAAGCACCGCCAGGACCAAAATTTAAATTACCATGCATACGCACGTACAATTCTCCTTTATCAGAGTAGGTGTTTCTAACAATAAACATTTCCGACAGTTCGTGCTTTCCACCGCCCATGCGCATAATTTCAGATTCTAAAAATGAAAGTGCTGAAAAACTCCAGCAGGTTCCAGTACGACCTTGGCTTTCAACTTCTGTGGCCTCAATATCTGTTAGAACAGTAAATTCATAGGCACTACCCTCTTTATTTGTAAGTGTTTCTTGAGCTTGTACATTTAAGACGAATCCTAGTGCGAGAGCCCATAATGCATTTTTTTTCATTATAGCGTTATTTTTTTGTTTTTGTGCCAGCAAGTTATGCATTTCCTTACTTATTCTACCAACAACTGCTTTACTAAAAACTGTCCTTCTATTTCTATTTCTATAAAATAAAGCCCTGCATTTACCAAAGAAAGATCTATGGGAATGCTGGTAGCCGAGAGTACATCAGCATTACGGGCTATTGTTTTTCCTAGTGCATCTCGTAGCTGCCAAGCGCTTATAGCCACTGGGCTTTTTATGGCCACAAGGTTTTGGGCGGGGTTGCGAAATATGCGAATTTGTTGCGCCAAGTGTTCTGGCGTTGTAAAGTCCGGGCAGTATTCTACTGTAACGGTTACCTGATCTGTGGTTTGCTCAAATGCAAAGTCTTTTTGCCTTAGCGTATAGGTGGTAGTTTCTGTGGGTTGCACCCAAGGCATACCTGGGTTGGTATAACCATATATGTTTAGAGGCATATCTTCATTGGGAGACCAGAAATACATATAATCTTCATAGTCTGTGCTGCCCAACTGGGCAGAATCTCCCAAGCAAATGGTGTGGTCTGCTCCCGCATCTGCCGCTATATGCGGCTCGTCTATCAGGTGTACCGAAACATCATCTATGTGAAATCCTGAATATACAGTTTGGAATCCACAAGTGGTATCCTCAGGGCCAAAAGTAATGTCTTCCCAAAGATTAAAGCGGCTAAAGGCCATAAACTCATAGGCCTTGTCGGCATGAAGGGTGTCGCTGATAAGCACCCACTCTTCATCTGTATCTATAACTTGCCCCAGCTCCATACGTGGGGTTAATAAGTACTCCGAAAAAGTATAGTACTGATTTCCACTATTGCTCACATAAGGAGCGTCTAGCTGTATATAATTTTCCAGTTTATAAGGGTCGTCAAACAAGTCTGATCGAGCTTTTTGAGATGGTATCGGTATAAAAATAAAGGCCCAATTCATCTGAACCGATCACACAACCTCCTTCGTTACAACCTACAATTAACTTTTGTACATAAAATGAAATTTGATATTGCTCATTTAGCTCTTAATTAAGAAGAAATGTTATTATATGCTATATATCGCATAAAAAAAGGCCTTCTTAGAGAAGACCTTTTGTAGCGAGATGGAGATTTGAACTCCAGACCTCCGGGTTATGAATCCGACGCTCTAACCAACTGAGCTACCTCGCCATTGCGTAACGGGCAGCAAATATAAGTGATTTATACTTCTTTAAACAAATGCTTTTTTTATTTTTTATTCTTTTTTAGTTCTATCTTTATAAATGAATACTTAATTTATAATTATTTGTTCTTGAGAATTGTTACCAACAATTTTTGACATATATTGCATTAGTAATTTTGTTAAGATTCTGATATGACATCAAAAAATAAATTTTCATTAGAATTTCCCATGAACTCATCTGTGAGAATTTTGTTTAACCAGATAAGCACGCCTAGTGGCTTATCTGAATGGTTTGCAGATAATGTAAACTTAAGAGGGAAAGACTATACTTTTTTTTGGGATGGCGACGAACAAACAGCAGAATTACTTAGTAAAAAAAATAATATTGGGATAAAATTTCGTTGGGAAGACGAGCCAAAAGACACCTACTTCGAGCTAAAAATCGAAATTGACGATCTTACCCAAGATGTTTCACTCATTGTAACAGACTTTGCTGAAGATGAAGAAGACGAAGAAGAAGCCAAGCTACTGTGGGAAAAACAAGTAGAGAAGCTAAGACAAAGTATCGGCTCCTAATATATTAATTGCAATGTTTTCCTAAGCACTCTTAAAGCATTGAAAACCTTACACAAACTTGTACTAAAATCATTCTTCAGTCCTTTTTTAGGCACGTTTTTCACTATGATTTTTGTTCTTCTTATGCAAAATGTGTGGAAGTATGTGGATGATCTTGTAGGCAAGGGCTTAGAGTGGACTATAATTGTAGAATATATTATATACATCATTCCTACCCTAGCCCCTCTAGCGCTTCCACTTGCCATTCTTCTCTCATCGTTAATGGCTTTTGGGAAACTTGGAGAAACCTACGAATTAACAGCACTAAAATCTTCAGGCATTTCTTTAATACGTATTATGTCGCCATTGTTTTTTATTGTATGCCTTATTTCTATAGGTGCGTTTTTCTCTTCAGTACATTTAGTTCCCTACTCAAACATGAAGTTTAAAACACTACTGTACGATGTAATGAATAAAAAACTGGCCCTTAATATTCGAGAAGGAGTGTTTTTTAACGAAATAGATGGCTATAGTATAAAAGTTGCCAAAAAGAGTGAAGATGGTATGATCCTAGAAGATATTATTATTTACGACCAAAGTCTGAAAATGGGAAACACCAAAGTGATTAGAGCAGAAAAAGGAAAGATGTATAGCTCAGAAAATGAACGTTATCTCTACTTGGAGCTTTATAATGGCAATAGTTATGAAGAGATGAACGTGAAAGAGCCCAAAAGTCAGCAAGATCTCCCTTTTACTCGCTCAAAATTTAAGGAAGAAAAAATACGTTTCGACATGTCGTCGTTTCAACTCGAACGTTCCGATGAAGAAAAATACGCCAATGCGGCGCAATTTATGAACCTCAATCAGCTCAACCATTTATCCGATTCTCTAGAAAAATCGATACGCGATCGGATGAGCAGCTTTAACAATAAACTCAACGATTATTTGAATTATGATTCGCTTAGAGCCATGCCAAGCTCAGCATCTGCTTTTAATATCGCAAGCCTAAGCAAACATAAGCAAAAACGAATTTTGAAAGCATCACAAAGTCAGGTGAGGAGTATTAAGTCGTATTTGTACAATTCAAAACGAGAGCTAGACTTCAAAAACAAAAAGTATAACAAAGCAAGCATAGAATGGCACAGAAAATTCTCGCTCTCATTTGCATGTATCGTTATGTTTTTAATTGGCGCCCCTTTGGGTGCCATCATAAGAAGAGGTGGCATGGGAATGCCCGTACTTATTTCTATCCTGTTTTTTTTAGTCTATCACGTCATATCTATAACAGGAGAAAAGAGCGCCCTTCAAGGTGTGGTTAGTGTGTTTGAAGGAATGTGGGCCTCCGCAATTTTCCTGTGCCCACTTGGACTATTTTTAACCTATAAAGCCAATAACGATAGCCCTCTATTTAAATTCAGCCTCTCCAATAACTTTTTCAAAAAAAAAGCGTGAAATGGCTGTTAAAAGTTTACTTATTCTTTCGCATAAACCGCCATATCCAAAAGTAGACGGCGGAGCGGTTGCAATGTCTCAATTATTAGAACAACTAATAAATAAGGGTTACAAAGTAGATTATTTATACATGACCACCCACAAACACAAAGGCGATGCATTTCCAAAACACCCCAATCTCAACTATCAATCAGTAGCAGTAAATACAGAGTTAAAATTTATCCCTATTTGTTTAAATGTTTTGTTATCATCAAATTCGTACATACTCTCTAGATTTAATGATGAAGTCTTCAAAAAAGAAATCCTAAAAAAACTAAAAACTAACATATATAACACAGTAGTATTTGAAAGTCTTTTCACTCTTTTGTATGCCCGCTTTGTAACACAAAATAGTGATGCAAAACGCATTTATCGCTCGCATAACATAGAACATCGTATATGGGATTTAAAAAGCAAAAACGAAACCTCATTGCTTCGTAAAGCCTATCTAAAGATTCAAACCTCACGCCTAAAAAAAGAAGAGCTAAGCTTATGGAATGATGTAGATAAGATTGCATCAATTTCTAGTAACGATAGCAGCTTTATTAAAGATCATTGTAGTACCGAAACGCACACTCTGGGCTTTTCTATAAAAGCGAAAAAGTCAACCAACAAAATGCATGAGAAAAAAAAATCTGCAGATTTTTTTCATATCGGCGCCATGGATTGGCTACCAAACAAAGAGGCTCTTGAATGGCTTAGCACAGCTATATGGCCTATGTTTAACAATACCCATAAAGGATTTTCTTTACACTTAGCAGGAAAAAGCATGTCTATTCCTAGCCCCTATCAAAATCTTGAGAGCTGCATTGTACACGGCGAGGTAAATAATGCTGAATTATTTATGGAAGCTCACGACATTATGCTCGTTCCATTAAAGTCGGGCTCCGGACTACGCATTAAAATTGTAGAAGGCCTAGCGCTTGGCAAGTGTATTATAGGTACTTCTATTGCCTTTAAAGGTTTAAAAGTTGAAAGTTTTAATCAAGTTATTATTGCTAATAATACCATAGAGTTTGTAGAGGCCATGAGCTTTTGCATAAAAAATCCTGATAGAGTAGCAAATATTAAAGCCAATGGTCAGAAATTTGCCGAAACCAATTTTTCTGAGTCGCAATTTGTTAAAACATTAGAAAAAATATTTTAATTTGAAGCTCTTTGTATTAACATCAAGAATACCCTACCCCTTAGAGAAAGGCGATAAGCTTAGGATTTATCATCAAATCAAAGAACTTTCTAAGCGACACCGAATCTTTTTGTGTGCGCTATATCAAAAAGAAAATAATCTGGAAACTGCGCAAAAAGAACTCAGCATTTTTTGTGAAGAAATCTATTTTGTAAAGATTTCTAAATATCAGCAGCTTCTCAGTCTCATCTCGGCTTGCTTTAATCATATGCCATTTCAATCAGCATTATTTTACGACAGAAATGCAAAGCAACAAGTTTTACGTATCATAAACAAAGTTCAACCCAACCATATTTATTGCCAACTAACACGGGTAGCTGAATATTTGAAAGAAATTAATGAGCCCAAAACATTAGATTACATGGATGCCTTCTCAAAAGGAATGAGGCGTAGAGCAAATACTTCTAGTATGTTCAGCGCTTGGTTATTTTATTGGGAATCTAAAAAACAAAAACAGTACGAACGTGACTTATTTTCTCACTTTAATCACCATACAATCATAAGTTCGCAAGACCGTGATGCTATCGATCATAATCAAAAAGATACCATTAAAATTGTTCCAAATGGTGTAGACTTTAATCACTTTAAGCCTATGAACTGGGAAAAAAAATACGATCTTACATTTGTGGGTAATATGTCTTATGCACCTAATGTAGATGCTGCAATATTCCTATGTGAAGATATCCTCCCGCTTATACAAAAGCACTGTCCTGATGTAAAGCTTTTAATTGCTGGCGCATCGCCAAGCAATAAGGTAAAACAATTGGCTTCAGAAGTTGTTACCGTATCTGGTTGGATGGATGATATAAGAGAGGCATACGCCGCAACTAATATTTTTATTGCCCCTATGAGAATAGGTACAGGCCTACAAAACAAACTACTTGAAGCTATGGCCATGAGAATACCCTGCATAACAAGTCCTTTGGCTAACAAATCTTTAGGAGCTAATGAAACAGAAATCATGGTGGCAGAATCGGCAGCAGACATCGCCAATTCTTGCATCAAACTTCTCAACAACAACTCCTATAGAAATGAAATTGCAAACAAAGGATTTGACTTTGTTACTGAGCATTACCGATGGCCTAAAACGACAGTGTCACTGGAAAGGTTGTTCATGGATAAATAGTATCTTTGTATAAAATAATTTTACATGTCTTATAAACTCAATTCTATAAAAGAAGCTCTAGATGATATTCGCCAAGGAAAAGTGGTTATTGTAGTAGATGATGAAAATAGAGAAAATGAAGGAGACTTTATCGCTGCCGCAGAAATGGCTACTCCTGAAATGATTAATTTTATGGCCACTCACGGGAGAGGTCTTATCTGTGCGCCTATCCTTGAAAAAAGAGCTGACGAGCTAAACTTAGATATGATGGTTGGGAAAAATACAGACCCAAACCAAACCCAATTTACGGTATCAGTAGATCTTATAGGCCATGGGTGTACTACAGGAATTTCTGCCAGTGACAGGGCAAAAACCATTTTAGCACTTGTAAACCCTGAAACCCAACCTCAAGATTTAGGCAGACCAGGGCATATTTTTCCTCTAAAAGCAAAAAATGGAGGTGTTCTTAGAAGAACGGGGCATACTGAAGCCTCTGTTGATCTCGCCAGAATGGCTGGGTTAAAACCTGCTGGGGTAATTGTAGAAATCATGAATGAGGATGGTACAATGGCTAGACTTCCTCAGCTTGTAAAAATTGCTAAAAAACACAGTTTAAAGCTTATCTCTATCGAAGACCTAGTAGCATACAGAATGCAAAAGGAAAGCCTAATAGAGAAAATGGAATCAATACAACTTCCCACAGAACACGGAATATTTACATTAACCGCTTACATGCAAACCAATACCGGTAGATACCATGTTGCCCTCCACAAAGGAGAATGGTCTAAAGATGAACCTGTGCTTGTTCGCGTTCACTCTTCATGTATTACTGGCGACATTTTTGGTTCTTGTCGTTGTGATTGTGGAAAACAATTAACGCAAGCTATGCAAAGTGTGGAGAAGGCAGGGAAAGGAGTTGTGGTTTATATGAACCAAGAAGGTAGAGGCATCGGTTTCCTAAATAAACTGAAAGCTTACAAACTGCAAGAAGAGGGATATGACACCGTGCAGGCAAATGAAAAACTTGGCTTTAAGCCAGATGAGCGGGACTATGGAGTTGGCGCTCAAATATTACATAATCTAGGCGTAAGTAAGTTAAGACTACTTACCAACAACCCAAAGAAACGTGCTGGACTTATTGGTTATGGATTAGAAATTGTTGAAAATGTTTCTCTAGAAGTAGAAAGCAATGAACACAATGAATTTTACCTGAAAACCAAAAAAAATAAAATGGGACACGAGCTCAAATTTGATTAAAGCTTTTTTTTATGGCTTCAATCAATAAATAGGTATGTGAAGAATTTTATATTTTAGCCGATTATGTTAACCTATATGAGAATTAAAGGATTTATTTTTTTCATACTAACACTGCTAACTGTAAATATAGTTATCGGGCAGCATATCATAGACGGGACAGTTTATGACATCAGAACAAATGAAACATTGATCGGGGCAAATATTTTTATCCCACAACTTAAAAAAGGCACTGTTACTGATATAGACGGTAATTTTTCCATAGAAGTGAACTCTCTACCGATTTCTTTAGAAGCATCATTTATTGGTTTTGACAAAAAAATAATTGTTGTTTCTCAAACCAAAAATCCATTGCGTATTGATCTCAATGAAAATAAAGAAGTTCTCTCTGAGGTCACAATTATTGAAAATAGACTTACGGAAAAACAACAACAATCTGCAGTTACCATAGAAGCTATGGATATCATAGCAATTAAGGAAACACCTGCAGCGAGTTTTTATGAAGGACTAGGTAACCTAAAAGGTGTCGATATAACTTCTGCTAGCCTTGGATTTAAAATTATCAATACTCGCGGGTTTAACTCCACTTCTCCTGTTCGTTCGCTCCAAATTATTGATGGTGTAGATAACCAATCACCAGGTTTAAATTTTTCTTTAGGAAATTTCTTGGGCTCTTCAGAGTTGGATCTTAAAAAGGTGGAAATTATTGTAGGTGCCAATTCTGCCCTCTACGGGCCTAATGCCTTTAATGGAGTTATTAGCATGGAAACTAAAAGTCCTTTTCAATTTCCTGGCTTTTCCTTTCAGCAAAAATACGGTGATAGAAATTTAAACGAATTATCTTTTCGTTGGGCTGAAGTAATAAAAAATAAAAAGGGAGAAAATTTATTTGGAATCAAATACAACTTTTACCGGATGACCGCCAATGATTGGGAAGC
Source organism: Flavobacteriales bacterium (assembly GCA_965662265.1). Taxonomy (GTDB): domain Bacteria; phylum Bacteroidota; class Bacteroidia; order Flavobacteriales; family UBA7430; genus CBFIGX01. Next base: position 35,693 of record CBFIGX010000013.1, read on the forward strand.
CGATAATTATGATGCTGCATACGAAACTTATTCTTCAACAGATAACCCTGGCGGTTATGACGCTGTTAACGTATACGGCGATGAATACAATAAAACATACGGAGATATAAAAACATTTCCTGGTTTAAGAACTTTTCATAGGCAAGGATATAAAGAAAGTGACCTTGTAGATTACAATACCAAAAATTTTAAAGCTAACGCTGCCTTACATGCGATGCTTAGCCCAGATATTGAGTTGGTAGGGTCCGTAAACTATGGTTCTGGTACTACCGTTTACCAAGGCGACAATAGATACAACCTTAAAGGACTTCAATTTTTTCAAAATAAATTAGAATTAAGTCAGAAAGACAAATTCTTTATAAGATACTACAGTACCTGGGAAGATGCGGGTGAAACCTATGATGCTGTAGCCACAGCCCAAGCACTAATGGATAAATCATTAAGCAATATAGACTGGGCTGACGAATATAGTAACTTATGGCGTACTGATATTTACCCACAAATATTAGATCTCCCTGGTTGGGTAGATGTAAATACCATTGATATTTTGAGCCCAGGAGTATATGAACAATGGAAAGAAGATATGAACCAAATCCTTAATCAAAATGAAGCTTTATTACAGGATTTTCATCAATTTGTTCAAGATTCTGTTAACCTAATTGTAGGACAGCAAGGAAGTAGTATGCTAATTCCTGGCACACCTGAATTTGATCAAGCTTTTAACGAAATTACATCTCAAACTAGATACGACGAGGAAGGAAATCTTGTTGGTGGCACAAAGTTTTACGACAAATCTAAGCTTCGCCACCTTCATGCAGAGTATAAATTTGATGTGGGTGTCACTAAATTTGTTGCAGGAGCAAATGCTAGAATTTATATGCCAGATTCCGATGGTAGTATATTTGATGATGGCTTTACAACTATATACCAAGAAAATTATTTATTTGATCAACAAGGATTACCAGTTATTTTAAATGATACTGTTATCGTAGATGAATTAACTTCACAAGGAATAATATCTGATACTACCATCACAAGTACACATCAATTTTACATAGACACCCTTATAAAAGACATCGTAATACGCAATAAAGAATTTGGTGTTTATGTGGGCTTTGATAGAAATTTTGACAATGAAACAATAAAAGTATCTGCTACCTTAAGAATGGATAAAAATGAAAACTTTGACTATCTATTCTCACCGGCTGCATCTATTGTTTATACACCAACAGAAAAAGATGTTATTCGAGTATCACTTTCTTCAGCAGTTAGAAATCCAACTCTCACCGACCAATATCTAAATTATGATGTTGGTCAAGCCATATTACTAGGTAATTTAAATGGCTTTGGTTATGATCAGTATTTTGTAAATGTTGATTCCCTAGAACAATACTTTATAGGTAACACCTACAACCCAAGCGCCTTGTTGGGTGGATTTATCAAGGTAGATCCTATTAGACCTGAAAAAGTTAAAACAATTGAATTTGGTTATCGAACAACATTATTTGAAAAATTATACTTAGATGCAAGTGTTTACTTTAGTGAATATGATGACTTTATCGGTTATCAAACTGGAGCAAGCTTCAAATTTGGTGATACTAAAACTGCCACCCAACAAGATGTTAATGATGGTTGGGCCAATGAAGTAGGCGAAACTATTGATGATTACTATTCTATGTTACTGCCTTCCATACAAGGATATCGTGTAGCTGCAAATGCACAAGATAAGGTAACAACACAAGGATTTAGCATTGGTCTTAATTACTTTGTCAATAAATATATTACGCTTAACGGAAACTATTCTTGGAATAAACTAAACAAAAAAGGAACCAACGACCCAATCATACCTGCTTTTAACACCCCTGAACACAAATTTAATATTGGAATATCTTCTAGAGATTTAAGTCTTTACAATTCTAATTATTGGGGATTTAGCATGAACTATAAATGGATAGATACCTATACTTTTGAGGGCTCGCCACAGTTTACAGGTGTTATCCCAACCTACCATCAAATAGATGCACAAATTAACAAACAAATCCCAGAGTTAAAGGCTACATTTAAAATTGGTGCCTCTAACTTACTCAATAATAAAACATATCATGTATATGGGGGGCCACGTGTTGGAAGAATGCTCCATACCTCTTTATTATTTGAACTATAAATTAAGAATTTATGTATCATTAACACTTATTAAAAGCCATATGTAGGCTATTTTCATATATTTGAACTCTAAAATTTAAACTTACTTCAATGACAAGATCTTTAACTTTTATTATGTGCCTATTATTCAGCACGTTACAAGCTCAAATACTGTATTGGCCAGATACAGTTCAAGATATTAATACTGGAAACAATGCTACCTACCTCATACAATCCGTAGTGCTTAATGATGAAGCTGCCACAGACGACATCTTATTAGGGGCGTTTTACACCAACGAATCTGGAGGACTTACCTGCGGAGGAATGGTAACATGGGAAGGTTCTCAGACATCGATGGCTGTTTATTCGGATGATAGTACTACTCCTGAAAAGGATGGATTTGAAGCCAATGAACAAATTAACTGGTACGCATATAACCCAACTACCAACAGTTACTATGCTTGTTCAATCTCTTTAATGAGTGGTTCAGAATTTTATACTACAAATTCTATTAATATTGTATCAACGTATACATTAAACACTTTACTAGAATCTTCATCCGAAGGATGTATAGATGTAGACGCATGTAATTACAATCCTACCGCTGTTACAGATAATGGTTCCTGTGAATATGCCGAAGAATTTTATAATTGTGATGGTACATGTATAGACACCGATGAAGACGGTACCTGCGATGTAGATGAATCTATTGATGGATGTACTAACAACATGAGTTTCAACTTCAATGAAGAAGCAACCACAGATGATGGTACATGTATTGAAAACTTATCTGTTTCTTTTGATATCGTGACAAGTGATAACACCTATGTATTCTATCTCGAACCAAGTACAGTTTCACTTAATTTGGGAGATGTAGAACTTATGAATGGAGACCTTATTGGTGGTTTTTATGTCTCTAATAATGAACTTTTGTGTGCCGGTTATACCACTTGGGATAGCGAGAACTTTTTTAGCATTCCACTATGGCTGGACGATGTTAACACAAGTGATATAGAAGGATACAATTCTGATGAGACTCTTTATTGGATTATACAGCAAAGTGGAACAGGATTTAATTATGTGGTTACTGAAACAACTAACCTATCACAAGGGAATCTAGAAACCATTAACACATTAGAGATAAATACAAGTTTAGCTATTGGCTGTACAGACCCTACACAATACAATTATAATATGAATGCACTTATAGATGACAACTCTTGTACACCTTTTATAGAGGGTTGCACGGATGTAACGGCGTTTAATTACAATCAAGATGCTAATACTGACGATGGGACTTGTATTCCTGTTATAGAGGGATGTACTAACAGCTTGGCATTTAATTATGATGAAAATGCTAATACTGATGACGGTTCTTGTGTTGCCATATCAGAAGGCTGTATTGATCCAACAGCATATAATTATGATCCATTAGCCAACACCGACGATGGTTCGTGTATTGCTGTAATTGA
>CBFIGX010000014.1:0-6759 GCA_965662265.1 Flavobacteriales bacterium
AAGAGCAGAAGCATCAGCTACCGTACCATCACAGTCAGAATAAACAGTTGCAGAAGCACCAAAGTCAGATGAATCAGCAACCATAGATACAGTTGCAGAACCTGCATCAGCCATATCGAATGAATGCCAAGCATTTCCATCAGTATTAGAAGATGCTTCTCCGCTTAGAGCTACAGCCATGCTACAGTCATAAACAGGCATTCCAATCCAGAAGTCAAATGATCCTTCTGCACCGCTAGCAATAGTTCCTTCAGCAATAACATTTCCGTCAGCGTCAGCAACTGTAGCAACAGCACCGTTCCAACCGTCACCGTATGAATCTACCATATTAAAGGTGTATAAACCATCCGTTAAACAAGCAGCTTCAGAATAAGGAGCTCCTCCAGACATGTCGCCAAGAGACCAAGATACTTCACTTTCATATGAACCACCACCAACGGTAATAGTTACATCTGTAGCATCACAAGAGTAGTATTCACATGAACCGTCATCTTCATTAGCAAGCTCATCATAATTTAGAGCTTCAGAATCAGTACAACCAGCAATAGAACACTCACCTACAGTACCATTAAAATTTAAGTCCCCAGCAACTAATTCAGCTGTTTCAGATGAAATAGACCATGACGCTTCAGACGCCCAAGATCCTCCTGGGTTACCAACGATAATTAAACAAGCATCGCCTGCAACACATACATCTTCTCCTGCACCAGCAGCAGTGTATGTCATTCCGTTTACTGAAATTTCATTTCCTGCACCCCAGCCATCGCCGTATGAATCAACCATAGATAGGATTAATTCACCTTCAGCACATGCGTAAGGGTAAACACAAGACGCATCATCAACGTTTGCATCAGCATTGTAATTGGTAGCCAACGAATCTGTACATCCTGCAACAGTAGCAATACATGAACCGTCATCTTCCGTTGCTAAAGCATCGTAGTTAATAGCTGATGCATCTGTACAGCCAGGAACAGCTACCTCACCGTAGGTAAAGTTAACGGAACCAGAAGAACCGTCAGTTAGACCTCCTGTTGCAACAGAGCTGCTGTCAGCAGCGGTAATGTTGAAAGTAGATCCAGACCAGCCGTCTCCGTACGAATCGTACATGTTAAACGAGTAAAGTCCATCTTCAAGACAAATTGAATAATCACCCGCTAATCCACTAGCTACAGTAGCTGTGTCTGCTGTGATGTCCCAAGAAATCTCGGAAGTCCATGAACCTCCTCCAACTGTTAGGGCTAATGAGTCACATTGCGCATTTGCAGTAAACGCGAATGAACCAATCAGTGCCACTAAATAGAGCAGTTTTTTTCTCATAGTGTAAATAATTTAGTTAATGTTACCCCAATTATAAAAGCATTGCAACACCGGGGGGAAAATGCCGCTTGCCCATATAAACTATAGAAACGCAGGGGATCTACGCCTCAATTATATTAAGTTTAGCTTGTAAATATAAAAAAAAATCATCCTAAAACAAATAGAATTATTAGTTTTTATATCATCATCTTACAGGAACACCACATCTATTTGATGTTATGTGATGTTGTAATAATAGATGTGAAAATTGTTAGTGACTGGGCTGCTTTTTATATACCAAATTTAAAATATCTTTGCACAAAATAAAGCAATGTTATGAGCGTATTAGTTGTTGGAACTGTAGCCTTTGATGCTATCGAAACTCCCTTTGGCAAAACCGATAAAATTTTAGGAGGTGCTGGCACCTATATAGGGATTGCTGCTTCATATTTATATGATAACTTGAATCTCATTTCAGTAGTTGGAGACGACTTCCCAGAAAGTCATCTTCATAATATAAGGGCACACAATATTAATACACTAGGCGTTCAGGTGGTTAAAGGTGGTAAAACCTTTTTTTGGTCCGGAAAATACCACACTGACATGAACAGGCGAGACACCTTAGAAACAGAACTTAATGTGTTAGCCGACTTCCAACCTACTATTCCTGAGTCTTATCAAGATTGTGAATTTTTAATGCTCGGAAATTTAGACCCACAAGTGCAGCTTTCTGTTCTTAAGCAACTCCATAAACGCCCTAAACTAGTGGTTATGGATACCATGAATTTTTGGATGGATATCGCCTTAGAATCTCTAAAAAAAACGATCGAATTGGTAGATGTGCTTACTATTAACGATGAAGAAGCTAGACAACTATCGGGCGAATACTCTTTAGTAAAAGCAGCCCAACATATCTTAACTTTGGGGCCTAAATTTTTAATCATAAAAAAGGGCGAAAATGGTGCTCTTTTATTTGATAGAAATGGACAATGTTACTTTGCGCCAGCACTTCCTCTAGAAGCTGTATATGACCCTACAGGTGCTGGAGATTCTTTTGCCGGCGGATTTATAGGCTACTTGGCAAAAACCAAAGATCTATCTTTTGAAAACATGAAAAGAGCGGTTATTTATGGATCTGCGCTTGCGTCGATTGCCGTAGAAAAATTTGGCACAGAAAGCATCGCGCATTTAAGCAAGGGCCAACTAAAAAACAGACTCCATGATTTCAAGTCTTTAGTTCAGTTAGACATCCAACTTATCGATTAATAACGATTCGGGTTGTCTTAGTGCTTAAGATATCTATATTTGTATGGATACTATGAATTCTAAATTAATCATATCGATTTGTTTTTTTATCTCATCAACGCTATATGGGCAGGATGAAGTTCATCTAAAAGACGGAACATATATCGCATGTCGCATCATAGAAATTTCCGACTTTATATTATATGCAGAAGTGGAAAACGAACCGCTACCAGTTACTTTTTTCTCTGACGACGTGGCCTTTCTTAAAATTCACCCACTTAACAAGCCAGTAATTAGGCAACTCAAAGCCGAAGTGAAAGAGGCTATGAAATATGCCAATGTATTAGAAGAAAACAGCGTCCATGGGTTTTATTTTGGAATGCCATACGACTCAGTAGGTGTAAGACAAAATAGGGCAATCTATGAAATGGATAGTTTGGGTAATCCAATACTCATCCCCTACGACCCATTAGAAACAAGCTTTGCTGATAGAATGAAAAGTTTAGTCAAAAGCTTAGGCGGAAGTTCTTTAGCCTGGCTTGTAGGAATGAACTAAGCGAAACGAATTAAAACTTGATTTTTTTCTACCGCGTTTGACTTTTTCACTTCAATAGATGTAACCACACCATCGGTAGGTGATTTAAGACTGTTCTCCATTTTCATAGCCTCCAACACAAGAAGGCTATCACCTTTACATACTGACTGACCTTTCTCTACCAATATATCAATAACCAAACCAGGCATTGGTGCCTTTACCTCGTTTATTTTTTGATTATTGAGCTGGTCCATACCTAGTTTCTCTAATAGGTCGTCATAACGATCTTTAATAGAAACTAAAATTTCTTTATTATTCACCTTAACAATACAGGTTTTATCTTCCTTGTTTAATTCAACACATTCAATTCTGTAAGATTTACCCCCAGAGATCAGATGATTAGAATGTCCAGACTCTATAAAATCCATTTCAAATAATTGATCATTAATAGACCCTTGAAGGCCTTTTTCGTCAGAAAAATTAACCTGAAAAACAGTGTCATTTACAGTAGCTTTGTACATAAATTTAATTAATTAATGAATTTATTTGCCAAAGATAGCCTATTTTAGTCGAGGAAATCAAAGATAATTATATGGCACTTGTAGAAGAACTGAGTGAACAAGGCAACAAGTTATTTAGATATCGATCTAACTTACCTATTCCATTTGCATTTATTGGAATGATAATTCACATCTACGACATTACCTACCTAAATAAAGTAGCCTACAGCTTAAATTTTGAGTTGTTTTGTTTGAGTGTCGGGTTGTTGGGTTTGGTTATTCGATCGATTACACTAGCATATACTCCCCGAGGTACCTCGGGCAGAAACACAGATGGGCAAGTTGCCGATAAACTGAACACCAAAGGTATGTATAGCCTCATGAGAAACCCGCTTTATCTGGGAAATTTCTTTATGTGGTTTGCCATTATCTTGTACATAAACAACCACTGGTTTAGCTTGGTCTATATTCTGTCGTTCTGGATTTATTATGAGCGAATCATCTTTGCCGAAGAGAACTTTCTGAGAAAAAAATATGGCGACACATATGTAAATTGGACCATGAATACCCCAATATTTTTGCCACGACTTCGCGGTTGGGTAAAACCCGATTTAGAATTTTCCCTTAAAAACATTTTAAAACGAGAATACAGCGGCTTTTTTGCTTTATTTTTCACATTGTCTTTATTTAATTTGGCTGAAAACGTTGTGCGCACTAACACCTGGGTTTTAAACGATTTTTGGTTAAAAGCATTGGTGATTAGTGGTTCTATTACACTCATACTCAAATTTCTTAAAAAGTACACCACGGTACTAAACGTAAAAGGTCGATAATGAATAAATTATATTATCTATTATTAGGACTAATTTTGTTGAATGCATGTAAGGTAAACCATCTTAATAATCATAACCACCAGTTTAACGAAATCGTATTAGAAGAACCGCGAATAGCAGAGCGGCCTCATTACCAAGAATCTGCATCTAGACTTAACGATCTTAAGCACGTAAAACTGAGTTTATCCTTTGATTGGGAAAACAGAGAGCTTGACGGAGAAGCCTATCTCGACTTTCGCCCTTATTTTTACCCACAAAACACCGTAGTAATAGACGCCAAAAGCTTTGATATACACAAGCTAGCATTAGTAAATGCCGATGGACAAAAAAAACCACTTGATTATAAATATGACAACCAACAAATAACCATTGCCTTAGATAGAAAATACACACGAGATGAAGCCTATCAAATTTACCTGAACTATACCGCAAAACCATATGAAATTACTGCGAAAGGCTCTGCTGCCATATCGGGGGCTCGTGGCTTGTACTTTATCAACCATGATAAAACACAAAACAAACCGCAACAAATATGGACTCAGGGAGCGCCGGAATCTAACTCTGCATGGTTTCCCTGTATCGATAAACCCAATGAAAGATGCACCCAGGAAATAGCTATCACAGTAAACAATACATTCGAAACTCTTTCCAATGGGCTTCTTATCAGCTCTGTAAAACATGAAGACGGCACGCGAACTGATGTTTGGAAGCAGAGCATCGAACATGCTCCTTATTTAACGATGATGGCGATAGGCGACTTTCACAAAACAGAAGACTCTTGGCGCGATTTAGATGTCGACTATTATGTAGAACATGACCAGGCTATTCACGCACAACGCATCTTTGGTAAAACACCTCAGATGATGGAGTTTTACTCTCAACTTCTTAATTACGACTACCCATGGGAGAAATATGCGCAAGTAATTGTTAGAGACTTTGTATCTGGTGCCATGGAAAATACAAGCGCCGTAATTCATGGCGAGTTTGTATACTCTGACGAAAGAGAGTACATTGACGATCCGAATGAAATGATAATTGCCCACGAACTCTTCCATCACTGGTTTGGAGACTGGGTAACATGCGAATCGTGGCCCAACGTACCTCTTAACGAAGCCTTCGCCACCTATGGCGAATATTTATGGGTAGAAGGGGTTTATTCCCAAGATGAACGACAGCGTTATCTTCACAAAGAAATGCTTCAATACCTGAGAGAGTCAAGAACCAAACAAGAAGATTTTATTCGTTTTGACAATGAAGACCCTGGTCTTATGTTTGATTCTCACTCCTACGCCAAAGGATCTAGAATTTTGCATATGTTGCGATACGCCATAGGCGATTTGGCTTTCTTTGAAGGCTTGCAAAGCTATTTGACTGAATATGCCAATCAGGCAGTAGAAGTACATCATCTTAGATTGGCTATGGAACAAGTCTCCGGCCAAGATCTGAATTGGTTTTTCAATCAATGGTTTTTATCTTCTGGCCATCCCTTAATAAAAGTAGAACAACAGATAGAAGAAACGTCAGTTAGACTAATCATTTCACAGAATCAATCTTTAGAAACAACGCCCCTTTATAAGCTCCCTGTCGGGGTAGATATTTACATAAATGGTAAAGGTCAAAGACATGTAATAGAACTGAATAAACAAGAACAAGAATTTGTGATTAAAACGAGCTCTAAAGCCGATTTAATTATTTTTGATCCAGATCATTATCTATTGGCCGAAGTGGAATACCCTAAATCGACCGATCAATTTTTATTTCAGCTCAATCCGGATCTTCACTACTACGACCGACAAGAAGCGCTAGATAGTTTGATTAGGCATTCTGATGAACGTATTCGAAGCCAAGCCATAGAAACGGCCCTTCACGACCCGTACTGGGCTATAAAAGTTAGTGCATTAGAAGCTTATAATAACATTCATCCTAGTAAAAAAGCATCTATTAACTCTGAAATTCTTACGCTCGTAAAAGAGCACCCTAAATCAGATGTTAGAGCCGCCGCCATTAACTGCATAAGCCAACACTTTGAAGGCGACTATGGAAAAATCTACATTGCTGCCATTACGGACCCATCTTACGTTGTTGCAGGAGCAGCCCTAATAGCCTTGGCGCAAGAAAACATGACAACCGCATATCACATTGCACAAGAACAGAGAGAAAGCGCACATAAAGAACTAAAAGATGCCGTTTTGTACACCATAGCCAAACAAGCAAATTCGTCGGATGCAGAACTCGTACTAAATGAATTTTTATATGCAAAAGACCGCGAACTTGCTGCACGCACAAATAGCCTCTTGGCTTTTATGAGAAAACAAAAGGCTACTGTATACATAAATGCTATTGATGCAAT
>CBFIGX010000014.1:6858-8141 GCA_965662265.1 Flavobacteriales bacterium
GAAACTAAAAATTCAACAAAGCAATCTATGGTATGTTAGAGTTCAGACTTACAGAGTCATACAGGGTTATGTTCAAAACTCAGAAGGCGAATTTGCTGAGAAACTTCAACAGATGTATCATACACTTTTAGAAAAAGAAAAAGACGAAAAAGTACTCATGTATTTATACTAAAAAAGCCCTTTATCAGCATTAAGGATTTTCTCATAACCAGTATCGGCTGGTAAGTTAGACTTTTGAGACGCAGCCACAGCAAGACGATCACAACATTCATTTTCAGGATGGTCGTTATGGCCTTTTACCCATTCAAATTGAATGTTGTGTTTGGGATGAACTTTAAGGTATCTCTTCCACAGATCAACATTTTTCTTGCCTTTAAACTGTTTTTTCACCCAATTAAACACCCAGCCTTTCTGCACAGAATCTACGACATACTTAGAGTCTGAAGTTACCCGCACCTGTGCCCCCTTTTGTTTTATTTGCTCCAAGGCAACAATTACAGCTAACAGCTCCATTCTATTATTCGTGGTTAATCGAAATCCGGCAGACAGCTCTTTGCGATGGCTTCCAGCCGTCATAACAATACCATAGCCTCCTGGCCCTGGATTTCCACTTGCTGCGCCGTCGGTGTATATATTAATTTTCATCAGAGCAGTGTTTCGATAACTTTAGGAAAGTGTATTCGTTCTAGTTCGCTTACTTTTTCTTGCACTTGTTCTGGGCTATCTGTGGGTTTTACTTCGCATCTAGCCTGAAAAATATGCGCTCCATCGTCGTAATGTTTGTTTACATAATGAATCGTAATGCCCGTTTCTTTTTCACCGGCAGCTACTACAGCTCGATGTACATTAATCCCATACATTCCCTTGCCTCCATATTTCGGCAATAAAGACGGATGAATATTAACAATTCTATTTGGATAGGCCTCAATTAAATATTCTGGAATTTTAAGAAGAAATCCGGCCAAAATTACAATGCTTACATTGAATTCTTTTAGTGTACGAAGAACGTTTTTTGTATTATTAAGTTCTGTATTAGAAAAAATACGAGAAGGAACATGACATGATTTAGCTCTTTCTAATACATAAGCTTCCTTATTGTTAGAAAGAATTAAACATACCTCAACGTTGATGTAATGGGCAAAGTAATGGATTATGTTTTCGGCATTAGATCCAGATCCTGAGGCTAAAATAGCTATTCGATTCATAAGACAAACATAAATAAGATTTAAATAGTTTTGAATAAGTGCCACAATAAATTTCAAAGGGTAAAAAATTTGGCTATT
>CBFIGX010000014.1:8239-9509 GCA_965662265.1 Flavobacteriales bacterium
TAAGACAAACATAAATAAGATTTAAATAGTTTTGAATAAGTGCCACAATAAATTTCAAAGGGTAAAAAATTTGGCTATTTTTAAGTTTATATTTTTCTTTGCATCGAAATATTAACCAAAATAATAAAAAACATGTCTGACGTAGCATCTAAAGTAAAAGCTATCATAGTTGACAAACTAGGCGTTGATGAAAGTGAAGTAACAAACGAAGCAAGTTTCACCAATGACTTAGGTGCTGACTCACTTGATACAGTTGAATTAATTATGGAATTCGAAAAAGAATTCGACATTCAAATTCCAGACGATCAAGCAGAATCAATATCTACAGTAGGTGCAGCCATCGAATATATAGAGAAGGCTTAAATTTAATTTTTGTTTATGCGATTAAAGAGAGTAGTTGTGACAGGAATGGGAGCGCTGACGCCCATTGGTAATACTGTTCCTGAATATTGGGAAAACTTAATTCGAGGAAAAAGTGGCGCAGCCCCTATTACCCGTTTTGATGCTTCAAAATTCAAAACTCAATTTGCTTGCGAAATCAAAAATTTTAACCCTAACGATCATCTTGATCGAAAAGAAGCTCGAAAACAAGACCCATATACACAGTACGCCATGGTTGCCACAGCCGAGGCTATGATGGACTCTCAAATAAATATTGAAACCATCGACCCTGATCGTGCGGGTGTAATATGGGGGTCGGGTATTGGTGGTATTAAGACATTCTACGACGAAGTTTCTACTTTCGCAAAAGGCGAAGGCACGCCAAGATTTAACCCTTTCTTTATTCCTAAAATGATTGCTGATATTGCCGCAGGAATGATTTCTATAAAATACGGATTTAGAGGGCCCAATTTCAGTACGGTTTCTGCCTGTGCTTCTTCATCAAATGCTTTAATAGACGCTTACAACTACATCCGTCTCGGTAAAGCCGATATCATTATTACCGGAGGCTCCGAAGCCTCTGTAAATGAAGCAGGTGTTGGTGGTTTTAATGCTCTTAAAGCTCTTTCTACAAGAAATGATGATCCTGCAACTGCATCCCGACCTTTTGACAAAGATCGAGATGGTTTTGTTTTAGGCGAAGGTGCCGGGACGCTAATTCTTGAAGATTATGATCACGCCATTAAAAGAGGTGCTAAAATTTATGCCGAAGTTATGGGTGGTGGTCTTTCTGCTGATGCACACCACATTACTGCTCCTCACCCAGAGGGTTTAGGTGCTAAGAAAGTAATGCAAAACGCACTTGATGATGCGGAAATGAAACCCGAAA
>CBFIGX010000014.1:9607-14741 GCA_965662265.1 Flavobacteriales bacterium
TGATAAATATGGTAATAATGAACGTCTAGAGTTTTTAGGCGATGCGCTGTTACAGAGTGCTATCACTGAATATTTGTATGAATCCTTGCCTCACAAAAATGAAGGCGTTCTTACCGATATAAGGTCTAAAATTGTGAGTAGGAAAACACTTAATCATTTGGGGCAAACCTACGCCTTAGATCGATTTATACAAAGCACCCTTAGTAAGCCCCTTCCGCCATCAGTAGTAGGAAACGCATTTGAAGCCCTCATAGCAGCTATACATATTGATAAAGGCAGTGCCTTTTGCAAGCAGTTTATTATTAAAACCATAGAAACACATTTTGATCTGGCAGAGCTGGAGCAACAAATAAGTAGTTATAAAAAACACTTTATTCATTGGGCACAAAAAAACAATATACCTTTTGCCTTCGAACTTCTTAGTGAAGAAGGCGAATCGCATAATAAACAGTTTGAAATTGCCCTGTACTATAATGGAAGCCCTCTCTCTAAAGCCACTTCAGGATCCAAGAAAAAAGCAGAAGAATCTGCAGCTAAAAAAGCCTGTGAGAAGCTGGCTCTTTAAGGAAAAAAAGTACCTTTGGGGGTGCTTTACATCTGGAACAGACTTAAGCCATGGCGAAAAAAAACATTCGGATTGATATTGAATATGACTATGACTTTCTTTTAATTGGCATATGCAGCCCATTAAAAGAATATCAACTTTGTTATCATATCAATAAAGTATTTCAAATTGAGCTCCAAAGAAGCCAAGAAGATATAGAAATGACCTATCCGGAGGCCCAAGAAAAAGGCACCTATCCATTGTATGAATATTGGGATACTCAGTATGAAAATCAATGGTATTTGCATGCCAATACAACTGCATTACGTTGCAAAGATGGAAACTCTACAAAAGGCACCATTTTTGAAGATCACCAGTACGATCTTATTAAAACTAAACGGTTAATCCCAGAAGATAAAACAGTCGATTATTATCTTCAAATACATGGGGTTTTTGGTAAAAAAACTACTCAAAAATTATTACTAGCCATTAACACTATAAATCGGGTTGTTAACGCACGACAGGTAGCTATTGACCGACTCCGATCTAAAGAAAATTTGATTATCTGATGAACAATACTAAAATTGTAGCAACCATAGGCCCCTCATCTTTCGATAAAGAGGTGCTAAGAGAAATGTTTAAGGCAGGTCTTAATGTAGCGCGAATTAACTTTTCACACAGCAACCACAAACAGGCAAGGCAAATCTTTGATTGGGTTCAAGAACTTAACATTGAAGAAGACAGAAATGTTGCCGTTCTAGGTGATCTTCAAGGCCCTAAACTTCGCATAGGAAATGTTCTTGATGGGCAATATCTTAAGAGAGGTCAAGAAATTTGTATCACCACCAACAAATGTGTGGGCGACAAAACTAGGGTTTTCATCACCTATCCTAATTTTCCAAAAGACGTTCGCGCTGGCGATCGTATTATGCTTGATGACGGAAAGCTAATTCTTAAAACCATTAGTAGTAACTCTAAAGACGAGGTATTGGCGAAAGTAGTTCAGGGCGGTGAACTTAAATCTAAAAAAGGTGTAAACCTTCCAAACACAAAGACTTCTCTTCCCTGCTTAACTGAAAAAGATCTTAACGATCTAGACTGCGCGCTAGATATGGGTATTGAGTGGATTGGCTTGTCTTTTGTGCGTTCTGTAAAAGATGTTAAAGAACTACAGCAAATTATTAGAGATAAAAAATCGGCAGCAAGGGTAATCGCAAAAATTGAAAAACCGGAAGCCATTCGTCAAATAGACGCTATAATCAAACAATCAGGAGGCATAATGGTAGCACGAGGAGATCTTGGTGTGGAAGTTCCTATGGAGCGCGTTCCAAATCTTCAAAAAATGATAACCAGTAAGTGCATCAAGTATTCAACCCCTGTGATTATTGCCACACAAATGATGGAGTCTATGCTAGACAGCTTGAGCCCAAGTAGAGCCGATGTAAACGATGTAGCCAATGCCGTTCACGACCGTGTAGATGCTGTGATGCTTAGTGGTGAGACATCCGTAGGAAAATATCCTGTGCGCGTTATTAAAACCATGAGTAAAGTGGTTAAGAATGTTGAAAATTATGCACATCTAGAAATAAAGACACTTCCACCTGTAGATAAAAAAAATGGACGTTATATTTCTGATATCATATGTTACAACGCTTGCAACATTGCAGAGCAGGTAGGTGCTAAAGCCGTTATGACTATGACGCATTCTGGATATAATGCTTTTAAAATATCAAGCTTTAGACCTCCCAGTAAAATCTGCATCTTTACCCACAACAAAAATATCATGAATACGCTTAGCCTTTTATGGGGCGTGAGAGCCTACTATTACGATGAATTTGTGAGTACCGACGAAACAATGAATGACATTAAGAATCTTCTGAAGTCTAAAGAAGTAGTAAATGAAAATGATTTGGTCATTAACATTGCAAGTATGCCTATCACTAAAAAAGGAATGACCAATATGCTTAAACTTAGTCGTATAGAATAATGAAAAAAGCAGACGTAAAACGGTTGGCTGACATATGTGAAGTTCCTGGTGCTCCAGGATTTGAACAACGTATAAGAGCCCATATTATTAATGAAATTAAGCCACTTGTCGACGAATATAGTATCGATAATCTAGGAAATGTTACCGCTGTAAAAAAGGGGCACTCCTCAGATAAAAAAGTGATGATTGCCGCCCATATGGATGAGATCGGATTTATTGTTACACATATCGATGAGCAAGGTTTTGTGAGGTTTCATACCCTTGGTGGCTTTGATCCCAAAACACTTACTGCCCAACGAGTTATTATTCATGGAAAAAAAGACCTTATTGGCGTAATGGGGTCGAAACCAATACATGTGATGACGCCGGCAGAGCGCAATAAAACTGCAAAAACTACCGACTTCTTTATTGATTTAGGTATGCCGAAATCGGAGGTAGAAAAATGGATAACCGTAGGAGATCCTATTACTCGCCAAAGAGCTCTTATAGAGATGGGCGACTGTGTAAACTGTAAATCTATTGACAATAGAGTTTCTGTATTTATCTTAATAGAAACCCTAAGACACCTAAAAGATTTTCCATATGATGTATATGCAGTGTTTACCGTACAAGAAGAAGTTGGTATTCGGGGAGCTCAGGTGTCGGCTTTAAACATCCAGCCCGACTTTGGTTTTGGGCTCGATACTACAATTGCCTATGACGTTCCTGGTGCCGCAGGACACGAAAAAATTACCGAACTCGGCAAAGGTGCGGCCATCAAAATTATGGACTCACAAACCATATGCGACTACCGGATGGTTAACTACATGAAAGATGTAGCTAGCAAGTATAAAATAAAAACACAGCTAGAAATACTTCCCGCAGGTGGAACAGACACCATGGGTGTACAACGAAGTACTCCTGGAGGTTCTATAGCTGGAGCTGTTTCTATACCTACTAGGCATATTCACCAGGTGATAGAAATGGCACATAAAGAGGATATTGACCAGTGTGTAACTCTTCTAAAAACCTGTATCGAGCAACTAGACACTTACGATTGGCGCTTTAAATAAGCAAACATGATGAAAATAGCCACCGTAAATACAATCATCTATAGTGTCTTTTGGGCTGTGTGCTCCATGTTCCTCTCTATGTGTGCAAGTATTCAAAAGCCCAATGGCGGAGAAAAAGATACTGTACCTCCACAACTGCTTTATTCATTTCCTTCTGAGAGACAAACCAATGTAAAACCTCAAAAAATTGAACTGCAGTTTGATGAATTCTTAGATTTAAAAAACATCAATAGCGAACTCCTTATCTCCCCTCCATTATTGGTAGAACCAGAAATTAGCCAAAAAGGAACTAGAATTCTGATTGAGCTTAAAAGCGATTTACAAGACAGCACAACCTATTCCTTTAACTTTGGTAATGCCATTACAGATTTTCGCGAGGGGAATGTGTTGAAGAATTTTTCATTCGTTTTTAGTACCGGGCCTATACTAGATTCTCTAAGTGTTTTCGGCCGCGTGCACGCTTGCCCAAATAATAATCTTTCTGAAGGAACAGTGATAGGTTTGTACCAACAAGATAGCCTTACACACGACTCTACTATATACAAGAATAAGCCTAACTACTTTAGTACCACGAACAAAAATGGTGATTTTTCTATACATCATATTCGTAGCGGACTTTACCAAATGGTAGCATTTGAAGATATTAATGCCAACTACATGTATGATGGTTTCTCAGAAAAAATAGGATTTACAACACAACTGGTAAATCCAGAGGACAGCATAAATAGGATTTTATGGCTCTTTAAAGAAGAACCTCCTAGGAAGCAGGTAGATGTAAAAAGAGACGTCCCCATGGTTATTACCTATAATACAGCTCTTGTTAGCGAGCAGATTAGCCTAGTACCCAACTCCAATCATATAGCACAAATAATAGACGAAAAACTCCTGCTTTGGCCTCTCATCGATCAAAATGACTCGAGTTACGTTTTCATGGAGACCAATTTATGGAAAGACACCCTATTATTAAAGCGAGACAGCACCATGCGCATTGCTCCGCACACATTGAGTTTAACATCTAACTACATAGCTAAGAATTCTCCCGTTAGGATTAGCTCTTCAGTGCCTATAGATAGTATCTACAAGACGAAAATAAGTGTCATCTCTGACAGCCTTATTATTCCTTTTACCTACGAACTGTCTGACTTTAACCTTGATATTTACTTTCCCTACACAGGGGATAAAAACTATACGATAACTCTTGAACAAGGAGCTATAGAGAGCATTTATAAACAAGAGAGTGATAGTACGGTATATGCAGTATATACCAAATCGGCAGAAAGCCTTGCCGCTTTATTAGTAAACATACAGTTAGATGCTCGAAACTATAAGGTAGAACTATTACAAAACGACCTTGTTATTGCAAGCAAACACAATAACGAGCAGATATTTTTTTCTGAATTACTCCCAGGCAAGTATGACCTTCGTTTGATGTTAGATGACGATAATAATGGACGTTGGACCGCTGGTAATTATTTTAAACACAAAAAAGCAGAATCGGTATTTTACTACACCGAACCAATACAACTAAGGGCCAACTGGGAGCTAGAGATA
>CBFIGX010000014.1:14840-16634 GCA_965662265.1 Flavobacteriales bacterium
TAGACCTACTCCATAAGGTTTGTTTTAAGCAGTTAAGGAACGCTTAAATACCTACTAAATTCGGTGGTAGAACTCGAAGTACTTACTTTTCAGATTTTACAGAAGCTGATAAATACTCTCTATTCATTCGGGCTATATTGTCTAGTGAAATTCCCTTAGGGCATTGCACTTCACAATCGCCAGTATTGGTACAATTTCCAAAGCCAAGTTCGTCCATCTTAGCCACCATATTTAGTGCCCGTTCTTGGGCTTCTACCTTACCTTGTGGTAAGAGCGAAAGATGAGATACTTTGGCCGAGGTAAATAACATAGCCGAAGAGTTTTTACAGGTGGCAACGCAGGCTCCACAGCCAATACATGTAGCTGCATCAAAAGCTTTATCTGCATCGGCCTTAGGCACCGGGATGGCATTTGCATCTTGAGTATTACCAGATGTATTTACAGACACGTAACCTCCGGCTTGGATAATAGCATCAAAAGAGGAGCGATCGACCACCAAATCTTTAATCACTGGAAATGCCGAAGCACGCCATGGCTCAATGTAAATGGTGTCGCCATCTTTAAAAGAACGCATGTGAAGCTGACAGGTAGTAATTAAATTTTCTGGACCGTGAGGCTCACCGTTAATATACATAGAGCAGCTTCCACAAATACCCTCACGACAGTCATGATCAAAAGCTACAGGAACATCACCCTTTTCAATGAGGCTTTGGTTTAAAACATCCATCATTTCTAGGAAAGACATATCTGGTGAAATATCAGACATCTTGTATTCTACGATACGACCTTTGTCTTCGGCACCCTTTTGGCGCCATACTTTAAGTGTTAAATTCATTCCAGCCATTATTTGTAGCTTCTTTGTTTCAACTCAATATTTTCATATTCCAGGACTTCTTTATGAAGTTCTGGTGTTTTACCTTCTCCTTTATATTCCCAAGCAGATACGAAGGTATAATCTTCATCATTACGCAAAGCCTCTCCTTCTGGCGTTTGGTATTCTTCTCTGAAGTGTCCTCCACACGATTCTTCTCTACTCAGAGCATCGTGACACATAAGGGCGCCTAACTCTATAAAGTCGGCCACACGACCTGCTTTTTCGAGCTCTTGGTTAAGTCCTTTCTGGGTGCCTGGCACGCGCACATCGCTCCAAAATTCTTCGCGTATGGCATTAATTTCTTTAAGTGCCTCTTCTAAACCTTCTTTACTGCGCACCATACCGCACTTATCCCACATCACCTTACCTAAGCGGCGGTGAAAATAATCTACAGACTTAGTTCCTTTGTTATTCTCAAAGAAGTCTAAACGCTCTCTAACGGCTTTTTCGGCAGTTTCGAAAGCGGCATTTTCTATAGATATAGGACCTGTACGAATATCATCTGCTAAATAATTAGAAATCGTATATGGCAACACAAAATAACCATCGGCTAAACCTTGCATTAATGCGGAGGCCCCAAGCCTATTTGCACCGTGATCGGAGAAGTTAGATTCTCCGGCGGCAAATAATCCTGGCACGGTAGTTTGTAAGTTATAATCTACCCAAACACCTCCCATGGTATAGTGTACTGCAGGATATATTTTCATTGGAAGTACATAAGGGTTTTCAGCCGTAATCTTTTCATACATCTGAAATAGGTTTCCGTAGCGTGCTTCAACAGCATCTTTACCAAGGCGATTTATGGCATCCGAGAAATCTAAGAAGACGGCATCGCCGGTAGCGGTAACGCCATAGCCAGCATCGCATCGCTCTTTAGCAGCACGAGAAGCTACATCTCTAGGAACCAAGTTTCCAAAGGC
>CBFIGX010000014.1:16733-18712 GCA_965662265.1 Flavobacteriales bacterium
CAGTGTTAGCTTAGACTGGTGATCGCCAGATACTGGAATACAAGTAGGGTGAATTTGCACAAAGCAAGAGTTTCCAAAGTAAGCCCCTTGCTTATATGATTTCCACGCCGCTGTACAGTTAGATCCCATCGCATTGGTAGATAAATAAAAGACATTTCCATAACCACCCGATGCTATCACTACGGCATGTGCCGAATGACGCTCTATATCTCCTGTGATAAGATTTCTTGCTATAATACCTCGCGCCTTACCATCAATCTTTACGATATCCATCATTTCGTGGCGGTTATACATGGTAACAGTACCCTTATTTATTTGGCGGCTTAACGCTTGGTATGCTCCAATGAGTAACTGCTGACCCGTTTGGCCTTTGGCATAAAAAGTACGTTGCACCTGTACACCACCAAAAGATCGGTTATCTAGTAAACCACCATATTCTCTGGCAAAAGGAACCCCTTGAGCCACACATTGATCAATAATATTTGTAGACACCTCTGCCAAACGGTATACGTTGGCTTCGCGAGATCTATAGTCGCCACCTTTTATCGTGTCGTAAAATAAACGATACGTGCTATCACCATCGTTTTGATAATTTTTTGCCGCATTAATACCACCTTGTGCCGCTATAGAGTGCGCACGTCGTGGTGAATCTTGAAAACAAAACGACTTCACGTTAAAGCCCATTTCCCCTAAAGAAGCGGCAGCAGAAGCACCGGCAAGACCTGTTCCTACCACAATAACATCTATGCTACGACGATTGGCTGGGTTTACCAGCTTCGCATCGGATTTGTATTTGGTCCACTTGTCAGCTAAAGGACCTTCTGGAATAGAATCGAATAAATCTTTCATCGGCTTATAGTTGAGAAATGTAGAAATAGATAGGGAATGATACAAACCCTAAGGTTATCAGTAGTGCAAAGGCTGTGCCTGACTTTTTAAACAATGGCGTATATTTTTTGTGTCTCCATCCCATAGATTGGAAAGCCGACTGGAAGCCATGGTTAAGGTGAAAACCTAATAGTACCATAGCAACTACGTATAGAGCGGCATACCACAACTGCGAAAAAGACGCTGTTACAATTGTATACATGTCTTTTATTGCTGCACCAGAACTGTCGAGGGTCATAGCTACTTCACCAAACTTGTAGGTATACCAAAAAGATTGCAAGTGAAGTACTAAAAAAGCTAGAATGATAGAACCAGTAAGCCCCATGTTGCGGGCATACCAAGAGCTCTTCTTGCGATCCATAGCATAAGCAACAGGCTGCGCAGCCTTGTTGGCTTTGGTTAAAAGTACCGCATCAATAATATGTGTGATAAAACCAAGTACCAGTACAATTTCCATCACCCTAATAATTGGGTTAGACGACATAAAGCGCGTATACTCGTTAAATTGAACAGAATCCGTAAACAAGGTAATATTACCGGCTAAGTGTACAACAAGGAAACTACAAAGGAATAGTCCTGTAATGGCCATCAGAAACTTCCTTCCCAGCGACGATGAAAATAGGCCAACGCTATTGCTCATAATGCTTTTATTTTCTAGGTTTTTTAATTCTAATTAACAAGAGTACAAATTTACTACACAGAAGTCCATCCTACAACCATAACACCAATTAATATTCATTCTTAATAAGATTTTTTTTTGCAGGTGTTAATTAGAGTAATAAGTTGATTTTAAATGTTGTAACACAAAAAAGAAAGCTATGCTGTGCGCAGACATTTAAATTAAACTGCGTTCCTTTTACGATTGCTGTAGGAAAGTTATATTTGCTTAAGCTAATACTAAAACCAGATAAAGGCATGAAATACGAAACTATAGACTCGGGTTTATTTACCAGAAACAGAGCGCGTTTTTGCCAAGCTTTACAAGCAAAATCGCTTGCTATTTTTAATGCCAACGACCTAATGCCTACCAATGCCGATGGCACCATGGCCTTTAGACAAAACAACGATCTTTTTCATTTATCGGGCGTTGA
>CBFIGX010000014.1:18811-21597 GCA_965662265.1 Flavobacteriales bacterium
TGACCTAATGCCTACCAATGCCGATGGCACCATGGCCTTTAGACAAAACAACGATCTTTTTCATTTATCGGGCGTTGACCAAGAAGAAAGTATCTTACTAATTTTTCCTGATGCCTTTGATGCCAAACACCGTGAAATTCTCTTTCTTAAAGAAACCAACGAACACATTGCCGTTTGGGAAGGAGCTAAGCTAAACAAAGCACAAGCCTTTCAAACCTCTGGTATAAAAACCGTGTATTGGCTCAGCCAATTTCAAAGCATCTTAAAAAACCTAATGAGCGAAGCGCAACACGTATACCTTAACAGTAACGAACACGGGCGCGCCAAAATAGAAGTAGAAACCCGAGATGCCCGATTTGGAAAATGGATACGCGAGCAATATCCACTTCATAACTACCAGCGCTCAGCACCTATCATGCACAGCATTCGGGCCATTAAAGATCCGGTAGAAATAGAACTCATTCAAAAAGCCTGTAATCTTACCGATGGCGCTTTTCGTAGAATTCTTAAAACCATTAAAGCCGGGCAAATGGAATACGAAATAGAGGCCGAAATCATTCATGAATTTGTGCGCAACAGATCTAGAGGTTTTGCCTATACCCCTATTATCGCGTCGGGCGCTAATGCTTGCGTTTTACATTATATTGACAATAACCAGCCTTGCCATAACGGCGATGTAATATTAATGGACTTTGGGGCCGAATATGCCAATTATGCGTCCGACATGACTCGTTGTGTGCCTGTAAATGGCCGATTTACCGATCGCCAAAAAGAAGTATATGGAGCTGTGCTTAGGGTATTAAAAGCTGCTACCAAACTATTGGTGCCTGGCATCTACCTTCACGACTATCATACCCAAGTAGGCGAGCTGATGACTAATGAGCTCCTAGGGCTAGGACTACTTAGTGAAGATGAGGTAAAACATCAGTCGGCAGAAAAGCCTGCCTATAAAAAATACTTTATGCATGGCACCTCCCATTTCTTAGGACTAGATGTACACGATGTGGGTTCGTGGACAGAAGCTCTTAAAGCGGGCATGGTATTTACCTGCGAGCCCGGCATATACATCCCTGAAGAAGGACTGGGTATTCGTTTAGAAAATGACATCTTGGTGACCGATAATGGCCCAATAAACCTGATGGCAAACATCCCTATAGAAATTGAAGAGATAGAAGCCTTGATGGCCTAATAGCCACTCTTGAAGCCATTGAGCCATGCCTTTTTTTTCTGTAGAGCAACAAAACATTCACTACCAATGCCATGGCCGTGGCCCCGCTATAGTGCTTATTCATGGTTTTTTAGAAAACCTAGGTATGTGGGATGAGCTAAGCCAAATGCTCGCCGAACAGTATCAAATAGTACGTATAGATCTTCCTGGCTTTGGCCTTTCTGATGGATTTACCAACTACAGCCCCAGTATGGCCGACTACGCCTCAGTTGTACTTCAACTCTGTACACATCTTAAGCTAAAAAAATACAACCTAATAGGCCACTCTATGGGTGGCTATATTGCCCTAGAAATGGCGGCCAAACAGCACGAAAATATTCGACAACTTGTGCTTTTTCATGCCACGGCAAGGCCCGATAATAATGATAAAAAAGCCAATAGAGACCGTGCCATAAAAGCCCTCTATAGCAAAAAAAATGTATATCTCAGCAGCGCCATCAAGCAGCTCTTTCCTCAAAAATTAAGACCTTCCTACAAAGACGCCATGAACCACCTTAGCAAGGAGGCAAAAAAACTACTCCCAGAAAGCATCAAACAGGCCTTGTGGGCCATGCGACAGCGCAAAGACCATCGGCACACACAAGCTCTTTTAAACAAACGATGCCATACCATTGCTGGTGCAATAGACCCTATTCTAGATTCTAAGCAATTAGCTATGGACGCCTATTCTGCAAATAGCCACTTTTACCTGCTACAAAATGCTGGACATATGAGCCACATCGAACAAAAAAATGACGCTTTTAAAGCAATATTAGGTGCTATTACCTATACTTAATGTCCAATAATCTGCCCTTTTTAAGCTCATATTACTATTTGTACTCTTTGTATTTTATAGGCAAAAACCGTCCACACCTTTTGTTCACATTGCTTTCCTTTAAAATACTTGCCATGTATTGCTATATATAATTATATGTTTATTAGTATGTGTGGTCTAATTTCACTAACTTTAGAAAGCCTTCCCGATTAGTGCTTGGGTGTACCAAGCCATACTAGATTATCAATCAAAAACAATAATATCATGAAACACACACTTTACGTTTTCTTTGTGTTCTTAACACCATTTGTGATGGCACAGAACTTTAGCCTTAATGAACACAAATCAATAGTGCCGTCTCAGAAGCACTTAAAGGTCTTTACCTTTAAAGTAAACAATAACTATCACGTTCATACAGAGGGAGTGGCAGCAAACTCACAAATCCATTATTACAAAAATACCGATGGCGGCGAGTATCTGGGTCATGACAAAAGCAGAGGCTCGGGAGAAAATAAAAAGATATTTACCAAGCAAAATGTTCCCGGCTTTGTTTTGACCGAAACCACGTCGGCACATCTTTCAAATCCTGAATTTTGGCTTAAAGAGATTGTCTTAGATCAAAAAGCGGAGGCCTACCAATTAAGTATGCATCTTGAAGCAAACTTAGACAACTCTATTCATTACGAAATTCATCTTGTAAAAGAAACCAGTATAAATGTGGTATATACAAACAAGGTAGAAGTGTTAAGACAAAAGTATTTAATAGACCTTCCTGCAATTGATGAGGGATATTATGAATTGCAG
>CBFIGX010000015.1:0-3710 GCA_965662265.1 Flavobacteriales bacterium
AAAGCGGTTCGAACGAGAACCAACAATGGGAGCCCTATAGGTCAGGTTGTTTTTAAAAATAACTTACCTTTTTTATTTCTTACATTTGAATTGATAAAATAATTGATATGAAAAACACACTGTTTTATATTTTACTGATTAGTATGCTTTTACTAATTAACTCATGCGGTGATGATAATGAAATAAATATGACAAATAATAGTTTAATTTTGATTAAAGTAGATTATTTGACATATAACTTTGAGGGTTACTTTGAAATACCAATCAATGAAAATGATTATTCTAATGACAGTATTCCTTTGAGTGTAAATTACTACCCTCCAGGAGATTTTGGGAGTATAGAGTTAATTTATAATAATTCAATATCCGTATTTAATGGAACTATAGTTTGGATGGGCTTAGGTCAAATTTTATATCCTGAAAACTTTGAAAATACAATTAATTTGGAACAAATATTAACTAATATAGAGTTCCCTAATGATTTAAATCATATTGATTTAAATCAGCATAATATTGAATATGAATATTCAATTGATTCTATTTGGGAGTCAATAAATTCATATGAAATTATTGAAAATTATATTCAAAATACACCAAGTATTCCAACTTTATTGTACACTCCCGGAGTTGGTATAGGTGATCCAAATTATTGGGACTATATATTAATTATGACTAAATAAGTCTATCTGTGTCTGTAACTTCTAATTTTTAGTGCCTAAACTTCTTAAGATTCTTCCAAAAGCGGTTCGAACGAGAACTTACAAGGTGAGCCTTACAGGTCAGGTTATTTTTTTAAAACAACTTGACGTATTTTATTTATTATATTTGTTAGCGTATTAATTAAACAAACTCTAAAAATGAAAAATCTTATTTCAACATTAACACTATTATTTATAGTTTCATCTATTGGGTATGCGCAAAATTGGCATCAAGTATATGTTGGTCCTGGAATGACTTACACACCAAGTATGTTAAATATTGAAGTAGGAGATAGTGTTACTTTTATGTTAGAAGGTGGTACTCATGATGTGAATTTTGGGATTAACACATTAAATGGACAACCTTTTGATAATCCAGCAAACATAGAGTCACTTCCTGTTCAACAATCAGCTGGCGTTATGGGAACTATTACTTTTGATATACCTGGGACCTATAATTATGATTGTACTTTATATGGTCATGCTTCTATGGGCATGGTAGGGCAAATCATTGTTTCTGAAAGTGTTGGTTTAAGTGAAATCTTTTATGACAATAAATCACTTGTTAAAATGATAGATGTTCAAGGACGTGTTCATAAATTACATCAGCAAGGCCAATTGTTATTTTATATATATGAAAATGGAAAAGTCATTAAAAAAATGAAGTAGTTTTCATTCGCTAAACTTTTTCAAATCATTCCAAAATCTTTTTGAACGATAACTTCATAGGGGAGCCTTATAGGTCAAGTTATTATCAACAATAACATGACCTTTTTTTATACACTAACAAAATCATATCTTTAATATTTCTTTAACACTTATGAAACTGAAATGAAATATTATTAAACTTCTTTTGGTGTAAAAGTTCGTATGAGAAGTAATATTGTATTTGTTGTTGATGATAAAAAACAAATTGATAAACACATTAATTTTTTAACTAAAAAAAATTTCGATGTTTTGATTTGTGATAATTATGATAAGGCATTCAAAATTATCAATGGAAAAAGATTTGATGTATTGGCAGGCATGATAGAAATTAATGACACGGACATAGAAAATTTCGTAAAACAAATTGATTCTAAAAATATTAACAAACCCATTATTATTTCATTGACAAAAGAAACAGCTAGTTACGAAGCTATTTTTGCGCTTAATTCAGGAGCGCAAAGCGTCTTTAATATAAACCAATCTTCAAAACTATTTTTTGCTCAAATTAATGCACTCCTTAAATTTGGGAATAAAGAACAGGTAATTAATTACCCTGGCTTGGTTATTGACTCGAGTAAACACAAAGTTTTATATAAAGGCAAACAGGTAAATCTGTCAGTTAAAGAATTCTATTTATTATTTTACATAAGTAGTAAAAAGGGGTCAATTTGTTGGAGAGATGAGTTGATTAATCAATTTTGGAGTAAATCCGTAAAACCTAGAATTATTGATACTTATATTAGTAATATTAGATCAAAAACTTCAAATAATTTAATTGAATGTATTCACGGAATAGGTTATAGATTAAATCTTGAAGACTATAGCTAATTTTATAAATAAATTAACAAACTTTTAACAAGTTTTTAACATAAAATTTAAATATAAATAACTCAATACAAATAGAAATAACAGAACTTCACCACTGTGAAATTACTACTAGTTGACGACGACGAAGATATAAGAACATTTCTCGAGTATAACCTCAAGCAATTAAAATTAAGTGTTCAAACTGCTATTGATGGTCAAGATGCTTTTGATAAATACAAAAGTTTTAAACCTGACATTGTTGTGTTAGATGTTATGATGCCTGAAATTGATGGAATAGAGCTCTGTAAAAAAATTAGACATTTTAATACGCAAACTTATATTCTAATGTTATCAGCATCTTCAGATGACTACACTAAAATTAAAGCATACGAAGCTGGGTGTGATGATTTTGTTGCTAAACCTATAAACATTCAATTATTTTCAAAAAAAATTAATGCAATTAGGTCTAGAATTGATAAACAAGAAAAATCATCTTCTGATATTTCATTAATTGCAGATGATAATGTGATTGATTTAAATGACATTAAAATTAATTTGGAAAAATATACAATAGAGGTAAAGAATAAAGAGTACGAACTCCCCAAAAAACAATTTGAATTATTTTTATTACTTGCAGAAAAACCAAATAAAGTGTTTAGTAGAGAAAAAATTTACAATAAAATATGGGGAGACACAATTGTTAGTGATAGAACTATTGATGTTCATATAACAAGAATCCGAAACAAGTTAGAAATAGATTGTATTAAATCGGTAAAAGGTGTTGGTTATAAGTTTGTCTTAGACACATAAATTAATTGTTAAGCAAAAAAAAAGGCTCATTATTGAGCCTTTTTTTATTTAGGGATTTAATTACTTAATTAAAACCTTATTAATTACTTGCCCTGAATTCAATTCTATTTTAACAAAATAAGATCCTCTTTCAGTTAAGTTGTTTATTTCAAGATTATTCGAATCGAATGGAATACGTTGAAGTAATTGTCCCAAAGAGTTGTTTATAAAGCAAATTCCTTTTTGTTGCGTTTTAAAAGAAACACTTACAGAGTTATTGACAATTGGATTTGGATAAATCGTATTTATAATTTCATCGACTTCTGTAATCGAAACATTAGCAGCGCTCATTTTAACCCAACCTGATGTTGCTGCTAAGGTCCAGCTAGCCCAATTTGAATGATTATTCATGTAAACCTCATTTTCATACCACACCATACCATGGTCGGTGTTTGATACATTTCCGTTTATTTCGAAATATTCTGATAAATCTTCACCAGTGGATGTAACAAAAATATCTGACCCACAATCAACAATGTTGTTTGTAAAAGTTAAATCTCCATTCAAGAATCGTGAATATGAATCTTCACCTTCCGGTAAATCTTCGATGTCAATTCCTTGTGCATAGTTGTAAAAAATCGAATTTGAATAATGGCCACCCGCATTATCTCTAAATGTAATTGCACGTTTACCAGCATCTATACCTCT
>CBFIGX010000015.1:3810-9903 GCA_965662265.1 Flavobacteriales bacterium
TAAAAAATCGAATTTGAATAATGGCCACCCGCATTATCTCTAAATGTAATTGCACGTTTACCAGCATCTATACCTCTCCCAATAAAAATTGCAGAATCAATAACTGGAGTTGCGAATGGTTGGGCAGTTTCAGGATCTGTTCCACCGTCGTGCTCTCCACCTCTGTCTCCATCATCTGATGCTGCTATTGCTACCCAATGAGAATTTTGTTGACCTCTCCAGCCTTCATCATAATCAAAGCTGTCATCGCCACAGGCAGAAACGAATGCATGGGTAACACTCACAGTACCTCCAAAAAACTCAATTCCGTCGTCGTTATTTGCTATTACTTCTACATGGTCAATTAGTGTTTCAGAACCAACACCACCTAAGGTTAAGCCATTAATTTCATTTCCCGCTCCTATTTCTGTTCCACCATGTCTTATAGAAACATATCGTAAAACACCTGAATTATCTGCATCATTATCTCCACCATATTGACCGCGTGGTTCTGTTGTAGGGATTCCTTCTATGGAAGAAACTCCAGGTGTAGAATTTAAACCAGCACTACCTAAAACAATCAAGCCACCCCATTGACCTCTTGTGGTTAATGGTGTTGAACCATCCAATGGATCTGCTTCAAAAGTGAAAATAATGGGTGCTTCTGCAGTACCTTCTGCCATTATCTTCCCACCCCTTGCTACACACAAAAAAGAAGCCGATTCTGTTTGACCCGACATACCTTTAATTATAGTTCCTGGAGCTATGTGCAAGGTTGTTCCATCATTTACGTAAACTCCTCCGTCAAGGTGATAAGTGTTTTCTGAAGTCCAGTATACATCGCCAGATCCAACATTATCTGAAACTACAATACTTTGACCAGTTGTAGAAAATACAATGCTTACAAAGCAAATTAAAAGAGTAAATGTGTTTTTCATTTTTTTATATTTAGTTTTTTAAAATTGATTGATACAATATTCTTCCATTATTATTACATCAACATTTCATAATAATGAACATATCGAGACTTAGTATTTGTAATAAGTATTATTTGTTAACATATAAGAAGGGATTCTGTAACACTATTTCATTTTTTTTGCTGACATAATATTGAATCTATAACCGTGAGAAAATTATTTCTAAGCATTTCATTTTGTATATTTTTAACGTCTAATGCGCAATCTGAATTAAACCAAAATAAATTCCGAGTTTTCGGAAAAGTTCTTGATAAAGAAACTAATGAAGAGCTAGTAGGTGCCTCTATTTATTTACTTCAGACAAATAACGGAACTATTACAGATTTTGATGGGAACTATAATTTGGTGAATGTTCCAAGTGGAAAACATTTGATAGTATGTCAATACATTTCATATCAAGCCGATACCATTCAAATAAACTTGCAAAAAGATACTGAATGTAATTTTGAGTTGATCGAAGAAACCATTACACTAGGTTCAGTAGATCTTGTTTCAAAAGTTGACCGCAGGGAAGAATCTTATGTGGTAAACGTTCAAAAAAAATCAGCAGGACTCATAAATACGCTTTCAAAAAAGCAAATGAGTATCACTGGTAGCTCAAATGCTGCAGATGCGGTTAAAAATGTTTCCGGAGTAAACGTTCAAGGCGGTAAATATGTATATGTAAGGGGTTTGAGTGATCGTTACAGTTTGGCTGTATTAAATGGTGTATCCTTACCTAGTTTAGACCCGAACAAGAATTCGGTACAGATGGATTTAATTCCAGCGAATGTTATTGATAATATTCTTGTATACAAAACTTTTACTCCAGATTTGCCTGCAAATTTTACCGGAGGTCTAGTTAATGTTGCAACTAGTGATTTTCCAGATTCTTTGGAGGTTCAATTTAATTACTCAACTGGTTACAGTAATTTGTCAAATTTAAACGACAATTTCATCGGTCAAGTTAGAAGCAGCTCAGACTGGCTCGGTTTTGATGACGGACTTAGGTCCATTCCATCTTTTATACAAGAAAACGGCGTTAATACCTATGCTCCCTCGTCTTACGAAGAAGCTTTTTACTTTGCCCAAAGTCAAGATGAAACCTATGCAAACATGACTTTGGAAGATGTTCAAGATGAGAATGGTAATTATTATGGTTGGACAGATAGAGGAGAGTGGCTTGAGAAAGCTCGTGTTTTTGCCAATGATTCGCTCTCTATGGCTACGCAATCATTTTCGAAAAATTGGGATTTGGAAAGATTTAAATCAGGTTTAAACCAGTCCTTTAGCTTTAGTTTAGGGAATAAGTATCTAATTAAAGACAAAGAATTTGGATTTAATTCGGGTCTTACTTACAAAAAGAAGTATAAATATTATGAAAATGCAGAAATTGGAAGGTATACACAAACTGGTGAAGGAGTTCAAAGTTTATTGGGTCAAAAGTTAGGTAGAGAATCAAGAGGAGATGAAAATGTTTTTGCTTCTTTATTTCTTTCTACGGCTTTAAAATTAAACAAAACAAATCGCTTGCAATTTGTGAGTATGCTTAACCAAAGCGGTCAGAGTTCTGCTAAATACTTTCTAGGCGAAAATAAATCAGATGATAATGGTTTATTTGAAGAACAACGAACACAAAGATATTTGGAACGACAAATTTTTACAAATCAGTTGAGTGGTACCCATGAATTTTTAAAAAAATATGACAGTGAGTTATCATGGAATCTTGGGTATACTAAATCGTATCAAAATACTCCAGATTTAAAAGTGTTTACAAATTCTTTTGAGTATTTTCTTATAGAAGATGAAGAAACAGGAGAATTTTATCAAGACACCGTTCCTACCTATGCAATAAGAGACGATTTGTATCCAGTTCCGACTCGTTATTTTAGGTTTCTAGAGGAAGAAAACATGAATTTTAAAATTGATTATAAACTTGATTTTAATGCAGAAGAATATTTAAAGATAGGTAGCTCTTTTCTTTATAAAGAGAGAGAAAACAAAGAATATCGATATGGATTTAAGGCTGTAGGTCTAGAGTACGAAAATAATTTAGATGATTTCTTCACCCCGTCGAATATGGTTGTTGGTTCTTCTCTATTGAACAACGGAGGAAGCACAACTCACATTGAATTACTAGATTTTTCACAATTAAACAATCAATTCACAGCCGATCAAAGTATCTTTGCTTCTTACCTAATGTGCAAGATAATTCCAATAGATTTATTGGAGATGACAGGGGGAATTCGAGTAGAGACAACAGAAATTAATGCTGTAAGCTCTGATCCTTCTAAAGATAAAGGTAGTTTGAGTAATATAGATGTTTTACCTTCTTTAAATTTGAAATATTCTCTTGACGAAAGCACCCATATTCGAGCTTCCTATGGAAAAACCTTGGCTCGACCAAGTTTTAGAGAAATCTCTCCAATTTCATGGTACGATTTCACAACCAATTATCAGTTTACAGGGAATCCAGGTTTAGAAAGGACCTTAATTCATAATTTTGATTTAAGATATGAGAAATATCTCCCAGGTGCCGGCTTATTATCAATGTCTGGTTTTTTCAAAAATTTCATCAACCCAATAGAACAGGTTATGAATGTTGAAGCTCAAAATGTAGAATTATCATGGAGAAATGTAGATGAGGCTATATTGTTAGGATTGGAGTTTGAGTATAAAAAGAAAATAGTGCTCGACGAAGGGGAGTATTTAAACGTTGGGTTTAATGCCTCTTTAATAAAATCTTCAACTCAAATTGATGCAGGTGAATTAGAACTAATTCGAGCATATGACCCAGAACATTCTGATACAAGAAAAATGTATGGACAGGCTCCATACATTATTAACGCGTACTCACAATACCAGAATAATGGCTGGAATATTGGCGCAAATTTTAATGTATCAGGAGAAAGTATTGTTATTGTGCAAAAAGGAGCAGTAGATGTTTACCAGGCTCCTAAACCCAACTTAAACTTTAATGTAGCAAAACAAATTTCTGAAAAATCTAGGGTATCTTTAAGTGCAAGTAACTTACTTAGTGCAACTAATAAATGGTACTATCCATACAAATCTGAGGAGTATATTTTTAGTAGTTTCTATTATAACCCGGAATTTAGAATTTCTTTTCAGGTCACTCTCTAAATATAGCTGATTTCAAAACTTTTCAATTACTATTCTTCTTAAGATTTTCCCAAAATCGGTTCCAATGAAAATCTGTAAGTGGAGTCTCAATGGTCAGGTTATTTTTTAAACACAAATAATCTATTTATATGATACTTCATTACCAGAGAATACTTAGGAAATTGACTTTAATAAGCGTGTTTTTTACTTAATAAGTTATATTTGATAAAATTTCAAAAAGAGAAAAAATGATTTCAAGATTACAATTCAGTTACTTACTGTTTGTTTTAAGTAGCTTTTCGCTACTTGCCCAAACCAATTCAAATATTATTTTCTCTGGAAGTTTCGGAGGGTCAATTGTTGATGGAATGAGTTACACAAACCCCTCATCATCAGAGCCTTGGGCTGGTTTTGCCAATGAAGACGTAAGTATGTATCCTCTAAATTTTGCCAACCCTGGAGAAATTAGCTTTACTGGAACTACAGACGGAGCAGATGTTGAACTTTATTTTAAATTTGAATATTTTCCATACCCAGATACTGAACCTAGTTTTAGCACAAGTTCGGTTACCGTTAGTGGTTCGGCAGAGGCGAACTACTCAGTCATTATTCCTGCTCAAGGAAGCAATACGTATAGTTCCTTTTTATTGTATGTAAATACACCAGATGTTGCTGTGACTTTAACGAATATTACTTTAAATAGTACAGAAATCATAGATCCTTGCGAGGAAGTTGTTTGCGAAATCGACGAAATATGTGAAAATGGAACTTGTGTTGACTATGGTGGACCTTCGACGGCTGCACCAACTCCCCCAGAAAGAGAACCCGAAGACGTGATTTCTTTTTACAGCGATGCCTATGAGGACACTCCAATAGATAATTTTGATTTTGGTTTGTGCTCAGGTTCTGGAGCTAGTGAAGAGGTAATTTCGGGCAATGCTGTTCAACATTATTCTGGCCCTGGATGTCAAGGAATCATATTTAATAACAACCGATTAGACGCATCTGAGTTTAATAATATTCATTTCGATTTTTATACAAACGACACCGATTTAATTGGTAAAGTATTTAATTTAAAACTTGTGGATTGGGCAGGTAATATTAACGCTTCAAGCTCTACAGGGTTGGAAGTTAATTTTAATGCAGGAACAACAACCGCTATGTCTTCTGGGTCATGGATTTCAGTTGATGTAGATATTTCTTCTTTTGGTTCAATGGTTGGAGGAAATTTAACCAGAAGTGATATAGCAGAAATACACATTACTTCTAATTTAGAGAATGCTTGGTATGACAATGTTTACCTGTATAAAGAGGTGTTAATTCCAGGTACATGTTCAGATGGAATACAAAATCAAGATGAAACAGGAATAGATTGTGGTGGTGTTTGCCAAGCATGTATTGTAGGCCCACCCATGATGCCTGCACCTACGCCCCCGGCAAGAGAGCCAGAAAATGTGATTTCTATTTACAGTGATGCCTACGCAAATGTGACCATAGATAATTTCGATTTTGGTTTGTGTGGAGGTTCTGCAGTAACAGAAGAGTATTTAGCAGGAAATGGAACGCAACGTTATGCAGGAGCTGGATGTCAAGGAATAAGTGTAGAAAACAATCGAATAGATGCATCAGCGTTTTCCCATCTTCACTTTGACTTTTACACGGATGAAAGTGATCTAATAGGAAAAGTATTCAATATTAAATTGGTAGACTGGGCAGGTAATGCAACCGAAGCAGGATCAACTGGGCTCGAAATTAATTTTAACGATGGAACCAATCCAGGGATTTCTGCCGGATCGTGGATTTCAGTTGATGTAGATATTTCTTCTTTTGGTCCAATGGTTGGTGGAAACTTAACCAGAAGTGATATTGCTCACATTCACATTACTTCTAATTTAGCTAGTGCCTGGTACGATAATCTGTACATTTATAGAGACGGATTGATTCCAGGAACCTGTGACGACGGAGTTCAAAACCAAGATGAAGAGGGTGTAGATTGCGGTGGCGTATGCGAACCTTGTTCTACTGAAATATCTGGCTG